>JAAFJM010000090.1 GCA_013298895.1 Bacteroidota bacterium | reverse complement strand
GAATATTATCTAAGTTAAAATCTTTCCAAACATATACACCTTGCCCTTTGGGAACTTCTAAGTAACTAAAATCTCTGCGCAGCTCGTTTCCGCTACCAATTTGGTAATAAGTATTGGCAGTAAACATGCGTCTTAAAAAAGCATAATCGTATTCAACCCTTGCTAAAATGGTTCTTTCGGGCTTTAGATTTTTGATAGAAGTGTCGTTTATTTCAAAATTTCGGTAAGTAAAATTTAAGTTTAACCTATTTCCATTATCTTGTTTTAAAACAGTTAAAGCATTGATGTTTTGTGCTATGCTGGCTAAATAAAAATCAGTATTCCTAGCTTGAAAATCGTTTCTGTTGGTATAATCAACTCGGTATTTTAGTTTTAAGGTATCAGTATTTTGGAAAAAATAATTGCTTTGGTTATAACTAAAACTACCTGTTAGCAAAGTATCGTTGGTTTTAAAAAACTTACTTTTTTCGGTTAAATAATTTACCCCAACTTGATGTTTAAACTGCGTGCGGGCATAGCCAGCATTGTATTTATAAGTTTGGTTTTGATTAAGGTTTTGCTGCAAAGTAGTATTGTTTATACTAATGGTTAAGTATTCGGCATTGGCATTCAATTGGTTATTTTTATGTGTAAAAACACTTCCAATTTGATTGATTAAACCAGCATAATTTTGATTACGGTTATATAATTGAATTTGATAATAGGCATTAAATAGTTGTTGTTTTTCTATGCTTGTTTTGGCTGATAAAATATGTTCGTTATATCCAGTATCGCTGCTGCTCGAGTTGTTTAATTGTCTGTTCCAAATCCTATCAAACTCTACGTTTCTGTAACGTTCTACATACCTAAAATTTGCATCCACCCATTCGTAGTTAAGTTGATTTTGCCAAAGCCATGTTTTACTTAAATTATTTTTATTATTGATAAATACTTTGGCGCCTAAACCTTTGTCGCTTTGCTTATCCAAATTGCTAAATAAGTTTCGGTTAAAATTACTCTGTGCTATTTCAACTGTAATTTGCGTGTTTTTAAGTGCTGTAAAATCAATGGCTGCATTTAGCATTTCCATTTTATTAGGAGCGGTTAATAAAATTACAGGTTCAAAACTGCCATTATTAGGTCCCACATATTGAAAAACCCTGCCGTTAGCCGATGAAGCCGATTGTACATAGCTACCTCTATTAACTCCTACATTGCTAAATTTTACTTCATAAAAAACAGTATCTGCTCCAGCAATATTGGTAAAAACATATACATCATTCCCACCTAAAGTATCAATTTTACGGTATAAAATTTTGGTATTGCTAAACGTACTTACTTTAGTAGCGCCACTTACCACTGCTTGGTTTAGTTTATTGCCTGCATTGGCCAAAACCAATTTATCGTTATCGCTTAAAGTTTGCTGAAAAGGTTGGTCCTTGTCATCTTGTTCTGTAAAATAGTTGCCTCTAATGGTAAAATTTTTGGTTTTATAACTGCCATTGGTAGTAAAAACGGTCCTTGCAAAATTTCTATCACTGTATTGAAATTCCGCTACAATCCTGCTGTATTGCGTTATAATACGTTTTGGTGTAAAAGTAATTTCGCCACTGTTATAATCAATCACATAATCGTTTTGTTCGCCTCGGTTTAGTTTTTCACCATCTAAATAAATGGCTTCAGTACCCGAAATAAGTATGATAAACAGTTCTCCATTAGCCCCTGTAAGTCGGTATGGGCCTTGGTTTCCTTCTATGGCAGTTAATGTATTTCTGGCAAACCTACCGCGGCTTATGGCAGCATCGGCACCAATCTGTAATAAAGCCGAATCTTTTTTATTACCCAAAATTGGTTTTAAGTTAAAGGCGGTTTGAACTTGCGCACCTCTCGATTTTTTGTTATAGTTTAAAAAATAACTATCGGTTGGTTTACGCATTTCAAAATCACCAATAATTACCTTGGTTTTGTTTTTACTTAATTGAATAAAAACTTTGTCAAAATCTTGCAACTGTTGCGTATTGCCTTCGGGTTGAATTGGGTTATTATCATCGCTAATGGCTGCCAATACATCAATATCGTTATTCAGTTTTCCGCTAAGCTGAAGGTTTAAGTTAGAGTTTACCACCACATTTTGTGCATTACCAAGCCCCAATCCGCGCGAAATACTACCATTCATTTTTAAGCCATTGCTAAAACTTTCAGAACTTAAAAAATCGGTTTCATTAATGCTGTACAAAAATGGATTTTTGGTTTCAATGCCTTCCTTATCTATGATGTTGGGATTTTTATTTTGGTAAATTTTATTAAAATAAAAATTGGAAGCGCTGTATTTTACAATAAGTGGAGTGCCTTTAGGTATTTTTAAATTGATCAAAGCATGGGCATAATAATTTATCATGAAATCAATGTTTTCAATAAAAAGGGTATTACCATTACTTACTTGAACCGATTTTTGTACAATAACTGAACTATCTAAAGTGATGCTATCGGTAAGTAAAATAAAGGTCTTTTGTCTGTTTTGGCTTTGGGCCAATACAGCTAAACAAACAAATACAATTA
>JAAFJM010000009.1 GCA_013298895.1 Bacteroidota bacterium | reverse complement strand
ATCTTGTGAGATTGATTTTATATTAGGTGTCCCGCCATTTATTTAACTTTATGATGTTAGCCAGGGCCTATTAATACATTCACTAGCGAGACGATCAATGTCATTAAGTTAAGGAATTTATGACCTTAAAAAGGTCAAATGTTTATAGCAATCAAAATTAATTCGCGGGTTCGACCCCAATGGGGGCGTATGTTTTATGGCAAATTTTTTCTATAAATATTTGACTCCTATGGAGTCGTTCGCTTTACTTAATTACATTGCGCTAGCGAGTGCAGAGGGAATCGTTCCTGCACAAATTAATATTCGTTTCACCCAAAATCTCATTTCTCAATTACCTTCTCACATCTCTCAATTCCTATCTCCCAAGTCTCATTTCCACCCTATCAACGGACAACTATCAACCAACAACTACTAATCCCCAACTACTTCTTCCAACTTTTTCTGTAATGCAAACATTTCATCGCGCAAGCGAGCAGCTTCCATAAAGTCCATGTCTTTAGCCGCTTTTTGCATGCGTTTTTGAGTTTCGGCAATCATTTTATCCAATTTAGGTTTGCTTAAATATTCTAAAATTGGATCTGCAGCTAAATTCAATTCTTGTGGTTCCACATACGCTTTTGGTTCTGGTGCTAAAATGGTTCTTGCATCAGCCAATTCAGTTTGTTTTAAAATTTCCTCACGACTTCGTTTGATAGTAGTAGGAGTGATGCCATGTAAAGTATTGTAAGCAATTTGTTTGTCCCTTCTTCTATAAGTTTCATCAATTGTGCGTTGCATACTGCCTGTAACTCTATCGGCATACATAATTACCTTACCTCTATCGTTCCTTGCAGCACGACCAATGGTTTGAGTTAATGATTTATCATTTCTTAAAAATCCTTCTTTATCTGCATCCATAATGGCTACCAAACTTACCTCAGGTAAATCCAAACCCTCGCGCAATAAGTTTACGCCAATCAATACATCAAAAATACCCAATCGTAAATCGCGTAAAATATCAACCCTGTCCAAGGTTTTTACATCGCTATGAATGTATTGGCATTTAATATTTAATTTGGTCATGTATTTACTCAACTCTTCGGCCATACGTTTGGTTAAAGTAGTAACCAAAATTCTATCTCCCATTTTTATGCGCTCATTTATCTCATCTAATAAATCATCTACTTGATTTAAACATGGACGCACCTCAATAGTTGGGTCTAACAAACCTGTAGGGCGAATAACTTGTTCTACCACTACACCTTCAGCTTGCCTAATTTCGTATTCTGCAGGAGTGGCACTAACGTAAACCGTTTGACCTATCATACCTTCAAACTCGTTAAACTGCAAAGGCCTGTTATCCATTGCCGAAGGCAACCTAAAACCATATTCTACCAAGTTTTCTTTTCGGCTTCTATCACCTCCATACATGGCCCGAACCTGAGGAATACTTACATGACTTTCGTCCACCATTAAAATGAAATCTTTTGGAAAATAATCTAAAATACAAAATGGCCTATCGCCCGGATTACGTTTATCCATGTATCGACTATAATTTTCAATACCACTGCAATAGCCCAACTCACGCATCATTTCCAAATCAAAGTTGGTACGTTCTTCTAATCGTTTTGCTTCTAAATGTTTTCCAATCGATTTAAAATATTCAATTTGCGCTACCAAATCATCTTGAATTTCACGCATGGCATCGTGTAATTGTTCTTTTGGTGTAACGTAAATGTTTGCTGGAAAAATAGCGCAATCATCAACTGATTCTTGTTTTTTACCACTAACAGGGTCAATGATATCAATGCCTTCTATTTCGTTTCCAAAAAATGAAATGCGAAAAGCAAAATCGGCATAGGCAGGAAACACATCCAACACATCACCTTTTACCCTGAAGTTACCTCTGTTAAAATCGGCTGTGGTGCGGCTATACAACGAATCTACCAAAGCATACAACACGGTATTGCGAACAATTTTTTGTCCAACATGCAAACGAACAATGCTGCTTTCATAATCTTTAGGATTACCTGCACCATAAATACAACTTACCGAAGCTACTACCAATACATCTCTTCTGCCTGAAAGCAATGCAGAGGTGGTGGAAAGACGCATTTTTTCTATTTCTTCGTTAATTGCTAAATCTTTTTCTATATAAGTATTGCTCGATGGAATAAAAGCCTCAGGTTGGTAATAATCGTAATACGAAACAAAGTATTCAATTCTATTTTCTGGAAAAAACTGCTTAAACTCGCTGTATAGCTGCGCCACCAAAGTTTTATTATGACTTAAAATTAAAGTAGGTCTTTGTACTTGAGCTATTACATTGGCCATGGTAAACGTTTTACCACTACCTGTTACCCCCAATAATACTTGGCTTTTATCCCCACGGTTCAATCCTTCAACCAATGCTTTAATAGCACTTGGTTGATCGCCTGTTGGCACATACTCGCTTGTTAACTTAAATTCCACAACGCAAATTTAAGCTATTTTAGGGTTTCAATTTAAAATATTAACCAATCTATTTTACCTACTTTCAAAGCTCAATTTTCGAATTTTTATCATTGAGTTTTGCCTCCAATTGGTTTTGTTAATTTTATTAATTTAATTGCTTGAAAATGATTCTATCATGAAAAACAAAAAACTTAAAACTATTCTTTTTACTATTGCTATAGGTTTGATAGGTATTCAAAATGCTGTTGCACAAATTGGGGCGGGCATTGGTTTTTTTATTCCATCTACTGGTTATGTAGCCAATGTTTTTGGTCCTTTAAGTGTACGTGGAGTTGGTCTTTCTATTAATAAAGTTTTTACAGTTCAAACAGGTTTTACTGTTTATAGTATGCCTGGCAATGCTGTAACTCATCTGCCATTTAAAGCCAAAGAACCACTTTTTGGCGCTTCTACCACACTATTGGTTCCCTTAGAATTTGGCTTAGGAACTCGTATAGGCAAAATTTCTATTTCAGCCTGTGCCGGAGGTTTTATGTTTTATAATTTTACACACAGGTTAGACAAAGGAAACTTTGATAGAGCCATAAGTGAATACGAAGGTTGGGATGTGACCAATGCTGATTTGAGTTATACCAACAGGCCTGGCTATGGTTTTATTACAAGTTTTGAAATTGAATATCATTTGAATAAAAAACTAGGTATTTATATTCAATATTCTTATTTGGACGGAGAATCGGTATTGGACCTAAATGGAAAATATAAAGGTGGAAATTTAGGTGGAAATATTATAGAAAAAACTGCTTCATTCAACGATGCTCGTTTGAGTATTAAAGGTTCAGAGGTAAGTGTTGGTGTTCATTTTTAATTTAAAAGTAAAGTTTATTTCAAAAAAAAGGAGCAAGTTTAACTTGCTCCTTTTAATTATTTATTTGGTTTAAATTATTTAACCAATGCTTTAATTTTTTCTTCTAAAGTAAACTCGTCACCTTCTAAATAACCAGTGTGACTGTATACAATATTACCTTCTTTGTTTAACAAGAAAGTATGCGGTGGATTTACCACATTCATGGCACGCATCATATCACTATTTACATCCAATAATACATCAAATGGCCAAGCTTGTCCATCTACGTATGGTTTAACTTTCATCACATTCCTGGCATTGTCAATAGAAACAGCAACAACAATTACATCATACTTCGATTTCCACTCTTCATAAAGTTCGTTAATGTTATTTAACTCCTTTTTACAAGGTGTACACCAAGTAGCCCAAAAGCTAATGATTACAATTTTACCCTTCTTAGAATAATCTTTAACATTTACCACTTTCCCATTTACATCTTTTAAATTTAAATCAGGTAAAGTTTGTTTCTGATCTTGTGCAAATGCCACATTTAAAGTTAAAAAAGCAAATAGCGCAAAAACTAATTTTAAGGCTGAGGTTTTGTTAAAAAATTTCATGGTAGTTTCGTTTTATTGAGTTGGTAAATTAAATTTATATAAAGCACATATCAAAGTTACTGCCAAAAATTATTTTTTTAACGCCTATCAAAAATTATTCAATTTTTTGGCAAGCATTTTGTAACCTTGAAGAAAAATTTAAAAACTAAAACCATGAAAAAAATAATCATTGCATTAAGTGCCATTGGCATTTTACTAAGTTCAAGCTGTGGCAATAGAAAAATTGAGAGAGTTGACCCTAATTTGGCAACTGATATTAGTGGCCGTTGGAATGATACTGACAGCAAATTGGTAGCTGAAGAGATGACAAAAGATGTGTTAACAAAACCATGGATTGGTAGCTTTGAAAAAATATCTAATCGTAAGCCAGTTGTAATTATTGGCAGTGTTCGCAATAAAACCAGTGAGTATATTGATGCAACAGGATTTATTAAAAATATGGAAGTGGCTTTTATTAATGAAGGAAGAGTAAGTGTGGTTCAAAGTGCTGACGAACGTAATCAAGTTCGAGATGAACGTAATGACCAACAAACTTTTGCTAGCGAGGAAAGTAAAAAGAAATGGGGTAAAGAAAATGGTGCTGATTTTATGATGAATGGTGTGATAACTTCTATCACCGATGAATATAAAAACCGCAAAACAGTGGCCTATCAAATAAATTTGGAGTTAACAAACATTGAAACCAACGAAAAGGTTTGGATTGGTCAAAAACAAATCAAAAAATTAGTTAAAAACTAAAATTCAACAATTTCGAGTAAAATTTAAAAAGAATGTTCTGCTATATCAGTACATTCTTTTTATTTATCTATTTTATTTATTAAAAATAAATTGCATAAAATTAAACTTCATATTATAGTATTATTGACTTTAGGCATGTTAAGTTCCTGCGCTACCTATTATCAAAAACAGTTTGATTTGATGCAATCTGTTTATGATGGAAGATTGGATAAAGCCGAGACATTACTGAATGATGCAAAATGGCAAAAACCACTTAGAAATAAGCTTTTATTTTATTTAAACAAAGGAACAATACTTTGGATGAATGGTAAAAATGAAGAGAGTAATAAGTATTTTTTGCAAGCAGATTTATTTGTAGAAGATTATAGAAAAAACTATGCTACAGCACTTGCAAGCACTTTAATAAATCCTAATTATAGCACCTATAATGGTGAAACATTTGAGCAAGTATTAATCCATTATTACCTAACCATAAATTTTGTTCAAATGAATGATTTTGACAATGCTTTGGTAGCTTGTAAACGAATGATTGAAACTAGTCAGCGTTTAAATGATTTAATGGGTAATAAGAATAAATACAGACGTGATGCTTTTGCACACAATCTTTTAGGAATGATTTACGATGCGCAAAGTGATTACAATAATGCTTTTATTGCTTATCGTAATGCTTTAAATATTTATAAGGAAGATTACAAACCTCAACTAGGAACTGAGGTTCCAACACAGTTAAAGAAAGATATTTTACGTACCGCCAAATTAATTAGTTTTAGTGAAGAGTTGGCTCAATACGAAAACGAGTTTAATATGAAAGCCGAACTAATGCCAGAAGGATTTGCACCTTTGGTATTTTTTTGGAATAATGGTTTAGGTCCAATTAAAGATGAGAACTCAATTAATTTTGTTATCTATCCTTTGGCTAATGGATATGTTAATTTTGTTAATGCTGATTTGGGATTAAGTTTTCCAATTTATGTGGGAAGTACTGATGATAGGAAAAATTTGTCGGCTTTGAATATAGTGCGTGTTGCATGGCCAAAGTATGTTACTCGTACTCCATTATTTCAAAATGCCGTAATAGTAGATAGCTTAAACCGTCATTTTAAACTAGAAGTTGGTGAAGATATTAATGCCATTGCCTATAAAAGTCTAAACGACAGAATGCTAAAAGAAATTAGTGAGGCTATATTAAGATTAGCTTTTAAACAAATAGCAATTAGTGCAGCCAAAAAAGAAAATCAAGCTGCTGGAGCTGCCTTAAGTATATTAGGAGCTGTGAGTGAAAAGGCAGATACAAGAAATTGGCAATTATTACCCTATTCAATTAATTATACTAGGGCGTTTTTACCATTAGGTAAACAAAATTTTGTTCTTGAAACCCAATCAAAGGATAACATAGAGAGAAATACTTTTTTTGTTGATATGAAGGAGGGTAAAACTAATTTTCAAGCTTTTCAAACACTTCAATTCACCGGATATTCAGATAGATAAACGATTGATTACTTTATTTTATCAATAAAAAAGCCCACTCTTGCTAGCAGGCTTTATATATCGAAAAATTGTATTGTCCTAAATCATTTATGCTGTAAGCATCTTCCTTGAATTATCAAATTACTTTCCATTAGCTTTAACTTTGTAAAAGTTTTCAGTAACAGCAACAAACGTCATTGCGATCGTAGAGAAGCAATCTCAAGCCAACATCCTGCATAACTTGAGATTGCTTCGTTCCTCGCAAAGACAATAGTTTCCGCACTTGGTCTTGCTGTAAGCATCTTCCTTGAATTATTAAATTACTTTCCATTACCTTTAACTTTGTCAAAGTTTTCAGTAACAGCAACAAACGTCATTGCGATCGTAGAGAAGCAATCTCAAGCCAACATCCTGCATAACTTGAGATTGCTTCGTTCCTCGCAATGACAATAGTTTCCGCACTTTGTATATTTATAGTTATTTGAATTTTACTACACAATTAGCAGCCCGCACTTAGTCTTGCATAAGCATCTTCCTTGAATTATCAAATTACTTTCCATTAGCTTTAACTTTGTCAGAGTTTTCAGTAACAGCAACAAACGTCATTGCGATCGTAGAGAAACAATCTCAAGTGAACGTCCTGCATAACTTGAGATTGCTTCGTTCCTCGCAATGACGGTAGTTTCCGCACTTGGTCTTGCTGTAAGCATCTTCCTTGAATTATTAAATTACTTTCCATTAGCTTTAACTTTGTCAAAGTTTAGAACTTTGACAAAGTTTTTCCGCACCTTTTGATATTTTAAAAAGCAAATGAATATAATTGTACAAGCAAAATGCTACGCATTTTCGCAAAGCCAAATAGTCTTGGTGGATTGGCATAATTATGTAGTAACTATTTATAAGTAATATTACATTTTAAAGAAATACAAATGAATACCAAACAATCAACAACCTTATTACTTGCGTTGTGTGGACTATTGGCATCTTGTTTCGACTCATATTCTACACGACATGAAATAGATGGACCTTATTTTGTAGCATCTGACCCAGGTACAGCTTATATGACTCTCTACTTTAACCTTGGTGATGGAGATGCAATTGCCAGAGTTAAAAACGTTAAAAGAGTTGGCCACACTGATAAATATATAATTGCAGAGACTCAGGACGGGTATCATTTTATTGAAAGACAGAAGGATAATAAGTTTCTTAATGGATATGAGATAATTGGAGATACGAAAACGCACGACTACTTTCTTAATTGGCTTGACTCATCAAAAATTGAGGACTTTAAGTTTGATTATTATTTAGAAAAATAATACAGCATAATAATAGAGAACATTAAAACTACCAAATAAAAAAGCCCACTATTGCTAGCGGGCTTTATATATCGAAAAATTGTATTGTTAGTTAAAAATTTATTTTACTTTTTCAACAATAGCTTTGAAAGCATCAGGATGATTCATTGCTAAATCAGCTAATACTTTACGGTTTAAACCTAAACCTTTTTTAGCTGCTAAACCAATAAATTGACTGTAGCTTAAACCATATTGACGAACACCTGCGTTAATACGCACGATCCAAAGTGCACGGAAATTACGTTTTTTGGTTTTTCTATCGCGGTAAGCATAATTTAGACCTTTGTCTATCGTATGTTTGGCGACTGTTAATACATTTTTTCTAGCTCCCCAGTAACCTTTGGCTAACTTTAGGAGTTTTTTTCTGCGCCTTCTTGAGGCTACTGAATTGACTGAACGTGGCATAATTTAATTTTAGTTTTTTGAACCTAAGCGATCACTTCGGTTAAGTGTGATTCTTTGGGGCTTTTGTTCGGGTTAATACTTGTTTTTAAACCGAGGTTGGGGTTTGGGAAATTGTTGGATTGCTACATTGTTGGATTGTTAGAAATAAATCCTAGCAACTGACAACGAGCAACAGACAACTATTTACCTATTCCCAATAAATTTTTAATCAACCCCATATCTGGAGTGCTAATATAACCACCTTTGGTTAAGTTACGTTTGCGTTTAGTTGATTTTTTAGTTAAAATGTGACTTTTATAAGCTGAGCCTCTTTTAATTTTACCACTTGGAGTGGTTTTGAAGCGCTTTTTAGCCGCACTGTTTGTTTTTACTTTTGGCATTTTAATCTCCGATTCTTTTTATACTTTACAATTTATCGATGCTATTTTTTAGGCTTAGGACTCATTATTAAATTCATCTTTTTACCTTCTAATTTTGGCAACATATCTACCTTACCCCAATCAGAAAGTTTTTGAGCAAATTGTAATAACAATACCTCTCCTCTTTCTTTGTACACAATAGAACGGCCTTTAAAAAATACATAAGCTTTCACTTTATGTCCTTCTTTTAAAAACTCTTCGGCATGTTTTAATTTAAAATCAAAATCATGATCGTCAGTGTTGGGTCCAAAGCGTATTTCTTTAATATCCTGCTTTATTTGATTAGCTTTTGCTTCTTTAGCTTTTTTTCTGCGTTCAAACAAAAACTTTTTGTAATCAATTACTTTGCAAACAGGCGGTTCTGCGTTTGGCGAAATTTCAACCAAATCTAATTCTTGTTCATCTGCAATTTCTAATGCACGCTGAATTGAATATACGCCTGGTTCAATACCTTCAGCAATTAAACGTACTTCTTTAGCACGAATTTGCATGTTGATATTAAATTCTCCTTCACCTGGTTTCATTGGAAGTCTTCTTCCGCCAGGAACGTATGCCGATTTTTTTTTAGGTGGTAATGCCAATCTTTTTTATTTTTTTATTGTTAGTTGTTCTTTTAAATAATTTATAAAATCATCCAATTTCATTTTACCCAAATCTTCGCCTCCGTGCTTACGCACCGATACGCTGTCTTCGGCCATTTCTTGCTCACCAATGATCAGCATAAATGGCGTTTTTTTGGTTTCGGCATCACGAATTTTCTTTCCTATTTTTTCGTTTCTGTCGTCAAATGAGCCGCGAATATCATTTATTTTTAGCAAATCCAAAACTTTTTGTGCATAGTCATGATACTTTTCACTAATTGGTAACAAAGCAAATGGCTCAGGAGTTAACCAAAGTGGGAAATTTCCTGCACAATGTTCAATTAACACAGCCACAAATCTTTCCAACGAACCAAATGGTGCACGGTGAATCATAACTGGGCGGTGCTTTAAATTATCGCTTCCGGTATATTCTAGTTCAAAACGCTCAGGTAAGTTATAATCAACCTGAATAGTTCCTAATTGCCATTTTCTGCCAATGGCATCTTTTACCATAAAATCTAATTTAGGGCCATAAAAAGCAGCTTCGCCTAATTCAACCACAGTGGTTAAACCTTTTTCGGCTGCCGATTCAATAATGGCATTTTCGGCCAATGCCCAATTTTCGTCAGAACCAATGTATTTGGTTTTGTTTTCAGGATCGCGTAATGAAATTTGAGCAGTAAAATCTTGGAAATCTAATGCTTTGAATACATAAAGTACCAAATCAATTACTTTACAAAACTCTTCTTTTACTTGATCAGGACGGCAAAATAAATGCGCGTCATCTTGAGTAAAGCCACGTACACGGGTTAAACCATGTAATTCGCCTGCTTGTTCGTAACGGTAAACAGTTCCAAACTCTGCATAACGCACTGGTAAATCTTTGTACGATTTTGGAGATGCTTTATAAATTTCGCAATGATGTGGACAGTTCATTGGTTTTAAGAAAAACTCTTCGCCTTCACGTGGAGTAGCTATTGGCTGAAACGAATCAGCACCATATTTTTCGTAATGGCCAGATGTAATGTATAAATTTTTATTACCAATATGCGGAGTAATAACCGGTAAATAACCAGCTGCTACTTGTGCTTTTTGTAAAAATTGAACCAAACGCTCGCGCAAAGCAGCGCCTTTAGGCAACCATAATGGTAAACCCATTCCTACTTTTTCAGAAAAAGTAAATAGTTCTAATTCTTTTCCTAATTTTCTATGATCGCGTTTTTTTGCTTCTTCAAGCATTAACAAATGAGCATCTAACTCCGCTTTTTTAGGGAAGGTAATTCCGTAAATACGCGTTAATTGTTTATTTTTTTCGTTTCCGCGCCAGTATGCACCTGCTACCGAAGTAAGTTTTAATGCTTTAATAAATCCAGTGTTTGGAATATGTGGCCCACGGCATAAATCGGTAAAATTTCCTTGCGTATAAAAAGTAATGGTACCATCGGCTAAATCTTGCAAAAGTTCTAATTTGTACTCATCGCCTTTTTCGGTAAAATAGCTAATGGCGTCAGCCTTGCTCACTTCCTGGCGGCTGTAGACACTGCTTTGCTTGGCTAATTCCATCATTTTGTCTTCTACCTTTTTCAGGTCTTCTGTCGAAAATGATTGTCCGTTAAAATCAACATCGTAGTAAAAACCACTTTCTAAAGCAGGACCAATTCCAAATTTAACTCCTGGATAAAGGGCTTCTAAAGCTTCGGCCATTAAATGTGCCGATGAGTGCCACATGGTTTGTTTACCTTCTAAATCGTTCCAGGTTAAAAGGGTTAAAGAAGCATCATCGTTAATTGGGCGCGTAGCATCTATAGTTAGCCCATTTACTTTTGCTGCTAATACATTTCTAGCCAATCCTTCACTAATTGATTTGGCTACGTCTAAGGCGGTTGCTCCCCGTTCATACGAGCGAACGGAACCGTCTGGTAAAGTTATATTTATCATAAGGGCGGGCAAGATAAGTTTTTATGATTAGTATTAAAAGAATAAAATATGAATTGCGAAATGCGGAGTGACAAAACTGCGAAGTAAATTTCTATTGCTTGTCCGTTGTTGTGTTTAAAGACTAGCCACGAAGTTTAAATGTAAAATCAGTTATTTGTTGCTATTTACAATAAAATTATTGATAAACAATAAATATAGTTTGTTTTATAATAAATTTTTACTTTTGTTTGCATCACACAAATAAATATAAATTATGAACCCATTTAAATTATTTTTAAAACTTTCATTACTACAGAAAGTACTCTTTTGTCTTGCCACCTTTATGTTTGTGAATAACATCCATAAGCTCACTCAATTTCCAATTTTTGATTGGGCTGAAATTAATGGCGTAAAACAACGAACCAAGATAAAAATAACAGAAATTGAAACTGATAAATTTGACCCAGAGAAAATAAATATTGAAAAAGAAAATTTTAACACCGCAATTTTTGATTCTGTATCTCTAAATTATGGAAGTGATAAACCCTATCTACTCATTAATTACCATTCTGTAAGTGATTATGTATTTTCGAAATTATGGCTTTGTAAAATGTTAATTATCTCAAAGTTTATTTTTGAAGAAATTATTCTACTTTTAATATTACTAATTGTTTTGGTGGTCAAACAAAATAATTTTTTTAGTAAAACTGTAATTAAACTACTGAAAATTATTGTATGTTTATTGGTTTCTTTACCTATTTTATACTTTGCCAAAGATTTCATTTTACTGAGTTTTTTACATGACAATTTCAAAGGAAATCTTTCAAATTTAGGTCTTTATTCAAAAGCCCAAAATTTCTTTTATCCTTTGTTTTTTGCATTAATTATTTTTATGATAATTGATGTTTTTCAAAAAGGAATAAATTTAAAACAAGAAAACGACTTAACCATTTAAAAATATGCCCATAATTGTGAACCTTGATGTGATGATGGCTAAACGAAAAATGAGTTTAAACGAGCTATCAGAGAAAGTAGATATCACACTTTCAAACCTTTCTATTTTAAAAACTGGCAAAGCTAAAGCCATTCGTTTTAGTACGTTAGAAAGTTTATGCAAAGCTTTGGATTGCCAACCAGCAGATATTTTGGAGTTTAGTAAAACAGAAAACAAATAATAAAATTATTGAACCACATAGTCACAGAGATAACATAGAATAAACTTTCTGTCCTATATGGTTCAATTTTTTAATACATAAGTTTTAGAATTTAGTAATTGCTGTTTTTAACACTACATTTATTCAAATTATTAAACATACTTTTGTTTGATAAAATAATAATAAGTGAAACACAAAACAATACTTTTTCTAATTTCAATACTTGCAATTACTTGTTTATTCGGTTGTAAAAATGAAAAGAATGATACCCTAGAAACTGTATTTTTTACACAAGATTCACTTTATAAAATCACATTCGACAAGCCATTGGAATTAGATACATTTTATGTTTGGGAAGATATTGATGACAACAGTGCCTCGCATGAATACAAATATAGATTTTCCAAAAAAAGTTACCCAAGTCAACGAGAAACTGGTTTTTTATGGACTTCATTTGCAGATTCTACCTATCGATTTACAATTATTCATAACAGAAATTTCTATTGGAAAACATTAAGAGATTACAATAATGATAGTTCTATTCTTCAACTGAAAAATAGATTAGAATATCGAACTATTATAGGTGAAATAACAATAGATTCCTTAGAAGTAAAAAAAATTGTAATAAATAATCAAGCTTACGCAATTTCCAAATATAAGCAGAACGAAAATTACAAAAATGGTTATTGGACTTATTACCTTGTTGCTTACACTGTTATAGATAGTAATTTCATTTCTTTCACAGCTGATTGCAGATCCAAAAATTGCGATGGATTTTTCGATAGATTTGAAAAAACAATAAAATCAATAAAAATTGAGAGATTAAATAAAACTAAATAGGCTGATTATGAAAGTAGATATCACACTTTCTAACCTTTCTATTTTAAAAACTGGCAAAGCTAAAGCCATTCGTTTAGTACGTTAGAAAGTTTATGTGAAGCATTGGACTGTCAACCAGCAGATATTTTGGAGTTTAGAAAATGAAAAAAGCGGAACTTTAGGTTCCGCTTTTAGTTTTATTTTAAATAAATAATATTAAGGTAAACTAGCTTTAAATGCCATGTATTGCGCATCAAAAGTTTGTCCAACTTTGCTTCCATAACATTCCCAAACAGATGTGATATCTGCTACTCTTGTTTCTGGATTTGGGTGTGTACTTAAAAATGCAGGTGTACCTCCAGTTTGACCAGCCGCTATTAATTTTTCAAAAAAGTATTTAGCACCTCTTGCATCATAGCTGGTTCCATTTAAGTATTTAACCGAAAATTTATCAGCTTCGGTTTCATCAGAACGGCTAAAAGATAAAGCCAATAAATTACTAGCTAGTGTGCTTATTGCTCCTGGATCACCACCAGTAAGTATAGAAACCAAAGAACTAACTCCATATTGTTTTACCATTTGGTTTGCACTATGGCGTTTGTCAGCATGGGCAATTTCATGACCCATAACACCGGCTAATTGTGTTTCATTATCCAAGTATTTAATTAAACCAGTGTAAACATAAATATAACCACCAGGTGTGCAGAAAGCATTCAATACATCGTCTTTTTTAATAATACGTACTCTCCAAGCAAATTCATCTTTGTAATAAACTCCACCACTATCTAAAATGTTTTTAGTCATACGGTAAATATTTCTATACGCAACAGGGTAAGAGGCCGAATCTAAAATAGGGAATTCCGTTGGATTTTTTTCAATTTCGGCTACTGTAGCCAAACCCATTTGTTTATCTTGGTTTAGGCTAATTAATAAATTGGTTACACCGCTAGGTGCAAATTTACCAGCACATTTGTCTTCAGTTGGTCCTGATTCTTTACTACAAGAAGCAGTAATTAATAGAATGGAGAAAAGGGAGATTGTTATTTTGTTCATACTTGTTAAAAAATTATGGGCGAAAATAATGTTTTGGTAAGGATTAATTAAATTAAAAGTTTATTTCTTAATTTTTGGGTTCTTTTTGCCTTGTAAAAAAAATAATAGAGAAAGAGAAAATCTGACCAATAAGTACGATATAAGTTGTAAAAGGCTATTACGTATTGATTTTTTAGTATTAAAATCATCAAATGAAACCTTTTCACAACCATCATTGATTAATTGGTTTAATTTAATATTTGTTGCTAAACAAAATGCTGCATCTAAAATTTCTAAATTACACTCAATGCTACCAAAATCACTCAAATGATTTAAGTTGTAAGAACCTACACTTAACCATTCAGAATCTATTAGTCCAACTTTAGCGTGCAAAACACTTTGTTTCCACTCATAAATATTTATTCCTGCTTTTAGTAAATCATTATAAAAATATTCAGTGGCATATTTTACCATGGATACATCTGAAAATGAATTTAAAACAATTTTTACATTTACTCCACGTTTAGCTGCATTTTTTAGTAATCTTTTCAAAGCCAATGAAGGAATAAAATAACTGGCAATGAGTATAATATCGTTATTTGCTTTTCTAATTTGTTGTTTGTATTGATGAGTAATTCCAAATTTTGCTTGTACCCAATTGTTTTGTAAAACCCTTGTTATAATAGGTTTGAGTTCTTTTTGTATTTCTTGTTTTGTTTTATATTTAGGGTAATTACTTACTGTTCTTAAAGTCTGTTTGCAAATTTGTACTAAGTCTGATACTATTTTTCCTTGTGCTAATAAAGCAAAATCGAGCCATGGAGTTTCATGGTTATATGCACTGTAATTATCTGAAATATTAATGCCACCTATCAAAGCAAATTTTCCATCAAAGCATATAATTTTATGGTGTAAACGCATACCCATATGTAGGTAGTTAGCAAATTTTATAGGTGAGTAAAAATAGATTTCAATGCCAACATCAGTGAGGTTTTTTTGCCATATTCTATTAAAGTTTTTACTCCCAAATGCATCCAAAACTACATAAATTTTTACACCTCTTTTAGCAGCTTCAATTAATAAGACTGTAATGATTTTTCCGGTTTCATCAGGTTCAAAAATATATAACTGAAGATGAATTTCAGAAGTTGCATTTTTGATTAATTCTGATAATTTTTCAAAAAAAGGATTCCCACTTTGGAGTAATTCCAATTGGTTATTATAACGGAAAGGATAAATGCCTAAACTTCTACGCCACATATAGGCTTGTAATATATAGTTTTTTGTTGCAAAGCAATTAGATAAAGGTTTATATTTGATTTTTTTAGTTTAGAAACAACATGAAATTTATGATATTTTTTGTCTTTTTATTTGTTTTTTTTGGAATAAATTCATGTGTAAAACCTTGTGCCGAATTTAATCAAATTCCAACTACAAATTTAGGGAACATACCATTAAATGATTCTTTGTATTTTTTAAATCATCCTCAAGAATCAGATGAAATAAAATTCTTTAGTACCAAAAACAAAATATTAACACTTAAAAGAATTGGTGACACAATTATTTTTAGTAATAAATTATTTTCAGGACCTAAACCGTCACAATATAAATGTACTGAATCTGAGAGAATTATTTATTCTGCTAATATACTCTATGAATATAATAGATTTGAAGGTGTTGAATTTCCTTTTTGAAATTTCATTAATAAGAAATAATTATAACGTTTCATCCATTGATAGTTTTATTGAAAATCGGAATTGGAGATTTAGAGATAATGCGTCTATTTATATTAAAAATAATTATGTTGATTTGCCTCCAAATGCTGGTTTCTATAAAGATAATTTTCAATTTTTAGATTCTATTACATTAAATAAAAAAGTTTATAAAAATGTATATCATATTTCCGATAGTAGTGCTGTTTCTGATTATAGAGATGATATTTATTTTAAAGGAGTTTATTATAGCTATGAAAAAGGCATTTTAGGATTTTATTTTTCCGATAATGAAACATGGTTAAGAAAATAAATCATACTCAAAATGAAGAATTTAGTTTTGAGTATGCCATTTTATTATTTGGTTTTAAGTTTAATAATTCAAAAAGTGTTGATGAGAATAAAATTTGGTTATAAATTATATAGTAAGTAGAACTTATCAATATCATATTTTAAGTTGATTTGATAGTCATTTATCATAATTAAAAATCATCTTTAAAAATGATTATTGAATTCTGTTTGGAACAATTTTATTACCAAATTCGTAGTTATAATTCTATATAGCAACCAGGCTTTAATACTCAGAGCGTAGTGAGATTAGAGTTTTGAATTTATGAAAAACAATAAAATTTTAGACCAATCTATTTTTACCTTTTTTAGTGCAATATTGATAATATATATATTTACTAGTTGTAACAATATTACGAACCCAAATGAGCCTATTATCCATGTTAAAACAGATTCTGTTTTTATTTATCCTTCTAAAAATAAAACTTTTAACATTAATAAATTTACCACTACTGGAAAGTATTATTACTTATGTAAAGTTTGGGGAGTTTTAAATTACCATCCTTTGCCTGAAAATGAAAATATTGATTTATCTAATTTACAAAATCTTGCAGGTCTTGATAATAAAAATTTTAGGCAATATTTAACCAATTTACTAAAGCCAGTTGTGGTGAGTTATAATGCAAAGCAATTGCTTGAAAAAAGTACAGATTCATTAAACAATGTTTATACCTTGTTAAATAACAATTGGTTAAATGATACTATTTATTTAAACGAAGAAATTACAACCAAACTAAAGTATTTGGTTTTGGGTATTGATGGCCGAGAAATAATGCCTGATGTATTGAACCAAAGTAAGGAGGGTGTTATACAATATAATATTCCGCACGATGATTTTAAAGAAGAATTTCCTAATACAAATTTGCGTTTACTTGGATTATTCCATTATTGGAATTTGATTAACTATTTTTATCCATACAAAAACTTAATTGATAAAAGTTGGGATGAGGTTTTGTATTTTTCAATAAACGATTTCTTATTTGCTAAATCACAAATTGATTATGATAGAGCCGTTCTTAAAATAATAGCCAACTTGAATGATGGGAACTCTAAAATTAAGGAAGCCAATTTATTAACTAGGGTTTACGGTAATTTTGTTCCAAATTTCAGAATGAAAAAAGTGGGTAATAGTTACTTTATCAGTGCAATTCGTTCATTTGATTTGGATAATTACGGGCTAAAAATTGGTGATAAAGTATTGGCAATAAATGGAATATCAGTATGCGATTTAGATGATGCAATAGCACCTTATGTAGCTGGTGGAAATGCTAATTCGAAACAACGAGAAATTAATAAGCTTATTTTAGTAAGTAAATATGAATACAACGATTTGAAAATTGAACGCAATAAAACTGTTTTTACCAAGCATGTTCAATATTACGATTATGGAATTTTAGCCGAGTTTGGACGAATACAAGAAAAAGAATGGGAAAATAAATTAAGTGTAGTTTGGTACCCAGATAAAGTGACATATTTAAATATGAATCACTTGTTTGATGATAATTTTTTACTAAATATGCATGAGGTAATGAAAAGTAATTCGTTAATCATAGACTTCAGAGGTTTTCATAATGCTGTAGTTGAATCAAAAATGCTAAACTATATTGTTGAAACTGAAAATGGTTCAGTCAATTCTATTTATCCCGATGTTTATAATCCTGGCGTGTTAAGGTATACTAAAGATAAAGTGCATGAATTGGTTATAGATGGAAAAAAATATGAGCATCAAATAATAATAATTGTAGATGAAACTACGCAAGGTTTAGGTGAGTATATTGTAAAAACGTTGCAGTTTAATAATAATGTAAAAGTAATAGGTTCTACCACAGCAGGAACAGATGGCAAGGTATCGTTTTTTGTTTTTCCGGGTAATATTGGTGTGGAGTTTAATTCAACGGGGGTGTGTTATTATAATTTTGAATAAACGCAACGCATAGGAGTAAAATTAGATAAATTGCTAGCTTATCAAATTGATACTACTGGTAATGGAGAAGATTTATTTGTAAAAGAAGCCTTACAAATGTTGAAAGTAAAACCATAAAAGTGCAAAGCCTTTTACTAAAAAATGGTAACATTGCGCAAGCATGTTAACCAAAACCAAAGCCATTGTTATTAAAACCATAGATTACAGCGAAAACAGTGTAATTTTAAAGTGTTTTACAGAGCAATTTGGCTTGCAATCGTATTTAATTAATGGTGTAAAAAATAAAAAGGGAGCCATAAAACCATCGCATTTGCTGCCTTTAAATTTATTAGATTTAGATGTTTACCATCAATTAAATAAAAACCTGCAACGTATAAAAGAACTTAAATGCCAGCCAATTATAAATAATATTCATTACGATTTGTTAAAAAGTAGTATTGGCATTTTTATGGGCGAAGTGTTAAATAAAACCATTCAGGCCGAAAATCAAGCTGATAAAAACTTGTTTGAGTTTTTGTTTACATTTATTCAATATTTGGATTTAACACAGCAAAGTTTGGCCAACTTCCCGGTGTATTTTATGTTACAATTAAGCCAATATTTGGGCTTTAACCCCAAGCTTAATTATAGTGCCGAAAACAATAGTTTTGATTTGGAAGAAGGTATATTTAAACCAAGCGAAAAAGGCGATATAAAAGTGGTTGAACCTCATTTAGCTGAATATTGGTACAAACTGTGCACCATACAATTAGATATATTTAGCACGTTAGAAATTAATAAAACTTACCGAAACGAATTACTCAATCATGTAATGCTTTATTTTAAAATTCATTCCGATGGATTCAATGAATTGAAATCGAATAAAGTACTGATGGAAGTGCTTGCGTAAATAAATTCGAAATACAAAATACGAAATTCGAGAGAGTATTGAATTAGGTAACCAATTAAGTTTATCTAGCGTTTTTATACTTTTTGATAATCGTTTCGTTTGATAAATTTCGGATAAGCTCAATGTTCACGGTCGTTGAGCGAAGTCGAAACGAATATTAATTTAAATATAATGTTTAAGCAAACAACACCGAATAGATAATTCTGACGTTTGAAAAAATCTTTCTTTTATAGATAAATATATTTTAGATAATAAAATTTTCAACTTAATATTACAGCAACAATACAATAACATTTTTTTAAGCTACACACTTGCAGACAAATTATATAAAAAACATATTTTATTTATGTTTAAGTTTGGTGGTTATTTTGCTTATTATTAGTCAATTACAATTTTTAAATGTAGAGAAAATTGGACTGAAAAAAGTAGATATACTAGACGATATTAGGAAAGACACTACTCAGAAAATTACTCAAAAAGTAAAAGTTAAAAAACAAAGAGACAATACTATAGTAGCAGACTTTATTGGTTTTGAAGATTTTTCGGAAAATAAATCAGGTATAAAAGCATTCGCCTTGGCTGTAAAAAAAATTAAAACCGATAAACAAAAAGTACGCATTGGTTTTTTTGGCGATTCGTTTATTGAAGGCGATATGCTTACCAGCGATATTAGAGATAGTTTACAATATTTATATGGTGGCAGTGGGGTAGGGTTTGTGCCCATTACTTCATCTGTGGCGGGTTTTAGAGGAACAGTTTTGCACGAATTTGAAAATTTTGAAACGTATTCAATAGTGGGCAAACGTTCGGTAAATATTACTTTAGGAATCTCAGGAACTTGCGATGTTCCTTTGCCAGACAATAAGTTACATTATACTTTGCCTTATCGCAATAAAGCTTACGATCATTTTACGCAAGCTACTTTATTCTACAATAATAAATCGGCCGATAGTTTAACTTGTAAATACCTAGTAAACGATTCTAATGTAAGAATAAAATTAATTCCAAACTCAGGAGTGGCAACAGCTGTTATTAAAAGTAATTATGCACGTAATTTAACATTTGAATTTGCGCCAAGTAGCCAATTGCAACTTTATGGTGTAAGTTTTGAAAATAAAGAAGGTATTTACTTAGATAATTTTGGAATGCGTGGCAATTCAGGTGTTGGGTTAGGTTATGTAAATACCAGTGTTTACAGTGCATTTAATAAAATTCAAGATTATAAATTGATAGTACTTCAATATGGTTTAAATGCTTTAAGTGAAAAAGATACAGGAACTGCTTGGTATGAACGTAGCATGAATGTAACCATAAAAAATTTAAAACAAGCTTTTCCAAACGCTACTATTTTATTGGTAAGTGTTAGCGATAGAAGCACAAAAATTAATGGCAAATTTGTAACCATTCCTAATTTACCCAATTTTGTAAACATGCAGCGCAAGTTGGCTATTCAAAATAAAATATTGTTTTGGAATATGTTTGAGGCAATGGGAGGCGAAGGAACCATGGTAGAATGGGCCCAACGTAAAAAACCATTAGCCAATAAAGATTATACGCATTTAACATTTAGAGGTGGTAAAAAGCTTGCAACCTTGTTTTGCAAAGCACTAATTAGCGAGGTAAATAAAAATGGAAAGAAAAAGTAAAACGCTGTTTGTTTTTATTATGCTTGCAATGGCTGTTCGTAATTTGATGGCTCAAAGTGTGGTTCCATTTGTGAACGATGAAAAAAATACAATTGGTAATGCGCAGTATTTGCAAGCGTTTTATAAAAAAATGGCTTTAATTGATGACAGCAATGCGCAAGTTCATATTTTGCATATTGGTGATTCGCACTTGCAAGCTGATTTTTTAACTGAGCAAACGCGTAAATTATTTAACTCTGAAGCCGCTCGTGGGTTATTGGTGCCTTATAAAGTGGCCAAAACCAACTCAAGTTACATATACACTTCCAAAACTTATAGCGATTGGCAAGGAAAAAGATGTACCAAGTTGGAAAATCCATTGCCAATAGGAATTGGAGGAATTACAGTACAAACCACCGATGACAGCGCCCGAATAATTATTACCACCAAAGACGAAAAAGGATTCAATTGCTTTAAAATTTTTCACCAAAACGATGAAACGGCTTTTGATTTTGATGTGTATGATAATACCGGAAACTCCTTATGGCCGCAGGCTTATATTCAAAATAAAAAATACTTCGAAACTGTATTTTACTCAAACGAATTGCTTTATTCGGTTACTGTAAAAAATAAAAAAACCAATAATTCACAATGGCAAAGTTTAATTTATGGTTTTTATGCAGGCAATGGTAAAAAAGGAGTTATTTATAATAGCCTAGGTGTTAATGGTGCTGAATATAGGCATTATAACGAAGCACAATATTTTGCCGAACAAAGCCAAGCTTTAACGCCTGATTTGATCATTATTTCGCTTGGAACCAACGAAGCCGCTAATTCAAAATTTGATGAACTTACCTTTTACAATCAAATTGATAAATTGGTAAACGATTTACAAAATTATAATCCCAATGCCATTATTTTACTTACCACTCCAGCAGATAATTACCGAAAACGTAGATACCCAAACACCATTATAAAAAGAGTAAGTGAAACCATTGTAACTTATTGTATAGAACATAATATGCCTTATTGGGATTTATATAAAATAAGTGGTGGTTATAAATCGGCTAAGTATTGGAAAAAACAGCGGTTATTTGCCAAAGACTTCTTGCATTATAGCCGCCAAGGCTACGAAGTACAAGGAACTTTATTGTATAACGCATTAATGAAAAATAGGAAATAGTCAATTCGTAAAAATCCATTACCGTTCGGCTTTAGCCATCGGAAATCAACAAATCTCCGAATCTCCAAATCAACAAATCAAAAATATAAAGTGTTCGACATTTCAAAAATATTACAACAGTTTGTTTACAACCCACAAGAACCCATTTTATTCAATACTGGTTTTTTCTTGTTTTTGTTTACAGGATTTATGGCGGTGTATGCATTATTGCATAAAACCCATAGATCCAAAATTACTTTTGTAACGCTGTTTTCTTTGTATTTTTATTACAAATCGAGTGGCATTTACTTTTTAATATTGATAGCTTCTACTTTGGTTGATTATACATTGGCTAATTTTATTTATAATGGTAAAAATGCAGCACAAAAAAAGTTTTGGTTGGTAGTGAGTTTGGTGGTTAATTTGGGTTTACTAGGCTATTTTAAATATACCAATTTTATACTTTCAGTATTTTATAATTTGGCTAATAACGAGTTTGAACCATTGGATATTTTTCTTCCAGTTGGTGTTTCGTTTTTTACTTTTCAATCGTTAAGTTATACGTTAGATATTTACCGAGGAACACTAAAACCTGTTAAAAATATTTTTGATTACGCCTTCTTTGTTTCGTTTTTTCCTCAGTTAGTGGCAGGGCCAATTGTGCGTGCGCACGATTTTATTCCGCAATTGTATAAACCCACATTTGTAAGTAAAGAAATGTTTGGTAGGGCTTTGTTTTTAATCAGTTGCGGTTTGTTTAAAAAAGCGGTTATCAGCGATTATATAAGCGTGAATTTTATTGATAGAATTTTTGATAATCCAACTTTATACAGCGGCTTTGAAAACTTAATTGGTGTATATGCTTATGCATTACAAATTTATTGTGATTTTAGTGGTTATAGCGATATGGCGATAGGGATTGCTTTGCTTTTGGGCTTTGAGTTTTGTTTAAATTTCGATTCACCATATCAATCAAAAAGCATTACTGAATTTTGGCGCAAATGGCACATGTCGTTGAGCAGTTGGTTGCGCGATTATTTATATATCTCGCTTGGTGGAAACCGTGGAGGTAAATTGAGGACTTACATGAATTTGTTTATTACTATGCTTTTGGGTGGTTTGTGGCATGGAGCTAGTTTTAATTTTATATTTTGGGGAGCTATGCATGGCGCAGGTTTGGCTGCACATAAATATTACTTAGAAATAAAAAATAAAGCCACCAATGTCTTTACCAAATTTTTTGATAATGTGTGGGTTTCCACCATTATTACTTTTCATTTTGTGTGCTTTTGTTGGATATTTTTCAGAGCGCCCAATTTTGATATTGCCAAACAATTATTGAATCAAATATTTACCCAATTTAATGGCAACATTGCATACACATTTGTTACTTCGTATCATAAAATAGTATTGGTTATTTTATTAGGATATGCTTTACATTTTATACCTAAAAAGTACGAAACAGCCTCACTAGCGTGGTTTACCAATACTTCATTTGCAGTAAAATTGGTTTGTATGTTAGCAGTTATAATTATTTTTATACAAGTAAAATCAGCCGAAATACAACCGTTTATTTATTTTCAGTTTTAAAAACAGTCAAATATGAAAAATACTATATATCATTATTGCAGTCTTCAATCATTTGAAAGTATAATCAAAAATAAAACGCTTAGATTATCCAATTCTTTTAAAACTAATGATTCATTAGAAATGAATTGGATTTTTTCAATCTTAAAGGAGTCAGGACATTTTGATTCTCGTTACATTGAAACATTGAAAATGATTTATAATGAGTATTTAAATTACTTTTTTAGACCGCATATGATTTGTTTTTCAAAGGAACCTGATTTGTTAAGTCAATGGAGAGGATATGCAAATGATGGAAAAGGTGTTTGTATTGGATTTAACAAGGAGTATTTTAATAAATCTAAATTATTAAATGAACATAGAGAGTTTGAAATTTATGAAGTTAAGTATGTAAAAAAGTTGAATTTAGAATTAGATTTCTTGAAAAATTATTCTTTTGAAAAACTGTTATCCTTAGTAAGCACTGATCTTAGTCAAGGAAAGAATATTGTTCCGCTAATAAATCTAACTAAAGATTTGTATAATTTGGGTGTTTTTTATAAAAATCCAGCTTTTAAAGAGGAAAAGGAAATTCGCTTTGTTCATGGTTATCCTGAAATGGCAGCTGAACCAGATATGTTTAATTTTGTGTTCAATGATGATAATATGAAATCTTACGTTAGTATTTCTTTGGATTTTAGAGATTTATTTCCAGTAATTGATGAAATAATAATTGGTCCAAAATGTAAAATTTTGAGTTCTGACTTAGACCAATTTGTAAAGTTAAATATTGCACAATTTGATATTAAATATCAAAAATCTAAATGTTCTTTTATTTAAAATTTGAAACTAATAATCAAGCATCTTCCTTTCAAAAATCCTAAATCAAATCTCACAAATCAAATCTTATTTCCCCTCAAAAACTCATCTACTTTCATGCGTTTTTTGCCTTCTAGTTGAATTTGCAATAAATGAATATATCCATCTTGGCAAGCTACTTTTAAAAATGTTTTATTGTCACTCATCATCTTGCCAATTGGTTCTTGATGGTTTGATGCTTCGAATGTAGATTCGTAAACCTTCAATATTTTATTATCAAAATGCGTAAATGCCGCTGGGTATGGACTTAAACCTCTGATTAAATTATAAATATTTTGTCCGCTTTGGTTAAAGTTAATAAGGCAATGTTCCTTAAAAATTTTTGGCGCCATTTTGTTATTGTCATCGCCTTGAGGTGTGCCTTTGGTATTACCACTTTCAATTAATGCTAATGATTTTACCACAGTTTCTGCTCCAACTTGCATCAGCAAATCGTGCAGCTCACCTGCCTTCATAGTTGGTGTAATTGCTACCTCTTTGGTTAACAACACATCGCCTGTATCAATTTCATGTTTTAAGAAAAAAGTACTCACACCTGTTTTGGTTTCGCCATTGATGATAGCCCAATTAATTGGCGCTGCACCACGGTAATCAGGAAGTAAAGAGGCATGTAAATTTAAAGTGCCAAACTTAGGCATTTGCCAAACTATTTGAGGCAACATTCTAAAAGCAATCACCACTTGCAAATCAGCATTTAAACTTTGCAGTTCAGCTATAAATTCAGGGTCTTTTAACTTAACAGGTTGTAATACTTTTATATTGTTTTCAACCGCATATTTTTTTACTGCACTTTGTTGCAATTGCATGCCGCGTCCAGCAGGTTTATCGGGCATGGTAACTACTGCTACTACTTCGTGTCCGGCTTTTACTATAGCATCTAGCGATGGAACCGAAAAATCGGGAGTTCCTAAAAATATAATTCTCATTTTTTAATTAAATCAATAATAATTTGAGCAGCATTATTGCTTGCTCCTTGTTTGTTAAGTTCAGTTGCTAAAGTTGCATAATCTTGCATCAAAGCCTCATATTTATTACCGGTTGGCAACACAGCTTCAAACTCTTGCTTTAGCCTTTGTAAGGTATAATCTTGTTGAATCAATTCGTTAATGGCAGGTTTATCCAAATTTAAATTAACCAACGATATGTATTTTATTTTCACAAATTGTTTGGCTATAACATATGAAATTTGATTAGCCACATAAGCGCACACTTGAGGTACTTTAAACAAAGCTGTTTCTA
Source organism: Bacteroidota bacterium (assembly GCA_013298895.1). Classification (GTDB taxonomy): domain Bacteria; phylum Bacteroidota; class Bacteroidia; order UKL13-3; family UKL13-3; genus JAAFJM01. Next base: position 81,211 of record JAAFJM010000009.1, on the reverse strand, counting down.
AAGTAGCTGTTCCGCTACAAACTATGGCAGCCTTGGCTAAATGCAAAACTTCGTAAGTTTTATTGTATATAATTTTAGTGTTTGGTCCAATAAAAGTTTGGTAAAACTCAGGCTTTATAGATGGTGCAGCACAAATCACAAATTCATAATTTGGATAAGCTTGTGCAAGCAACATCATATTGGGTAGGGTAGTGCTAATTTCTTGTTTGCGGCTACCGGGCAATAAAGCTATGATTGGTTTTTGTGGCGATAAATTATTTTTAGTTTTAAAATCAGGGTCATGAACAAAAGCGTTTATTTCATCCAATAATGGATTACCAATATACGATGCTTTTATTTGCCATTTTTTAAAATACGATACCTCAAAAGGAAAAATGAGCAATAATTCATCTACAAATTTTTCTAATTTTTTGGCTCTGTTTTCTTTCCAAGCCCAAACTTTTGGAGCTATGTAATATACAGTTTTAATATGTTGTTGCTTGGCAAATTCAGCTATTCTAAGATTAAAGCCAGGGTAATCAATTAATATAACCACATCGGGTTTAAATGCAGTAATTTGTTTTTTGCATAAACTTAGAAAGCCTAAAATGGTTCTAATTTTAAGCAAAACCTCCACAAAACCCATGATAGCCGTTTGGTTATAATGCATAAGTAAACCATCGGCTTGCGCCTGCATTAAATCGCCACCCCAAAACTGAAATTCAGCTTGTGCATCTTTTTGTTTAATGGCTTTTATTAAATTGGCACCATGCAAATCGCCACTTGCTTCGCCTGCAACAATAAAATATTTCATTGCCGCGAAAGTAAGGTAGATTTTTGATTTTTGATTTTTGATTTTTGATTTGACTGATTGCTAAATTGTTGGATCGTTTAGTTAAGTTGAATGGTTGATTGGTTGTCCCGATAAATAGGGAGTTGATAGGTTAATAAGTTAATTTGTAAGTTAGGTTTAGAAAAATTCGTTTTGCCTATTGCCTATTGCCTATTGCCTATTGCCTATTGCCTATTGCCTATTGCCTATTGCCTATTGCCTATTGCCTATTGCCTATTGCCTATTGCCTATTGCCTATTGATCATTTCTACTTACTTCGCATTTTTGACATTCCGCATTCCACACTCTCATCTTTTCACAATCCTCGTACTCACTTTTTCTCCTTTGTCGGTTGTTATAACCAATAAATACATGCCTTCGGTTAATTCACCAATTTGATAGGTGTACGTTTGAGTGCCTTTGGCTTGGTTTAAATTTTGGTTTAGGGTTTTAATAATTTTTCCAGTAATATCAGTTATTATAAACTCTAATTGGCGTTCTTCTGCTAAATCTATTTCAATATTCAGGGTTTGTTCAGCCGGATTTGGATACGCCAAATAGGAATTTATTTTTCCAGTTACATTTTGGCAAACCTCAAAATACTTGCAGCTAGGCGCTGGCAGATTATTTGAAATGGCATGGTATTCAGTTTTTATTTCAGTTGATTCTGTATTTGGTAATGAACTTAAAAATAAGCTATCAGGTTCATACCAAGCAATAATGGAAACGTTATTTTGAACTATTTTGATTGGGATACAATTATTCAATTGTTGTGTCATTTTGCTGGTATATTCATTAAATTTTCCAACCTCGTAAGTGGTATCTAAATTATAGAAACGCCAATATAGTCCAGATTGGTCAGTAACTAATAATGGAATAGGATATAATGGTTTGTTTTGATTTTCTGATGTGTCAAAATGGAATAATGTACTTGAATTTCGTTTTCTTAAACTTATAAATACAGTGCTGTTTTTATAAGAAATAATAGGCATTTTTATGGCCTTTTTTTCGAAGCTTATACCTAATTTTTTCAGTTCAAACTCGTTTAAGTTTAATAAGTCTAGTTTTAAATTATTGTAAATATGTGTTCTCGTAATTTGTTTGTTTTGTTTATCTATAATTCGCTTCAAGTCCTCGGTTGGTTCAAACCAAATTAAATAAGAAGAATCTACTTTAATTGGAATCAATTTCTGAACGTTTTCTCTGAAATATTTGCTTGCCATTTCATTTTGTTTGGAATGAGGAACACTATCAGAAAATTGCATTAAATAATGAATATGTTTTATTGAAATATCAGTTTTTGCAACTACAAGGTATTGCGGATTTTTCCGTTTGATTAAATTCAAAATATTCACATTGTCATAGCATTCGGAATTTCCATTCTTTACTTTAAGTCTTAAAATATTGGTTCTATTATCAATGTTTTGGTAGCTTTTTAATTTAAATCCATTTCTCTTTTTTGTAATATTCAACTCTTTTAATTGTTTATCATTTAATTGAATATAATTTTTTTGAAGTCTTTTTACTATTAAAGAATCAAATCCTTTTTGAGCAGTTTTTCTTGAAAAACCTCTGTATTTATATAAAATTCTCTTGTAATCACTTTCTGTGGAAGTGCCATATTTATGCTCTACAGCGTTTGCAATATCATTACTTAATACTTCATAAAATTTAGGTTCAGTTTTGAACCAAAATATCAATTTTAAATCACTGCTGTATTTATGTGGAACAGATTTTAAATGAACTACAATTGGAACCAACATTGATTCTATTTCTTTAAGGAAATCATTTTCATAACTATTACCATTTAGGAATTCAATAATTTGATGACTGCTATCTTTTTTATTAGTTGTATTTATGGCAATTGGAAAATTAATAATTGAAAGTGATGCAGCCCAAAAAGGTAGAGATTTTTTAATAATTACAGTATCTTTTGATATTCCAAGGCTAGTGCTTCTGCTTCCATGCTCTTCTACATTAAGTTTAAATGAAGTATGTTGTGTTGTTATTTTTCCATTTTCTTTAAAAGTAAAAAATGTATCCGTTACATTCTCATATTTCAACACATTTCCATCAGTTATAATACCTAGTTTAGCTAGTTCTTCGTTGGTTAAAATCAAATAACCATCTTTGTCAAAATAGGTGCGGTTATCGTCAATTGGTTTTTCGTTAAATAGGGGAGTAAATGGAATAGGATCAAATAATTTTGTAGCAGGTTTATTATGTATTGCTGGAAAATTTTTAAGGCTATCAAACACTTGTAATGACTTCCTAGTTTCTTTAGTTGTTGTAAACTTCTTATTGTTATCAACATCAGCTAACAAATTATTTTCTTCAGATTTTTCAGTTAATTGCTCCTTGTTTTTAGGCGAAGTTCTTGAAGTTTGCTCTGTTAAATTGGTGGTTGCTGTTGGATAAAATACCATCCATAACCCAATTATTATGCTACTTAATACCGACATGATTAAAATATTTTTTAAGGTGAAAAATGTTTGTTTTTTACCAAGTAAACTGCGGTTGTTGATAACAGAAATAACATCATTTTCGGTTAACAAAGGGTTTTCGTGTTTAGCATTTTCTAATAATTGATTTAGTTTATTGCTCATTCCAAACTCCTTTCATATTTTTTACCGATTGTGTTTCATCTTTTTCGAGCCATAAAGCTAACGTTTTGCGCGCACGGCTAATATTGGTTTTTACACCATTAACCGTAATGCCATGAATTGTTGCAATTTCGTCCATACTCAAACCACTTATTTCGTACCAAACCAATGCCTCACTTTGTTTAGAGGGCAGGCGTTTTAAAGCTTTGTTCAGTTCGTATTTCATCAACGAACTTTCACTGTTAAAATTATCAGGTTTGTTTGCCGCTTTATCAGTATCAAACAAGCCCCAAAACTTTTTACGCCTTAGTTTTTTATTGACCAAATTGCTTGCAATACTGAATAAATAACTCAAAAAAGCATTTTCGTTTTCAAGTTTCTCAAAACTTTCAAAAGCCACTAAAACTGTTTCGCTCACCACATCTTTCGCTTCTTCATTATCCCAAACCAATGTTTGCACAAACCTGCTCAACCGCGCATGCAGCGGCTGATACAAACTCATAAAATGCTCTTGTTTTGAAATATTAATTTGCAAATTTTTATTTACTTGTTATGTCAGTAGGTTGCATAACTAAACCAAAAAGTTTCAAGCCTCAAAAATGTTTTTAGTATTTTGTTGGTTGTTAGTGTTTTAAAATTGGTCGATTGGTCGAATTGTTGTATTGTTAGTTGGTTGATGGAGTTGTCCCGATAAATCGGGAGTTGATAGGTTAATAAGTTAATTTGTAAGTTAAGTTTAGAAAAATTCGTTTTGCCCATTGCCCATTGCCCATTGCCCATTGCCCATTGCCCATTGCCCATTGCCCAATCAGCCGTTGTTAGGTGTTTAAGCGCAGCGGCACCAACAACTCATTTTCAAAGGAAATTCCTTTCCATGGAAACCAAGATAGCTAATGGAGTATTGGTTGCCCAATAAAGGACATGCGCTGCATGACTAATTTTTTATCTTTAAGGCGTTGTGGTTTAAGCGCAGCAAAACCAACAATTTATTTCTTCTAAATGCAATACCAACTAAATGCAAAATGCGACTTGCTATTTTGTTGGAGTTACAAGCCAAATGTGTGAGTTAGCTTATTGTTTGGTGTGCTCTAACAACTAGCAAATAGTTGCATAAGTTGTTCTTGTTTGATGATTTTTCAAATAAAAAATACGCATCGTTAAAGTAAAAAACTAAATTACACTGTACCTCAACTCTTAATGAGTTGAATCCGAATAGGCTTTGATGTTAACCCAGTATTATTTATTTAGATATAAACTAATCCTGAAAGGGTTAAATAACAGCATGTATATTCAACTCCTTCAGAGTTGTTTTGCTTGGCTCATTTTCATCCATGCATTGCATTCGTGGCTATTCATATTCAATACTTTCAGGATTGTTTATTACACCCAATTTGTATATTTCATAATGGTACCAATAAAGTATTTATTTTTATACCTATCATCTGTTATTTCAGCATCTTCATTTTTTATAAAAATAACTTGAACAGGTATGGGGAAAGTTTTTAGGTGAGAAATATTCTCAAGTTTTTTGATGCCAATTACAACACATATTAGTTTGAAATTAATTATTAATTAATCATTTCCCACAACTTATCTTTTAGTTCACTAATATTTTTATTATTAGCAGAGCTTATAAAAATGTTCGGAATACCACGTGGTAGTAATTTCTTAATTGCCTTTAAAGTTTCTTCATCCACCAAATCACATTTGGTAATGGCAAGCAATCTTTTTTTATCGCCAAGCTCTTTGTTATATTGCTTCAGCTCATTTAATAAAATTTTATATTCACTTTTTATATCTTCGCTAGTAGCGGGAATCATAAAGAGTAAAGTTGCATTTCGTTCAATATGGCGTAAAAAACGTGTTCCTAAGCCTTTTCCTTCGTGAGCACCTTCAATAATTCCTGGAATATCGGCTACCACAAAACTTTTATAATCATGGTATTTTACAATTCCTAAATTAGGTACCAAAGTAGTAAATGGATAATCGGCTATTTCGGGTTTTGCAGCAGTAATTACCGATAATAAGGTTGATTTTCCTGCATTTGGAAATCCAACTAAACCAATATCGGCCAACACTTTAAGTTCTAAAACCTTCCATTCTTCACGGCCATCTTCACCTGGTTGCGCATAGCGAGGATTTTGATTTACTGAGTTTTTGAAATGATGATTACCCAAACCACCTCTTCCGCCTTTAAGAATTATATACTCTTGACCATTTTCAGTAATTTCGGCTAAAACCTCATTTGTTTCAGCATCTTTAGCAACGGTTCCTAGAGGCACATCAATAAAAATATCTTCTCCATTGGCACCATGGCGCAAAGCTGCATCTCCATTTCCTCCTGGTTCTGCTATTACATGTTTACGGTATTTTAAATGCAATAATGTCCAAGCGTTATTACTTCCGCGAAGTATAATATGTCCACCTCTGCCACCATCACCACCATCCGGGCCACCTTTAGCAGTATGTTTATCGCGCATAAAATGCATTGCACCCTTTCCCCCCTTGCCACTTCGGCAACATATTTTAACGTAATCTACAAAGTTTGACTCTGACATTTTTTATTTATTGATTTTTGAATTTGGTGATTTTTAGATTTTTTGATTGCTTAATTGTTCTAATGCTGTATGGTTAGATTGTTAAGTTACATTGAATTTCTTTCAACAATCAACTATCTAAGGACAACCTAGGTTTCTAAATTGCTGAATGGTTAAATTGCTTTGAATTTCTATCAACTATCAACCGACAACTAAGAACTAATAGCTAAATAGCTTGTTCAATTTCGTTGCAAAGCAATGCAAAAATTCTTTCAATTTCGCCAATGCCATTGATACCTTTATACTTATTTTGGGCAGCATAAAAATCTTTAACAGGCATGGTTTTGTTGTTGTATTCGTTTATTCGATTTTGAATAATTTCAGGATTCTGATCATCGGCACGGCCACTATCTTTTCCTCTAATTAACAAACGTTTCTTTAGTTCTTCTTCTTCCACTTCTAATGCAAGCATAGAAGTAATTGAAGTGTTTTTTGATGCCAAAAGTGAATCTAAAGCTGCCGCTTGTGCTTGCGTTCTTGGAAAACCATCAAAAATAAAACCTTTAGCATTTGGCGCTTTGTCTAACTCAGCTGCTAACATATTAATGGTAACCTCGTCAGGAACTAAGTTTCCTCCATCCATATAGGTTTTGGCTAATTTACCTAATTCAGTTTCTCCTTTAATATTTGCTCTGAAAATATCGCCAGTTGATAAATGAACTAAGTTGTATTTAGCTATTAATTTTTCTGATTGAGTTCCTTTGCCAGCACCTGGAGGGCCAAATAGTACAATATTTAACATATAGATTTTTAAATTATTATGTGCGAATTTCAATAAAAGTAAGCAATGATACCAATATTATTTATTTTTGATGATAAAAATTTCTAAATGAGCATACTTAATAATTACCAATTAACCGATTTACCAATGATCTCGAATTATATTATTGAGAAGGGTTTGGATTATAAAATATGGATTTTTGATGGAGAAATGGGAGCGGGGAAAACTACTTTAATAAAATCAATTTGCAAAAGTTTAGGTGTGATTGATGAGGTAAGTAGTCCCACTTTTTCGATTGTAAATGAATATAAAACGGTAGTTGGTACAACAGTTTATCATTTTGATTTTTATAGGGTAAAATCAATTGAAGAAGTTTACGATATGGGTGTTGAAGATTATTTTAGTAGTGGTAATATTTGTTTAATTGAATGGCCTGAAAAAATCAAAGAAATTTTGGAAAATGAAATAGTCTTCCAAATTTTTATCAATTTAAAAAATAAGCAACGTTTTATTGAATTAAATTGATAAACTATTATGGTTTATGGCTTATTTCTAATTTGTTTTCTTCTATTTTAAATAATTTCCAAGTCTCTAGAGGAATTTGAAATACTGCAAATGAGCCTGGTTTAAATTCTTGTATTTTAAAATCACTCATTATAGCGGCCATGGCACCTATAGTAGGGTTGTGACCAACTAGCAATACCGTATTGACATTTAAATCACTTAAGTTTCTAATTACATGAATGTATGCATTGGTTTCTGCTTCATATAATTCATCAACCAAAACTATTTCTTTTTTATCAATATCTAAATTTTCAGCTACAATTTTCGCAGTTTTGGCGGTTCGTTTTGATGAACTGCTTACGATTAAATCAATTTTATGTAAATGCATTTTTAAAGCTTTTGCAGCAGAATTTGCATCTATTTTACCTTTGTTAGCAAGTTTTCGGTCAAAGTCAATAGTTTCAAAATTGCCTTGTTCTGCTTTTGCATGACGCATTAAAATTAACCTTTTCATTGATTACCTAATTGTTTTGTTGGACATTCTCAATCTTGTTTTCAATTGATACTTCTTTTTTTGATTTCCTAAACTTTCTTTTTGCTCTTTTAGCCTTACTTTCAATGATTTTATCAGCACTATTTTTTATTCCTTTAAAAATTAACAAGAACCAACCTGATATGAAAAGAACTCCTCCAATAGGAGTTAATGCACCAAGCCATTCAAAATCATCTCCCCCCCAAATGGTTCTTGTAGATAACAGATAAAGGCTTCCTGTAAAAAACACCATACCTCCTAAAAACAAGAAAATAGATAAATCCAATACACTTTGATTAAATTTTCTACTATTTAAAGAAACAATAATTATTGCTAACGCATGGTAAAATAAATATTTTGTACCTGTATCAAATATTGCTAACTCCGTATCGCTGAGTAAATCCTTTAAAAAATGACTAGCAAAGGCTCCTAGTAGAACGCAAAAAGCTGCAATAGTAAAACCTGTTTTAATGTAAATGTTGTTGTTCTTATCCATATTAACCATTTTAAGTTTTTATTGTGAACAAATAACATATTTAATAACTTAAATACCAATTATTTTTGAACGATTTAATTTTTTATGAATAGAAATTTTATAACAGGTGTTGTAATTACTTCGGTATTAATAGTAATTTTTTTGTTTGTATTTTACTTTTCAAAGATTAATACTAAGTCAATTCATGCTATAAATGTGTTACCTCAAAATACAGTCCTGGCATTAGAGGTTAATAATTTTAGTTTACAATACAAATTATTGAATAACCAATTGTTTTGGCAACAACTTACCAATAATAAGGTATTAGGTGAAGCCAATAATTCTATAAGGTATTTAGATAGTATTTTAAGTTTTGAAGAAAATTTTAACGATTGGAAAAGTAATGAAAATATAACTATCTCTTTTCATGGCTATGCTAATAAATCAATTGATGCTTTGGTTTTATTTGAAACAAAAAAGAAGTTCGAAATGTCGGATATTACTAATTGGATATTTCAAAATAATAAAAATAGGTTAACCATAAGTAAAAGAAAGTTTTTTGGAAATGTTATCTATGATTTTCTTGATTTTAAAACACAAAAAAAATTTAGCCTAGCTTTTAAGAATAAGATTTTAGCAATCTCTGAAAATGGTCAATTGATTGAAGAAACATTGATTAATATTGATAACAAGAAGGCATATGAAACTTCTAAACTTGATAAGTTGAGTTTTGTGAAAAGTTTAGGAAACTATAATTTATATATTAACCATAAAAATATTCCTACTTTTTTAAGCGCATTCGTTGATCTTTCCAAATTAGGTGTTACTGCTAATCTTCCCAATTTTGCTGCATGGAGTGCCTTTGGCGTTAATGTTTCAAATAGCAGTATTTCACTTAAAGGTGTTACTATAACCGATGATGTAACTTTTCAATATTACGATTGCTTTAACAACATGCAAGCGCAGGAGTTTAATTTTAAAAAATTGTTGCCAAGTAATACAAGTTATTTTTTTGGAGTTAATTTTAGTAATGAAAATTTATTTGCTCAAAATTTAAAAGAATATTACACAGTTAATAAAATAAATACTAAAAACATAACACGCGATAGCATCAATATCATAAAGCAAAATTATAATCTATACAATCAATTGATTGAAAATTTTGGTAATGAGGTTTTGCAAGTAAACTTAAGTAATGTACAGTTCAGTTTTGATAGTTGTGAGGTGCTTGCAGTTAAATTAAAAAACAAAGAAAAGCTTTTAAATCAACTAAAAGCTATTGCAATAAATGACTCTCTCAATGCCGATACAATAATCAGTAAATTACCCAATTTGTACAAAATAAATTTACTTAATTACTTCGATTATACATGGGGCAATATTTTTTTAAATAAGCAAGCCAATTATGCCTTGGTTTATGGCGAGTACGTTTTGTTTGCCAATAACGCATTGGTTTTAAGTAGTTTTTATAATAGTCAATTAAAAGGTAATTTATTAGCCAAGGATGCCAATTATTTAGCACATCAATCAGAACTTAGCATTAACTCCAATATTGAATTTTTTATTAATAATAATTTATTTGTCCCTCAGATGGAGTCAATTGTTAATTCAGAATTGGTAGATGATTACAAATCAAATATGGGTTATTTTAAAAAGACAAGATTTGTAAGTTATCAAATGAATGCCACTAATGATAAAAACTATTTAACCAATGTGCAAATTGATTTCAATACAACTTCAAACAGTAAAACTGAATTACTATGGGAGTTAGCTATTGATACAAATTTAGCCATAAAACCGCAAATTGTATTTAATTCAAGTACTAACCAAAACTGTATTTTTATTCAAGATTTGAGAAATCAAGTTTACTTAATCAATAATGAAAGTAAGGTTCTATTTAAGGTACCAATTTCAGGGAAAATAGTAGGGAATGTTAATCAAGTAGATGCCTTTAACAACGGAAATACGCAATATTTGTTTAATACCAATAGTCAAATATATTTAATTGATGAAACTGGTAAAAATGTGCAAGGATATCCCATTTGGATACCAACAGGAACTAATTATCCAATTCAAGTTAGTGATTATTTAAATGATAAGTCGTATCAAATTTTTGCTGTTGGTAAGTATTATAAAATTTGGTGTTACAATATTCAAGGTAGGCTTCAAAGTGGTTGGAATCCAAAGAATAGTTATCCTAATCCAATTCAAAATATTAAGTCGTTTAAATTCAGAAATGAATTAATTAGTTATGTTATTAACGAAAAAGGTAAACTCAATTTTTATCAATTTAATGGGAAGCCATATTCTTATTTTGGATTAGATAGTAATGCTGTTTATAAATACATGAACCACCAAGTTATTGATACTGGTTTTATAAAATTTTATTATATTGATTCTACCAATAATTTTAAGGTAAAAGAATACCACACTAATGGGACTAAAAAGGATATCATACTAACAAATATTAATTTTATTCCCACAGATAATTTTGACTTAAATAGTAACTTTTATTTTTATGAAAACAGAAATCAGAAAGTTAACTTATTTAACAGTATAGGAAATAGGATTTATACTAAAAATCTTACAGATTCTTCTAGTCCTCAGCTTGAATTAATTTATAAAAATGGAGCTGTGCATGTTTGTTACCTCGATAGTTTAAAAGGTAAGGTTTATTTAGAAAAATTAAATAATTCCTTACTAGAAAACTTCCCTGTTAATGCCAATTATTTCTTCACTTTTGGTCATTTAAATAACGATGAGAATTATTTTTTAATCACATCCGATTTTGACAATAAATTATTTGTATATCAAGTAAAATAGCCATGTTTAAATCAAAGATATTTGTTGGTTTTCAATATTTAATATTTATTATTATTAGCATAGTTTTACTAAAACTTAGCTTTAATAAAATAGATGTAAACTCGTTTTATAATACTCTTATTGATGGCAATTATTGGGTAGCTTTATGGGTTTTTATTATTTCTATTTTGGCATATGTTTCTAGAATTTACAGGTGGAATATTATTTTAAAAAAAGTAAATGCCAATATTGGTTTTATGAATAATTTCTCAGCAATTGCAATAGGCTATTTGGTAAGTTATATATTTCCTCGTGGGGGAGAAGTAGTTAAATGTATGTTGTTAAAAAAAACCGATAATGTATCAATTAGCCAAAGTGTATCAAGTACATTTTTTGAAAGAATAGTTGATTTATTATGTTTGGTAATTTTATTAGTATTTGTTTTTGGAATAGAATTTACCTCCAATAATTATTTAATTACAAATTTGGTAAATCCTAGTCAATTCATTAAAAATTATCGCATTTGGGCAGTTATTGTTGTTGGTATAACAATAGCAATTATTGGATTTGTTATTTATAATAAATTTAAAACAAAAGATTCTTGGCTTGTAGGTTTTATCAATAATTTAAAAGACATGTTATCGCTTTTGGTTAATTTGAGGTTTTCATTACACACTATCTTTATTTGGTTAAGCTATTACTTAATGACTTATTTGTGGTTTTTTGTTTTTGAATCTACATCAAATCTTTCTCCATTTCAAGCATTTCAAATTATGATGATTGGTACTGTTGCTCGCTCTCTTCCTTTGCCTGGTGGTGCAATTGGAGCTTATCATTTAGCAATAGTATTTGGATTAACAGCTATGGGTATTGATAAAGAATTGGCACTAGGAATGTCGTTTATCATTCATGGTTTCCAAACTTTATTTACTGTTTTCGCAGGGTTTGTAGGTATAGTATGGTTGTTTATTAATAAAACTTATCGCATCAGGTAAATTTTTCCAACTCCTTGTGTAAAGTATTTATCATTATTAATTATTTTGTAGTTTTCTATATTTTTTTGATTTATTGTAGTAAATACTTGGTATAAATAAACACCGTTTGCTAATCTATCTCCATACATATCATTCCCGTCCCAAGCATATTCGCTAATATTATTACCAAACTTAATATTACCAAATTCCTGTTTGTTTATTTCCTTAACTACTTTTCCTGAAATGGTAGAAATTCTGATCAACAAATCATCAGGTAATACGCTACCTGTTAAAGTAAAAATGAATCTTATATTGGTTGTAGCAGGATTAGGGTAAGGTAAAAAATTACTGATACTTGATTTGTTTATTATTTCAAACGAAACTTCATAATCATTCGTTCCTGATGGGTTTCCAACTGCATCCATGCTTTGTATTCTTAATGAATATTCTCCATCAGTTAGATTTTTAGGTCTGTATAAAATTGTTGATTTATTGCTATTGTTTTTAGCTGGAATAAATTCAATTTCAGGGCTATTCAAATTGATACGTTCAAAATCAATACTATTAGGTTTTCTGAGTAACACATTAAATAAAGCAGTATCTTTTTGGAAAATGAATTTGTTATTATCAGTTGAGGTAATGTTAATGATTGGGGTAGCTGATACAATTTCACCATTCATTATTTTAGATCCATCAAATGTAACTTCTAAGAATGGATTACTTTTATCATTTTTAACGTCAAAATTGGTTGAGAAAAAGTTATTTGCAAAAGTTAATTCATTTGTTTTTCTATTATTATTCAATGAAAACTGAACAGTATTGTTTTTTTGTAACCCTAATGTGGCAAGTTTTGTTTTTGCAATTGTAAAACTATTGCCATTAATGGTGTCTAAGGGTATATTTTTTTCATATTTAACCGCCCGCATTTCATTAACAATTTTTATGTTCAAGTTAGTGGGTTCGTAATTGGTATTGCTAATATTTTCAATCCCCATTTCTAATTGTAACGAATCTCCTTCTTCAATAGGATTGTTTTTTAAGCTAAATGCAATATTTGGAGAAAGCTTAGCCTCTGCAATTGGCGAAGCTAATAATTGCCAATATCCAAATTGTTGTGGGGTTCTTTTGGCGCTATCTTCCATATTTAATTTAATCTTTAAGAATGGGATTTTTTTAGCATCTATTGTACTAATATCAAAATTAGTAGCTGTGATGTTTTTGAATAGAAGTGTATCCATTCCATTGACATTTACTCCAAGTAAATCAATATTTAATTTGCTATTGGTTGAATTATCACTTTCTATAAAATTAAAGTTGAGTTTATTCCAACTGCTAACAGGACCAAATGGAATTGACACAATGCTTCCTGTATGCCACTTGGTAATAAGGCCTTTCTTTATTACTAAAATTTTAGAGTCTTGCGGTTGATTGGTGGCAGGCGGTAATCCTACCAACCCCATATTAACTAAGGCTCCTAGCGAATCATTATTTACTGTATCTTCCACAGCGAATCCAGGTTCAGCATCTTTTTTACTAATTATTGCCCAAGCAGTATTGTTACTTTTTATTTGTGGTATTTTTACCGAACCAAGTTTTTTTAAGCTATTTAAAGTGGCTTGGTCCCAATTGTTAATATCACTGTTATATCTCGAAAAAATAGCTACATAATATCCAGAGGGAATACTGTCAATAAAACGTTTAAATTCACTTCTTCCAGATAAAGTTTCAGTTCCAAAAGGGTAATATCTTCTACTTCTATTTTCTTTATTATCTTGAATAAATTGGCAGTTAAATGGATAGTTAGGAATCTCGTAAGGAATATCAACCTGCGATGGTTCAAATACCAAGGCTACCACTGTATTACCCGGGCATGTACCTACACCTTGGTTTAATTGATATGGAATAATTACTCCCATATTTCTATGGTCAAATCTTTTGTTTTGAATTCCAATAACTAATTCACTATTTACAAATGAAATTTGTTTAGCAATTGAATCTACCAATACTTTATCCATTCCTATTGTATTGCTATATTGCTCAAAAGTACTTTGCATAAATCCATAACTGCCATTATGTATTTTTGTGAATGATGCATTGTTCCAAATACCTCCTTGCGTTTCGGGTACATTTATTTTAACCCTCCAGTAATATACAGTGGTATCACTACTGTTTAATTTAATTTTCCATTTTACTAAATCATTAGCATTTATAATACCAGATGTTTGATAAAAAGGGGAATTTGTATTGAATAAATGCGAATTATCTATTTCAAAAATATATTCTTTATTCTCTGTACGTAAATCGTTGTTTTGTGCGACAAGTTCAACACTATCGCTGTTGACTATTGAATAATTTGTTGGATAAATTGTATTAATGCCACTACCAGGAATGAACTTTGTTACAGTAGTTTCATTATTTATTTCATTAATTTCATTTTTTAAGTTTAGATAATCTATGGTTATTTTAAATATATTATCGCCAATCATTGATTTTCCTTTTCCTGGTAATTTAACCGAAAAGGTATCTTTGTATAAAGGTGTTATAAGTAAAATACTATCATACCTGTAAGTTAAATTATTGGAGGAGGTAGTATGTTCAATTAATACAAACACGGTATCATTATTTGCTTTACCTAAATTTTTTACAATACCATTTATTTCAAAAGAATCCACTAATGCAGTTATGTTTTTATCTGATAAAAAAACATCAGTATTTTTTATTTCATAATCTGGAAGCAAAGGACTTCCAATTCTTAATGCAGGATCTCCTTGAAATAATATTTGATTACCATGTGAAACCTCGTATAGTCCACCTGAAACAGTAGTTACGGCTAATGTTTGCTGAATAATTTTACCAATACTACTTCCATAATAATCCTTACTGAAATTTTTATAAAAGGTATTCATCTGTATAAAGAGTTGATTGCTCAGAGTTAGGTTAGAGTGTGCTAGCCAACCTATTGCTCCTTTATTAGGTGCTACTATAAAATCTTTTCCATAAATATTACCACTTCCTTGTGGGTCAGCATCATTTGCATTTCCAATATTGCACCCATTAAAATAAAAGAAAGTATACTTATTGGTGTTTTGCATATCGCTTATCCTTCCAAAATCAACATCCAATACCGATAAAGAACCGTGTCCTAAAAAAGTCATCATACTTTTTCCACTGTTTAACTCCTTTATCAATATTGGCTTAAAATCGGTTTGTACTGTACCACTTGTGTTTTTATTAAACGAAGTTACATTAGCACCATAATATAAGTTACTAATAAGCGATTTGTTATAATTGGCTTGATTTGTATAATCTATTTGTTCGCTTCCACTTCCTCCCGAAACATGCAATACTTGTTTTCTCCAATCAATATCAAAAATGGTATCTTTTTCATAATTAATAAGTTTGTTGAGATAATTAAATGCTTCTTCATTATTGGCTGCTGGAATTCTTCCTGTAGCCAAAGCAGGTGTATAAGGCATACTTTGATTCAAACCTATACTAAACATATGGTCGCTCGATGGTTCGCCTATGGCAGGTACTAAATTATTGTTGTAGGCATCCTGGAAACCATTTCTTATTAAATTATTTTGATACCCTCGTCCCAATAAAAGTAGGTAACTTGGTTTAATGGTTTGATTGTTATATAAGTATTTTAATAAATGTGATACTGCTAATGGGTGCTCGTATCCATAATAAAATTGGTTATACAAATCATTGCTATAAACTAAGGATGTGTTAAATTTTTGTGTACGATAATTTTTATAAGCAATGGCAGCTGTTTCTATTTTTTTATTTGAAATAATTAAAAATTCGGTATTTAAATTGGGTTGAATATAATTCATGTTTACTAACTCAAGTGAACCAATAGACCTAATATCTGATTCATCAAAAATGTAGAAAAGTTGTTCGTTGTTAAAGTTAGGAGTTAGGGAATTTAATGTATTTCCTATGAGATTGCAGGTAGAAATAATGTTATTTTTTAAATCTAAAATAACTGGCTTTGATTTACTGTAATTGTTAATTTGAAAATATATTCTTGAAGCATTTTGTTGAGTTTTGTGCTTAAAAAGTAAATCTTTATAGTTTTGAAAATCAAATAGACAGGCATACTTCAATTTGATTAACGAAATAGAGTTGTAGTCACTACTTAAATTCAGGTCTGGGATATTTTCAAATTTAATATGGGTTGTATTTCCTATTAATGAATTTGATAAAATATTGTAATAATTAGTTTCGGTATAACCTGTGTATGTGGTATCCTTAAGCGTTGTATAATTAGTATTGTCATTGCTAATACCAAACTTTAAATGATGGTTTATCTTATTTGATTTATCATCACTTACACCAAAAACTTTTGTTTCTAAAATGGCTTCCGGCCCTCCAGCAAATAGGTGAGGGGTGTTGAGTGAATATGTTTTATTTTCACCTAAACCAAATCTTACATCAACCCAACTTTCTCCAGATGTGTACTCCGAAAAATAGTAAAAATCACCTGGTCCTACTAATTCCGATTTTCCTCTATAATATTCTTCTAATGGTGCTTCTATTATTTCATTTATAAAGTAGTTTTCAGCTGTGTAGGCATTGTAATTTGTTTCATTAAACTTTGTAAATCGTTTTCCTAAAATGGCACTATTATTGGGTAATATGGTAAGAAAATAAACTGAAGTATCGCTAAACAAACTATTGTATTGATGTGGCTGATCGTAGGCGTTTTTATAAAGTTCAGTATCTAAAGTTCCATCATTTTTAGTTCCATAAAAAATTAAGTAATCATCTGAATTAAAGATGGCATCCGATTCTCCATAAATGTAACAAGCTTGTTCTTGGCCATTCTTAAATATTTGAAATCTATTTGGATTTAAGCCTGTAAGGTTAACACCAAGTTGAGCCAAAGTATTCGAATCAATTTTATAAATGCCTTGTTCTACAATTTTTATTTTGTAATATGGTTGATTAGTTTTAATCCATTCGTTACCCATAACTTGGGCAAATCCATTTAGTTTTAAAAATAAAATTGTTACGATTATTAGTAGTTTTTTCATTCAAATTATAAATCAAACAAATATAACTGCTCAGGGTATATAAAAAGTATTTGTTTGGTATTTTTTACAATTTGTTAAATTGCTAGCTTTAATTGGATAAATATTTAACATTTTGAGTTTAAAAGTAAAATACATTTCCTATGGAAAATATGAAACAGGCGGGTATAAGCACGAGCTGTTTTTTGCTCAACAACTCACCCAGTTTTTAACAACTGAAAATGAAAAATGTGAGCTAATTATTGAGCGACCGAATAGATTTTTTGAAAATCCTTTTGCCTATGTAAAGTTATTTTTATTGGGTTTAAAAGCTAATGGAAATTACAATATTGTAGTAGTTAGAGTAGCTGTATTTGCTGTGCTTCGCAATTTAGTTACTAAAAATAAAGTTTATATTGTATTACATAATTTTGATGAGGATGATGGTAAATCAATTTGGCTAAAATGGTATTACCATTTGCTGTATTTTTTACTTAGAAATTTGCCTAGTAAAAATATTTCCATTGTAGCAGTTGCCCCTTTTTGGGTAAATTATTTTAAAAATAAAATCAATAATAATATTCAGGTTTATCTTTTTCCTAATTTCTTTGATAATACTTATTACGAAAATAACAGAGTTTTGACTTTGATGCCTGAACAAAAAAGTAACAGACAAATTCATTTAGGGCAATGGAGTTTTAAAAACCATCCTGATGTATTTGAAGTGGCCAAACAGCTTAAAGCAAAAGGATATTATTGTTATTTTAGTACCAATTTTAAAGATTTTGCAAAAAAAACCAACGATTACGAAGTGGTTTATTTTGAGCATTTTGAGGATTATTTAACTCAAATGGCTATTAGTGAATTTACTTTGGCTTTAACTGCCATAAACGAAGGTTGGAATCGTGTAGCTCATGAAAGTATTTTGGTTGGAACACCTGTTATAGCTTATGCCAAAGCAGGTTTGTTAGATTTGGTAAACGAAAGTAAAAGTTATGCTGCCACCAATATAGCCGATGTTATACAAGCCATTGAAAACAAAAATGTGCAAGCAAACCCAAGTTTACTTGCACATTATGATATAAAAAACGCCTATGATTATTTAAAGAATATTCAGATTTAACGAATTGTACAATCTATGAATCTATCTTGTTTTCAGTGATTGGTGAGGCCACCAACCAAGGACAAAAAGCAGAAAAACCTGTTAAGGATTATTTAGTTAAAAAACTCACGCATTCTATCAAAAAAACCTTTGTCACTGGCATTTGGTTTTGGTCTAAAGTTTTCTGAATCACGCAATTTTTCTAACATTTCACGCTCTTCATTATTTAACTTTTGTGGTGTCCAAACATTTACATGAATCAATTGATCGCCTTTAAAGTTGGTATTTAACTCAGGTAAACCTTTACCGCGTAAACGTAAAATTTTTCCAGCTTGTGTGCCAGCATCAATTTTTAGTTTTACTTTTCCATCAACAGTTGGTACCTCTACCTGCATTCCTAAAGCTACATCAGCAAAATTAATGTACAAGTCATACACTATATTATTGCCATCGCGTTTTAAAATTGCATCTTCGGCTTCTTCAATTAATATAATTAAATCACCAGCAGGCCCGCCCATTGGACCGGCATTACCTTTACCACTCATGCTTAATTGCATGCCATTGGCTACACCGGCAGGAATATTTACAGATACTACTTCTTCTTTATTTACCAAGCCATCGGCATTAGAACCTGCAGGGCGCTTACCCATAATTCGTCCGGTTCCGTGGCAGGTAGGGCAGGCACTTGTAGTAGCCATTTGACCTAAAAAGGTATTGGTAACTCTGCGCACTTGACCCGAACCTTTACAAGTTCCACAAGTCTCAAAACTCAATCCTTCGGCCATTACCAAACGACCAAATTTTAGTTTCTTTTCTACTCCAGTAGCTATTTCTTGTAAAGTTAATTTTACTTTTAAGCGAATATTACTTCCTCTAACTCCGCGATGTCCACCACGGCTTCTTCCACCACCACCACCAAAAAACGATTCAAATGGGCTTCCATCATTTCCAAAAACATCGCCAAATTGGCTAAATATATCGTCCATGTTCATACCGCCTCCACCATAGCCACCTTGGCTTCCAGTGCCAGCGTGTCCATATTGGTCGTAGCGAGCTTTTTTATTGCCATCGCTCAATACTTCGTAAGCTTCTGCTGCTTCTTTAAATTTTTCTTCAGCTTTAGCATCACCCGGGTTTTTATCAGGGTGGTATTTAATAGCCATTTGTCGGTAAGCCTTTTTAATATCTGCTTCCGATGCGCCTTTGCTTAGTCCTAGTACTTCGTAATAATCTCTTTTTGCCATCTAAATTTCTTATCAATTATAAGATTACAAGATTGAAATATTTAAAAATTACAAAATTTTGTAGGTTTTAAATTTCTAATCTAATAATCTATTTTTTACTCATCAACTTATCAATATACTAACCCTTTAACCCGCTAACCAATCAACCCTTCAACTACTCTCCCACAACCACTTTTGCAAAACGAATCACTCTTTCATTCAGCAAATAACCTTTTTCTACTGTATCAATTACTTTACCTTTCATATCTTCAGTAGGTGCAGGAATATTGGTAATGGCTTCATGAAACTCGCTATCAAATGGTTTGTTAGTGCTTTCCATTTCCTTTAAACCTTTATTAGTTAAAATGGTTTTTAATTTATGACTTACTAACTCAACACCTTCTTTCACAGCACTCACTTCAGTGGCTTTTTCCATAGCTTTGGATGCACGTTCAAAATCGTCTAATACAGGAATTAACGACACCAAAACTTCTTTATTGGCAGTCATCATCAATTCCATTCTTTCTTTAGCTGTTCTGCGTTTGTAGTTTTCAAAATCGCTGTATAAGCGTAAATATTTATCTTTTGCTTCGGCTAATTCTTGCTCAATAGTTTTAACTGGTTCTTCTGCCTTTTGTTCTTCATTAGTGACAGTGTTGTCAGTTTGCTCACTTTCGTTAACTGGATTCTCGGCAGTATTTTCTGTAGTTGAATCGTTTGTTAACTCTTTCTCTTGCTCGTTATTCATGGTGATTAGTTATTTAATGCTAAAATTATTTTATTTTTTATACCCTACCTTATCAAAAGTATTGCCACTGGAAATTTTGACCGATTTTCTAAAAGCAAAAAGACCCGATTGCTGGGGTCTTTTGGATGGAAGTAGAAAGATTACTCTTTAATAATTTTAATGGCTTGTTTGTTCATACCTTCAATGCTTAATAAATAAACACCTTTGGTTAAAGATTCAGTATTGATAACGGTTTCGTCTAAATTGAGTTTACCCGAAAGAACTGTTTGGCCAATTAGGTTCGTTATAATATATTTTTTACCTAACATATTGGTTTTATTAGTTATGGTAAGTGTTGATTTAGTTGGATTTGGAAATACTTTTAAATCATTTTCCAAACTCAATTCATTTATGCCAACAGTAACTGCTAAATTTAATGAATTAGAATCTGTACAATTATTATTATCAGTAATTTGCGCTACAATTTTAGCATTGCCAGCATTGGTAAATAACACACTGATTTGATTAGTTCCTTGTCCTGATTGAACAGTAGCGTTCGTTGCAGTCCAATTGTAAGTGCTATTAGCTTGATTTAATACCGAATAGGTAAATGGAGTGGCATTACTATTTGGATTAACATTCCCTAAAATAGTACCAATTTGCGGATTAGCAGTTACCGTAATATTTTTAGAAATGGTATCAATACATTTTTCATTGGCAACTACCACCAAACTAACTGGAACTACACCCACTTTATTGGTTGAAAAATTAGCAGGATTGCGCAAAGTGGAAGTTGTAAAATTATCAAAAGTCCATAAATAACTTAAGGTAGTATTATTGGGATTACTATTATTGGTAAACACAAAATTGTTTCCACGCAAACATTGGCTCATTTGATTTACCGAAAAATCAACATTGGTAGCTTTAGCAACTACGTTTACATTTTTAACAATACTATCACTACAACCACTGGCAGAGGCCACTAATTTGATAGCATAATTTCCAGCATTGATGTAAACTTTATTATTATTTACATTGTTATTGGTTGTATTATCTCCAAAATTCCAATTATAAATACTACCACCTGTAGTGGTATTCAATAATGTAAACCGATTTCCAGTTACACATTGCAAGGTATCGTTAATATTAAAATTAGCTTTTGGTGTACTATTGATAATAATTGTTTTGATTACTGAATCTTTGCAATTGAAGTTAGAGGTAACCACTAGATTAGCAGTAATTGAACCTGAGTCAATAAATGTTTTACTTGGCGATAAAATAGCAGAAGTGGTATTATCGCTAAAGGTCCAATTATAACTCATGGTTCCGCTAGCTATGGTTGATGAATTAACAATATTTACAGCATTAGGCGATGCACAAAAAGTACTTATTCCAATATTGGCTATTGGTTTTGGTAAGATAGTAATTTTTTTAACCAACGAGGTATCAGTACAACCAGTATTAGAAACAATTACGCGGTAGTTGCTATCATTATTAATGGTTAAATTATTATTAGTGGCATTCGCTATAAATTGGTTGTTTTTTAGCCATTTGTATACATAACCAGCTCCAATATGAGATGTTTGTAAATTGGCGGTTAAACCATTACAAATTGAATCTTTATTACTGGTAATGCTTGGTTTAGTAAAACCTCCAACAAAACTAATAGACATTTCAATTCCTTTTAAAGTATTATCGGAACTACAATTTACACGTATTTTATAATTTTTATTTAAAGGTAAATTAGCAGGAATGTTAACTACAATTAAACCAATAGTATCAGTACTGGTTTTAGTTCCAATTGTGCTAGGATTAGTAAATGAGCCTAACGAATCGGACAATTGAACAGTAAATAAATTGTTGACAAGTAGACTTATTCCTCTTGATTGGTATTTTACATTCGTATTTGTTATTTTATTGTTACAAAATGTTTTTTTTGTTATTATGCTATCAATAATAATATGTGTAGGACTAACTTTTAAGCTTATTCCTGAAATAATACCTAATTTAATTGGGCATAACTTTTCATTACCAATTACTGTGAAAAAGTGAGGTGTTTTTCTAATTGCATTAATTGGTGGGGTCCAACAAAATTTAAAACTATCAGCCTTTGGCCCATTCATTCCTCTTTGTGATAAAATATAATTAGCTGTAAAAGTGGCATTACTCATTGTAGAATCAAAAATTCCTGGATTATTCCATGTTAATTCAGTTGTATCAGAATTAATTGGAGGAGTAATAGTCAAATCTTGTTGGTCTTCGCAAACTAAATCTAAACAAAATGGCTGTCCTGCTACTAATTCATAGTTGTTATTAAACTGTCTAATACCATTTTTATATATTTTTATAATTGAAGCTTTATTTGAAAAACAAGGTCTAGTTTCCATTTGAACGTCACGCCTTGTATAACCTACATTAATCCAAACGCCATTTAAATATTTCCACTGAAATACTCCAATTGCTAAATTAGTCGAAAACACACCCATTGGTCTAAATCTAATATCTCCGTTTGTTGGCAAAATTTGTAATCCCGCTGGATACAATGCATTAGGGTTTGGAGCACCTAAATAAGGAAATGGATTGTTAATACCATAAGGTGTAACATATGCAACATTGGAGTTGGCGGCTTCTAATGAAGGTGCAAATTCATAACTTAAAGAATCTCCATCAGGGTCTATAGCTCCTAAATTATATGTAAAATCAATGCCACTGCAAATTATTGGTCTTGCATTATTAGTAAATATAGGAGCAGAATTGCAAATAGTTTGGCATCTATCTAAAATAGCTTCTGTATAAAAACTACTAGGATTAAAGGTGGTAATTCCTCCGTTCCAACAGCAAGTGCTTGTTCCTAAAATTACTTTGCAACATGCAGCAGGTATAGCTGATAAATTCACATTACCTTCAAATTCATAAACTTCTAAACCTGGACTGTATGTGCCTGGAGTACGTGTGTTGCAATTGGTACAAATGGTTTTAAAATTGTCACAAGTTACAACAATGTCTATACCTGTACCGGGTAATGCATTTAGGTTGAATGAACCATAATTTATGCCTGTAAAAGTTCCGGTGGCACCAGTTATACTATTAACAAAACTTGATGATGATGTAGTACAACCTGTAACATTACCAGTTGGAATTGGGTTTGTACAACCAGAGCAGAAGTTAACTCCAGAACAACTTCTGTAAATTTTCATGGTTACTTTGTAAATATTTGGGGTAGAGGTACAAGCATAGCTAATATCGCATCCAGCAAAATGACTTGCAAAAGTAGTTTTGCTAAATACCATTAGGTAGGTAAAAGCTAATAGGTAAAAAAGTTTCTTCATTTAATATTATTAAGGTTTTACAATAATAATACTAATAGGTTTAAATTAATAGAATGGTAAAAAGAATAATAATTAAATAAGTTTCAAAAAAGATCCAATTGCTTGGGTCTTGCCTATGGTCTGTGTTTTCACCGACCGATTTAACGAGTAGGTTGGTAAAAACACCAACCTCAGGCAAAGTAAAAGATTACCCTTTGATAATTTTATGGCTTGTTGGTAATAGAGTAAAATATGAGGTAAACCTTGATTTAGTTTTTTGTATTTATACTTTTATCAAATTTGATAATTAGGCTTCAAAAGCATTAATTGCGATTCAAAATTTTGAAACAACCATGAATTTAAATTTTATTAAGAAATACCTATTTTTATTTTTAGCCATTGGCTTTATTTCTACCGTATTTGTATCGTGTGGCAGCGATAAGGAAATTCCATCGGTATGTATTTCCGATAAAGCCCCTGTATTAGATAAACCATCTAAAAAAGAAGGAAAAGTATTATCATCTGTGTCGCTTGGCGAAAAGTTGATGTTTTTAGACGATAAAGAGGAAGAAAAAGGCAAACAATATTTAAAGGTAAAATTATTAGATGGTAAAGAAGGTTGGATTATGGCTGATTATGTGGCAATAGAGTCAAGACCTGCGGTAATAATTGAAAAATCAGATATTTATTCTCGTCCTGATTTATCTACCATCAGTAAAAAATCGTTTAATGAAATGGATATAATAGCCATTATTTCAAAAAAAGATGATTGGATAGAAGTGGCAGGTAAAAGAGGTAAAGCCAAAGGAATTGAAAAAGGTTGGATTAAAGATAAAGGCTACAGTGAAGGTACAACTGATATTGCAGCTGCCATTTTTATTAACAGAGCTTTGGCTATTACCAAAACTGCTGATAGGTTGGCTGAACTAAAGGCTATTATGGAAAATAGTGATATTTCGGGTTCAACATTCCAATACATAGTTATTAACGAAATTAGAAGTATAGACCCAAGCGCTTATCCAGAGGAAATTTCAATTGACCGTGAAGAAGATGGTGAAGAGATTGTTCAAGATACAGTTAATAGTGGTGACTAGTTAAAAAAATGACCTAAGAATTATTAGGGCTTCAACTGATTAATTTTAATAATTAATGATTCATACCAATAACACTATATGAAGATATTACTTAAATGTCCATAAAAAAAGGTAAGATTTTTTATAATCTTACCTTCTTTTTAAGTTATTGAATAGTTAAATTACCAAATATCAGCTCTTCCAGCATCGTTAATATACATTTCGTCACCTTCTTTTACTTTAAATGCTTCGTAAAAAGTAGGCATATTGCTTAAAGGGCCTTTTACCCTGAATTCTCCTGGTGAGTGTGTGTCGGTTAGTATTAACTGGCGAATAGCTTCAGGCCTTGCATTGTTTTTCCATAATTGTGCAAACCCAATAAAGAAACGTTGTTCAGGTGTAAAACCATTTTTCACTACGTTTTCTTCAGGATGTTGCTTTAAGTATAATTTAAATGCATCGTAAGCTATGCTTAAACCGCCTAAATCGGCAATGTTTTCGCCTAAAGTAAGTTTACCATTAACATATAAACTATCGCCTACTTTAAATTTATTAAACTGTTCTACTAACACATTAGTTCTGGTTTCAAATTGTTTTCTATCGTTTTCTGTCCACCAACTATTTAAGTTTCCGTTTGCATCGTATTTGCTTCCTTGGTCATCAAAACCATGTGTAATTTCATGGCCTATAACTGCACCAATAGCACCATAGTTTAAAGCAGCATCGGCATTTTCATCAAAAAATGGTGATTGTAAAATAGCAGCGGGAAACACAATTTCGTTATTAATTGGGTTATAGTACGCATTAACTGTTTGTGGTAACATACCCCATTGTGTTTTATCAATTGGTTTGCCCAAACGGTTTATCATTTCATTGTAATCAAATTCGTTGGCAGCAAGTACATTTTCAAAATAACTTGAATTGGTGATATTTAAAGTAGTATAATCAGTCCATTTATCTGTGTACCCAAATTTACGAGAAATGCTTGAAAGTTTAATTTTAGCTTTTTCTTTCGTTTCATCGCTCATCCACTGTAACTTACTTAGTCGCTCTTCAAAAGCATTAGAAATATTAGAAACCATAGTATTGACTTGTTTTTTTGCATTTGGGCTGAATGTTTGTTTTACAAATAATTGTCCTAGCATTTCACCTACACCACCATTACAAGCTGAAATGGCTTTTTTCCACAAAGGTTTTTGTTCTTTTGTTCCACTTAAAACAGTTGCATAAAAACTAAATTGTAATTTCTCCAAATCAGGAGTTAGTAATGAAATGGTATTGTTCATAAAAGTCCAAGATAAATATACCTTCCAATCTTCTATTGTGTATTTGTTTAAAATGGTATTTAAATTGGCAAAAAAGTTTGGTTGACTAATTAAAATTTCACTAAACGGAATTACACCTGTTCTTGTTATGTAATTTTTTAATGGTAAATTAGGATATTCATTTTCTAAATAATCACTTGCAAATTTATTGTATTGCTTTTCTGGATCTCTTCGTTCTAATCTGGACATAGATCCACTAGCCAAATCACTCTCTATTTTAAAAATGGTTTCGGCATTTCGTATTTGTTTATCTTTATCACTTCCATAATTTTCTAAAACTAACGAAATGTATTTTTTATATTCAACTCTTATTTTCTTCGATTTTTCATCTGTTTTAAAATAAAAATCTTTATCGGGTAAACCAAGACCACCTTGAGATAAATATGGAATGTATACTTTACTATTTTTTGCATCCTGTGAAATACTAAATCTAAATAAAGTTGAAATACCTTTTCTGTGCATATCTGCAATAACATCAAACATTTGTTTGCCACCTGATATTGTATTTATTTTATCTAAAAAAGGTATAGCTGACTTTAATCCATCATATTTACGTTTATTGGTATCAACATATAATTTATAAAAGGTTGCAATTTTATCTTCAATTGAACCTGGAGTGTGAGTTGTTTTAGCTAAGTTTTCTAAAATGCCACGTAAAATATCGTTGTTACGCTCAGCTACAATATTAAAATTACCCCATCTGCTTTCGGTACTAGGAACAGGATTATTTTTAAGCCAAGTTCCATTTGCATATTGGTAAAAATTTTGATTTGGCTTTACGCTTAAATCCATTGACGCCTTGTCAATTGCTGGTTTTTTAGCACTTTTTTTAGCCTTTTTACCATCTTGAGCCGAGGTAGTGAGGGCACAAACTGCCGATGTTAACAATAAGTAATGTTTAATTTTCATATAAATTTTTTACAAATTTTTAAAGGAACGAAAATATAAACTTACACCAAATTAATGGTATGAATTATTTTAAATGGAAAATGATGTTCGTTAAACTATTCGTTCCATCATTTTTTCGGGCGACTTTAATGCGGTAAAACCAAATTTTTGGTATAAATAATGTGCATCGGTAGTGGCTAAACGCCAAACTTTTATGCTTTTAAGTTCAGGATAGTTTAAAATAAACTCTATTAATTGGGTTGAATATCCTTGCTTTTGGTGTTGTTCTGTAATATACACATCCAATAAATAAGCAAAAGCCACATAATCGGTAACCACACGTGCATAACCTATTTGTTGGTTATTTAAATAAATGCCAAAATTTAACGAGTTGTTTATACAAGTTTGGACTTCCTCTAAAGTTCTGCCTTTAGCCCAATAAGTGTTGCTTATAAATGCATGGATAAAGTTTATATCCAATTGGTTTTTATCGGTAGAAATGGTGATGGTATTCATTATAGAGTTTTAATTAATACCTAAATCTCCTGTTATAGTTTTTTCAGAAGTAATTTCGGCTAAATCAAGGCCACACTTTTTACTAAGAATTTCCCTAATTACTATTTCTAAATCATTTTTAGTTATTCCTTTTTCAGCAGTAATTAGTTTAAAATTATTGCCGTAAACATTTTTGGTAAGTTCACCAAAATCGGTTGGTACAAAATTAGTTCTAAAAGGATTTAAGGCTTTTGATAATAAGGTTGTTAAAACAATACCAATTAAACTGTAACTATAAACCCAAGTAGAAGCATTATATACTTTTACTAAAAATAATTCCGCTAAAAAAGAACCTAATATGGTTGTTATCCCAAAAGCAATTAATATAAAATTATAGGGGTTTCTTAACTCTAATTGTGGTAATTTAAGTTGCAATTTATCTTCCAATTGATGCCAAATTTGCCTTCTATTTTTAATTGTAATTATGTCAGCTATTTTAGTTTTAGGTGTGATACTTGCTTTATCTACTTTAACATTTTCAACAATGGCTTGCCTTATTTTATAAAATACACTTTGCGTATAACATTTTTCAATGGCTAGCTTTTTATTTGAAACATGCTTCCAAGCACAATCATAAAAATCTTGAACGGTATTTATTTTCTCGGCTTCTAGATTTGAAATTTCAATACCCAAGGTATCTTCTACTTCCATCAATAATTCAACGCTGTCTAAACCCATTTTACCCTAAATTTTTAAAATAATTCCTTGTTAACACCTTTTTCAATTCACGTACTATAATTTCATGCGAAATTAGCTGTTGTTGAATCTCAAAATTGTTTGTGTTACTATTACTGATTGGTGTTTGATTATTATTTGCTAGAGTATGTTGAAGTGCTTTTTTGATAGCCATTTCCGAAAGGTCAATTCTATATAAAATGGATTGTAGTTTACTTTTATCGTTGGTTAATAATTGCTTTACCTCTAAGGTTAATCCATCCATTAATTGCTCGTAAGCAGTTTCGGTATTTCCATCAAACTGAATATTGATATTATACATCCCAAAATCCTTTTGAATTTGCGCTATGGTTTCGTTAATAATGTTTTCTTTATTAAGTAGCTGCGCAATATTTTGAGGAGTAATTTCGGGTAAATTCATGGTTTTAAATTATTCAGCGTAATACACACGTTTTACACGTTGAGAAATAGAAGTCAATATTTCGTAAGGAATGGTTCCTAGTTTTTCAGCTAAAACTTCAATGCCTAACTCGCCACCAAACACTATTACTTCATCGCCTTCTTGGCAATTAATTTCAGTTACATCTATCATGGTCATATCCATACAAATGCTACCAATAATGGGCGCTTTTTTGCCATTTACCAGCATGTAACCATTTCCATTACTCAACTTTCTATCCAATCCATCGGCATAACCAATGGCAACTATCGCAATTCGTGAAGGCTTATTTACCGTGCCTCTTCGTCCATAACCAATGCTTTCATCTACACTTATATTTCTAATTTGTGAAATCACCGTTTTTAAACTTCCGATGGCTTGGAGTTGTTTTTGAACTTCTAAAGCAGGATCAATTCCATATAAACCAATCCCCAAACGAACCATATCAAATTGTGCATTTTTAAACCTCACAATTCCGCTGCTATTTAAAATATGTCTTAAAATTTTATAAGGAAACGCATTTGTTATTTTTTGCGAAAATGCATCAAACTTAGCTATTTGGTTTTGTGTAAAAGCATCGTGTTCATGCGCTTCGCTTGCTGCCAAATGCGATAGAATACTTTTTATTTGAATATGATTATTTTGAGCTAAAGTGTTTAATAAATCTTGCAATTGAGGTTCATCAAAACCCAATCGTTTCATGCCTGAATCTAACTCAATATGAATACCTATTTCTTGTCCATTTATGGCCTTTATTAAATCATTTAAAATACTTAAATTATAAATGGCTGGTTCTAAGTTATATTTTACAATCAAATCAAAGCTCGATTTTTCAGGATTCATTACCATAATGGGTGTTTTAATTCCTGCTTTGCGCAGCACCACCCCCTCATCTGCGTATGCCACTGCAAAATAATCCACTTGATTAAATGCCAATGTTTTGGCAATTTCATAACTACCTGTTCCGTAACTAAAAGCTTTAACCATGGCCATAATTTTGGTTTTTGGTTCTACCAATTTACGGTACACGTTAAAGTTATTGGTCAGTGCGTTTAAGTTGATTTCAAATACAGTTTCATGCACACGTTTTTCGAGCAAAGCATTTATTTTTTCAAACTCAAATTGCCTTGCACCTTTTAAAAGAATAATTTCATTTTCAAAGGTTAAACTGCTGAAAGCATCAATAAAATCTTGGGTGTTATTATAAAATTGAGTGTTTACTTGAAATAAGTCTTTATGCTTTTCAAACATATTTCCAATACTTATGAACTTACTTATTTGGTTTACTTTTATCAATTCGTTAACCTGTTCGCACAATGCTAAATCAATTAAACCGCTTTGAAAAATATCAGATAAAATAAGGGTTTTGTTTAATCCATTTCCTTGATGTAATA
Source organism: Bacteroidota bacterium (assembly GCA_013298895.1). Taxonomy (GTDB): domain Bacteria; phylum Bacteroidota; class Bacteroidia; order UKL13-3; family UKL13-3; genus JAAFJM01. Next base: position 51,465 of record JAAFJM010000009.1, on the reverse strand, counting down.
AAAAATTCAGAGCAATTTTTAAACTATCAATATCGTTGCTATAACTATCGTTTATTACGATGCAATTATTATTGGCTTCCTTTAATTGCAAGCGCATTTCAACCGCTTGTAGGTTTTTAAATTCAGCTAAAACCGTATCTAAATTCAGTGGAAACAATTGCAATTCATGCACCATTAACACCAAAGCCAAACAGCTACAAGCATTCCAAATACTTGCCTCATCGGTAAACGGAATAATTATTTTATGTTGCTTATAGTTAATTTCGGTAACATGAATTTGCTCATTTACCTCAAACTGAAAATGAGCATCATTGCCTGCTTTACTCCATGAAAATAAATTGGTGTGATGATGATTTGCAAAGCTTTGAATAGCATCATTTACCAAAGGTTGATCAACACAAAAAACCAATTGTTTTACATGAGTAAATAACTGTAATTTTTCGCTTAATTTTTCTTCATCATTGGTAAAACCTTCGCTGTGTGCATTTCCTAAATAATTAAACAAACCAATAGTTGGATTGATTATTTGAGCAAGTGTTTGCATCTCGTTTGGTTCCGAAATTCCCGCTTCAAAAATTCCTAATTGATGTTGGTTATTTAATTGCCAAACGCTCAATGGAACACCAACTTGTGAGTTGTAGCTTTTAGGATTTTTACAAACATTTAATTGGTTGGCAAATAATTGAAACAACCATTCTTTCACAATGGTTTTTCCATTGCTACCCGTAATACCAATTATTGTAATATTAAATAAATTGCGATGATGAGTACTTAAATATTGTAAAGCTAATTGGGTGTTTTCAACTAAAATAATATTGGCATTTTTAAATGGTGCAACATCAATTGTTTCACTTACTAAGAAGTTTCTAATACCAGCTTCATAAGCATCTAACAAATATTTATGTCCGTTATTTTTATTGCTTTTAAGCGCAAAAAACAAGCTTGTTTCGGCAAATATTATTTTTCTTGTATCAAAAAGTAAATGCGCAATTTTATCGTTTCCATTGCTTTTTAAAACAAATGTTCCTTTTATAATTGAGGCAATATTTTCGATAGAATAATTAGTCATTTTATTGATTTTTGAACCACATAGGAACATAGAAAACATCAGTTTATGCCATGTTTTCTATGTTCCTATTTGGTTAAATTTTATAAACAATATTAATAAAAATTATCTAAAAATTTGTGACCAAGTTGCTTCATTAAATCCAACATAAACCTGATTGTTTATATCTATCAATGGGCGTTTGATTACTGAAGTATTTTCTATGATTATACTAAAACTTGTTTCAGGAATTAAAACTGCTACTTTTTGCTCATCAGTCAATTTTTTAAAAGTAGTTCCTTGCTTGTTTACAATTTGTTCCAAAGGCAATTTTGTGAGCCAAAATTTAAATTGCTCCTCTGCTAATATTTCTTTTTTATAATCCAAAAAAGTGTATTCAATGCCATTATTGTTTAACCATGTAAACGCTTTTTTCATGGTATCGCAGTTTTTTATTCCGTAAATTTTCATTTTTTTCTTTCTTTAATTAATCGTTCTGTAACCTCTTCAATTAATAAGCCAGCTCTAAGAGTCATGCGCGTTTGATATGTTTTACCATTTAATACGTATTGTGTACAATTACTTGAAGTGGTGGCTTTGAATAAAACTGAATCGTTTTGCATAAAAATTAAACTGCCTTTTGGTGTACAGCCTAACTTCTTATCTTGACGGCCATTCATTAATTCTTTAAAAGTAATTATAGTACTTTTATCTTGTGTAAAAGTAGTAAAAGTATCTCTGTTTTGATAAGCCTCAATGATAACTTTATCGCAGTTTTTTAGTTTGGTATCAAGTATTGCTTTTACCTCATTTTGATTGCTTGATGAACAAGAAAACAAGAATAAAATGGTTATTATATTTATGTATTTCATTTTTCTATTTGTCAATGTAAAGTACAAATTAATTTATTTATTGCTTTTGATTACTATAATTTGTTTGGAAAGAACTGAGTCATTTTCAAAATTATTTTTTAAAATTATTCATAAATAATTGACTAATAATAATAATAGTTGATTGTTTTAAAAGTTTATTTGTAATTATAATAAACAAGTTCCTAATTTTCAAAATTTAATCTTTTCTTGTAAATTGGTTAATAATTCAAAAATACGTGGACTTAATCTAATTTTTACACATTTTTTTACTGTTTTAAATTTCTTAGCTTTCCAATCATGATTATTGCTTTAAGTAAATATGTTTAATTAAACCTCATTATGGAAATTCATTGCAGCCAAAGGCTGAACACTAGCCATCTATTCATACCGTAAACAACTTCTTTGCATTAACTTGTTGGTTTGGTTTAACTTTAACAAAGACTTAGCAATCTGCATTAAAAGTCATTGCGATCTTAAAAAAGCAATCTCAATTTAGTTTGGTATTTGTTAAAGACGTTTAATTCAACATTTTTATAGTAATAAATTGCCTTTATTTTTACAATTTAGCCTCTCTATTAGGTTGATCTGTGAGCATCTTGCTTTAATTAAATTAGTGCTTTCCAATAACCTTAACTTTGACAAAGTTAACTGGGATCATAAACAAACGTCATTGAGAACGCAGTGAAGCAAATTCAAGCGAGCAATGGCTTATATAACTTGAGATTGCTTCGTACCTCGCAATGACGATAGTCCCGCACTTCTCACTCCAAACTCTCCACTCGGTCATGCTGCAAGCATCTTCTTACTTTAAAAGATTACTTCACATTAAAGTTAACTTTATAATCAGCAACAAACGTCATTGAGAATGCAGTGAAGCAATCTCAAGCGAGCAATGGCTTATATAACTTGAGATTGCTTTGTTCCTTTCAATGAAGATGGTTCCTGCACTTATCACATTTTGAGCTTAAAACTTCGAACTTCGAACTAAGAACTAAAAACTACGAACTTATTTGATAGCAAAAACCACATTTACTTGGCTAGTAATTTTTATGGTTTTCATTTCTAAGGCAGGTTCGACCCAATTTGAAACAGCATCAGCACTGCCCATAGCTTCTGCTTTATACATTCTGTTGCCTCTAAAGTTACTATAAATAGGAAAATTTTCGTTACTTTCTTGGTCGTTTACCTCCAATGCTTCGCCTAATTGTTCGTTAATGGCTACTAATAAATAACCGGCTTTTTCTTTAGCAGCTTTAATGGCATTTATTTTTAGCTGTTTTTTTAATTCTTCCATTTTACTGTGGTGAGTGCGGCTAATATTTACTTGGCTTATGCCTTCATCATCTAGTCTATCTATCAGTTCATTGTATTTACTTAACTCACTCATTTTTAATTGGTAGGTTTTGCTTAAAAAAAACTCTTTTTGTTTGTGTTTTTTAGGAATATAGTTTCTGTAACCATAGCTACTTTCAATGGTTAGGTTTTTAGCATCTATTTTCATGGTATTTAGTACTTCGCGCAAGGCTTTTTCTAAAGTTTCAATTACCACTTTGTTTCCATTTTCTTTATATTCTTGCAAGGTGATGGAAACATAAATTTCATCGGGCACAATTTCCATTTCGGCAGTACCTGTAACCGATATGTTTTTTCTAATAATTTGGTTTTGATTGTTTTGAGCAATGGCATTTAAGCCTAAAATACTAAATGCTAATATTATTAGCGCGTTTTTGATGGTTTTCATAAATTTTAAATTATTTGATTTTAATTATACAGATACAGAATTGTTACCATTTCCATAAAAGTATTTAGTTTTTTTAAAATGCTTGTGTTTATTTGCAGCAAACATAAACTATGCCTAATTATTTAAATGTGATAAAATTTTAAAAGGCATTATTTTATTTTAAACAAAACCCAACATGATACATAAACTTACTCCAACGTACTTGGCTAAAAAAAACGCACTGTTTTTAGCAGTTTTATTTCTTTTTTCAGTAACATTAATTGCGCAAAATAAAAAACCAATTAGCCTAGATGATATTTATGTTAAAGGCTCTTTTCAAATGGCGGGTGTTAGTGGTTTTACATCGCTTAACGATAGTCGTTATTACTGTAATTTAGATAACGATGCCAATATTTTGCGTTACGAATTTTCCACAGGTAATTTGGTAGATACCATTTTAAAACATACTGATTTATTATTTAATGGTGGTATTTTGGTCTTTGATAATTTTGAGTTTAGTGCCGATGAAAATAAAATATTATTTACCAGCAATACCCAAAGTTTGTATCGTCATTCTACCCAAGCCAATATTTTTGTGTACGATGTAAAAAAGAAAAAACTGACTCAGCCTTTTACTTTTAAGGTAATGAATGCCACTTTTTCGCCCGATGGCAATAAATTGGCTTATGTAAAAGACAATAATTTATTTTACTACGATTTGTTTTTAAATAAGGAAGAAACCATTACTACTGATGGTAAATTCAATAGCATTATTAATGGTGCTACCGATTGGGTTTACGAAGAAGAGTTTGCCATTTGGAAAGGTTTTGCTTGGAGTCCTAATAGCGATAAAATAGCTTTTTACCGTTTTGACGAAAGTAAAGTAAAAGAGTTTGAAATGACCATGTATGGCAAATTATACCCAACTCAAACCAAGTTTAAATACCCAAAAGCAGGCGAGGCTAACTCTACCATCGGTATTTTGGTATATGATTTACGTTCAGAGTTAAATGCTGAAATGGAAATCGGTAAAGAGGCCGACATTTATATTCCTCGTATTCAATTTACCAAAGACAATAATGTATTGGCTATTCAGCGCTTAAATCGTTTACAAAATAAATTAGAAGTATTATTGGCAAATACCAGTACTGGAAAATCAAGTGTAATTTATACCGAAGAAAATAAATACTATGTAGAAATTACCGATAATTTAACTTTTTTAAACGATAACAAAACTTTTATTATTACCAGTGAACGCAATGGTTACAACCATTTATATCAATACGATTTGAAAGGTAAATTGGTAAAACAAATAACCAATGGTAATTTTGATGTAGATGCATTTTATGGCATAGATGAAAAAACAAAAACCATTTTTTACTCAAGTCCTGAATTTATAGAAGGTAAAGTAAGTAAAAATTTATCAGCCGAACGTTTTGTATACAGCATTGGTTTGAATGGCAAAAACAAAAAGAATTTAACTCCCAAACATGGTTGGAGTAGTCCAACATTTAACAGCAGTTTATCATATTTTTTAAATACTTGGAGCAATATAAACACCCCTCCAGTTTATACCATTCATACTGCCGCAGGTAACCAATTACGTACATTAGAAAGTAACGAAAAATTAAATACTAAATTAGCTGATTTTGAAATAGCTAAAGCACAATTTATACCTATAAAAAATGGCAATGGAGATGATTTAAATGCTTTTATTATTAAACCAGAAAACTTTGACCCCAATAAAAAATATCCAGTTATTATGTATGCTTACAATGGCCCTGGTCATCAGTTAGCCGTGGATAGATGGATGGGAAGTAACTACTATTTTTACCAAGTATTGGCCAATAAAGGTTATATTATTTTTTGTGCCGATGCTCGTGGAACTGGTTTTAAAGGTGAAGCATTTAAAAAATGTACCTATTTAAATTTGGGTAAATACGAAATTGAAGACCAAATATTCTTGGCTGGCGAATTAGGTAAACTAAGTTATGTAGATTCAAAACGAATTGGTTTTTGGGGTTGGAGTTTTGGAGGTTATATGGCTAGTTTGGCTATTAGTAAAGGTGCTGATGTATTTAAATCGGCTATAGCTGTAGCACCAGTAACTAATTGGCGCTTTTACGATAATATATACACAGAGCGTTACATGCGCACTCCGCAAGAAAATGGCAAAAATTATGATGAAAACTCACCGTTAAGCCATGTAGAGAAAATTAAAGGAAACTATTTAATTATACATGGAACTGCTGATGACAATGTACATTTTCAAAATGCTGTAGAAATGGTAGATGCCATGATTAAGAAAAATATTGCCTTCGATTCAGAGTATTATCCCAATAAAAACCACGGAATTAGTGGAGGAAAAACACGTTTACATTTATACACCAAAATGTTAAATTTTTGGTTAGAGAAATTGTAACTAATTTTAGTATTATTGAACATTAAATTTTAACAATAAATAAACCTAAATACCCTTATAAATATGTTACAAATAGGAGATAAGTTACCCGAATTTAACCTAACTGGTTTTGACAATAAAAAACACTCAAGCTTTGAGTATGCCGATAAATATGCATTGGTAGTAATTTTTACTTGCGATAGTTCAGAAATATCGCAATCATATAGCCAACGATTAATCAAATTATTTGCGAAATACGAAGAAGATAATTTAGGAATTGTAGGTATTAATAGCAACGATAGTGTTAAATCGCCTGAAGATAGTTTGGAGCACATGACCAAAGCTGCTTACAAATTTGGTTTGGATAAAATAAACTTTTTGTATTTAAAAGATGATACACAAGAAGTAGCTAAAAAATTTGGAGCTCAAACCAATCCTGAAGTATTTTTATTCAATGCAAAACGTGAGCTAGTCTATAAAGGTGCAATTGATGATGCTTGGGAAAATGAAAACATGGTAACTCAAGCGTATTTAGAAGATGCCATTGAAGAAGCATTAGACGGAATTGAGCCAGATTTTCCTTTTATTCCAGCATTTGGAACACCCATTATTTGGAAATAGAACCGAAATTATGAATGCTGAGTTTTGAATGATTATCTATTTCAAAATGATGAGTTCATATTTCAATTCAACATTCAAAATCCAACATTCAAAATTTGAAGAATAAAGTTGTTATCATCACAGGAGCTTCGTCAGGAATAGGAGAGGCGTGTGCTTACGCATTTGCCAAACAAGGAGCAAAAGTGGTTTTGGCTGCTCGTTCTATTGATAAATTGAACCATGTAAAACAGCAATGTGAAGCATTGGGAGCACAAACACTTTTGGTTCAATGCGATGTTAGTTTGGAGGAAGATTGCAAAAATTTAATCAACCAAACTGTAGCTCAATTTAAAACCATTGATATATTGATAAATAATGCAGGAATTAGTATGCGTGCATTGTTTGCCGATTTAGATTTGGCGGTTTTAAAGCAAGTAATGGATATTAATTTTTGGGGAACAGTTTATTGTACCAAATATGCCATGACTTATTTGTTAGCTCAAAAAGGAAGCGTTATAGGAATTAGTTCAGTAGCTGGTTTTAAAGGTTTACCAGGAAGAACAGGATATAGCGCAAGTAAATTTGCTATGGAAGGGTTTATGGAATCGTTACGCATTGAAAACTTGAAAACAGGCTTACACGTAGGTGTTATGCGCCCCGGTTATACCGCTTCCAATATTAGAAATGCAGCTTTGAATAAGGATGCTAAAAGCCAAGCAGAAAGCCCTTTTGACGAAAGTAAATTGATGTCAGCTGAAGCAGTGGCCGATTATATTCTAAATATGATTACTACTAAAAAAGCTGAACAAGTGCTCACTTTACAAGGTAAACTGAGTTTTTTACTTCAAAAATTTGTTCCAAGAATACTAGATAAATTGGTGTATAATACCATTGCAAAAGAAAAAGATAGTCCATTTAAATAAAGGCTATCTTTTTTTTAGGCTAGTTTTGTTAAATAATTTCCTGACAAAGTTCTATTAAAACACCATTGCTACTTTTAGGGTGTAAAAAAACAATTAATTTATTATCAGCACCTTTTTTAGGAGTTTCATTCACAAATACAAATCCTTCAGTTTTTAGTCTTTCTATTTCAGCGTAAATATCCTTCACAGCAAAAGCAATATGGTGTATTCCTTCCCCTTTTTTTTCAATAAACTTGGCTATTGCACTTTCATCGTTACTTGATTCTAGTAATTCTATCTTAGTTTCACCAGTTTTATAAAAAATTGTTCTAACATTCTCGCTAATTACAGCCTCTTCTTTATAAGGTTTAGTATTTAGCAATGCGTTAAATAACTTCATGCTTTCTTCGGCATTTTTTACTGCAATTCCTATGTGTTCTATATTTTCTAACATGTTTGTTATTTAATTAAGGGAATAATTTTATTGGAAGCAAAACGTGAATACATAATTATCCATGAGGAAATAATTAACCGGTATTTCTATTTTGAGTTCATTTTTATTAAGTTTACAGATAAATTCACCTTCATTTTTTTCTGTAAATGATTGCATTTCCATGTGCAATTTAAAATCAAGTTCCTTTTTACCATACCATTTATAAACACTTTCCTTTGCGCTCCAAATTAGTGTTTTCGTTATAATGTTTTGTGCAAATAATTGTTCATTATTATTTAAAAATTTATGAGCCACTCGCTCTATTCTGGTATCTATTTTTTCAATATCAAATCCAAGTTCATGATGCTTACTAAACATAATACCAACGTATTCGAATGAATGAGAAATGCTAACATAGTATTTATTATTATCAATAAATAAAGTTGGTTTATTGTTTTCATTTTTATGGATTTCAATACTAGATGCTTTAAATAATTGTTGAAGCAAATATCTACTTGCAAACCAATGTAAGCCCACATTTTCAGCAGGATTTATAGGTTTAGATTTATCAATTAAATGGCTGCCTAATTTTTCCACAAAAAAAGATTTCGGCTCCTTTATTTTCCATAATCCTAATATTATGTCGTTGGTTATATTTTTTATAAATACGATTGGCAAAACATGTAATTTTAATTAATAAATTGATAAATAAAAAGTATTTTATTTTATTTATGTCGAACCCCAAGAATTAACGAACTATTACGCCAAATATTGACGATTGACAAAGGTTTGAAAGGTGTAAAAAGACAACTATCAAATAAATTTCAGTTGTGCTGTGTGGTGGCGGATAAGAGAAAAAGTAAGAACCAATCGTTGCATTGGAAAACTGTAATTTACTGTTTTAATATTTTATATATGTTTTTGTCTGCGTAAACTCAATACAAACATTAAATAGTAGCTTACAATTCAAATCATTTTAGTCCAAAACTAAAACGGTTTTTTTTACAAGAAAAATGCTATATTAATTAATTGTATATAATATAAAAATCTTGTTCTAATTCTTAGCATTTAGCTAACACCAAATTAACATTAAGTATAGCATTATATCATACTTACTTAACTTAACTCCCCTTTTTAAAATTCATTTTCGCACCTGATTTATTTACAAAATAATCTACTAATTTTTTAAGAAACATCACAAATAATCAGTTACAAACATGTGACTGACTAGGCGAAGCTATATAATAAAAAATAATGAAATTCAGTAATTTAAGTATTTCCATTTTCTTAATAATCATTTTCTCATCTTGTTTTAGTAATAAGGAAATTTCAAGTTTTCAGCAGGTTAAAAAAGAAGATCAAACTAAAATTAATTATTTGGTCGACTCAAATTTAATTGACAAATCAGATATTTTACAAATATTACTAGGAAATTTAGATGAACAAACACAAATACAGGTTAACACCTTCAATACAAATGGTTCTTATAAAATAGATAATCAAGGAATGATTGATTTTCCTTTTATTGGAAAAATAAAAGTAATTGAATTAACCAAAGAAGCTTTAAAAACTAAAATTGAAACATCATTAATAGAAAAGAAAATTGCTAAAAACCCTTTAGCAATAGTAAAAGTAATGAATTTTCATGTTACCATACTAGGCGAAGTAAATAAACCCGGATTGGTCAACATACCAGAAGAACAAATAACACTTCCTGAACTTTTAGGGCTATCAGGCGATTTAACTGTTTTTGCCAAAAGGAATAACATTTTGTTAATACGCGAACAGAATGGTGTGAGAACATTTAAGAGATTTAGTCTTAACGATTCGGTAATGTTTAATCCTTATTATTTTAATTTACAAAACAGAGATATAATATACGTTGAACCTAATGCCATTAGGGCATTCAATGCAAGCCAAAGTCGTTCAATTTTAGGATTTGCAACAGGAATTTTAACACTTACTGTTTTAATTTTAAGTTTCAATAGGTAATTAAGATAAACATGATTAAAGAGTTGAATAATCCTTTTGAAGGTAAAAAAACTGGTAATATTCTTAATAATATTATCTATAGATTTGTTCCATTTTGGCCATTATTTATTTTATCATTCATAGTTTCGATTCTATGCGCATGGTTATTTTTAAAACTTCAAACGCCCGTATTTGAAGCCACAGCTCAAATTTTACTGAAAAACCAACAAGCAAGCAAAGTTGAAACTAAAGTGCTTGATGAATTAGTAAATATGGATGAAAATACTTCAGTTGAAAACGAAATTGAATTAATTAAATCAAGTAAAGTAATAAACGAAGTAGTTAAGGAATTAAATTTATATATACCCATTTATTTTGAAGGGAAATTCAGAGATATTTTATCTTACAATAATTCACCTATATCCATTACTTCGCCTGAACCTGATTTATTAAATGAACATATCGAAGAAATTGGATTTTACTACCATAAAAACGAAAATTATATAATAGTAAATGAAGTAAAATATTTATTAGATACAATTGTTAATACACCCTATGGAAAACTTATATTTCATATCAATAATAAAGGACGAGATTTAGCAAAAAGCAGTAATTTTTATTTTAAGATTTTAACCATTAAACATGTGTCGGCTCAAATACTTGGCAGGTTAAGAGTTACTCCAAATTCGAAAGAGGCAAGTACCATTTTATTAAAACTTACCGACCCAGTAGCTTTACGTTCAGAAAAAATATTAAATACCATCATTAAAGTATATAATCAAGCAGTTATTGAAAACAAAAATCAGAAATCGTTAAATACCATTAACTTTATAAACGGCAGAATACAGTTAGTGAACAATGACCTAAAGCTTATTGAAAAAGAAATTGAATCATTTAAGTCGAATAATGGTATAAGTGATTTATCAAGCACTGGTTCAGCAATTTTAACATTGACAAATGATATTTATAAAAACTTATCCAATGTTCAAATCCAAAAGGAAATACTTCTTTCCATCCAAAATTATATAAGCAATAAAAATAATGGTCCCGGCTTGGTGCCTGCTACCAATGATATTTCAGACCCTGTTTTATTAAATTTATTGGCTAAATTAATTGAATTAGAATCAGAAAAAACGCAATTAGAAATTAAAGGTGGTCAAAATACACAGTCTATAATAGCAGTTCAAAATAAAATTAACAGAACTAAACTTGACATCAACGATAATATAAAAACCATCAACAGTAACCTTATCATAAAAGAAAATAAACTGAATTTTGAACTTGAAAAAGTAAAACTTGAGTTATATAAAATTCCTTTTTTTGAGCGTGAGTTATTTGATTTAACAAGACAACAAACCATTAAAAATAATATATACACTTTCTTACTTCAAACCAAAGAAGAGGCTGAACTTTCATTTGCTGCAACAGTTTCGGATGGTATCATATTAGATAATGCACAAGCAGGAAATGTGCCCATTAAACCAATTCCATTAACCATTTATTTAATTGCCATTTCATTATCAATTGTTATTGTTATAGTTTATATTTTTATAAAAGAAGATTTAAATAATAAAATAATTTTCAGATCGCAAATTGAAGAAGAAACATCGGCTGAGGTTATTGCTGAAATAAACTTTAATGAAAATAAAGATCCAATAGCCATAAAACACCATAATCGTTCCATTATTGCAGAGCAATTAAGATCTTTAAGAACGGCAGTTCAAGAGAAATTGTATCATATTGAAGGTTGTAAAACCATATTATTTACTTCCTCCATTTCAGGTGAAGGGAAAAGTTTTTTATCGGTAAATCTAGCAAATAGTTTAGCCCTTTCAGGACAAAAGGTTGCCATAATGGAGCTTGATTTAAGAAAGCCTAAAATAAACATTTTATTAAACGTTCAGCGCGAGCCAGGAATAACCAATTATTTATTAAATAAAATAAGTATTGATGATATTATAATAAAAGTAGAAGACTTTGATTCATTGTATGTAATTCCTGCGGGAACTGTTCCTCCAAATCCAACAGAACTTATTTTGAATGGGAAATTGGATGAACTCATGAACGAGTTGAAACAACAATTTGATTATATTGTAATTGATTCACCTCCAATTGGGCTAGTAACCGATGCAAAACTGCTTAACAAGTATTCAAATATTTGTTTGTATGTGTTGCGACATGGTTACACTTTAAAATACTTTTTAAAGATGATTCAAAAGTTTTATACCAATAACGAATTGAATAATATCAACCTAATATACAATGGTATAAAAAAACGTGGAGTAGGTAATTATAACTACAATTACGGCTATGGATATGGTTACGGATATGGGTACAGTTATGGCTATGGCAATACTTACACAGATGATAAAAAGGAAACTAAATCTTTCTTTAAAAAAATTGTTTCAAAATTTGTAAAACACAAATAGATGAAGGAACAACCAAAATACGATTGGACAATTAAATCGGAAAACCCTTGGTTTAAACTAGATTTAGTGAATACTTGGGAATATAAAGATTTGTTCTTTTTATTAATTAAACGCGACTTTATAGCCTTTTATAAACAAACTATTCTTGGGCCTCTTTGGTTTTTTATACAACCCATTTTAACCATGATAGTATTTTCGTTTGTATTTGGCAAAATTGGAAATATTTCAACCAATAATTTACCTAAACCATTATTTTATTTACCAGGAATTATATGCTGGAATTATTTTGCTGAATGCATCTTAAAAAATTCAACTGTGTTTAGAGATAATGCTAATTTGTTTAGCAAAGTTTATTTCCCTCGAATAATATTACCCATGAGTATTGTTTTTTCAAGTATGGTTAGATTTTTTATTCAATTATTTCTATTCATTGTTATACTTGTTATTTATTCGTTTAAAGGCTTTCAAATTCATTTATCGTTTGCTGTTTTATTGATTCCTTACTTACTTATTTTAATGGCTGCACTAGGGCAAGGATTAGGGTTAATCATATCCTCATTAACCACAAAGTACCGTGATTTAGCATTATTGGTAAATTTTGGAGTTCAATTATTAATGTTTAGTACAACGGTAACCTACCCACTTTCAGCAGCACCAAATAATTTTAAGTTTTTAATTGAACTTAATCCAATGACTATCATTTTAGAAACATTTAGATATGCTTTTTTAGGTCAAGGAACATTTTCAATAACAGCCATTTTATATACCACAATAACCACCATCATCATTTTTTTACTAGGAATAATTTTGTTTAATAAGGTTGAAAAAAACTTTATTGATACTATTTAAACAATGACAAACACGGCCATTAAAGTAGAAAATGTTTCAAAATCGTACATAAAAGGTGCTATTAGTACTGGAACACTTTCAAGAGATATTGAACAAAAAATTATTTCCATATTTAGTCCCAAAAAACAATTAGCTTTAAATCAAGATGCGAATTTAGTTTGGAGTTTAAAGGATATAAATTTTGAACTGAAACAAGGTGAAGCTCTTGGTATTATTGGAAAAAATGGAGCTGGTAAAAGTACCTTATTAAAAATACTAAGCAGGGTAACTACACCTACCAAAGGAGCTATAAAAGGAAATGGACGTATAGCAAGTTTATTGGAAGTTGGTACAGGTTTTCATCCTGAACTTTCGGGCAGAGAGAATATATATTTAAATGGCGCAATACTTGGAATGAAACGTCATGAAATAAAAAAGAACTTTGATGAAATTGTTGATTTTAGTGGTGTTGAAAGTTATTTAGACACACCTGTTAAAAGATATTCATCTGGTATGTATGTAAGACTAGCATTTGCGGTAGCTGCACATTTGGAATCGGAGATTCTAATAGTAGATGAAGTTCTTGCTGTTGGTGATGCTGATTTTCAAAAAAAGTGTTTAGGTAAAATGGGAAGCATTAGCAAAGGGCAGGGGAGAACAGTACTTTTTGTGAGCCATAATATGCAATCCATTCAAAGTTTATGTTCTAAGGCATTATTACTTAATAAAGGAACAATGCATGGTTTTGGAAATGTTCAAGAAATGATAAATAACTACATGCAAAATCAAGAAAACAATATATCATTAATTGATAGAACAGATAGAAAAGGTGATGGAAAAGTAAAGGTTATTAATATTCATTTTATTGATAAAAAAACAGAAAAAATTACCAATAACCTATATGCTGGAATGGGCTTGGTTTTTGATATAGAATTAGCTTCTAACCAATTTAAAATTAGTAGCAACTTAGAAATCTCGCTCGGCATAAGCGACCAATATGGGAATCGTATAACATTAATTAGTAATAAAGTTTCAGGCCAAACATTACACCCATTAACAAATGGTAATTGGAGCCAAAAAATAATGATTAATCATTTGCCATTAGCCATGGGTAAATATACTATCACTGTGTTTGTGGCATCAGGTGGACAAATTCACGATTGGGTTATTGATGCATTACCATTTTCAATTGAAAGTGATAGTTATTTTGGTGAGTTAGTGCATACTTTACCAACTGGACAAGGTAGCTTTTACCTTGATTTTACTTATTTATAAATACAACATGTTACTAAAAAAAATAAATAACTTCTTGTTTAAACCTCAGGAGTTAGATATAAAAATAAAAATATTAAACTCAGGATTTGGGCATCATTTATCGAAGCAATCAAAAAGTGCAATCAACGGAAAAAATGAGCCGTTACCTTGGTTCACCTATTCATCAATTGAGTTTTTGAATCAATTAGATTTTACAGAAGCCAATATATTTGAATGGGGGTCTGGCAATTCTTCAAAATATTTTGCAGAAAGATGTCATCACATAACTTCAATAGAGCATAATATAGATTGGTATAATACACAAAAAGTGAATTTACAAAAAAACCAACAATTGATACATGCTACAGAAAATGGATATGCAAATGCAATCAATGAATTTAACAATAAATTTGATCTCATAATTATTGATGGGATTTTGCGTGGTGAATGTTTAACAAATGCCTTAAACTTTATAAAAGAAGATGGTATGTTTATTTACGATAATTCGGATAGAGACCCACAAAACTGTTTAATTTTAAGAGATGCAGGATATACCCAAATTGATTTTAGTGGTTTTGGTCCAATAAACGATTATACTTGGACTACTAGTATTTTTTTTAAACAATTTAAGTTTAAACCAATAACAGTTCAACCAGTTATTCCTATTGGAGGAGGTTATTAATTTTGAAAATTACTACTCGGTTATTTTTAGCAATTTTACCCCAAAAACTAAAAAATTTAATAGCCATAGAAACATTTCCTTTTAGAAATAATTCTTATTCTCAAGAAGGTGAAGATTTGATAATTGATAAATTATTAGGCTATAAAAAAAATGGATTTTTTGTTGATATAGGTGCTCATCATCCATTAAGATTTTCGAATACTGCCATATTCTATAAAAGAGGTTGGAACGGAATAAATATAGATGCAATGCCAAATAGTATGGCGGAATTTAATTTAGTACGAAAGCGAGATATTAACTTAGAAATAGCTATTTCAAATGAAGAAGAAACCAAGTTGTTTTATATATTCAATGAATCTGCTTTAAATACCTTAAACAAAGAAGAAGCCTTAAGTAAAGATGGCAAAAATGGATATAAAATTCTTCAAACAGTTGAAGTTAAAACATTAAAGTTAGAAACAATTTTCAATCAATATATTGGAACTAATGAAATTGATTTTATTTCAATAGATACTGAAGGTAATGATTTAAATGTACTGAAATCAAATGATTGGAAAAAATATAAACCCAAACTTATTCTTGTAGAAGAATTAAAAAATAAACAATTTCATGATCTAATAAACTCAGAACTTGTAACATTTTTGAAGGAACATAATTATTCTATAGTTGCAAAAACAATAAACACCTTATTTTTTAAATTAAATGCTACAGAATAATTTAGCTCCTATTGCACTTTTTGTATATAATAGACCTGAGCACACAAAACGGGTATTAGACTCGTTAATAAAAAACCCTGAGGCAATAAATAGTAATCTATATGTCTTCGCAGATGGAGCTAAAGATAGTTCAAATACTATTGAGGTTAATAAAATTAAAGAAATGAAATCCCTTATTTTTCAATATACTAAAGGATTTAATTTAATTACCATAATTGAAAGATCAAATAATTTTGGATTGGCTAACAACATAATAGATGGGATATCTAATGTTTTAGCTATGTATAAATATATTATAGTATTGGAAGATGATATTGTTGTTTCTAAAGGGTTTCTTCAGTTTATGAATAAAGGATTGTTTTTATATGAACACAATAATAAAGTGTCTACAATCCAAGGTTTTCAGTTTCCAATTAATTTTGATAACGATGTAAATACCTACTTTGATTCAGCAGTAGGTTGTTGGGGATGGGCAACTTGGAGAGATAGGTGGGATTTATTTGAACCAAATGGAAAAAAACTTTGGGAAATAATAAATACCAATAATTCGTGGGAAAAATTTAACATAAACAATAGTTATAATTTTAAAGAATTATTGGAAGAACAAATTGAAGGCAAAAAAAATTCTTGGGCAATTAGGTGGTACGCCTCCTTATTCGTCAAAGATAAATTGAATTTATATCCAGCCATATCTCTTACCTTAAACATTGGTAACGATGGAAGTGGTTATCATAAAAGTAAACAAGACACCTCTCATTTTCCAATATCCGATAATGCCCATATTGATTTGAATGAAGCAGAATTGTGCGACAGGGAAGTAAAAAAAGTAATTAATTTTAGAAAAAAACAACTTCGAAAATTAAAGTTAAGTAATTTCATTACAAAATTTAAGA
Organism: Bacteroidota bacterium; assembly: GCA_013298895.1. Taxonomy (GTDB): domain Bacteria; phylum Bacteroidota; class Bacteroidia; order UKL13-3; family UKL13-3; genus JAAFJM01. Next base: position 34,719 of record JAAFJM010000009.1, on the reverse strand, counting down.
TAAATATATTAAAGATAGATAAGCTTCAATGGAAAAAATTATTATAAGTTATTGTTTATTCACCCCTAAAAATTTGAACAAAGAAATTAGGGTTTGGGATCCACATAATTCAGAATTAAGGTATTGGTATAATATTCCGGCATTAGTTGCTATAAACTTAATGGTTTACCCTAATTCTGAAATTTGGATTTATATGCCAGAAGATCTTATCAAGCATCCGCTTTTTGAAATACTTGAAAAACTATCTGAAAAATTTGATATGTTAAAACTCAAGTTTTTATCATTGCCATATAACCATACTGAACCAACATTATGGCGTTATAAACCAGTTTTTGACAAGCTATCAGGATTGGTTTTATGTAGAGATTTAGATTCCATTCCTAATACGTCTGAGATAAAAGCGACCTATTATTTTATTAATCAACCAAACTATTACTTACAGACGCTCAGAACTCATAAAAACCATATTTTTCCAATTACAACTATACTAGCGGGTTTAAGTGCTTATAGACCAAATAAAATAAGCTTTTTAAGTAATACCAACTTTTATGAATTCTATTTACAATATAAAAGTAATTTGTATGGTTTAGATCAAAAATCAATCATTGAAATATTTACAAAAGATCCTGAATGGACAAAAAAATATTTTTTAGACTGTCCGATATCTACCAAAATTCATAAGGTTGGAAAGCCATTAATAGCGTGTAAATCGGTTGAAGAAAAAAAATATAAAAACAGTGTGAACATTTCACATGTATCAAACGAATTATTAGAATTATTAAACGAAACTACAATTTGGGGAGGCGAACCAATTGATTTTAGAGGACCAAAATTAGAAAAGCTTTTGTCGTACAATAATTTAATAACATTCAAACTAAAGAAAGTTATGATGGATTGCTCCAACTATACACGCAATTTTTATTTAAATAGCATTGCCGATTCAAAAGCAAATATTAGTTAACTTTTTATGAGTGGAATGCCATCCATTTCCATTATAATTCCTAATTACAATTATGGAAATTATATTGAAGAAACCATTTGTTCAGTTATTAATCAAAACTATCCTCAATTGCAGTTAATCATTATTGATGGAGGAAGTACAGATAATTCAGTTGAAATAATTAAAAAGTACGATAAACAAATTAATTATTGGGTTAGCGAAAAAGATAATGGTCAAGCAGATGCCATTAACAAAGGACTTAAAGTTGCCACTGGGGAATATATTGCTTTTATAAACTCTGATGATGTTTATTTAGAGGATGCATTTGAACTAATTTTTACAGACAAAAACAGTATTGAAAAAGATTTTTTATATGGAGATATATTAATTGGAAATACTCTTGAAAATGCAAAACCAAATAAATCAAAAAAAAACAAGTTAAACCTAGCTTCTCTCATTAATTTTTATAGCAATGCTGAATATATCATTCCATCGCAAAGTGTATTTATAAAAAGAGATTTTTTAAATAAAAATAATCTGAATTTTTTAAACACTAAGTTACATTATTGCATGGATTTAGATTGGTATTGCCGCATTTCATTGCATAAACCCACAGTATATAAATACAAAAAAATACAATCTTTTTTTAGGATAAACTCACAGACCAAAACAGTTAGTCAAAGTTTAAAAATGAAAAATGAAGCACTAGCACTAGCATTTTCATATTTAAAATATTTAAATAGAACTGAACGAAATGAATTTTTTGTCAATAGATTTATTCATGTTTATTTAAATATGGTATATCAAAAAAAAATAAGTAATAGACTTTCATCTCTTGTTTTAATGATAACAAAATCAAATTTTAGAGTTTTAAAAAATTATAAATTTTTAGGTTTACTGAAAAACCAAATTTTACAAAAATGAGTCCTAATTTATTACATAAAAAAAAATGGCTTACTCATTTTTTTAACAAAAAAGAAGTTGCTATAACTGGTGGTTATCATTACGGAAATTTAGGTGATATAGCGCTAGGCAACAGTGTTAAAGAAATTTTAAAAGAAAAAAATATTAAATCCGAACTACAAACAATATATAATTTAAAATATTGGCTTGAAAGAGATTATACTATAGTGGGTGGAGGTGCAATTGGTTATGAAAATTCATTATTAGAGATAATTAAAAGGCATGGCAATAATTATAAAAAAGTAGCTTTTATGGGTGTTGATTTTAATAGTAATTTTTACAGTGATGAATCAATTGAACTAATTAATAAGGCTGCATTTGTTAGTACAAGAAGTAAATCGCAAGCTGATAGACTAAAAGAATTAACTGGTAGAAAAGATATTTATTCGCAACCAGATTTAGCTTTTTCTTTCCAAAGAAAACATTATGAAAAATTAAGAACCTTTACAAATAATTTAGAAAAAAAATTATTTGTAAATATTTTGCCATTATATGCCATGTTTAATAATGGAATAGTAAAACCAATAAATGCCTATAAAAATGAAAGACCAGAAATTTTCGAAAACTTTTTATCAATTCATCAAAATTACAAAACCTTAATTATAAATGAGGTAAATAATGCTTTAAAAGAAGGTAAGGAAGTTTATTCTTGGTCGTTTACTCCTATGGATGAAGCTTATGCAAAGTTTTTATTAAAAGGTTTAGCTGTTAATCATTTAAGTTTTGATCCAGATCCAGCTAAAATTATAGCAACAATTACACCTTCAGATGAAGTAATAACAACCCGTTTACATGCTACTATTTTTGGATTTCGTTCTGGTGCAAAAGTAAAGCCTATTGCTTACGCACGTAAAAATGAGGAATTATTAAAGGAAATGGGATTTAGTAAATCAGATTATTTAAATGCTGAGGATTTAATTCTATTAGACAAGCTTCCTAAAACTGCATTAAAACCAAGCGAAGAAATTTTAAAAGAAATGGAAGAAAAAAGTTATGGTATGATTTCAAAAGGAATCAATATTTTATTTAATAATTAAATGGTGAATATTTCCATAATTATCCCAACTTTTAAACGAGAAGCTGAGTTAATCAATTGTATTAGCAATATTTACGATCATATTAAAAATAGAAATGATATTGAAGTAATAGTATCAAATGATGCTTTGGAACAAAATATTAATAAATTTGTTAATAATAAGTATCCAAAAGTTAGCGTAATAAATGGCCCAAGCAAAGGACCTGCTGCTAATAGAAATTATGCAGCAAAACAAGCCAAAGGAGATTGGTTAATATTTTTAGATGATGATTGTTTACCTCAGCAAAATTGGTTATTAAGCTATGAACTTGCTATAAAAAATAATACCAGTTTAGTATTGGAAGGGAAAACCATTGCAAATACAGCGAAAACTAGGTATGATGAAGTATCTCCAATTAATTTAAGTGGTGGTAAACTTTGGTCTTGTAATTTTGCAATTCAAAAAAAACTTTTCTTTAGCATAGGCGGATTTGATGAAAATTATCCATTTTCAACAATGGAAGATATTGATTTTAACGAACGTTTGAAACTTATTACTCAGTTTCAATTTATTGAAAACAGCTTAGTAATTCACCCATGGAGAAGGAGAGTTGCCTTTAAAAATTTTAAATTAAGGATACGATCACAAAGGTATTTTGCTAAAAAATTCAATCAGAAAAATACTTTTCAATTTAAGCAGCAACGTATTAAAATATTTGTTGGCAGTATATTTTCAAACTTAAAGGAACTAGCTCAATATAGGTTTAAAGGTTGGTTGTGTTATATAGATAAAATGGTATTTAACTTCATCATGATATTCATCTAATTAAAATGAATTTGTTGCAATTATTTTTTTTAATTAGGGTAAAACTGAGTAATAGATTCTTTAGTTATTTAAGAAAAATATTCTTTGAATTACAAGGGCTAAAAATTGGAAAAGGAACCAATTTGCCAAAAGTGAATATTACTTGGCCACATCAAGTTAGAATTGGAAATAACTGTAAATTGGAAAGCAATATATTCTTTAAATTTGATGGAATCTTAAAGCCAGGGCCAAGTATTATTATTGACCACAATGTTTTTATTGGAACGAATACCGAATTTAATATCCGAAAATCCATTCAAATAAAAAGCAATTGTTTAATAGCATCTGGTGTGAAATTTATTGACCATGACCATGGGTTTTCAAAAGATAATTTAATAAATAAACAACCTGGAGTTGAACTTGGCATAACAATAAATGAAGATGTTTGGATAGGTGCAAATGCTGTTATTTTAAAAGGAGTTGAAATACAAAAAGGAGCAATTATTGGAGCTGGATCTGTTGTAACAAAAAATATTCCTAGCTTCGAAATATGGGGCGGTGTACCTGCAAAAAAAATATCGGAACGTAAATAATGAAAATTATGTTTATAGTTGGTTCACTAGTTGAAAAAAAAAATGGTGTGGCCGATTATGTGCTGAACTTAAGTAAAACTTTGGAAAAACTTGGACATCAAGTTGCCATCATTTCAATCAATGACACCAAACACGTAACCAATAACATTAAAAACATTATTCATGAAAGCCACCCAAAAGTAAGAATATCGAATAATTTGCCTCTAAAGAATAAATTAAATATAATCAATCAAATTGCTGAACAATTTAATCCTGATTGGATTAGCTTACAATTTGTATCGTTTGCATATCAAAAAAAAGGATTACCATTAAACTTAATTTATTTGTTAAATGGAATTAAACAATACAAATTACATATTATGTTCCATGAATTATGGATTGATTATAAGAGTTCAATTAGTTTTAAAAATAAAATACTTGGTAAACTTCAAGAAGTTTGTATTAAAGCAATACTTTATAAACTAAAACCACAATTAATAACCACAAATATTAATACCTATCTTTCAAAACTTCAAAAAAACAAGGCTCAGTTACTTCCGTTGTTTGGAAACATTAAGGCATTAAAAAATGAACATACATTTACTTTAAAGAACGAAATAAACGTTGTTTTTTTTGGCAGTTTTTCGCCTAATCAGCATGAATTTTTGATCCAATTAAATTGGATAAAAGAATATTCGAAAACAAAAATGTTACCCGTAAAATTTAATGTTATTGGAAACAATGGAATTCATAAAGAGGCTGCATTTAGCGCGATAAAAAATGTGCTTGGTCAATATGCCTTAAATTGTATAGGAGAAAAAGATGAAAATGAAATTTCTTATATTTTTTTAAATGCAGATATTGGAGTTTCAAGAGCCAATTACGAATATTTTGGTAAAAGTGGCTCTACTTTGGCTATGTTAGAACATGGTTTACCAGTCTTACTTAGAGGTGAGCAACCAACAATTTTAAAACTTGAAGCATCTCAAAATAATTTTGCAAAACAAATGATATTTACATCAAGTCCTACAAATATTAAATTAGAAAAAGGAGAAATAAAAAATAATCAAATATGGGTTACATCAAGATTGATTACATTGTTTAACAATAATTCATTAAGCTAATTATAGTGAAATATTATTATCAAATAGAAGGTTTAAAAAGAAATAATTTAGGTGATGTAATTCAAGGATTGGCTGCTAAACAATTTTTACCTAATGGTGCTACACCTGTTAATAGGGAAAAACTTAGCTCATTAACCAATGTGCCAAGCTTACTTATTGCCAATGGTTGGTATCAACATGAGTTTGATAAATTCCCACCACCCACCGAAGTTATTCCTTTCTATATTTCAGTTCATATAGCAAAATCGGATTTTATAAAGATAAAAAGCATCAGAGAGCATTTTAAAAAAAATGCACCAATTGGTTGCAGAGATTTGAAAACACTTTGGCTAATGCGTGGATTTGACATTCCTGCTTATTATTCAAGTTGTTTAACCTTAACATTTAACAATAGTAATTCATTTCAAGGAAATAAATCTGAAGTTATTTGGGTTGATAATATTGATCATCCTATACCTTTAAAAATTGAGCAAAAATTAAACAATCTGATACCTGAAGGGTTTACTAAAATTTCTCATGATCCATTAAGTAGATTTCTGAAATTTGAAAATTATGTGGAGGATAACACAGAACTAACTTTTTCGTTATTTAAAAGATACGAACAAGCAAAATTGGTATTAACAACCAAAATTCATTGCGCTTTGCCATGCATTGGAATGGGTATTCCTGTAATTTTAATTCACCCTAATCCTAAGGATCCTAGATTAAGCGTACTCAGTAAATTAATTAACATTATATCTTATGATGATTTAATGGAATATGATAGTTTGCCAGAATCTGCAATTAAAAAAGATAAGGCTGATAAAATCAAAAAAAACTTAACATATTTATTAAAATTAGCAGTAAAAAATAATAAAAATCCCTTTACTGATAAAGCTAATACTAAACTTTATTTTCAATATCAAAAATATAAGTTTATTTCATCAATAACTTCTTTTGGCTTAAAGGCCATATATAAATTGGGATTCTTTAAAAAATCATTTGAACGTGTATTTGGAAAGGAATATCTAATTGACTAAAAAAAAGGTATTGATATTTGTAACTCAAATACTGGAAAATGGAGGTATTGAAAGCCATTTAAAAGAATTTTGTATTCAACTTAAACAAGATAATAATTTATCAATATCTATATTAGTTCTTCATTCAAAAGCAAGTAGCCAAACACACTCTTTTTACCATGAAGTTTGCGAAAACGTTTGGATAATTAACCATCCAAATGTATTAGTTAGGTACTTAAAATTATTATTGCTTATTCCATTAATTAACTTAAAAAGGTTTGTTACATTTTATAGCAATGGACAAGGAAACAGTATTTATTTAATTAAAAAATTCTTATTTAATATCAAAAATTGGGTTCATCATCATCATACCTCTGGTGATGAAAATGACCAAAAAACTTGGACTAAGCAATATTTAAGAACGTTACAAAATGCAACCGTGGTTATAGCTTGTGCGCAATACAATGCTAAACTCATGAAAGAAGTTTTAAACAGAAAGGTAATTTCTATTCCTTGTTTTTCGAGAACAATTAATATTGAAAGAATGCCAATTGATTTTAAAAAAATAAAAATTGGATATATAGGACGTTTAATTAAAGAGAAAGGTATTGAAAGTATTTGTGAACTTTCAAATACTTTAGAACTTAAAAATATAGAATTTTATATTTGGGGTGAGGGTAAAACGTACGATGAAAACTATTTTAAAAACTATCCAAATTTAAACTACATGGGTTCTTTTAAAAACAAAGAAGAACTCACCATTGCATTAAATACCATTGATGCTTTTATTTTGTATTCAACACATCCAGAAGGTTTACCAATTAGTTTACTTGAAGTTATGAGTGCGGGTTTACCTTGGATTGCCACTGATAGAGGTGGTATTAAAGAACTACGAGTTGATGAACATTTTAATTATTTACTACCGAAAGGCACTAATAATACTGTTTTGATAACACACTTAAAAAATTTTACCGATAACTTAATCAATAAAGAGTTTATTTATCAAAAACAAATTGAAGCATACCATAAAAAATATGCATCTGAGGTTTTGATTGATAAATGGAAATTAGTTTTACAAGGAAATTAATTTATGGTAATTTTATCTCACCCAACTGGTAATCAATTTGTAAGGTATGTGGCTTCTGGATTAATTCAAGCTCGAATACTGCAATCGTTTTATACAAGTATTGCTTGCTTTGAAAATGATTTTTTATATAAAATTGGGAGATTTTCAAAACTAGCTGAACTTAGAAAACGAGTTTTTGATAACGATTTGAAACCATTTACAAATACTAATCCTTACCATGAACTCATGCGCCAACTAAGCATGAAAATGAATTGGGAAAGTTTAATAAAACATGAATTTGGTAAATTTAGTGTAGATGGAGTTTATTCAAATCATGATTATTGGGTAAGTAAAAAAATAGGGCAACAGCAAAGTAAAGGAGCTAAAGCCATTTATGCTTATGAAGACGCAGCATTACAATCTTTTATTAAATCAAAACAAATTGGCTTGACTAACTTTTATGATTTATCAATTGGATATTGGCGCATGGGAAGCCAAATATTAGCAATTGAAAAAGAACGCCAACCACTTTATGCAAGTACGCTTACTGGGCTGTTAAATTCAGATAATAAATTAGCTAAAAAGGATGAAGAATTGGCACTTGCTGATCATATAATTGTGGCAAGTAGTTTTACCAATGATACGTTAAATTTATATCCAAATCCATTAAATAAAGTAACAGTTATTCCTTATGGTTTCCCAGAAGTTACAACAAGAAACCCATTCAAAGAAAAAACAAGTAAACCATTAAAGTTATTATTTGTAGGCGGTTTAACACAACGAAAAGGAATTGCAGAAGTATTTGAAACTGCTAATTATTTTGGTAAACACACAGAACTAACCATCATTGGACGTAAAACTTCGAATGAATGTAAGGAACTAGATAATAATTTAAAAAATTATACTTGGATTCCAAGTTTACCTCACAATGAAATATTAGCGCAAATGCAGCAGCACGATATACTACTATTTCCTTCTTTATTTGAAGGATTTGGAATGGTTATAAGTGAAGCTATGTCGCAAGGAATGCCAGTAATTACTACAAACCATACAGCAGGTAAAGATTTTATAATTCATGGGAAAAATGGATGGATTGTAGAACCAGGAGATTCGAACGCAATGATTCAGGTAATTCAAAACATAATTGATAACAGAGAACAGTTAGATCAAATAAAGATAAATGCTCAAAACACCGCCAAAGAAAGACCATGGCACAAATATGCAAGTGAGTTAGCCTTATTTATAAAACAAAATTTAAGCAATGAGTAGTACCCGAAGTTTTGGATTAGATTTGCTTAGGACATTTGCAATTGGATTTGTATTGCTCGCCCATTTTGCTAAAGTATTCGATTCTATTGGTTTTTGGGGAGTAGAATTATTTTTTGCATTAAGTGGTTATTTAATTGGGAAAATAATTTGGGAAAATTATAATTCAAGTAAAACATATAATATAAAATTAGTTACCAATTTTTGGAAAAGAAGATGGTGGCGAACAATTCCAAATTATTATTTGTTTTTATTGGTAATGATAGTGTTTCAATGGTTTTGGACTAAACAGTTTACTGGTTTTGAAACCATTTTAAAATCAATATTTTTTATACAAAATTTTATAGCAAGAGAAGAAGAATTTTACAGTGTTTCGTGGAGTTTGTGTATTGAAGAATGGTTTTATTTGTTATTTCCTTTAGTGCTTTTATTACTATCAATTTTAAGATTTTCGAAAAAAGTTACATTTACTATTACCCTATTTTTCTTCACAATAGTATCTATTATTATTAGGTATTATTTAATTGAACAATACGTTGGTCATTCATTAAGAGGCATAACTTTAGCAAGATTAGATGCAATTGTTTACGGTGTGGCAGCATCGTTTATTATAAACACAAAAAATAACAGCAAAAACCTTTCAAACTATATGTTAGTGGTTGGTTGTATCTTATTATTTTATTGCATTAAACAAGTTCATTTTTCAAATATAAAATATGAGGAAATAAGAAGTGGACAATTGTTTTTGATGTTAACACCTTTAGCTTTTGCCTTAATAATGCCAAAAGTAGAAAAAATGAATTTTACTTTTAAACATTTAAAATGGTTGAAGGTTGGTATTCAAAATGTAAGCTTATGGTCTTACTCTATTTATTTAAGCCATATTCCGGTAATGTTTACCGCCTATTATTTAACATCTGTCATCAGGATAAATGGAATAGGCAATTTGGTATCTAAGTTAATTGGATTAATGGCAACAATTATTATTTCAGCCCTCATTTATAAATATTTTGAAAAACCATTAACCAATGAAAGACCACAAGAAATTAAAAATTAATCAACTATTGATTTACCTGCTAGTTTATAAAATCAACATAAAATATTTAACCAATTGAATCATCTAAATCTAAATAAAAATGACAGTTTAACCAATTTAAAAAATGGAATTTGGTTATACTTTATTTTATTAGTATTTGAAGGAGCTTTACGAAAATGGATATTACCCCAATTAGCAAATCCATTATTGTTAATTAGAGATCCATTGGTTCTTTATTTATTCTTTTCGGCAAGCTTTAACAGAGTTGTATACTTTAATAGTTATATATTCTATATGTTAAGTATTGTTGCTGTGAGCTTTATTGCAACCATGATAACCGGCCATGGTAATATTATTGTAGCGTTGTATGGAGCTAGAATTTTTATAATTCATTTTCCAATGATATTTTTAATTGGAACCGTTTTTAATAAGGAAGATGTTATAAAAATGGGTAAAGTAATTTTATACATTTCTATTCCAATGGCACTATTAATTGCAGTTCAGTTTTTTAGTCCTCAAACAGCTTGGGTTAACAAAGGTATAGGCGATGCAATTGGTGGAGGTTTTAGCGGAGCAATGGGCTATTTAAGGCCCCCAGGAACATTTTCGTTTACAAGTGGAACCACCTCTTTTTTTAGTTTAGTTGCAGTGTTTGTTTTTTACTTTTGGATTGAATCAAAAAAAATAAACAGAGTTGTTTTATCATTGGCCACAGCTGCATTGCTGGCCTCCATTCCTTTTTCAATTAGTAGAAGTTTACTGTTTCAAATAATGATAAGTTTTGGATTTACCATAATTGGAGCAAATATTATTAAACAAAATAGCAATAAGGGAATAACTATGATTTTAGGTTTTTCTGCATTAGCGTTATTATTGAGTTTATTCGATATATTTTCAATAGGAATTGAAGCTTTTTCTACCAGACTTGAAAGAGCCAATACTGCAGAAGGTGGCATTGAATCTGTTTTTCTTGATAGGTATTTAGGTGGTTTAATAAATGCTTTAAGTTCATCAACCAATCAACCATTTTTAGGATATGGTTTGGGCTACGGAACAAATGTTGGAAGTAGTATTTTAACAAATAAAAGAGCTTTCCTTATTTCAGAGGGAGAATGGGGAAGATTAATTGGTGAATTGGGTCCAATACTTGGCATAGCCATCATTTTAATTAGGTTGTTAATGACCGCTAAATTAACTTCATGGGCTTGGCAATATTTGAAAATTAATGATATACTTCCATGGATATTGTTATCGTTTACACTTTTTATTTTACCTCAAGGCGGCTGGTCTCAACCAACTTCATTAGGATTTTGTGTTTTGGTTTGTGGACTTTTGATAGCATCATTTAAGTATGAGCAAACTTAATAGGTAATTGATGAACAACTTTAAAGTCATTTTGATTGGAAATTATACATGCGACAAACAAGTTAGCATGAATAGTTTTTTAAATATTTTAGTTCTTGGTTTAAAAAACGAAGGATTTGAATTGGAGATTTGGAAGCCAAATGTTTGCTTTGGATATTTTGTGAAAAATACCAATAAAGGTATTGGGAAATGGTTTGGCTATATTGACAAGTACATTATTACAACTATTTTTTTTTATATAAAAGTACTCATTCATAAACTGACTCAAATAAATTGTATTTACCATATTTGTGATCACTCCAATTCAATTTATATTCCATTATTTCCTTTAAATAAAATACTAATTACTTGTCATGATGTATTAGCTATTAGAGGTGCGTTAGGTTTTAAAGATGCCTATTGTGAAGCAAGTGGTTTTGGTAAATTATTACAGCATTTTATACTCAAAAACTTAAAAAAGAATATAAACATTGCTTTTGTCTCACAAAACACAAAAAATCAATTTATAGCATTAGGAGCTAATCATTTTCAAAATAAATACCAAGTTATTTACAATGGATTAAATGCTGATTTTAAAAAATTAGAGATAGCGGAAGTTCATAAATTAATTCAGAAATATTCCAATTTCCCCTCTCAAAAATACATTTTACATGTAGGTTCAAACTTAGCAAGAAAAAATAGAGTTTTACTAGTCAAAATGCTTAGTAAATTAAGAAATAATTATGATGGGCTTTTATGTTTTGCAGGACAAAAACCTGATAACCATCTATTACAACTAGCAGCAGATGTAGGAGTAAGTGATAGAATTTATTTTATTCAAAACCCAAATCATGAATTGTTAAATTTACTTTATAACCAATGTGATGCTTTGGTATTCCCATCCTTATCTGAAGGTTTTGGATGGCCAATAATTGAAGCTCAAACTTGTGGCACACCAGTAATTTGTTCCAATATAGAACCATTGCCTGAAATCGGTGGAAATGGTGTTATAACCGCAAATCCAATTTATGAGCTGGATTTTGTAAATTCATTTCTATCATTAAACGATTCTTTATTAAGGGACAATTTAATACAAAAAGGTTTTGAAAATGCTCAAAAATATACCACGAAAAAAATGGTAAATAATTATATAGATTTTTATAAAACCATCCATCAATGAAAAAAATAATTCAGGCATTTATTGTTATTCAACCATGGTTTATAAAACGATTTTTGCTTCAAAAATTATTGGGGTATAAAATTCATCCAACCGCACGTGTCGGCTTTTCATGGATATTTCCAGATCATTTAATCATGGAAAGCAATAGTATGATTGGTCATTTTAATATAGCTATACATTTAAATAAAATCCATTTACAAAACGATGCAAAAATTGGCCGTGGAAATTGGATTACAGGATTTAGCATTAACAAAAAAAGTAAGCACTTTATTCATCAACCCAATAGAACTCCAGAACTTATTGTTGGCGAACATTCCGCAATAACTAAAAATCATCATTTTGATTGTACTAATCAAATAAAAATTGGAAAGTTTACAACCATTGCTGGATATCAATCGCAACTGCTTACTCATTCAATAAATATTGAAGAAAACAGACAAGATAGCAGTCCAATTTTTATTGGTGATTATTGTTTTGTAAGTACCAATGTGGTAATAATTGGCGGAGCTTGTTTACCATCCTTTTCAGTTTTGGGTGCGAAATCGTTGCTCAATAAAGAATTTAAAGATTCTCATTTTTTGTATGGTGGCGTGCCTGCTAAATCAGTTAAAGCGCTTAATCCCAATTCGAAATATTTTACAAGATCAGAAGGTTTTGTTTATTAAATGAAAAAAATAAAACTCTTACGTATTATTTCAAGCATGGATCCTAAAACAGGTGGACCTCCAAATGGAATAAAATATATAACACCTTATTTGGATGAATTAAATATTGAAACAACTATAGTTTGTTTGGATAATATAAATGATGAATTTATAAAAAAAACATCTTTAAATATAATTGCCTTAAACGAAAATAAAACACCTTGGCAATACAATTCAAAGCTGTACAATTGGTTGTTAAATAACTTAATAAATTATGATGCAATAATAGTTCATGGAATTTGGCTTTACCACACTTATGCAGTATCAAAAGCAGTAAACACATTAAGAAAAACAAACGAACTGTTTAAAACAAAATATTTTATTTATCCGCATGGAATGCTGGATGGTTATTTTCAAAGTAATAAAACCAGAAAACTTAAAGCTTTTAGAAATTTCTTTTATTGGCATTTAGTTGAACATAAAAATGTGGCAATTGCAGATGGTTTAATATTTACATCGGAAGAAGAAAAAAATATTGCTTCCAAAACTTTTGCAAATTATAAACCTAAACAAACCTTGAATTTAGGTTATGGAATTGATGTGCCCATCAATACATTCAAGCAAACAGGTAATAAGGACTATTTTATTTTTTTAGGACGATACGATGAAAAAAAAGGAATTGATACCATCATAAACACTTATAAAAAATTACTTCAAGAAAACAGTAAATTTCCAAAATTAGTGATTGCTGGACCAGGATTAGATGCTCCATATGGACAATATATTCAAAGGTTAGTTAATGAAAGTGATGTTCTAGGGAATCATGTTGAACTAAAAGAAATGGTTTCTGGTGAGGAAAAATGGAAGTTATTAGCCAATGCCAAAGCTATGATTTTATGGAGTCATCAAGAAAATTTTGGTATTTCAGTTGCAGAGTCACTTGGTTTGGGAATTCCTGTACTTTTATCAAAACAGGTTAATATTTGGACTGAAATAGTATCGAATAAAGCTGGATTGGCTGAAGATGACACTGAAGAGAATTTAATAAAAGTAATTAATTCATTTTGCAAATTATCACAATATGAATATGAACAAATGTGTATCAATGCGATGAAAACATACGAAAATAATTACAAGCCTCATTTATATGCTAAAAGGCTACATGCCATTTTATTGTGCCATTAACAAATGAATAATAAGTTTAAAATTGGTTTATTATTAACTGCTTGTATTGAACCAACACAATTTAAAGATAAGGTACACAGAAATGATACTTTAATCAGATTAGAAGATTATAAAACGGCTTTGAAACTTTGGCTTCATCATAATGATGACTCCATAACTTCAATCATTTTTGCGGAAAATTCGGGCTACGATTTAACTGAAATAGAAACTGTATTTATAAAAGAAAATATTTATAATAGAAAATATCAAATCATTCAAGCTATTGCATCAAAAGTTCCAGAAGGTTTGCATTATGGATACAGTGAGTTAGAACTGATAGATAACATTTTGGATAAAATTACTTTACTTAATGATAATGATTTTATAATAAAAACAACAGGGAGAGTTTACTTTCCAAAAATATCTTCGCTGCTTGTAAAAACGGTTCTTAGGTATAAATTCATTGCTGACTCAAGAAATTTCAATTTTGGGAAATGGAAACATAATTATGTGCTGAGCAACCTTTTTATATTCAATATACTTTGGTATAAAGAAAATTTATTTGATAAAAAAAGTTTGATGTTAGAACTTGACGTAACTCATTTTGAAACACTTTTATATAAATTATTACTTGTAAATAAAGTGGGCAAAGATGTGTTATTACGATTTCCTATAAATGTTAGTCCTGTAGGGCATGGGGCGCATTGGAATGTTAACTACCAGTCTTTAGATAAAAGATTAGGTTATTTACTAAGAGCTATTTTTAGAAAAATATTACCCAATTTTTGGATGTAATGATGGTTAATACAGATACAAGAACAGGTCCATCTTTCAGTTTATCAAATAGATTTAAACGACTTTTTTGGAATATCGTTTATGTCTTAGTTTTTAAATATTCACCCAAACCATTCCATGGATGGAGAAGGTTTATTTTGAAATTATTTAAAGCCAAAGTTGGAAAGGGAGTGCATGTTTATGGAAAAGTAAAAATTTGGGCACCTTGGAACTTGGAGTTAGCTGATTTTTGCGGTATTGGAGATAACACCATTCTTTATTCGCAAGATAAAATTTCGATTGGCAAAAACACAGTTATTTCTCAAGGAAGTCATATATGTACAGGTACACACAACTTTGAAAGTGAAGGTTTTGAACTCATAACAAAACCAATTACAATTGGATCTAATGTTTGGATAGCAGCAGAAGCATTTGTTCATCCTGGTGTAAGCATTGAAGATGATTGCATCATAGGTGCTAGGTCGGTAGTTATTTATGATATGCCAAAAGGGTTCATTTGCGCTGGTTTTCCATGTAAACCAATCAAAAAAAGAGTAATAAAGAATTAAAACGAATAAAATGTTAGATTTAACAATTGCAATTCCAGTTAAGAATGAGGCTCATCAAATAGCTGAGTGTATCAATCATATTGGTAAGGATTTTGCTAAATACATTGATGTTATAGATTCAAACAGTACTGACGATACAGCAGCAATTGCTAAAGAATTAGGAGCAAATGTAATTCAGTTCAATTGGGATGGGAAATATCCTAAAAAACGCAATTGGTATTTATTTAACTTCACACCAAAATCCAAATGGGTACTTTTTTTAGATGCTGATGAATTATTAACAGAAAATTTTAAAAGAAAAATAAAAGAAATTTTACCCTTAACTCAGCATAAAGGTTTTTGGCTCAATTATTCAATTTATATGAATGATTATAAGCTTAAAGCTGGCTACCCACTAAAAAAATTAGCGCTTTTTCAAACCAATTTTGGTTTTTATGAAAAAATTGAAGAAGAAAATTGGAGTAAATTAGATATGGAAATTCATGAACATCCAATTGTAAATGGTAGTTTGGGATTAATTTCAGAAAAGATTGAGCATAACGTAAATTTTGATCATGTCAATTGGAAACAAAAACACATTGAATATGCTAAATGGGAAGCTAAAAGATTTTCTAAATTAAAGTCTACAAGTGGAAACAAACACTTAACTTTATTTCAAAAAATAAAATATACTATTCTTAAAACACCTTTTGCAGGTGTTATATTTTTTATAGGTTCATTTGTTTTTATGCTTGGATTCATTGATGGCTTAAAAGGCTTGAAATACAATTGGCTGAAGGCGTTTTACTTTAACAGGGTTTCTACCGAAATAAAGCAACTTAACTTTCGATGATTTTAGATAGTAGGAAAAAAGAACTGATTGTATATGGAATTAACTTTGCCCCTGAACTAACAGGAATAGGCAAATATACCAGCGATATGGTTGATTGGCTGGTTGAAAACAACGTAAAATGTACAGTAGTTACCTCATTTCCTTATTATCCTTATTGGCAAATTCAAAAGCCTTATAAAGGATTTTTTTACAAAAAAGAAGTAAATAATAATGGTTTACTTACCATATATAGGTGCCCCATGTATGTACCTAAAAAAGCTACTGGTTTAAAAAGAATATTACATGAGGCAAGTTTTTTAATAAGTTCATTTTTCATATTTTTTTATTTATTGTTCAAACCTAAAATTTCAAATATATTTTGTGTAGCACCTCCTTTCCACTTAGGATTAGTTGCAATTTTTTATAAGTTTTTTAAAGGGGCTACTATTACTTATCATGTGCAAGATTTGCAAATTGAAGCAGCCAAAAACTTGAGAATGATAAAAGGTAAAGTGCTGCTAAATTTCTTTTCTAAAATTGAATTATATATTTTCAAAAATGTGGATGAAATTAGTTCAATTAGTAAAAATATGATTTCAAAACTTGTTACACAATCAAATAAAGAGGTGTTTTTTTTTCCAAATTGGGTTGATAATAAGGAGTTCTATCCCATTGAAAATCCAATGTTAAGTAGAAAAAATTGGGGGTTTGCTGAAAATGATAAAATAGTACTTTATTCGGGAAGTATTGGTGAAAAACAAGGCTTAAATCAATTAATTGAATTGGCAAAATTTTACAAAATCAATACACAAATAAAATTTATAGTTGCAAGTTCGGGTTCATATTCTATCAAACTTCAGAGCGAAGTAAATGAATTAAATATTACGAATATTTATTTTTTGCCGTTGCAACCAAAGGAAGTTTTTAATGAGTTTTTGAATATTGCCGATGTACATTTAATTCTTCAAAAAAAGAATGCTGCCGATTTAGTTATGCCAAGTAAACTAACAACCATAATGGCAATAGGTGGATTAGCCATTGTTAGTTGTGAAAAAGGTACTGAGCTCTATGAATTAATAAATGATAATAAGCTTGGTATTTTGGTTGAGCCTGAAAATACAAATGATTTGAAATATTCAATTGAAAAAACTTTAAATAATAATTATAATGAAATAAGGCTAAACGCCAGAAATTTTGCGATGAATGCCTTAGATAAAGAGATTATACTTAATAAATTTGTCAATATTGCTTAGTATGCTCTAATTAATTAACCATATCACTAAAAAATTTAAATAAAATAAGCTTTGAAAAACAATTTAAAATATTGCTGGATTTTTTTACTATTAAACATATTTACGAATTTTAGTAGTGCACAAGATATTTATAAAAAAAAACCATATATAATTTCCTATGGTGTGAATGTAATTTTTGAAGATAGGAACCAATTTGAAAATTATGTAAAAAATGAACCTGTATTATGGAATATAAGTCCTATTACTTTTGGTTTAGAAAAAAGGATTCGAAATGATTTTGCTATAATTGGAATTGTAGGAACAAACGTTTATCAAGAAAAACAAAAAATTAATGGGATAACCTTAAAAAATTCGAAAGATGTTTATTTTGTAGAGATAGGTGCTAAACTGAACTTCATACCATTGTTAAAATATAAAACCAATATTGATCCATATGTAACAGCCACAACTGGCTATATAAATAGGGGTGTGGCCAGTGAACTAAACCTGAATTTTGGATTAGGTACAAATTATTGGTTTAATTCAAAATTTGGATTAAATTTTAATGCAACTTATCGAATAAACGAAGCTATATCTATAGAGAATAAACAAGGAGATCTTATGCAGTTTTCGATTATGCTAGTTCAAATTATTGATTAATTAAACAATACAAATAACAATCACATAACATTTTGGTATATTCAAGTAAATATTTAAATAACACTTAACTGCTAATGTTGCCCAATAATAACAATTAGTATTAATGGGAAAAAGATTTCATAAGAATTCACTTTATATCTTCTTATTGCGTGTTTTTATTTTATTGTTTGATTTAATCGGATTAAATAGCATTGTTTTATTGCTAACCTATGTTTTAAATGAACCATTTGAACTCAATATTGTAAGTATTATTCATTTAAAATACCTTATAATAAGTCATAATATTACCTGGATTGTACTTTCTTATTTTTTTAAAACATATGAAAAAAATTTTCAAATAATTTATAATTTGAAATCATCATTTAAACTCTTCTTTTTTCATTTATTAATCCTTTTATCATTCTCGCTTTTATTTCTTAATTCCATACACGTAAACAGCATTTTTATATATTTATATTTTTTTTGTTCTTTTATCTACTTGCCAATTTCAAGGTATTTAACAAGTTATTATTTAAACAAACTAGATAATATTATTCACTTAAGAAAAAGGGTTGCTATTCTGGGTGATGGAGAAATTTATCCAAAACTTTTTGAATATTTAAAATCGGAAGATTCTGGTTATAAATTAATACCAGTTCTTCCAAAAGTAAATAGTAAAAATATTACCCTAACAATTTTTGAAGAAGCCATACTTACTGCAAAAAGAAACAATATTTCAGAAATTTTTTCAATTTCAATGCCCTTAGATGATGATATGCATTTGAAGATTGTGAATATGGCCGAAAAAGAATTTATAAGGTTTAAATTTACACCTGAATTTGATATGGTATTAACCAATCAATTTAAAATTATTGTAAAATCTGAAACCTTAGTTGTTGACTACACAAAAGAGCCATTGGAAGAATTAGATAATAGAATTAGAAAACGATTATTTGATTTAATAATAAGTTCAATAGTTATTGTTTTTGTATTAAGTTGGCTTTATCCAATAATAGCACTTTTAGTTAAACTTGATTCTAAAGGACCGATTTTATTTAAACAACTGAGAAGTGGAAGAAAAAATGTTCCCTTTACTTGTTTAAAGTTTAGAACCATGATTCCAAACGATATTCAAGATACCAAACAAGCAGAAAAGCATGATTACAGGTTTACCAGGATTGGTAAGTTTTTGCGAAAATCTAACTTAGATGAATTACCACAATTTTTCAATGTGTTTTTCGGTCAAATGAGTGTAATAGGACCACGCCCTCATATGTTAAATCATACAAAACAATATGGAGATATTGTTGAATTTTATATGCAAAGGCATTTTATAAAACCAGGTATAAGCGGTTGGGCTCAAATAAATGGATTGAGAGGAAATTTAGACCATAAAATGATGGAAATTAGGGTGAAATACGATCTTCAATACATTAAAAATTGGTCTATTTGGCACGATATTGATATCATGTTCAAAACGTTTATGCTTACTTTAGTTGGTGATGATAATGCTTATTAATTTGTTTATGAATAAATAATTCAGCAATTACCTATTAACATTTTTTATTTTGTCAAAACTTATGTTTAAAAATTTACAACTTACCTTAATATTTTTTCTTATTTTCTGTTCTAAAGCCTTTAGTCAAGTAGGTAAAGTTTCAGGAAAGGTAATTTCATCTAAAAATGAAGGTTTAATTAGTTCCATCGTTACTATTAGTTTTGATGTTTTTACAAAGTCTGTTGCTACAGATTATAATGGTGATTTCAATATAAACAATTTAAAACCTGGTACATACAAGGTAACTGCTAAATACACTGGATTTGAAACCACCGTAACTGAAAATGTAGTGGTAAAGGCAAATCAAACTACTACTTTAAACATTGTATTATTCGAAAAACAAAGACAGTTAAAAGATGTAAATATCAAAGCAAAGGTTAAACGTGACAATGTTAGTGCATTGCTAATTATGCAAAAGAATGCAGCATCAGTTGGAGATGCAATTTCAGCTGAAACCATTAAAAGAAGTCCTGATAAAAGCACAAGTGATGTTTTAAAACGTGTAAGCGGAGCAAGTATTCAAGACAATAAATTTGCTATTATTAGGGGTTTGAATGAAAGGTATAATGCTGCTTATTTGAATGGATCGGCATTACCAAGTTCAGAGTCCGATAGAAAAGCATTCGCATTTGATATTTTCCCCTCAAATATGTTAGACAATTTAATTATTACCAAAACTGCAACACCAGATCAAACTGGTGAATTTGCTGGTGGAATAATATTGATTAATACCAAAAATGTTCCCGATGAAAACTTTCAGTCATTTAGTTTTGGATTAGGCTTAAATACTTTAACCACTTTTAAAGAAAAAATAACCTATAAAGGTGGTAATTTAGATTTTATTGGGCTTGATGATGGAACAAGAGCTTTGCCAAGCGGATTGCCAGCACTAAATAGTTGGCCAGAAACGAGGGCAGAAAAAGCAGAAGCTGCTAAATTAATGCCTAATGATTGGGGTTCAATTAAAAGTACTTTTGGAACTTCGGTTTCCATGCAATACACTTTAGGAAGATCTTTTAAAATTAAATCAAAAGATGCTGTTGGTTTATTATTTTCTTTAACCTACAACAATACACCAAATAAATTCGACCAATATTCTTATTCATTTGATCAAGGAGATAATAATAAAATTCAAACAAATTTAAAAGATGAAAACTACACCTCAAGAGTTTTGGCTGGAATACTTTTTAATTTATCATGGAAAATTAACACTAATAATTCGGTAAGTTTTAAAAATATTTATAGTATTAATTCGGAAGATAGAGTGGTGAGAAGGGTAGGAGCATTTAACTTAAATCAAGTAGATCCTTTGAGAACAGAATCAAATTTGTTTTGGTTTACTTCAAATGAAATTATTACAAATCAACTAAATTCAGAACATTTTATTCCTAAAACAAAAACCAAAATTAATTTATTGATTTCAAATGGTAATGTTTCTCGATTAACTCCCGGTATGAGAAGATTATTGTACGATGCAGGAACAAATGAAAGATTTAAAGCCAATATAGTTTCAAATGCTGATTTTGCTGCATCTACGGGCGGTACCTATTTATATACCACCATTGATGAAAATATTAAAAGTGGGCAAATAGATTTTAGTCAAAATTTTGATTTCAATAAAAACTTTAAAAATAATTTTAAATTTGGTTTCAATTTCCAAACAAGAAAAAGGAATTTTTTTGCTAGGAAATTGAACTATGCAAGACTTCAACAAACAGGTGGGGGAGGGATTGAATTTGAAGATTCGCTTCTTTATTTAAACGATAAGGATTTATTTTCAAAACAAAACATGGGTATCTTAGCAAATGGTAAGGGTGGTTTTATGTTAGAACAAATTATTAATCCTTATGATGCTTATGATGCTGGTTCCGATATTTTTGCAAGGTTTATAATGATAGATACCAAAATTGGTAGCAGATTTAGAGCTATATGGGGAAGTAGATTAGAAACTTTTTACCTTAAGCTAAATTCTACAAGAGATGATAGAACTCCAATTAAAGTTAATACCACTAAATATGATTTCTTACCTTCTTTAAATGTCGTTTATTCATTAACTGACAAACAGAATTTAAGAATTTCATATTCAGAAACATTAAATAGGCCTGAATTTAGAGAATTGGCTCCATTTGTTTTTTATGATTTTACCAACAGATATACCTATTCAGGTAATGATACCATTACTAGATGTAAAATATTTAACTATGATCTTAGGTATGAATTTTTCCCAGGAAGAAATCAGCTATTATCTGGTAGTTTATTTTACAAATCATTTATAAATCCTATTGAACAGCGTTCTAATCCCAATGCAGCTAGAGAGGTAACATACATTAACGCGAGCTCAGCAGCAAATTATGGATTTGAAATAGAGTTTAGGGTATTATTAGCATCATTATTAAATATTGATTCGAATGATGTTTTAGAGAATTTATCCATTTATTCAAATTTTGCATATATCGAATCTAAAGTAATTGTAAATAGTGAAAATAAATCGATTGATCAAGATAGAAGGTTGCAAGGACAATCGCCTTATGTATTAAATGCAGGTATTCAATATCAAAATACCAAAAAAGGTTATGCTATAAACTTATCTTGTAATAGTGTTGGTGACAGGATTTCTATTGTTGGAAACGTTAACGAACCAAGCTTATGGGAAAAGGGTAGAACGGTTATTGATTTTCAGGTTTCAAAAACTTTCTTAAAAAACAAATTGGAGGTTAGATTAAATGCCAAAGATATTTTTGTTCAAGATTTAATTTTTTACAATGATTTGAATAATAATTACCAATATGATAAAGATTCAGATTTGAAAATTATTACTAGAAATTTTGGTAATGAATTTTCTTTCTCAGCATCATATAAGTTTTAAATTGTTTTGGAAAAACAGTGTTCTGTTAACATAAACATAAATTTAGAATAATACAAAAAACATTATCTGTTTACATTGGAGTATTTCATTTGCAATACATTTTAAAAACTTAAAACAAAAAAAAATGAAAAAAATTACAACAACAATTTTTGCTTTGATGATGACTGTTATGGTTATTGGCCAAACAAGAACATTACAATCTGTATCTTACAGAGGAGCTTTTGAACCTGGCGTTACACCTTGGACTTCAGGATGGACTAATTTCGATCCTCAAAACGAAGCTTACACCAAAGCTGGAGCTACTGTTACCGTTTCGGCTCCTATTACTTCTTCAAGAACTTGGAATGCAAATCAAGTTTATTTAATTAAAGGACCAATTTATGTAAAACCAGGTGCAACTTTAACTATTGCTGCTGGTGCTATTATTAAAGGTGATGCTTCGGTTTCTAACTCTTGTTTAATTGTATCAAGAGGAGCAAAAATTGTTGCTCAAGGTACTGCTGTTAATCCAATTGTTTTTACTTCATCTAAAGCTGCAGGTCAAAGAAATGTTGGTGACTGGGGTGGTATAATCATTTTAGGTAAAGCTAGAATTAATGCTACAGGTGGAGTTTCAAACGTTGAAGGTTTAGCTGCTTCTACAGATAATGAATTTGGTGGAAATGATGATGATGATAACTCAGGAGTATTATCATATGCACGTATCGAATTTGGTGGGTTTATTTTCTCACCAGACAAAGAAATTAATGGTTTAACAATGGGTGCTGTTGGTCGTAAAACTAAAATTGATCACATACAAACGTCATTCATTAATGATGATGCTTTTGAGTGGTTTGGTGGCACAGTTAATTGTACACATTTAGTTTCATACAGAAACTTAGATGATGATATGGACTCAGATTTTGGTTACAGCGGAACTGTTCAGTTTGGTTTAGTAATCCGTGATAAAAATATTTTTGATGCTAGTACAGGTTCTACTTCTGAAGGTTTTGAATCAGATAATGATCCAGTTGGAACTGTTCGTACATTAGCACCAAGAACCAATGCAGTGTTTTCTAACTTTACATGTGTTGGACCTTACCGTAATGATTTAACTCAAACAGTTAGTTCTAAATATGAAAGAGGTTTACGCATCAGAAGAAATTCTAGCTTACGTGTTTTTAATTCAGTATTTACTGATTATAACAAAGGTTTACAGTTTGATGGTAACGATTGTATTTTAAATGCTAAAAATGGTTTATACAACGCTGCTGATTCATTAAATGCAACAGCAGTAAAATATAATGTATTTGCAAGTATAAAAAACAATGCTTATATGGTTGGCACTTATTCTACTGCTAATGGATCGTATCCTGCTAATGCAGCTTTAACAACTGACGCAATGTTTACAGGGATGAATAATGCTTACCAAGCTGCTTCAAACGGTTTATTTGTTGATAATATAACTACTTCAAATTATAATATGGATTACCGCCCAGCTACAGGTTCTCCATTAGAGTCGGGTGCTAATTTTAGTGATGTATTTATTGCTTTAAGAACTAAATTAGGTTTAGGTGATGCAACTATCACAGCTCCTAACAGCGGTGATTCAGTAGAAGTTGCTAATTTAAGTGATGTACAAACTGCTACTATTACTGTTGGTTCTTTAGCAAATGCTGATTCGTACGTTTGGTCAACTAATGCAAAAAGCGGTGTAACTTTTGTTTCAGGACAAGGTACTACTTCTGTTATAGTTTCATTTGCTACTAATTTAGCTTCTACAATAGCAAAACCATTATACATTTACGTTCAAGCTACTAACTCTGCTTCTAATACTTTTTCTGCAAAAGATTCAATCAGAATTTCAAAAACTAAACCATTATTTTTGGTTCAATCTTTAGGTTCTAATCCAAACAATAATTTAATTGGTGCTGCTGCACAAGTAACCTTAACAGGAGCTACTGCAACAACTTCAAAAGTAATAACAGTTGCTAGCACTGCTGGTTTACAAGTTGGAATGCACGTTAGAGTAGTTCCTGGTACTACAGCAGGTAACGTAGGAACAAATAATGTGATTACTGCTATTACAAGCGGAACTTCTTTTACAGTTTTAAACAACGTAACTACTGCATTAACCACTGGTGGTATTTTAAGAGCATATTTTGTTCCTCAAAATACTTTTGCTTCGGGTTCTTCATCTTTAACAAACGCAAACAGTTTATTAACTATTGTTACAGTAGCTTCTACCTCTGGTTTAGCTGAAGGTATGGCATTAACCAAAATTGCAGGAACTGGAACTTTAAAAGCAGGAACAGTTATTTCTAAAATTATTGATGCTACTAGATTTGAATTATCAGTTGCTCCAACTGTTGCATTAAGTGGTGCTACTTTATATGCTCGTCCATTAATGACTAATATTTGTCCAGTTGCTGTTACAAGTGGCTTTACTTCAGAATTTGACTATACTATAACAAACAGTAATATTGCAGCAGCAAACAACGTTATTGGTTACAAATGGGATGTTCCTAAAAATGCTCGTATCTGTCGTGTAGGTACTAATGCATTAACTGATTACTTAACAAATCCAATCAAAACTATTTTAACTTCAGCTAATTCAATCGGTGTTGTTTTTGATTCAGCTCACGCATCTGGTCCTATAGCAGTAACTCCATACAACAATGCTGGTTTAGGTACTAAATATAGTGTAACGGTAGCTAAAGTTAAGGCTGGTGTTTATAAAGTAACAAGTAATGGTCCTGCTTTAGCTAATACAACTGTAAGATATACTGCAAGTGTAACTGCTGGTAGTGCCGTTTCGGAATATAAATGGACTATTCCTGCTACCTTTGTTACTCCTTTATCAGGTGTTAGAGTTGGTAATGTAGTTACAACAACTACAGATACTTTATCATTACGTTTTGATAGCACAGGTGCAAAAGCTGTTTTCAAAACAGGTTCTTTAAAAGTAGAAATTGTTAACAATTGTGGTACTGGAACTGGTAAAACATTTGCTTTAAATGGAACAACTACTTTAAGTAAAAATAGTTCAGAAATGGAATTAAATGAAGTAATTGAAAATGCAACAGCATTACCAAATACTTTAAGTGTATTCCCTAACCCTAATAATGGTAACTTCAATGTGTTAATGACTACAGAAAATGTAAACACAAACGCTACTTTAGTTATTACAAACATATTAGGTCAAGTTGTAAGAGAATTCTCTCTAACTAACGATAATGGTATTATTAACTCTGAAATCAATGCTAATCTTTCTACAGGTATCTACTTTGTTAAATTACAAGTAGGTTCTGAAGCTAGTGTTGCTAAGATTTCTGTTAATTAATAATTTGTTTTTTTAAGATTTAAAACCCTCAACTTTTGTTGAGGGTTTTTTTGTTTAATATTCTTATCATATTAGAAATATACTTTACCATGAAATTTAAATACTTTACTATTTTTATTATTTGTTTAATAACATACTCGTGTTCAAAAGAAAGTAATACCATTATTACTCAATCAATACCATTTACACCCAATAATAATACCTATAATTTAGAAACTTATGAAGATTCTGTATTAACCATTTATACTTATTCTTCTATTTGGAGATTAACGACAATACAAAAAATAAAAAATGAGGTATTGATTGAAAAAAACACATACAACTATTCTGGAAATACAGTAACAGTAACGAGTAATGTAAGAAATACTTTTTATAAATATTATTTAAATAAAAATGGATATGCCGATAGTTTAAAAATTAATGAACCTGGTCTATTATCAATTACTGAAAAATATTTATATAATAATTTTGGTATGGTAATTAGAAAAAATATTAATGCCTTGATAAATAATGTTCCTTATAGTGAATATACCGACTATATTTATCAAAATGGTAATTTAATTAAATCCGAACAAATGGTAGATAATGACAAATACACCATTCAATACGAATATTATATGGATTCTATAAATGTTATGGCTGGAACCATTGAGGCTACTACTTTTATACCACAAAGTAAAAATTTAATCAAAAAGGAAACCACTAGTGATGATACATTTAAGTCGTTTACCTACACAATTGACGATGAAGGAAATTGGGTTACTACAGTTACCAATGAACTAGACGAGGTCAATACAAAAATCTCAAAATTGATTTATATAAAATAATGTTTTTGTTAATTTATAATTAGCTTAACGCTTTGATAACTTTGTGTTCCTAAAATTGCCTTTTACATTATAACTTTAATGAAGAGTTTATTTATATTTTTTACACTTTACTTTTTTGTAACTATTTCGAATGCTTCTAATTTAGTTTCACAGGATGATTCAATAAAATTTGATAGAAAAAATTTAGCTATTTCAGTAGGTGCAGGTTTTCCTGGTTATAGTTTATCAATAAACTATCAATTAAATAATAAATTTAGCGCTAGAATAGGCTATTTATATGGGTTTTACGATCCTTACTATTATACATCATTTAAAGGAAACTACACTGAAGTGAAAGGAAGTTTTCGAGTAAACATGATAAATTTATTTTTAGATTATTTTCCAAATACCAAAAGTAATTTTAGAGTTACTTTAGGTTTAGCTAACAGTTATAATGAATATGCCGTAACTGTTACACCTTTAACCAATCAAACTTATGGTTATATTACCTATACTCCAGACGATATTGGAAAAATAAAAACTGAAATTCAGGTAAATAATATAATGCCTTATTTAGGAATTGGATTAGGAAAGGCCGTTCCTACTAACAGATTAGGTTTAGGTTTGGATATTGGTTTCTATTATCAAGGATCTCCTAAATTTAACTTCCAGTCAGAAGGTTCCTTTAAACCCAGTGATAATGAAAAAAATACCAACTTGTTTAATAATACTTTTAGCAATTGGTTTTTAATACCTTCAATTAATTTTCAAGTTAAGTATAAAATATTACCTAAATAAACTTATGAGATTTAATCTGATTTGTAGTCTACTTTTATTAATAATAATTCTTCCATCTTGTAAATTCCCAAAAGAAGAAGTTGAAAATTTTGATGTTAATATTGATGCAGGTTTTGTGAATGTATTGATGAATGCAAAAATTGTTACTGAAGATTCCATGCCAATTAAAAAAGTATCTTTTACCATAAGTGGGAAAGATGCAGTTCATATTTTTGATTCTGAAGGAAAAACCAATTTTAATGCAGAAGGAGGCAATCTAAATTTAATTTTGGGTCCTAATGCAAATCCTACCATAAATAATCCAATTTCTTTTACAATTCAGGTTCAAATGGAAGGATACTTGCCATTAAAACAAGATGTTTTTGTGTTTAATAAAACTCAAAAGTTTGCAATTAACTTGATTTTAGAAAGGCCAAATGCCGCTAATACAAATGTAAAATACCAATCGGTTTCACAAAATTTTCTAGGTAAAAAACCAGTTGATACCGCCTATTTTTATCTAACAAGAAATGATGGTATTTCTTTTACCATTAAATATCCTACTAATGGTTTATTATTTATAAGAAAAACATTAACCAAATTTAAAAATGATAATATTTTAAAAAGCTACAATCAATTAGTTGAAGATACAATACAATATAAGAAAGATACTGCTATTTATGCTGTGAAATCACTTTTTGATAAAATCCATCAATTTAATTTTTTAGAAAATGATGATTTAATAAAATATAATTTACTATCTGTTGTATCAATTAAAAAAAATATTAACACTTTGGTTGGATATAAAAAACCTAACTTAGTAGCCGAGTTTAAATCAAGGGTAATTCCTGATACCATTGCCTTAACTAATGTTAGAGCCAATATTATATCGCAATCTAGTTTTCAAGAAACTGGTTATTATAACGAATATGGTGTTTATGAAAATAACTATGTTTCATTTTTCAATGCAATTGGTATTCCTCAAGTATTTTTTTACGACCAATCCACCGGCAATCAGATTGTTCCATACTATGCTGATGGTTCAACAGGAGCAATAGTTGAAGTAAATTTACCATCCAATAATTACAAAATTTTTGTAGAAGGAATCGATTACAGTACCAAATTAAATACGTTTTTTGAACAAAAAAGAGTTGTTAGTGTAAGTACAAAATTTTTTGAACCAATAGGAGGAGAATACAAACTTTCATTCAGAGACGATTTGTTAAATAGTAGATGTTTCTTGTTTAAAAATGAAACCAAAAGTTGCGGTTTTTCAACTATAAATTTAAACACATCTAATATTCCTACTAATATTGGTTTTATTGGAAAAGCAACTGTAAGTAATGATATTTATAATTTTACTTATGATTTTGATTTTACAAATAGTTCAACTTCAATTACGGTTCCAACTTTTCCGTTAGTAGATACAAAAATTAAGGCATTTATAAATCACCCAACAAATGTTTGCAGAGGTAACTCTCCACTGTTTAATGAGGATTTGACAACAACTCAACTTTGTAATTATACGAGCACCCCTTTAAATATTAATGTTAATTACATTCCTACTGCTTTTTTAAATACCATAAATACAAACTTAGCCATTACAGCTAAGGCATCAATTGTTTGCCCAGGCGGTAATTTTGTAATTCCTCCACCAACTACTTTTTCAATTTGGCAATTAGGTTGTAATAGCGAAAGTTTAATAAAATTTGAAAATGGAAGCTTTTTTAGTCCATCCTTTATTGAAGATAAAAAATCATATGTTATTAAATACGAAAAACCAGCAGCAAGTGGCAATCCGACAAAAATTTATGATACATTGTATTTTGATTCAACTGTTCCCGAAACAACCATTAAAGATGAGAAAAGTGGTTATTGGACAGGAAGTTTAAAGTATAATACTACTTATGGATTTACAATTGATATTATTTTAGATAATAAAAAATTACGCTACAGTATTCCTAATTGTAACTAATAATAAATAATATTAGTACTTCGTATGGGATTAATTAATGAGTTAAAAGCTATTAACTACAAATGGCGTAAGTGGAGATATAATACTTTACTTAAAAAGGAAATTGTAAATTATTACAAAAAAAATAAAAACCTAATAGCTGACAATGAATTGTTAAAAGGCTTACAATATTATTTGCAAAATGATATAACAGTATTTCCATACCAATTTAAAAATAAATACAACAACCTAACTTTAAATATTGAAAATGATAATGGTTTAAATTATTATTTATTGAACGGTCATAAATTGTTTTTCAAGAAAGATTGGTCAATTTTAAGCTGTAAAAGTTATTTAAAAACATTACTGATAGAACAAGATTATAGGTCACCACATAGTTACTGTAATACCCATTTTAAGGTTAATCCAGACGAAACCTTATTAGATATTGGAACAGCTGAAGGTAACTTTTCGTTACTTTCCATTAACGTAGCCCAGGAAGTTTACTTATTTGAATACAACACGGAATGGTTTTCCGTATTACAAAAAACCTTTGAACCATTTGGAAATAAGGTAAAGCTTTTTAATAAAAAAGTGGAACATCTTTCAAATAATACCTCCTCATTAGCACTTGATGATTTAGAGGAACTTTATACCCAAAAATTGTTTATTAAAATGGATGTAGAAGGCAGCGAACGTGCCATTTTTAAAGGTATGGAAAAACTGTTATCTGCTAATAAAAATATAAGATTAGCCATTTGTACTTACCATGGTTATAATGATCCAATTGAATTTGAGAACTACTTTAAGCAATTGGGTTTTCAAACCGAATTTTCAAACGGATACATGTTATATTATTTTGCAAAAGATTTAAAACCACCTTATTTAAGAAAAGGAGTATTGAGGGTTTGGAGATAGTTTTGAATTATTCAAAAGACTGGGAAGTTTAGCTTTTGGTTTACCTATCATTAATTTCTTTTTCATAATACAAACCATAAAAAAAGCCGTAAAAGCCGCTTTGTGGAGGATAAGATAAAATTTCGAACCCACTAGCGCAAAAGTAAAACCACCAACGCTTGTGCAATTCCGAAAGCTTTCGGAATATAACGTTTCCAAGCAACAAATAGCAAATGACAGCCCAACCGCTTTATCTAAATACTAAATGGTTTTATTGATACAAATTGCTTTATTTGAAATGTAATATTTGATATTGGTGACGCTTCGCTAAACACCAACTTCGGTAAAAAATATGATTATGGAAAAGAAATTTCCTTATACTTTAATAATAAATTATCTTGAGGGGACCCATATTTATCAAACAATGGCTCAAGATGAGTTGGATGCATTTAGCATCTGGGTAAATTCAATAAACGATAAAACCTATGAAGGCATTGATAAAACAGACTCAAAAAATATAATTGCAAAAATGGAAAATGACCCACCTCAATTAATTTCAGGTGCATTGAATTGTTGGTGTGCTGATATTCCAAATTTTAAAGGGAATTATCTTTCAATCAATATTGTTAAAACATATGAAAAATAATTATTCTTTGATTCAACCACGCAAGTTCCAATTAAAAAATATGCTTAATTTGAAGCTTTAACAATTTATATTTTTTAAACAAAAATTGATGTTGGTGACGCTTCGCTAAATATGAAAAAAGCTAGGACACCACTTGAATTGGTGAATTAATGAGAAACATAAAAAAAACAAAAGATTTAAAGTTAGAAGATATTCCAAATTCGAATTCTTCAATTAAAATGATAAATGAATTCGCTTTGTCCTTCGAATTTGAAGAGCAAAATGGGCAACTACTCAATGAAAATTTGAATTCTGAATTTGATAATTTAGAAATAGTAACACTTCGTGCAATATTATTTGCAGAACGAAGGCGATGGAATCATTTTGGTAAAGAATATGATAGGCTAACAGAAGAAAGAATAAGAGTTTTAATTACTGTTTTAAGGGAGAAGTTAGCCAAAGGTGTTTAAGTTTTAAATTCTAAACATTTTATTTTTTTAGAACCTGGAGGGATCAATACTTTTTCCCGTTCGGGTGTACCCTACAAACAATGCTTTTGCATACGCAAAGGATGCATTTTTATTTGCTGTACACCTTTACAAGCTTTGCTTGTAGGCGTTCCGCAAATAAAAATGCCCCAACCTTACGGCAGGGGCATTGGTTTGTGGAGGACAAGGGAAAAAATTCGAACTTAGCATTACTCATCGAGGATATGAATAGATTAGTATCTTTTAGCTAAATTACGCACTTTAGTGGAAAATATTTTCCAAAAACCGCTTGTTAATGGAAAATATTTGCCATTTTTGAAAAAAACTAAGTTTATAATGGAAAAAAAATCTCCTATACACCTTCAAGAATTGTTCTTTTCATCTCCTGAATCAGGTATTTCAAAGCAACTAACTCAGTTAATAAAACAGCAAAAAATTAAAAAAATTGCACCACGAATTTATACCTCTAATTTTGAAGATTCAGCAGAGGAAATTATTCAAAGAAATATTTTACAAATATTAGGTAAACTATTTAAAGGTGCAATACTAAGCCACAGGTCTGCATTCGAATTTCAACCAACGAAAAGTGGACATATTTTTTTGACTTATACTTATACAAAAAAGGTTCTTTTACCAGGAATTACCATACAATTTTTAGAAGGTCATGAACCTATTGATGGAGATAATATTTTGGTTGGAGAACTTTACGTATCTCAAAAAGAAAGGGCAATACTAGAAAATTTACAATCAACTAAAAAAGTTGGTAGTTCCTCAAAATGTTTATCCTTACCCGAGATTGAAGAAAAGCTAGAACAAATTATTAGAATTAATGGAGAGAGTGAGATAAACAAATTTAGAGATAATGCTAGGGTTATTGCCCAAAAACTAAATATGCATGATGAGTTTGAAAAACTAAATAAAGTAATTGGAGCTTTATTGAGTACCAAAACCTCTAAAATACTTAAATCACCTATTGCAAAAGCAAGAGCATTTGGAATGCCATACGATAAAGATAGAGTTCAGCTATTTGAAACATTATTTAAAGTTCTTCAAAGTAAAGAATTTAAAATTAGACCAGAGAAAAACAACACAACCAAATCGTTTAGAAATTTTGCGTTTTTTGAAAGCTATTTTTCTAATTATATAGAGGGTACTGTATTTGGTATTGACGAAGCAAAACTTATCATAAATACTAACAAACCACTTCCTGCCAGAAACGATGATAGTCATGATGTATTAGGAACCTATCAAATTGTTTCCAATAGACAAGAAATGCAAATGACACCAAAAACAGTTAAGGATTTTTTCAAAATAATTTCATACCGACACGCAATTTTACTTAGTGCTAGAAAAGATAAAAAACCTGGATTATTAAAAGATAAAAATAATTATGCTGGTAGCACAACCTTCGTTGATTTTAATTTAGTAAAAGGTACACTTGAGAAAGGGTTTGAATATTATAATGCCCTATCAAATCCTTTTTCCAAAGCTGCTTTTATCATGTTTTTATTAAGTGAAGTACATCCATTTTTAGATGGCAATGGCAGACTTGCAAGGGTTATGATGAATGCTGAATTAACAAAAGAAAATCAGTCGAAAATTATAATTCCAACAGTATTTAGAGAGGATTACATGGGTGCATTAAAAAAACTCACTAAACAAGGAGATTGCGAATCTTACATTAGAATGTTGCAACGAGCACATGAATTTAGTGCCAACATTTATGGTGAAAATATGGACGAAATTCAAAACTATTTAGAACATTGTAACGCTTTTAATACTGACGAGGATATTATTTTAAAAATTAAACCTAGGTAAACAATTTAAGAGATTTTTGAATACAATTATCTTACTTGTATTTTAACCAAATAAGGGCTTATTTTGGACAAAGTATAGCTGATCAAATACTGAATGAGTTTTTACCAAATAGCAATTTTTACGTTGATAAACTAATGCTGAACGAATGGCACATATATGGTAGCAGTAGGTTAGGTATTTACAAAGCCGAGGTATTAGTGGCCAGTAAAACCTTAACCCAAAGCAACGGACAAAGTGCTAACACCAATGCACAAGGTTCCAATACCAGCGGACAAGCTAACAATACTACTAACCTACCAATTTACAGCGAAGTAGAACAAAACCCTCCTATTCCTGATTATTCTAGTTATAGCCAAATACGTGGTGCTAAAAATTATGAGTTAAGTAACCACCTTGGCAATGTCCTAGTAGTAGTTACCGATAAAAAAACTTACAACTGCGGGAATACCGAATTGATAAATGCCAATTTTGACAATGGCAGTTATAGTAATATTTTCCCTATTACCAGCAATACCAGCATGAGCCTTTCGGGCAATAAATTAAACGTAAGTGGAATAAACACCCAAGTAGGAACTTTATTTAATACTGAAGGCGAAGCGGGCAGAATATTTAAAGTAGATTTTGACCTAACCATAGGCGGTGGTATAAGCCAAGTTTGGTTTGAAACCAATGCAAGTTATAATAGCACAGGCGGAGGCCTTAGCCAAAATGTAACCAATAGCAGCAGTAGCGGACATGTAAGCTTTACCTTTACTGCACCGCAAGGGGCTTATAGGTTTAAAATAGGCGGCACAGGTACAGGAACTTACAGCATAGATAACCTAATAGTAAAAGAAGTAGGCCCAGGACGTTACCAAGCTGAAATAGTAACTGCAAACGATTACAGTCCGTTTGGTGCACCAATGCCAGGCCGTAGCTTTAAGGCCGATAATGTATTGGTAAAAACTACCTTAAACACTAGTAATTTTACCGCAGGAACCGATGGATGGGTAGCTACTACCAATGCCACTTTAAGCAATGTATTTGGCAATATAAGGGCTACAGTAACTGCTGTAAATGCAGGTATGAAAAAAACCTTTAGTACCGAACCTGGCAAAACTTATAGGGTTATGTTTAAAATAAACTTACGTGGTTGGCCATATATGTATATTAAAGATAAATATACCAATACCAATTTACTGAGCATAACCAACTATATAGTTCCAGGCGATGCAAGCTATACCTTTACGGCCACAGGATACGAAACCGATGTTATATTTAACGAAGCCACAAACCCAGCAGGAAGCATACAACTAGCTAGCTTTACTTTAGAAGAAGTAGAGGCTAATAGTGGGTATCGATTCTCCTTTAATGGTAAGGAACTAGACAACGAAACTTATGGCGAAGGAAATGCCTATGATTTTGGAGATAGAATATATGATTCAAGATTGGGCCGTTGGCTTAGTATAGACCCTGAATTTAAAAAA
>JAAFJM010000089.1 GCA_013298895.1 Bacteroidota bacterium | reverse complement strand
AAGGTAAATTATTTAAAATGTAAGCCTTTCAATTTTGAATAAAACGATTGATGATACTATCTTTAAACTAAAATTCGTTTATTTGCCTTAATGCGTACTATTGGGGTAATTGTATTTGTTTGTTTAGCTGTATTGGTACAAAGCCAAAACAGACAAAAGACCTTTATTTTACTTACCGATAGCATCACTTTGGATAGTTCAGTTATTGTCCAAAAATCGGTTCAAGCAAGTAATGGCAACACTACTTTTATTGAAAATATTGATTTTAAAATCAATTATTTTGCCCATGCTTTTATCAATTTAAAAATACCTAAAGGCACTCCACTTATTGTAAAATACAGCGCTTCCAATTTTTATTTTAATAAAATTTACCAAAATAAAAATCCCAACATCATTGACAAAGAAGGCATTGAAACCAAAAATCCGTTTTTGTACAGCATTAACGAAACCGATTTTTTAAGTTCTGAAAGTTTTAGCAATGGCTTAAAAATGAATGGAAGTATTTCTCGCGGATTAGGGCTTGGTAATGCACAAAATGTGGTGGTTAACTCTAACTTAAACCTTCAGCTTAGCGGAAAACTGAATAACGATATTGATGTATTGGCAGCCATTAGCGATGATAATAACCCAATTCAACCCGAAGGCAACACACAGCAGTTGCAAGATTTTGATAAAGTTTTTATTCAGTTAAGTAAAAACAGAACCAAGGTAATTATTGGCGATTTTGAAATGCGTAAACCAACCGATAGTTATTTTTTAAACTACAATAAAAAATCGAGAGGTGCACAGGTGCAAACTGCCTTTAACTTAAAACCTATTTTAGGTAATAAAAAAGATTCGGCTTTATTACAAATAGGTGCAGATGCCGCCATAAGCCGAGGTAGGTTTGCTAGAAATACATTAACAGCCACAGAAGGCAACCAAGGCCCTTACCGACTTACAGGAGCCAATGGAGAACTTTTTATCATACTTATTTCGGGTACTGAAGCCATTTATTTAGATGGTGAAAAACTAAACAGAGGTGAACAAAACGATTATGTGATAGATTATAACAGTGGCGAAATTACTTTTACTCCTAAGCGCATTATTACCCAATACAGCAGGATTGTAGCGGAATTTCAATACAGTGATAGAAATTTTGCTAGAACCGTTTTTACTACCAATGGCAGTTATAAAACCAAAAATTTTACCATTAGAGGCAGCTATTTTACAGAACAAGATGATAAGGACCAACCTTTTCAGCAAACTTTAAGCGATAACGACAAATTGGTTTTGGCCAATGCAGGCAATAAACTAAACCAAGCAGTGGTAAGTGGCGCTACTAAAGTAAGTACATTTAGCAATACCAAAATTTTATACCGCAAAATTGATACTTTAGGAGGGAATGATGTGTATGTTTTTACCAATATTGCTGGAGCAGATACTGTTTTTTATGAAGTAAAATTTAGCAATGTAGGAGTTAATAAAGGTAGTTACGTGCAATCGGCTTCATCGGCTAATGGCAGGGTTTTTCAATACGTGGGACCTAACAATGGTAGTTTTGAACCTGTAATTTTATTAACCGCTCCTAATAAAATGGAAATGCTAAATGCAGCCATTGATTTTACAGCACTAAAAAACACACAGATTACAGTTGAAATAGCACAAAGTAATTTTAACCGAAACTTGTTTAGCAATTTGGATAAACAAAGCGACAAAGGTTTAGGAGCAAAAGTTTTTATCAATAACAAAAATAATTTAAGTAAAACATGGCTTTGGCAAAATCAACTTAACTACGAATGGGTAGATGCAAACTTTAGGTATGTAGAACGTTACAGAAATGTGGAGTTTGATAGGATTTGGAATAGGCAATTAAACAACTCGAGCAGCAGCGATACTGGCTATAACGAACATATTTTATCAGCCAAAACAAGCATTGAAAAACAACAACTATTTAATGCCTATTATCAAATTCAATTGTATAACCGTAATCAAAATTATGCTGGTTTAATCAATCAAATTGGAAGCGTTTTTACATATAAAAACAACCAATTAAATACCAATGCCGAATACTTAACCATTAGTATAAACAATGCTATTTTGCAGCAAAACCTCAATCAAAACCAAACTTATAAATACAATGCAGGTTATGCCAGAACACAATTTAAACATCAAGTTGGGGTAAATTATTTAACCGAAAAAAGTAAGTTTTTTAAAACCAAAGATACTTTGCTAACAGGCAGTTTTAGCTATAACCAAAGCAATTATTTTTTTCAAAATACTGATACTTTAAAACTAAAATACAGAATTGATTATACCAATAGAAACGATTTCCAGGCTAGGAATACTGATTTTTATTTAGCCAGCATAGCACAAAACATCAATGCTTTAACGGTTTTAAAACAAGATAATGGCAATAGGTTAAACTTAAATTTTACTTACCGAAATTTTGAAATTAACGATACTTCTATCAAAAACCTAAAGCCCGAAAGAACCATTTTAGCAAGGGTTGAATACGATTATGCTTTTTTAAGACGTATGTTTACTGCCAATACTTATTACCAAATTGGTAGCGGAAACGAGCTGCGCAGAGATTTTAGTTACTTAGAAGTTCCCAAAGGGCAAGGTGTATATGTTTGGAAAGATTTTAACTTAGATAATATT
>JAAFJM010000088.1 GCA_013298895.1 Bacteroidota bacterium | reverse complement strand
AAAGTAATTGCTTATCCATTTTTGCCCATTTTATATATACTTATGGCATTAATTATTTGTATTAGTTTGCTTGTTTTTAAAACTGCTTTTGCTTTTACAGGCTTATGTTTGGTGCTAATTGGTGTACCTATTTATTATTTTGTAAAACCTAGAAATGCCTAGGTTACTTTTCGTAATCATATCGTTTTTATTGCTTACTCATTTAAAAGCCAATAACGATAGTTTGTTGAATAAACGAACCAATTACTTTTTGCGAGCTAGTATACATAATGGTTCTGTTTTGGCTCACTCTAATAGAGTAGAATATTCATCCAATGCGCCTGTTTTGGGTTTTGAAATAGAATTAATAAGCCAACGATTAGATAATTTAGATGCCCATTATAACCCAAAAGGTTTTGCAACTGGTTTTGGACTTAATTTTTTCAATATTCATAATCCAGTTGTAAAAAATAATGTCAATACGTTTTATACTATTGAATCCAATATTTTAAAAACGCAAAAAGTAAATTTGGCAATTAAAGCTTGCGGTGGTTTAAACTTTATTTCAAGTCCTTACGATTCGGTAAACAACCAAATCAATTGGTCGTATAGCAGTTATGTAAATGCTTTTTTAGCTTTGGGCTTAGTGGCTAATTTTCAACTCAATAATAATCAATCAATCGGTGCTCGGTTGACTTTTAATCATTTTTCGAACGGTGCTATTAAAGACCCTAATTTAGGAGTTAATTTTTTTACAGGTGCATTGAGTTATCAATTTAAAATAGCTAATAATGTGAAGCACTCTTTAAATTTAAAACGCAGACTTAAGCCATTTGAAGGAAGACACAATTTGCAGTTTACTGCTTTTGCAACTTATAAATCATCAACGGTTAATATCGAAAAGTTTTATTTAATAAATGGATTTGCTGCAAGTTATAATTTGCCATTTGGTGTAAAAAAAGGCCATAGTTTGGCAATAGGAGCGGAGTGGTTAGAAGACAGAGCCATTTCTGAATTATTGCGTTATGGAGGAAAATTAAATTTAAGCAATCAACGAGTTGGAGTTTCCGTTGGACACGAGTTTTTGTTTCATCAATTTACTTGGGGGCAATATTTAGGATATTATATTTTTAAAGATATTCCTGAAATGGATAATATTTACCATAGGCATACCATAGCTTATAAACTAAACAAAAGTTGGAGCATTGGTATATCGCTATTAGCTAATAACCAAAAAGCTAATTTTACTGATTTACGAATAACTTATAAATTGCAAAACAGAAGAAGTCCGGTTTGCATTGCTCCAAAATTTTAGTGTTTTTTATTTTATAAATTTCTTAAAATACCTTTTGTATAGCTTGGCTGGGTTGTTTAAATCAATTTACAAGCTTATTATCGCAAGTTAAAATACTTTTATGGCAAAACTATCAATTATAATTCCTGCTTATAACGAAGAAGCAACAATTCATAAAATACTTGAAAAGGTACATCAAGTAAAATTGATTGATAATATTGAAAAGCAAGTAATTATAGTTAACGATTGCTCAAAAGATAATACCGCTGCAAAAATTATTGCCCTTAAAAATGAAAAGTACGAATACATAAAATTTGTAGAACATACTGTAAATAAAGGAAAAGGTGCGGCAATTCATACTGGAATTAAAGAAGCAAGTGGTGATTATATTATAGTCCAAGATGCGGATTTAGAGTATGATCCAAATGAGTACAATATTTTGCTTAAACCAATTGTTGATGGTTTTGCGGATGTAGTTTATGGTACCCGGTTTATGGGCGGTAAACCTCATCGTATTTTATTCTTTTGGCATTCAATAGGTAATGCTGTTCTTACTTTTTTGAGTAATATGTTTACCAATTTGAACCTTACCGATATGGAAACTTGCTATAAATTATTTAAGGCAGATATTATTAAAGGTATTCAGTTTAAGGAAAACAGATTTGGTTTTGAGCCGGAGGTTACGGCTAAAATCAGTCGAATTGAAAATATAAGGATTTATGAAGTTGGTATTTCGTATTATGGTAGAACTTATGCTGAAGGTAAAAAAATAAACTGGAAAGATGGTTTCAGAGCTATTTATTGTATTTTAAAATATGGTTTATTTAAAGCCTAATTTTAACTATTTCTACTTATGTTCAAATCTGTTAATTTCAAAAATCCTTATCATTGGTTAGTTTTAGTACTAATTTGCTGTGTAGTTTCTTTTAAATGGGAAGCACTTGGTTTGCCTTTTTTTTGGGATGAAGCTTGGGTTTATATGCCTGCCATCAGAACCATGGCGGAACAAGGTCCTAGTATTATGCCTGCAAGTATCGATCCTGATTTATACACTGGCCATCCGCTTTTATTTTATTTCTTAGCCTCAAGTTGGATAAAAGTTTTTGGTTACAGTTTGTTTAAAGCGCATTTATTTCCATTACTTATTTCCATTACACTTTTAATAAGTATATATTTTATAGTTTTTAAATGGACCAATAGTTGGTTTTCTGCATTTTTATCGGTTTTATTATTGGCTGTTCAACCTATATTTTTAGCACAAAGCACCTTTTTATTAATTGAAGTTTGGCTAGCGTTATTATTTTTATGGTCGTTTTATTTTTACTTTAACCGCAATTGGTGGGGGTTTTCAATAGCTGTTGTGCTTGCTTTATGGAGTAAAGAAAGTGCTTTTTGCTTAGTTCCGGCTTTTATCATGACCGCAATTATTGAACTATTATACAAAACCATAACGCCTAAAGTTTTTGTAAAAATAGCATTAGGTGT
Organism: Bacteroidota bacterium; assembly: GCA_013298895.1. Taxonomy (GTDB): domain Bacteria; phylum Bacteroidota; class Bacteroidia; order UKL13-3; family UKL13-3; genus JAAFJM01. The sequence goes on along the minus strand of JAAFJM010000088.1, from coordinate 77 downwards.
AGTTGTTTTGTTTTCGATAGGTTTTAGCTTTTTTATTATTCAAAAAATAAAACTGGGTTGGTTGTTTTTTCCTCGCC
>JAAFJM010000086.1 GCA_013298895.1 Bacteroidota bacterium | reverse complement strand
TTTGCTTTATGGTTTCAGGATAAAATTTAACCAAACCTTTTTCCAGCAAATAGAATAAGCCATGTAAAAAACCCCAAATAATAAAAGTATAATTAGCTCCATGCCAAAAACCACTTAAAGAGAAAACCAATAAAATGTTAAAAACCCACCTAAAACCATTTACATAACTGCCGCCAAGCGGAAAAAAAACATAATTGCGGAACCAAGTGGTTAATGAAATATGCCATTTTTGCCAAAATTGATAAAAACTAATTGCAAAATAAGGTTGTTTAAAATTATCCATTAAGTTAATACCGAGTAAACGAGCAGCACCAATTGCAATAGTAGAGTAACCATAAAAGTCGGCATAAATTTGAATAGAAAATGCTATTAATGCTATCCAAGCAGAACTTGAATAATAATGAGTTGGATTCAAATAAAATTCATTGGCTAGTGGTGCTAAATTATCAGCAATACACATTTTTACAAACAGACCGTACAAGATTAATCTTAAACCATTGCTTATATTTTTATACTTAAATTTATGCTTTGCTCTCAGTTCTTTACCTAAAGTACTGTATTTCTCAATTGGGCCAGCCACCATTTGAGGGAAAAACAACACATAATTAGCAAAATAACCCAAATGTTTTTCGGCTTTTTGGTTGCCTTTATAAACCTCAATAGTATAACTTAGTGATTGAAAAGTATGAAACGATAAACCAATTGGCAATAGTATATCGAGGTGATGCAACTTTTGAGGAACAAAAACATGGAAGATATCGATAAAAAAGTTAAAGTATTTGAAATAAGCAAGTAGTCCAATATTACTAATTATGCTGAATAACAGCCAAAATAATTTTACTTTTCCTTCTCGTTTTTCTATTAATAAACCGCAAAAATAATCTACTATTATGATGGCATATAAAATTAAAATATAAGGTAAATAAAACGCTGAATAAAAATAAGTACTGGCAATAAATAATAAAATCCAACGCCACTTATGTTTCAATAAATAAAACAATATAGTAACTATTGGAAAAAACAGTAAAAAATGTAATGAGTTAAATAACATATAATTAAAAAATTAAAAAGGATACCCTATACCAAAATTAAATATACTGTTATCCCAATACCAATCAAAATCCTTTGCGTTATTAATAACCCAACGTTTTCCGTACTCTTGACTTGGATCGTGCAATGGAACAGCTCCATCAAGCCTAAAGATAAAGATACCTAAATTTAACCTAATACCTAAACCTGAACCTAAAGCCATTTCATTATAAAAATTTTGGATATCAAAATCCGCCCCTAGCCTACTATCTTGCTTAGCTGACCAAATATTTCCAGCATCGGTAAATACAGCACCTTCAAACAAATGCTTGTATATATTAAAGCGGTATTCCATATTCATTTCAATTTTTATATCCCCCGATTTATCAATTTGGCTAGTAGTAGAATAAACACCAGGACCAATTGAGCGAGGCCTAAAAGCCCTTAAACTATTGGCTCCACCTGTAAAAAATCTTTTTTCAAATGGGATATAATCTGGTGAATTACCATAAGGCAAGGCATATCCCATTGCCACACGATAAACCATTGTATTGTTCATATCTAACCAATGATTAAATCTAAAATCGGCATACGTTTTTACATATTGAAAATAATTTAGGCCAAACAATTCAAATTGATTTTTAATATTTCTAGTAGTATCGGTAACTTTAGGTTCATCTAGTAAAAAGTTAAACGCTGAAACCAAATTCCCTGCAAGTTCTAAAACATCCCAACGTAAAAAAATATAATTTTTTCCCTTACTAATGGGTTGAGAGTTATACGTAAAACCTAAACGGATATCATTAACAATTAAATTATTGGCAAACACATTTTGTAAAAAAATATCTGTTTTACTTTTTTCTTCAAGCTCAGAATTGGTAAAATTTGTTCTTACAAAGCTAAATTCGGGAAAAGCAATATAATAACTAATGAGCTTTCTGTTAATTTGATAGGAAGAACCAAGTGTAAAAACCCTGCGTTCATACTGCACATTTTTCTCATAAATGATAGATGAATTTACAATGGTTTTGGTATTGGCATTATTAATTTTTCTATCAATTTTATTTAAAAACAATAACTGTGGAATAGTAATACTTGCAGAAAATGATTGCTCACTGCTATTAAAAAATGGTTTTGGATTGATGTTTTCGCCTCGCTGAGCTTCGAAACTTGAGCGGAAACGAAGTTGCAAAATCTCACCATTATGAAAAATATTTCTATCTGTAAATTGAATAACAGCGGCCAAACCATAATTTCTGGATGACGAAATATTTACTAAATTAGCCTGATCACTGGTAATAGCTTGAGGTTCTATAATGATGTCATATTTATCATTTTGCTTTAAGTTAATGCTAAAATCAATCACATTGTCACTATCATTTTCCAAAATAGTTGGGGTTATGGTTACCAACTTAAACAATTGCAAATCATTTAACCTACTATATGTTTTACTTAAATTATTTTGCTGAAAAAGTTCACCCTTCGTCAAAAAATTCATTTTAGCAATAATGCTTGGATTTATTTTACTGCCAATAGGTATGTATTTAAAATTATTAGTGGTGATGGTATCATGAGTAGCACCAGGCAACTTTTCACTTGGCTCCACATTAATTACCAAATTACGGACTTTATATATTTTAAATGGTTTTAAATCGTCTTGGTTTTTAATATTTATTTCAATGGCTACATAATCACTACTGTAGTTTGTATCTACATTGAAATCAATATACTCCTTGGCAAAAGTATAATAGCCATTATTACGCAGTAAATTTAAAATACGATTTTGCTCCTCTATTAAATTTTCTCGTTTGAGTGACTTACCCATTTTTATATAACTATCATCGAGAGAGGCTTGAACTAGCTTATAAATTTTTTTG
>JAAFJM010000087.1 GCA_013298895.1 Bacteroidota bacterium | reverse complement strand
TTTGCTTTATGGTTTCAGGATAAAATTTAACCAAACCTTTTTCCAGCAAATAGAATAAGCCATGTAAAAAACCCCAAATAATAAAAGTATAATTAGCTCCATGCCAAAAACCACTTAAAGAGAAAACTAATAAAATGTTAAAAACCCATCTAAAAGCATTTACATAACTGCCGCCAAGCGGAAAAAAAACATAATTACGGAACCAAGTGGTTAATGAAATATGCCATTTTTGCCAAAATTGATAAAAACTAGAAGCAAAATAAGGTTGTTTAAAATTATCCATTAAGTTAATACCGAGTATAGCCGCAGCACCTATAGCAATAGTAGAGTAACCATAAAAGTCGGCATAAATTTGAATAGAAAATGCAAATAAAGCTATCCAAGCAGAACTTGAATAGTAATGAGTTGGATTCAAATAAAATTCATTGACTAGTGGTGCTAAATTATCAGCAATGCACATTTTTACAAACAGGCCGTACAAGATTAGTCTTAAACCATTGCTAATATTTTTATATTTAAATTTATGCTTTGCTCTCAGTTCTTTACCTAAAGTACTGTATTTCTCAATTGGGCCAGCCACCATTTGTGGGAAAAACAACACATAATTAGCAAAATAACCCAAATGTTTTTCGGCTTTTTGGTTGCCTTTATAAACCTCAATAGTGTAACTTAATGATTGAAAAGTATGAAACGATAAACCAATTGGCAACAGTATATCGAGGTGATGCAACTTTTGAGGAACAAAAACATGGAAGATATCTATAAAAAAGTTAAAATATTTGAAATATGTAAGTAGCCCAATATTACTAATTATGCTGAATAACAGCCAAAATAATTTTACTTTTCCTTGTCGTTTTTCAATTAATAAGCCACAAAAATAATCTACTATTATGATGGCGTATAAAATTAAAATATAAGGTAAATAAAATGCTGAATAAAAATAGGTACTGGCAATAAATAATAAAATCCAACGCCACTTATGTTTCAATAAATAAAATAATATGGTAACTATTGGAAAAAACAGTAAAAAATGTAATGAATTAAATAGCATATAATTAAAAAATTAAAAAGGATACCCTATACCAAAATTAAAAATACTGTTATCCCAATACCAATCAAAATCCTTTGCGTTATTAATAACCCAACGTTTTCCGAAATCTTGACTTGGATCGTGTAATGGAACAGCCCCATCAAGCCGAAAGATAAAGATACCCAAATTTAACCTAATACCTAAACCTGAACCTAAAGCCATTTCATTATAAAAATTTTGAATATCAAAATCGGCCCCTAGCCTACTATCTTGTTTAGCTGACCAAATATTTCCAGCATCGGTAAATACAGCACCTTCAAACAAATGCTTGTAAATATTAAAGCGGTATTCCATATTCATTTCAATTTTTATATCCCCCGATTTATCAATTTGGCTGGTTGTAGAATAAACACCAGGACCAATTGAGCGGGGTCTAAAAGCCCTTAAACTATTGGCTCCACCTGTAAAAAATCTTTTTTCGAATGGGATATAATCTGGTGAATTACCATATGGTAAGGCATATCCTAAGGCCACACGATAAACCATAGTATTGTTCATATCTAACCAATGATTGAATCTAAAATCAGCATACGTTTTTACATATTGAAAATAATTCAGGCCAAATAGTTCATACTGATTTTTAATATTTCTAGTTGTATCGGTAACTTTTGGTTCATCAAGTAAAAAGTTAAATGCTGAAACCAAATTCCCTGCAAGTTCTAAAACATCCCAACGTAAAAAAATATAATTTTTTCCCTTGCTAATGGGTTGAGAGTTATACGTAAAGCCTAAACGGATATCATTAACAATTAAATTATTGGCAAACACATTTTGTAAAAAAATATCTGTTTTACTTTTTTCTTCAAGCTCAGAATTGGTAAAGTTTGTTCTTACAAAGCTAAATTCCGGAAAAGCAACATAATAACTAATAAGCTTTCTGTTAATTTGATAAGAAGAACCAAGTGTAAAAACCCTGCGTTCATATTGCACATTTTTCTCATAAATGATAGATGAATTTACAATGGTTTTGGTATTGGCGTTATTTATTTTTCTATCAATTTTATTCAAAAACAGCAATTGAGGAATAGTAATACTTGCAGAAAATGATTGCTCACTGCTATTAAAAAATGGTTTTGGATTGATGTTTTCGCCTCGCTGAGCTTCAAAACTTGTTCGAAAACGAAGTTGCAAAATTTCACCATTATGAAAAATATTTCTATCGGTAAATTGAATAACAGCGGCCAAACCATAATTTCTGGATGACGAAATATTTACTAAATTAGCCTGATCACTTGTAATAGCTTGAGGCTCTACAATAATATCATATTTATCATTTTGCTTTAAGTTAATGCTAAAATCAATCACATTATCACTATCATTTTCCAAAATAGTTGGTGTTATGGTAACCAACTTAAACAATTGCAAATCATTTAACCTACTATATGTTTTACTTAAATTATTTTGTTGAAAAAGTTCACCCTTCGTCAAAAAATTCATTTTAGCAATAATGCTTGGATTTATTTTACTGCCATTAGGTATGTATTTAAAATTATTAGTGGTGATGGTATCATGAGTAGCACCTGGTAACTTTTCACTTGGCTCCACATTGATTACTAAATTACGGACTTTATAAATTTTAAATGGTTTTAAATCATCTTGGTTTTTTATATTTATTTCAATGGCTACATAATCACTGCTGTAATTTGTATCTACATTGAAATCAATATACTCCTTGGCGAAAGTATAATACCCATTATTACGCAGTAAATTTAAAATACGATTTTGCTCCTCTATTAAATTTTCTCGTTTGAGTGACTTACCCATTTTTATATAACTATCATCGAGAGAGGCTTGAACTAGCTTATAAATTTTTTTG
>JAAFJM010000085.1 GCA_013298895.1 Bacteroidota bacterium | reverse complement strand
TCCTGCCTTAAATTATGGTGAAGCTCAAAGTGCAGAATCAAGAAATGATTTCATACATAAAATGAAAATATGTTTGAAAGAATTGAGAGAAACGAAAATTAGTTTAAAAATTATCTATAAAAAACCACTAATAAAAGAATTAGATATAGTACAAAAATTGATAACTGAAAATGACGAATTAATATCCATTTTTATGAAAAGTATCTCAACAGCTACCGAAAATAAAAAAACTTCATAATTCATTATTCCTTATTCAGTGTTCGATATTAAATAAAAGAAAACATGGAAAATCAAATTTTACAAATAATCTACCTTATAGCCTCAGTAACTTTTATTGCAGGTTTAAAATTTTTAGGAAATCCTGCCACTGCGCGCAAGGGTAATTTAATGGCTGCCTTTGGTATGGTCATTGCCATTTTTGGAACTATATTTTTATATACCACCGAAACAGGGGCGCATTTGCATAACCTAGGGTTTATTTTTGCAGCTTTGGCTGTTGGAACCATTGTTGGTTGGATAGTGGCCAAAAAAGTACAAATGACCGCCATGCCCGAAATGGTGAGTTTATTCAATGGAATGGGTGGTGCTTGTGCCATGCTTATTTCAATTATAGAGTTTAAACATTTAGCTGAAGTTGATTTGTCAACTGTTGCTGCTGGACATTTACTAACCATTGTATTGGGCTTAATAATTGGTTCGGTTTCGTTTGCTGGAAGTATCATAGCTTGGGGTAAATTAAGTGGCAATGTAAAAGACAAATCATTAGGTATGCAGCAGTTAATCAATATTGGTTTATTGCTAGTAATATTGGTACTTTCAGGAGTAATGATATTAGGAAATACTACTTATACAGTTGAGTTATTTTATGCTGTTTTTGCTTTGTCGTTAATTTACGGAGTATTGTTTGTGTTGCCAATTGGTGGAGCAGATATGCCTGTTGTAATTTCATTGTTAAACTCGTTTACAGGTGTGGCTGCTGCTTGTGGCGGATTTTTATACGATAACAAAGTAATGCTTGTAGGTGGTATTTTAGTTGGCTCTGCCGGAACATTATTAACCATTGTAATGTGTAAAGCCATGAACCGTTCGTTGGTAAATGTATTGATTGGAAACTTTGGAGGTGGTGCCACTGGCGAAGCTATGGGTTCAGCTAATTTTGATGGAACTATTAAAGAAGTTACGGCAAGCGATGCTGCCATTTTAATGAAATATGCTAAAAAAGTAATTATAGTTCCTGGTTACGGTTTAGCAGTAGCACAAGCCCAACATATTGTACACGATTTAGAATTGCTATTAGAAGCAGAAGGTATTGATGTAAAATATGCCATTCATCCTGTAGCAGGACGTATGCCTGGCCACATGAATGTTTTGCTTGCCGAAAGTAATGTAAGTTACGATAAATTAATTGAAATGGAAGAAGTAAACCCTGAGTTTGCTACTACCGATGTGGTATTGGTAGTGGGAGCAAACGATGTGGTAAACCCTGCGGCTAAAACCGACCCTAACTCACCAATTTACGGAATGCCAATATTGGACGTAGAAAATGCAGCCAATGTAATTGTAAACAAACGAAGCATGAAAGCAGGTTATGCAGGTATTGAAAACGAATTGTTTTATAAACCCAAAACCAGCATGTTATTTGGCGATGCCAAAAAAGCATTGACTCAATTAGTGAGTGAAATAAAGGCTTTGGGGTAATATTTTGAGAAGTTCGAATACTATTTATACGAAAAGGTTGGCTTAGGTCAACCTTTTTTTGTTTAGAGCTTCTAAAAGTATTTGTCTGAGGTTGGTTGCAGAATCTATTGGCATTCACCAATCCTCATAATTTGCCTATGTTTGGTGTTTTCACCGAACATTTCACCGTCAGTTACCAAACTTACCGGCCATGCTCGATTCAACCAAGGATTTGTAAAGGTTTTCATCTACAAAAGATCAGTTCCCCCCTCACCTCCCATTTATCAAAGTAATAGCTCTTTCTAATACCCTCAACAAACTTGGATAATTTGTCATTCAATGTTTCTAGATTTACCCACTTGCTCAAGGCTATTCTCCTTGGCCAATATATGTTTCGGTTTCAGCATTTTTAGAGTTTAATCACGCATTATACATAAAATAATACATTGACTATGAATTATTTGTGTTTTTATTGTTGTAAACTAGTTTATATTATAAACTAAATTATTAATGTTGCACTTAAATAATTTTACCCTATACATATGAAAAAATTAATGATGATGTTATCAGTTGTGTTGGTAGCAGGAGCTACTAAAGCACAACAAATTGAACCATTGCAAAATGGTGGTTTTGAACAATGGGATACCATTAACGGTTATCAGCAACCAAGAGATTGGTACACTTTAAATGCACTTACTACTTTTGGTTTTGACCCAACCACCGAAATGACAGACGATGTGCATACAGGTAAATACGCGGTAAAGCTTATTTCAAAGCAAGGTTCGCAAGCAAATTTATCGGGAGTACTATCTTCTGGTCCTATTTTAGATGAAACATTACAACCTAATTTTGATAACTTAAAATTTGCATTTAGTAAACTACCTACCGCTTTTAGGTTTTATTACAAATCAAGTTTTTTAGAGGCAGATACAGCAGTTGGGACTTTTGTTTTAACCAAATGGAATGCGACTAAAAAACAAACGGATACCATTGCTATTGCAGAATTTGCAATCAACAAAAATTTCAATACTTATCAAGAGGCTAATATTGCTTTTAATTACCAATCGTCATTAGTTCCTGATTCAGCTTTTTTTATTGCTTCATCAAGTATCAATGGATTTGAGCCTACAATTGGTTCAACTATTTATTTAGATGATTTGGCTTTGGTTTATGGAACAATTGGTGTAAAAAATGCAAGTTTAGAAAATACGGTTTTGGTTTATCCTAATCCTGCACAAACAGTTATAAATTTAAGTAACTCTGGTGTGTTAGGTTCTGTAAAAGTGTATAACAATTTAGGACAAATTGTTTTTAATACCGTTGAAACCAAAACGCTATTAAGCATTGATATGACTGCGTTTTCAAAAGGTTTATACTTCATTGAAATA
>JAAFJM010000084.1 GCA_013298895.1 Bacteroidota bacterium | reverse complement strand
TGTTTATCAAATACCGAAACACCAAGGGCTGTAGCTATTTTTTCACTAGAAATGAGTTCTAAGCAATTGGCAAACCGTATGATTAGTGCAGAAGCTGAAATAGAATCAGACAAGTTGAAAAAAGGAATTTTAGCAGACCACGAATGGCAGCAGTTAAATTCTAAAATAGCTAAGTTAAGCGAAGCTCCAATTTTTATAGATGATACACCCGCTATTTCTGTATTTGAACTTCGTGCAAAATGCAGAAGATTAAAACAGCAGAATAATATTCAAATGATTATTATAGATTATTTGCAATTAATGCGTGGAGATGATTCGAATAATAAAAATGGTAATCGTGAGCAAGAAGTAAGTTATATTTCAAGAAGTTTAAAGGCTTTAGCTAAAGAACTTGATGTGCCTGTTTTAGCTTTAGCTCAGTTAAGTCGTCAAAGTGAAAAACGTGGAGGAGGAGGGAGTGCTTCACCAGGAACAGGAACAGGCAGGCCTATTCTTTCCGATTTACGTGAATCAGGTTCCATTGAGCAAGATGCAGATATGGTAATGTTTATTTACCGTCCGCAATACTATAAATTAACCGAATGGGATGATGGAACTCCTTGCGCTGATGAAGCAGAAATAATGGTAGCCAAGCATAGGAATGGTGAACTCCATGATGTAAGATTAAGATTTATTGGTAAGTACACTAAATTTGCTGATAAAACCGACTTTGATAATTATGCAATTCCAGATTATAATGATAATAATGGCAATAATGGAACAATTACGGTTAGTTCTAGTATTAATTGGGATAGCGATGTAGATGATGAAGGGCCAATGACATTTAATGGAGATGCTCCTTTCTAAATTTGAAGTGGCTGTTTTTAATTAAACAGCCACTTTTTATTTAAAATTCTTCAATTAAAATACCCATTTTTCCCATTTGATAATCTCGCATGGCCTGCATTATTTCCGATTGAGTGTTCATTACAAAAGGGCCGTAAGTAGCAATAGGTTCATTAATTGCTTCCATATCAAAAACCAAAAGTCTTGTTGGTTTATCAAAATTTAAGGTTAGCTCGGTTGTTTCATTATTGATAATTAACAAGTTAGAACCATTAACTAGATTTCCTTCTGCATTAAATGCTTCATCCAAATTGTAAATAGCATGTTCATAGCCTTTGGTAAATTGAAAAGTATGGCTTGTTTTTCCAGCACTATGTACCTCTAAAATGGTCATAGGACTTTGTATTTCATTAAATCCTTGAATTTGACCATATTTTCCAGCAACCACTTTAATGGTTAAATTATGTTCTTCAATAACTGGAATTTCGTGTTTATTCAATGCAAAATATTTAGGCTGTTCTTGTTTGTATTTAGCAGGTGAATTAATCCAAATTTGAATAATTTCTTGCACACCTCCTTTTGCAGCAAATTCAGCTGAAGGTCTTTCACTGTGAATAATCCCTTTACCTGCATTCATCCATTGAACCCCACCAGCCTCCACAATTGAATTATGACCTCTTGAATCTCTGTGATTTACAATTCCTTCAAAAATAAAAGTAACAGGTGCAAAACCAGTATGTGGATGAGGGCCAACTCCAACATCGCTAGGTTTAGAACCTGAAGTAATTGTTGATTTATGATGGTGAATTAGTAATAATGGTCCAATATTATTTATTAATCCATTTGGCAGCGGTTGTCGTAATGGAATTCCGCCCATTTCTACCCAATCTGCTGCAATAATTTTTTTTATTGAATTCATGTTAATTTATTATTTGTTTGCAAACAAAAATAAACTTAAACGTATAAATAAAAGTTAATCTATAACAATAAATTAATTAGTAGTGTTGCGATTGATTTGACCAAATTTGAGCACTATCTGGCACCTCATGAATAATTACCATTGAATGCCCATGTCCAAAAATCCCCAAATGTCTTGCTGCCCTCTCTGACACATCAATTATTCTTTTCTTATGAAAAGGTCCTCTGTCATTTATTCTAACGATAACCCAACGTCCATTTTTTGGATTGGATACTTTAACTTTTGTATTAAATGGAAGTGTTCTGTGCGCTGCAGTAAGTTCTCTTCTTTTATATCTTTCACCATTAGCTGTTTTTCGTTTTTCAAACTTACGAGCATAATAACTTGCATATCCTTTTTGGGTGAATAAACGCAAGGTGGTGTCTTTAACCTCATTTTGGGCAGATAGTCTCGTAAAAGACAATATTAAAAGGGTTGTAAAAAAGATTTTAAAAATATTTTTTTGCATTTTTCAACTGCAATATAACATTAATAGTAAAATATAAAAATTACTTTTATTCTTCATTTTAAAAATTAACAATTGAGTTAAAATAACATTCAATTAGAAACCAAATACTTGAAATTAAATTTTAAAAAAAGGTTGTTTTTGTTTTTAAAATTTATACATTTGCAGCCCATCAAACGAAAAGAGTTTGATTAATAAACGGTGGTTTTAGCTCAGTCGGTTAGAGCGCCTGATTGTGGTTCAGGAGGTCGTGGGTTCGAGCCCCATATTCCACCCCAAACAAAAAAGGTTTTATACATAGTATAAAACCTTTTTTTATTTCAGAATTATTAAATTATTTTCCCTCAAAAATAGGTTTGCGTTTTTCAACAAAGGCTTTCATGCCTTCTTTTTGATCTTCAGAGGCAAAACACATGTAGAAGTTTTTACGTTCAAAATACAAACCTTCTTGTAAGCCACTGTCAAAAGCTTTTAATACACTTTCTTTAGCCAAACGAATGGCTATTGGACTTTGAATAGTAATTTCTTTTGCCATTTTAACAGCTTCTTCTAAATACAATTCAGTTGGCACTACGCGGTTAATTAATCCAGCACTTAATGCTTCTTCGGCACTAATAAACTTACCTGTTAATACCATTTCCATTGCCAACGCTTTGCCAACAGCCTTAGTTAAACGTTGAGTTCCTCCTGCACCTGGCATAATGCCCAATTTTATTTCAGGCTGACCAAATTTAGCAGTTTCGCTAGCTACTACCATATCGCAAGTCATTACTAACTCGCAGCCACCGCCTAAAGCAAAACCGCTCACAGCAGCTATAATTGGCTTTTTTGTTTTTCTAATTTGATCCCAAGTTTCAAACTGGTCAATTTTTAATAG
>JAAFJM010000083.1 GCA_013298895.1 Bacteroidota bacterium | reverse complement strand
CACAATAAATAATGTGTATAATGTTATTATTATTTGTCAAAAATTATACTTTATTTGTATTTATTAATTTATAAAATTATGAGTTACACCCTAGAAATTTTATTTACGTTATTGGTTTACTTTATGGCCTTCAATGTATTTTATTTATTATTCTTTGCTATATGTTCAGTGTTTAATAAAGCCAAAAACACAAATGAGAATAAGTATCTGAATAAATTTGCAGTTTTGCTGGTTGCCTATAAAAATGACCATGTGATACTTGAGAGTGCAGCCGAAAATTTGAATCAAACATACCCCAAAGATAGGCATGATATTATAGTAGTTGGCGATCATTTGCAGCCTGAAACTGTTAGTCAGTTAGAAAAGTTACCCATCAAGGTATTGGCTTTCGATTTGCCTTATTCTACCAAAGGAAATAGTGTACGCAAAACTGAGGACTTAATAGTAAATGGTGACTATGATTTTATTGTATTGTTAGATATTGATAACGTAATGGAAGCCGATTATTTGCGTAAACTTAATAACGAAATTGACAGTGAAGTTCAAGTAATTCAAACGCACAGAACAGCTAAAAATTTAGATACACCAATTGCTATTTTAGATGCATTTAGTGAAGAAATAAATAATTCTATTTTTAGAAAAGGACACGTAAATATTGGTTTACAAACTGCTTTAATTGGTTCAGGAATTGCTTTACGAAAAGACTTTTTTGTAGACGAGGTTTTAAAAATTAGGGCAGTGGGCGGTTACGATAAGGAAATGGAATTGATAATGGCACTTAAGAAAACTAAAACTAAGTATACTCCCGATATTGATGTTTATGATGAAAAAACCCGTTATATAGACGATTTAAATAAGCAACGTACGCGTTGGTTTTCAGCACAGTTTTTTTACTTGCGTAAAAATTTGTTAAAATCATTTATCAGTTTATTTACCAATAGTAATTTAAATTATTTCAATAAAACATTACAATTGTTATTAATGCCTAAAGTGTTGGTGTTAGGTTTTTCTTTCCTTTTACCCATTTTAGCATTTTTCTTTTATCAATCACTTTTAAATCTTTGTTTGGCTAATTTTCTAGCTGTTATATTGGCTGCATCATTGGGCTTACCAAAACGTTTCTATAAAGCTGAGTACTTCTCGGCTATTCAAAAATTACCTATAGTGTTTGTTACGTTGCTTAAAAGCTTAACTAAATTGAAAGGCGCTAACAGGGCATTTATAGCTACTCCTCACCACGCTAAAGATAAAAAATAGTTGATAACCTCTTTACAAAAAAGGCCGTTAAACAATTGTTTAACGGCCTTTTTTTGTATTTATTATTATTAGCCGATCGTAGAGATTATACAAATGAGAAATTTAGAGTTTATGGTAATTATTTGTTAAATTCTACATCACTTACGAATATGTTATTTGGAAGAGTATAAAATAATTTTTATCTGGTTCTTCATAAATTTTTTTCAGTTTTTTAGTGTAAACATACCCTGAAAATAAAACACATATTATGTTTTCCATTTCAATTAAAGTAATGGGATAAGAATTAATAAATATTTTATAGGTTACTAATTCAAATTGCGGATATTCTTGAATTTTGTATTTTTTTTAGCTAGCTTGTGTGTAAATCCAAGTTCATTAAATCCTGAAATTAGTGAGCTTTTATTTTCTTCACTATAATTAAATTGGTACAGCATGAGTGCAAACTAAATTGCTTTTTCTGGAAAACGTTCTTTAAACACACACACATATAATTGGCAACTTTAAATTTTCATTTTTTAGTATATGCTTTTTTGTAGTTGTAAATGAATACTAGTAAGGTAAATATAATATTTTTTTATTACTTCATTGTTCGACTTAGTAAATTTTAAGTTTCTGTTTACCATAGGGAAGCTACCTGTAATGATATCTATCTCAATTAAATTATCTTGTTTGTTCTTTACTGAATTAAGTACTTTACTTTAAATTTTGCTTAATTTATCAGAAGGGTTAAAAACATATTTAATTTTAAATTTCTTCATTTTAAAAGTAATGCAAATACTTATATGCTGTATATTAAAGATGCATATTTTTCATTTTCATCTGCAAGTTGTTTTACATCATTACAAAAGTTTATTATTTGCAATTTATTTACAACAGCAAAATCAAATAGTTTTTTTATTAATTGTATTAGAATTTCCTCTTTATCCAAACTAGGATGTACAAAGGAAGAATCAATAATTATTTTATTGTAACCAGATTTTACGTAGGTTAATTCTGCAACCATTGTTTGGTCATTTTCAGAATAAAAACGACCGTTTTTTTTTAATACTTGATGAATAATTTCCATATTTATAAATTTTGTTTGATGTTGTTATAAAAAAATGGTTTCCTGCATTATGAGTTTATCATCAGGATCAACCGTTATAATATTTATTCTGTTTTTTTTTGCAAATGATGTTAGGGCCTTAACTATTTCTAAAAGTCCCATTTTTCCATTGTCAACATTATTTGTAATTAATGAGTCAATAATAATTTTATTTTTATCATATTTTAAATAAATAATTGGAGCAATTCATTTTTTAATCATATTCAATAAAAGCACACTATTGGCTTTTTTGTTCTTATTGGATAAAATATTTAGAAGTTTCATAACATCCAAAACTTGGATTGGGAATGAAGCTATTTTTAACTTTATTTATTACAATAAACTTTAATATTAGAATTTTAAATAATCCAAATAGGGCACAAAAAGTAAATATCAATAAGATAGAACTTAAACTTTCAAATTTGATGAAACTAAATGGTTTAATTTGATTTGACTAGTATTTATGTTATTTGGCGTTTTGAAATAGTTATAATATTTAACATATAAATTATACAATATTATAATTATCTTGTATTTTACCACATCTAATCATAATATTGTTTATTAATTTGAATATTTAAAATATTCTTTTTATCAATTAATATATATTATGAAAAAAAGTAAAGAAGATAGGTTTAAAGAAGTTAGGAACCATTTTCAGTTATCACAAAATGATTTTGCACAAAGAATTGGCATGAGTAAAATTACGATTTCAAAAATAGAGTCCGGTGAAAACAAAGTAGGTCCTGGCACTCAGCGAAATTTGCTCAAAGCATTTAGTGAAATTAACCTAGATTGGTTTGTATTGGGTAGGGGTGAAAT
>JAAFJM010000082.1 GCA_013298895.1 Bacteroidota bacterium | reverse complement strand
CTATTATAGCTTTGGGGTATTTAGATAGTGCAGAAAAATTACCTGAACCCTATAAAACCAGAGAGCTTTCGCCAAGAGTAAGGAAACCAATAAATGAAATAATTTTAGGTCATGAATAAATTAAATATTTTGGTAATTGGCAGACACCCTCAAATAACCAAAACCTTGTTTACCTTGGTAAATAAAATGGAGAATTGTGTTGGATTGTCGGCTTTAACCGATGAAGATGCCATCAAAATATTTAATGAAAATAATATTGACTTGGTATTATTAAGCAGTGGCATACCCGAAGTAAGTGAACAACTAATTAGGAGTATCTTTACTGATAAAAACCCTAACATTAAGATAATTCAACATTATGGTGGTGGTAGTGGTTTGCTTAGTAATGAAATTATGGAGGCTATGTATGTAAAATAGGGGAGTTTCATCTTGTTTAATTCTTGAGCTTTCAGCAAAATAAAGAGGCTATCTAATTAATTTGGTAGCCTTTTTTTTATTGTCACATTGAGCTTATACCGATTTCCATCGTTAGAAATGTTTTGAAAAGGGAAAATTTTTTCAAAAAGTTAATATAAAGGACGTTCGTCATTCAGTAGGAATCTCCTTTAACTGGCAATTAAGTTAGCTATTGGACAAGTCATTTCTTTTTTTTCTTCTTTCTTTTTCCTTAGATGAAAAAGAAACAAAAAATCAAGGCAAAAAAATGCTTCAACGCGCAGGCTTGGGCTGGCCCGCTTTTTTGCCGACCCAACGCACATCTCTAATGGAATAATGATTTTTACATTTTCTTTTCTTAATTGGTTAGTAGTATTACAAATTTTTTAAACTACAATGGTTTTTCATGTAGAATTTTTTTCGTAAATACTCTTGATTTTAACAATGTTGATGTCTTTTTGATAGTTGATTTTTTAAAGCAATTCAAATTCTAATCTTCCTATTTCGTTACCATTAGCGGTAACGGCAATGACATGTTTTCCTGCATAATGTTTACGCGTAGTTAAGTTAGCAAAACTATGTTTCTTTTTAACCTCAAAAGGTTCATTTGGCTTTAACTGGTAAGTGCCTATTTGAAATATTTTAGGTAACTGTTTCCCATTTGCTTTCATATAATAAATTTGGTATTCAAGCCTAATATTGGCAGTTTGTTTTTCTAATAAAGCCACACTAAAAATAAAGTTAAAACTTTCGCCAATGGCAAGTTTTGTTTTATCAATATCAAGGTTTAAAAGATCAACTTTATGTTCGTTATTTAACCCAAATGCCTTTAAAATAGTGGCATTTCCTTTTTTCAATAATCCACGACTTGCATGTTTTAATATCCAATTGGTTTCATTTGAATGGTCTTTCCATTGGTTTATTAATTCAATTACTGTATTAGGATTATCTTTCGAAATATCGTTGATACAATTGGCCACACTTCGCCTTACATATTCCGATTCATCAGTCATTAAATTATTGAGAATACCTAAAATAGGAGTGGGGTTGTTTTTAAACATGGGTAATGCCATAGCCCAAGGTAATCGTGGCCTAATGCCTTCGCTAGCCAAACGCCTAACATGATGGTTTTTATGTTTACTCCAAATCAAATGTTGTTTCAGCATTTCAGTTGGGTATTTTATAATAAATGGTCTTACAGCAAATTCACTACTCGAAAATTGGGTAAAATGTTCCAATGCTTTAACCGAAGTTTTTAAATCATCTTGACCATAAACTTCTATAAAATCAGGGAAAAACATGGCTGTAAAACCACCAAAATTTGGCGCAGTTTGCATTAAAACGTTAACTTGTTCTTTATAACTTAAGGGCAAAGTTTGGTGCATACATTCAGAAATATGCCTCATGCGTTGCTTCAATTCTTTGTTTTCCCAATTTTTATCAAACACTAGTTTTGTAAATAATTCCATATCAAATCCTGCATAATTTTTAGCTATTTGATGAGCCAAATTGGTAATAAAAGTTTGGTTGTATAAATTTTTTAAAGGTTCAGCCATATTTAGATAAGAATTGAAGTTGGTAGTATTTCAAAATAAAAAAACGATGTCAAAGTTATTAACTTCAACCTAGTTTTTATGCTAAAAATTTTGGTAAAATTAGGTACTATTCCATTGTCAGCACCGGCCTTTTTTTAATTAGAATTCTGTTCTAAATATCGTTTACAGCATTTTTATCCAAATGCTCTTGATTAAAGTATATATGAAAAGTAGTTCCAACACCAACCTCACTTTCTACTTCTATACTACCACCCATTGCCTCAATTTGGGTTTTGGTAATAAACAATCCAACACCCCTTGCATCTTTATTTCCGTGAAACGTTTTATGCAATCCAAATATCTTTTCTCCATTTTTAGCAAGGTTTATTCCTAAACCATTATCACTGCAACTCAACCTTATTTTTCCATCCTTTTCAATAGTTGTTTTAAGGCGTATCAACGGTTTTCTTTGCTTATCTTTATATTTAATAGCATTGGTTATTAAGTTATGTAATATGCTTTCTAAATATACTTTGTGATACTGTACTTTTGGACATTTAGTAAAATCGGCTGTAATACTTGTCCCTGATTCTAATAGCAATGATGCAAGGCTATCTTTGATATGATTTACAATATTCGTAAAAAATAATTCTTCTATTTTTATATTTATATTCTGATTGATTTTTACCGTTTCACTAAGGTCTTCTATCGTTTCGCACAAACTCTTGGAAGAAGTATTAAGCATACTAATAATTTGCAGTTCCTCCTCTCTAGTGTCAACGTTTTCAAACATATTTGTAAGTGCCAACAATCCATTTGCAGGTGTTCTTAAATTATGAGAAACAATGTATGCAAAGTTTTGCAGTTTATTGGCTTTACTAATGATGCGTTGAGATAAAATATTTAATTCTTCAATTTGTTGAGCTTGTAATAATTCAAGTTTTTTTTGCTCAGTTATGTTCCTAGAAACCGAAAAGACACCAATGATATTTGGGTATGCGTTTGTTTCATTAAGTATTGGAACAAACTGTATGTCGAAATATTGATTTGCAAGTGGACCAACCTCAGGGCATACAATTATTTTGATAATGGTTTTGGAATTTACACAATCATCAAATCCTTTTTCAAAGGCATTCATAAAATCAGCTGGATATCCAAAATCATAAATTGACTTATTGATAAAACTCTCCGGTTTTATTCCAGTCATTGTAAAGATGGTATCATTAATAAATTCAATTTCTTTGTTTAATGAATACCTGCAAATTAGATCTGGATTTGTATTGATGAGT
>JAAFJM010000081.1 GCA_013298895.1 Bacteroidota bacterium | reverse complement strand
TTGTTTTATTCAGCTGACGAAAAAGGTTACACCGATTATCCAACCTTTAAAGCACCTAAAGTGCTACAAATTCAAGAATAACTTTAACCCAATTAAATGGTATTAAGTTAGGCGTTTTTGTGAATCAAACTATTTTTCAATAAAATATTAAACCACATAGAAACATAGAAAACATAGCTTTTCTTAGAGAAAGCTAAGTTATATTTTAACTAATCCATTAACGAGGTGGGAGGAGTCATCTTGCACTAAGCATTTAGAAGCATTGCCTTTTCCTCCTTTATGAAAAGTTCCGTAGGAACGACACTTTTGTAACAACGGTCCCGATTCTATCGGGATTAACCCGTTGAAGAAATGAACACATCCTATAATTTTAAAACCCCAAAACATTTGCATAAAGCCGCAGGCTTTGTGCAAATGGTTAGGGATTTTCATGGTGTTTATCCATACAAATCACCACCAGTTTCACTGGTGACTATTCATATTAAACTCCTTCGGAGTTTATCTTTTTTCATGATCTAATTCGTAGTCCGATAGCTATCGGACACCCCTTCATATTCTTGCACACAAGACTACGAATAGTTGTGCTTAACAATATTAACCTAACCGATTTAGCTAATAACTTAAGCGGTTTTTTATTTAAAAAAATATTGCGAAACCAAAAAGTTGCATATATTTGCAACCGATTAGTTTCGTAATAAAATAAATTAACAGATGAGAAGGGATATTTTTCAAGCAATTGCAGACCCAACACGCAGGGCAATCATTGCCTTAATTGCTTTACAAGCCATGACACCAAACTCCATAGCCGATAATTTCAATACCACAAGGCAAGCAGTATCGAAACACTTGCGCATATTAACCGAATGTGAGTTGATAAAACAAGAGCAAAAAGGCAGAGAAATTTACTACTCGCTCCAAATTGAAAAAATGAAAGAAATAGATAAATGGTTGGAACAATTCCGAAAAATATGGGAAACTCGTTTTAACCAATTGGACGATTTATTAGCAACAATTAAAAAAACAACAAAATGAACACTACCCTTTTATTTGATTTTACAATCAACAAAGAAACACAAACCGTGCATGTAAAACGTGAGTTTAATGCCAATTTACCTTTAGTTTGGGATGCTTGGACAAAAGCAGAATTATTAGACCAATGGTGGGCTCCAAAACCGTATCAAAACAAAACAAAATCGATGGAATTTAGAGAAGGTGGAACTTGGTTATACTGCATGGTTAGCCCACAAAATGAAATCCATTGGTGCAAAAACGATTATCTAAAAATTGAACCCCACGTAAGTTACACTGGTTTAGATGCCTTTTGCGATGAAAATGGCGTAAATAATTTGGAAATGCCAAGAACAGAATGGACCAATACTTTTAGTGAGG
This sequence comes from Bacteroidota bacterium, assembly GCA_013298895.1. Classification (GTDB taxonomy): domain Bacteria; phylum Bacteroidota; class Bacteroidia; order UKL13-3; family UKL13-3; genus JAAFJM01. Next base: position 2,060 of record JAAFJM010000081.1, on the reverse strand, counting down.
AAAATGGAATAACTTTAGTTAGTATTGCAGCAAAGTATAATACCTTAGCCGATTTAGAAAAAGTGATAGAAATGGGCTTTAAAGAAGGATTTACAATGGGATTAAATCAATTAGAAATATTATTATCAACCCTTAAATAATAAAAAATGGCAAAACAAATATTTATTAATTTAGCAGTTAAAGATGTTCAAAAATCGATGGATTTTTATACTGCATTAGGATTTACAAACAATCCTCAGTTTTCTGACGAATCAGGCAAATGCATGGTTTGGAGCGAAAATATTTTTTTGATGATTATGAATCATGAAAAATTTGCAGGCTTTGCTACCAAACCCATTGCAGATACTAAAACAACCATAGCTGGACTTTTCTCTTTATCGTTAGATAGTGTGGATGAAGTTAACCAAATGATGGCTAATGGCTTAAATGCAGGTGGAATTGAACCAAGCGAAATGAAAGATTATGGCTTTATGCAACAACGCACCATTGAAGATTTTGATGGACACACTTGGGAAATTTTTTACATGGACATCACCAAATTTCCAACAGAACAACCAAACACATAAAACGAATTGATTTAGATATTTAAAGTGAAAGCGGCTTTTGTTAAATACAAAAGCGGCTTTTTTTATGTAAATTTATTCGTACTAAAGAGTATAGGCAGACCTTAAAAATGAAGGAGCCATTCCTTAAAAAATTTACTATTATTATTAAACCAAATGAATATAATTGTAAGAGGTAAAAATGCAAAACAAAACTTCGCATATCCACCCAAAATTGGATAGATATAGGAAGGTTTTAGGAAAAAACATTCTTATATAAATAAGTTATAGGGCATTTTAAAGACAGACAACAAAAAAACAGCAGACAATGAAAAAATCCATTTTAATTCTCTTGGCGGTCGGACTTCTGACTGCTTGTGTAAGTCAACAAGAAATAATGAACTCTTGGCTCGGTTCGACAAAACAAAATCTAATAATGAGTTGGGGTCCTCCTGTTCGGACAGCTTCGGACGGTGGGACAGGGGAAATATTAGTTTACGCAAATCAAGGCTATTGGCCTGGTTATAACGGACAAGGTGCTTTTGTTTGTTGGGACTATAAGTATATGTACGCAAACAGTGACGGAAAAATTTATTATTGGATGACAAGACGTGAACGAGTTCCCCCGACACAGATTGACTTGAATATTTACAAACGATATTAATTTTTTATTTCATGGACTATAACGAAATAATTTTAGAAGCTGCCAAAATTTTAATTGGTGTAGTAATTGGGACAATTTTCACTGCTTGGTACAAGGACTTTAAAGACAAGAAAAAAGCAAAACAAGACCTTTTTATAAGAATGATAAGATGCCGTGGATATATTACAATTCCGCAAGTTCTTATAGACGACTTAAATGCTATTGACATAATCTTTAAAAAGGATAAGAAAGTTCTTCAAAGATGGGCGACCTATCTTGCTGACCTATCACTGCCAGAGCATCAACTTGATTGGCATAGACAGCAGGCATTGTATTATGACCTACTCCGTGAGATAGGTAATTTAGTGGGTTATTCAAACCTTGACAATAAGACTTTAAATTCACGTTACATTCCAAATGTTGCTTTTGACGCACACTATTCTTCAAAGGAATTTCACGATGAATTGTTAGATTATTTAAAGAGCGGAAATCAACTTTACAAGGTTCTTGCTGAAAACGCAAAGAATAATCCACCAAACGGAAACGCAGAAATAATTCAATCATAACTTTACGACAGTTGACCTACTCACTGACAGGTTTTAAATTATAATTTAACAATGAAGACAGAAAGAAAAACGCCCTATAACAGCAGCTACAATAAATTGGCGGCTTCGTGCCTCGCAGACGCATTTGTGGTTTACCAAACATTCGTTCTCCGTATGAACATCTGTGCTGAAAATCGCCAACTTCTTGTAGCTGCAAAACGTTAGCTGCAAATAATTTTACTATAACCTTTACCTTTATTTAAAGCATAGGGAATATTTTTACAACTGTGGTTATCATCACAAACCAATTTTCCACTATAATCACCATCT
>JAAFJM010000080.1 GCA_013298895.1 Bacteroidota bacterium | reverse complement strand
TTGGCTAGAAAGAAAATCCTGAATAATTTTGTGTCTTTCATCTACGGTAAAATATTTACCTGTTTTTTGAATAATTTTTTTGTCCATTTTTTACATTTTTTGTGTAAACCTATTTTAGGACAAGTCAATTCCATTTTTACTGAATATCTCTACCACGTAACCTAAAATAATCAGTAAAAGTATGCATTTTAACTTAATTATTCAACAGTGGTTAAACTTAAATTATGATGCGCAACATTGCGCAAGTTTTTGCGCAAATATTTTAGTGTAAAATGATTTTTTAGCACCTGAATCCATGCTAAAAAATGGTGCTAATAAATGAATATTTAGTTACAAGATATTAGCAGCTAAATATTCTTTAAACCAATATTTCTTTTAAAAAAACCGCTTTAGTTTTAGTTAAAGCGGTTAGGTTTTTATTTTCCTTTTGTTGGTTTTACAGGCCAAATGCGCACACCAGCATTTCTGGTTTCGCACGGCGCCTAGTCAGGCATTTATTTTTTTGGGTTTGTAAACGTCTTAGACATAAACGAGCTTTTCAGTATATTTTCTTGCATAAGCTAGGTTTTAAAGGCCAATTGTTTAATATTATGGATGCTTTAATCAGGGATTATAAAACTAGTCAAATGCATAAATAAAAACCGCCCAAGCTTTTAAGCATGGGCGGTTGGTTGTTATATTTCTTTTGTTAGTTTATACACGCCTCAGACATGCACTAGCATAGCTATTGTTTTGCTAACTAAGATAAAAAGTATACTACCGTTTCTCAATCATCATTACTTCATAGTTTAGACTATCAATAATAATAAAAATTTCATCTCCAATACTTTTGTTATGCTCTGATTGGGCATCTCTTGTTTTAATAAAGCTTTTATTATCAATATTGTATTCAATATCAAAAGTATTTCCTTTTATACCCCTTATATCAATAATTTTACCTTTGATTTTCTTCCCTCTTTTAACAAGGTTATTGCTTTCATTGCAACCTTTCCATAACGATAAAGGCAAAATGAAAACTAATATTATTAAAATCACTATGGCATTTATTCCCGACCTTAAATCTATTTTTCTCATAATTTTAATTATTTTTTTGCCCTATCACTTGCAATATTTTCTAAGGTAGCACCTGGTACATCACTTGGTGCTTTTTTTATTGTTTCATTTACAATATTTACCGCTTTTTGTTTAACCTTAGCTTTTGTTTCAATTTTAACTCTTTGATTTGTGTTTACTGGCCCTTTAATTCTTGCATCTTTTAAAGCTACTTTTGGAGTTTTAGCATCTGGTATAATTCCTCCTTTAATTTTTTTACTGCCAGATGGTGCTCTACCTCCAAAAGCTGCACCAATTAGATTCATCGTACCATCTGCAATAGCATCTTTTTTGCTTTTTGTACCATTAAACACATTAGTACTCCCTCCAAATTCATCTGTTTTTACATCAACTAAGCCTTGACCTGTTGCAGCAGTAACTTTTGTAGAAATATTAATAACTCTTATTGCTGTTTTTCCTAATTTTCCTGTCGCGCCTAATCCGCCTGTTAATCCAATAATCGCCCCTTCTCCTGCGGCAATTCCAACATCGGCATAATCAATATCATACCAAGATTTATCAGATTTAGAATTAATTGCTTTATCTGCAAGATTACTTGCAATCTGCCCGCTTACTTCAACTGCTGCGCCAACTAGCCCCCCAACCAAAGCAGTTATGCACCAAGGGCAATCTCCATTAGGGTCTGTATTCACAATAGGATTATTTTGATTATTGTTATATGGTGTTTCGTCTGGAAATTCTTTTGTTTCAGGATCGATGCTTAACCATCTTCCTAAACATGGGTCGTAAATACGATGTAAGGTTGTATATTGTTTTCCATCGCCTTTCACTTCATTATCTTTCTCCATTCCGTTGAAGGAGAAGCAGTAACCAACCCCACAACCTTGTAAACCCTTTCCATGCTTGTTATAAAGGTTTTTTTTAGGGATGTAAAAATTAAAATGAGCTAAGTGCATTTTGTATTCCAAATAACGTATTTTTTAAAATAAAAAACCGATTTAGTTTTTGGCTAAAGCGGTTTGGGTTGGTAATCCTTTTTTTAGGATTCCATGCCAATACCTTAAGCTACATATTCAGTTTTTTTATGTATATTTAGGCATTTAACTGTTTTTATTTTAGATAAAATATATTTAAACAAATAGTAAAAAAATTTATAAAAATAACAACTTTATGGAAACAATTTCATTATTTTTATTATTGATTATTATATTGAATTGATGTAAAGTAGTTTTATTTGAATTCAAAGCCTCATTCATAAATTTCAACTTTATGAGACTATTGTTTCTAATTTTTTTTTGAGTACCACTTACAAAAACAGGTAAATACTTTATTTCATCATTTTCACAATTTGAATAATAAATAGAGTCCAATGAGATTATTGATTGTTTGTAGAGAATTTTTAAAGAAGAACAGTCTTTGTCTTTGTTTTCAAAAGCATATTCTATTTTACAAGGAAACATTACATATGTACTCTCAAGTTTAAAACCATTTTCAAAACGATAAATTTGCTTTTGGCATTTACAAGAATCATTAGTTTTAAAGTATTTTTTTTCTGAAGCCGTCAGTTTTATTTTTTCAGTCTTAACTTTTTTAGTTTGACAAAATAGATTAAAAGGTAATATTACTAAGAGAAATATAATTGTATTTTTCATACTTTAATTAATATGTTTTAGGAGGTTCAGTACTAAAATTAGCAGGTTTAGGAGTCTCTGCCTTTGATTCTACTTTTTTTATTGGAGTCAGAATTCCAGTATTTATGTTAAAAAAATTATGTCTAAACTTTCCTTCTACTAAAGTAACAACATTATCCTTACCAAATTGTTTGACATAATAGTTGTAGTTTTTAATTCCCCCGCCCCAATTAGTTGCACCTCTAGTTGGATCTTCTGTTAAACCTGCTTCAGTTTTTAATATTGCCGCAGATCTTAACTTGAAACCTTTATCCCATAAGCTAAAATCATCTTTTTTCCGAAAAGCATCTTTATAACTTTGATAATTCTTGGTTCCTTTTTCTTCTGGCAAACCTGCCAAGAACTCTGCTCTTTTATATTTTTTATCTTGCCAAAGTACAGATAACATTTTATCTTCAGTGAATCCTTTTCCATGAAATCCATAAGATTTTGCATTTTTGAAAACATGGGCATAATAATCCGCCTGCTTTTCTGTTGCACCTTCCCCACTTAAAAAATATACTCTTGTTTTAAATTGATCAACAGTCAATTTTATTTCTATTTCTTTTTCATTATGAAGTAGAATTACAGGAGCGGTTTTGGATACGTCAGCCCCCCACTTAACAAATTCACCACTATTGTTAAAATACGCTTCTAATCCATCAATATCGATACATTGAATAGGCCGATTACTAGCATATTGATAAGGTGTTAATTGAGGGTAGGATTTTGTTATTGGGTCAATACTTAAAAATCTAGCTAATCGATTATTATAAATTCTAAATCCATAATCCTGCGTTTGTGTCTCATCATCATTCTCCTTACCATTGAAGGAGAAGCCATAACCCACCTCATAACCTTGTAAACCCTTTATAGGCTTACTATATAGGTTATTTTTGTGGTTGTAAAAATGAAAATTGTTTAAATACATTTTGTAATTCAAAAAACGTTTTTTTATAAT
>JAAFJM010000008.1 GCA_013298895.1 Bacteroidota bacterium | reverse complement strand
TTTCCCACTCCCCCTCAAATTCCCTAAATCTCAAATTTGGAACCTTAATTACTTTCCTTACCTACTTCAATTCCTATATGCATTTCCTTTGAGGTTTTAAACTAAATATTAGAATATGAACAATCAAAAAACAATTTCAGAAATCATTCATCTATGGCAAATAGACAAAAAGCAGTATGTGAAAAAATCCAGTTTTTCTGCTTACATGCTTTTGGCCGAAAATCATTTATTGCCAGTGTTTGGCCATAAATACAATATTGAAGAAGCAGAAGTACAAGCTTTTGTGTTTCAAAAATTAGAGCAAGGATTGAGGCAAAAAACCATTAAAGATATTTTGATTGTGCTAAAAATGGCACTCAAATTTGGAGCTAAAAATAAATGGATAACAAACAATCAATTTGATATTCAATTTCCTACCGAAAGGGAAAAACAAAATATGGAAGTATTGAGCCGAGCCAATCAAAAAAAGGTAATGAACCATATTCAAGAGCATTTTACATTTAGAAATTTAGGCGTTTATATTTGTTTAAGTGCGGGAATAAGAATAGGTGAAGTTTGTGCTCTAACTTGGGAGGATATAGACACTGATAACGGTATTATAAGTATTAAAAGAACAATACAACGAATTTATGTTATTGAAGATGGTAATCGTAAAACTGAACTGATTTTGGATTCGCCTAAAACTAAAAATTCTAACAGGGATATTCCAATAAGCAAGGATTTGTTAAAAATGCTGAAACCAATAAAAAAAATAGTAAATCAGTCCTTTTTCGTATTAACCAATGAAGCAAAACCAACAGAACCAAGAACTTATAGAACGTTCTATAAGAACTTAATGAAAGAACTTGGAATACCTGATTTAAAATTTCACGGACTTAGACATAGTTTTGCCACCAGATGTATAGAAAGTAAATGCGATTATAAAACTGTAAGTGTTTTATTGGGTCATTCAAATATTAGTACAACACTAAATTTATATGTTCATCCTAATTTAGAACAAAAGAAAAAGTGCATAGACCAAATGTTTAAAGGGTTGAAATAATATAAAGGCAAAAAAACATACTAGATTTGAAAAAAAACTTATACTTTCCCAACTTTAATTCTTATTAAGAATTGCAAAAAAAGTTTGTGTAGGTTTTTGTATACTAAAAATAATAAAAGTCAGTTAAAAATGTTTATACATGTAAAAAATATAATTATCATTGCAACGTCAGAATTAGAGTTGTTGGTTAAACCCAAAACTCAAGATTCATTCAAAAACTACAGTACTTTTACTCACAATAATACACCTCCTATGCCTCTCTACGATGCACACTTAGGAGGTTTTCTCTTTTTATAACCTATGAGTAAAGTTTACAACAAAGTACCGCTAAGTTTTCAAGACCAAATTACTTTGCTCAAAAGCAGAGGATTAGTTATTGATGATGAAACCAAAGCAATTTCTTACCTTCAAGAAATTAGTTATTATAGGTTAAGCGCCTATTTTTTACCATATCAAACAACAAAAGATAAATTTGATAGTCTGATAAATTTTGACCAAATTATCAAGTCATATTCGTTTGATAGAGAACTGCGCCTTCTGGTATTTGATTGTATTGAAAGAATAGAAGTTGCTATTAGAACTCAGTTTATCTATCAAATGTCATTGCATTATAATGATAGCCATTGGCACGATAATCAAAATAATTTTGTTACACCTTATTATAATAAAATCGGAACATTAGTAAATCCATTTTCCGATTTTCAAGCAATTATATCAAAAGCGAAAACGGTTAGAACACCAGAAACTTTTATAAAACATTATATCAACACTTATCACACACCAGCTAATCCTCCGTGTTGGATGTGCTTTGAACTATTAACTATTGGCGAACTATCTCACATATATAGAGGTTTAAAAGACAATGCTGATAAAAAGCGCATTGCTGATTTTTTTGAAGTTCACCCCACTGTATTTACTTCTTGGCTACACACACTAACGTATGTTAGAAATATTTGCGCTCATCACAGCCGTTTATGGAATAGAGATTTGGCAATTGAACCTGAAAAACTACTAAAGCCTAAAGGCAATTGGATAGCAAGACCTTTTGAAAATAACAAACGTGTATTTTATTTCTTATGTGTACTTCGTTATATGTTACTAAGAGCCAACCCAGGTAATAGCATGAAACAAAAGGTAGAAAATTTATTTAATAAATACCCAACTATTCCTATAAAATATTTAGGGATTCCATCTGACGGAAAAGGAAATTTATTAAATTGGCAAAACGAACCCCTTTGGAAATAAATGACTAAACAATCAGAACAAATACTCGAAGAACAGCTTATTGTTTTATTGCAAAAACTGGGTTATAACTATATAGCAATTGCTAATGAAACAGATTTGCTCGAAAACTTAAAAAAACAGTTAGAAAAACATAATAATGTTAAATTTTCAAAAACAGAATTTGATAAAATCATAAATATACTTAACAAGGGTTCAGTATTTGAAAAGAGTAAAACTCTAAGGCAAAAACAGCATTTGATAAGGGATAATGGAGAAAATCTTTACTTCGAATTTTTAAACACAGAACATTGGTGTCAAAACCAATATCAAGTAACTAATCAGGTTAGCCAAGAGGGGAAGTTTAAAAATCGTTATGATGTAACCATTCTAATTAACGGTTTGCCTTTGGTACAAATAGAACTTAAGCGCAGGGGACTTGAATTAAAAGAAGCATTCAATCAAATCAATCGTTATCAAAGGCATTCATTTGGTTCAAATACAGCTTTATATCAGTATGTTCAAATATTTATTATTAGTAATGGTGTAAACACTAAATATTATGCTAACAATAAAAACCAAAGCTTTAAACAAACATTTTATTGGACTGATATTGAAAATAAACGTCTTACAAATATATTAAATGGATTTACCGATGCTTTTTTAGAGCCCTGTCATATTAGCAAAATGATTTGTAAGTATATTGTACTCAATGAAGCCAATAAAATTCCAATGGTTCTTCGCCCTTATCAATTCTATGCAGTTGAAACCTTAATAGAACGAGTAAAAAATACAAATAAAAATGGCTATATTTGGCATACAACTGGGTCTGGTAAAACACTAACTAGTTTTAAAGCTAGTCAGATTTTAATGAATTTATCACAAGTTCACAAGGTAGTTTTTGTAGTAGACCGAAAAGATTTAGATTATCAGACTACCAAAGAATTCAATAGTTTTCAAGAAGGTTGTATTGATGGAACAGACAACACCAGTAACTTGGTTAAGCAATTTACAGGTAATTATGTTGACAAAAAAGGAGAGGTAAAAAACTCTCCTTTAATTGTAACTACAATTCAAAAACTCAATACGGCAATTAGTAAACTAAAGTATGAAAGTAAAATGGCCGACCTAAAAGACAGACGCATTATTTTCATATTTGATGAATGTCATCGTAGTCAATTTGGAGACACTCATAAACGAATAAAAGAGTTTTTCAACAATGCGCAAATGTTTGGTTTTACAGGCACACCAATATTTGCAGATAATGCAGCAAAAAATGAACATGGTAAACGAACTACCAAAGATTTATTTGAAGATTGTTTGCATAAATATGTAATTACAGATGCCATAAAAGATGAAAATGTTTTAAAATTTTCAGTTGAATATGTGGGTAGGTATAAACACAAAGACGGCCGAGAAACAAATATTGATATTGAGGTTGAAGATATTGATACTAAAGAATTAATGGAAGATGGAACCCGTTTAGAAAAAATTACGGATTACATTATTGCAAATCATAACCGAAAAACACATAGCCGTGATTTTACATCTATGTTTTGTATAAATAACGTTCCTACATTAATAAAATATGTTGATTTATTCAAAAAGAAAAAAGCTGAAGGATTACATGATTTAAATATTGCAACAATTTTTAGCTATGGTACAAATGAAGATGATGCAGATGCTAATGGATTTATTAATTTCGAACGTGATTTTGACAATGTTGATTTAAATATTGTTGCTGAACCACTTGCTAATAACAATATTAATGTTCACAGTAGAGATAAGTTAGAAGAGTTTATAGAAGACTATAATAAATTATTTGGAGATAATTTTACAACAAAAGATAGTCAAAGTTTTTACAACTATTACAACGATATTTCTAAAAAAGTAAAGGAACGCAAAATAGATATTTTATTGGTAGTTAATATGTTCCTTACGGGTTTTGATAGTTCGACCTTAAATACTATGTACGTGGACAAAAACCTAAGGTATCACGGATTGATACAAGCTTACAGCCGAACAAACAGAATATTAAACGAGCAGAAAAGTCAAGGTAATATTGTTGCGTTCCGCAATCTTAAGAACCGCACAGACGAGGCTATTACCTTATTTAGTAACAAGGAGGCTATTGAAGTAATCATTATGAAACCTTATGAAGACTACATAGCCAAATTTGATGAAGCTTTTGAACATTTAGTTCAGTTAACACCAACAATAGACAGTGTAAATGATTTAGAAACAGAAGAAGAAGAACTTGAATTCATTAAAGCTTTCAGAGATTTGATGAGGATAAAAAATATTCTTTCAGCATTTTCAGACTTTACTTGGGTTGATTTAAAAATGACTGAACAACAATTTGAAGATTTTAAAAGTAAATACCTTGACCTTTACGACAAAGTAAAAAGTAAGCATCAGAAAGAAAAAGTTTCTATTTTGGAAGACGTGGACTTTGAATTAGAGTTGATACATAGAGATGAAATAAATGTAACATACATAATTCAACTACTAATTAAGCTAAAATCTCAAACACAAAAGGATACCACTCAAGCTGAAAAAGAAATATTTAATTTATTAAGTTCAGAATCAACTTTAAGAAGCAAAAGAGAGCTTATTGAAAAATTTATACTTGAAAACCTTCCTGTAATAAATGATGCTGACGAAATAAATGATGAATTTGAGAAATTTTGGAAGTTTGAAAAGCAAAAAGCCTTTTTAAATTTAATAACTGAAGAAAACTTATCACCTTCAAAGACTGAAAAGCTAATTGAAAATTATTTGTTTGCAGAAAGAGAGCCTTTAAGGGATGAGGTTTTAGCACTAATTGAGGGAGAAAAACCAAGTATTCTGCAGAGAAAAACACTTGGAGATAAGGTACTAAAAAGGATTATGGATTTTATAGATACATTTATTAATGGAATAGCTGCATAATTTATTTTTTGTATAAAGTGTAAATTTTCTTTTATTCACTTTTAACATAAAATCTATTAAGTATATAATCCACGAATTGTAGCTAGCAAATCAACTGGATTTTTAGCTTTAAAACTGAATATTGCGATGAGTTAGCTAAGAAAATTTATAATTTATTAAAAAATTGAAAGATTCAATATTTAAAAGACCTACCGTTTCTATATTAATTAAAACCCTTGCGCCATTATGTTGAATGCCATTGATTACAACGGTCATTGGTTTATGGACAGTTTGTATTGAAACTATGTCAAACTTTTTATTTTATGATTTTTCGGTCTCTTCTACTAACTTGTAATCAATATCATCTTCGTCAATTATTTCAGAAACAGATTTCCAATAGTCAACATCTTCTTTGCAGTTTGGAAAAGTGTTTGAGTTAATTGGGTATGGGTTAATTCCTTCTTTATTTGTAAGAATGGTTTATAATCTAAATCTGTCGCAAAAGTTTAAATGAAATTGTCTAATATCAGGGAAAGTTGAAATGTTTGTAAGATAATGGTAGTATTCGTGAATGAAAATCGCTTGATGTTGTCCGATGTTCAGGTCTGTGATAAAAGACGTTAAGTTGTCTGTGTCAAAACCATCGAGGCAAATGTAAAACCTGTCAGGGTAATATTTTATTTTAGTCAAGTCAATGTCATTTATTTTTTTGTATGTCGTTTTGATAAATTAAGTTGCCTTGTTTATGTTTTAACGTTTATTGTCTATAAGTTAAGTCGACTTTATATTGTTTTGGGTATGTTAATTAACTTAAAAATATCAATTGTTTAAAGATAGATTAAGAAAAATAAAAATATTAAGAAAATTCACCATTTTGTATCCCATTTATTTAAACATTCTTCAAAGCTTAAATAGTTTCTTTTTCTAAATATAGCTCCATTTCTTTTATATTTAACACACTTAAAATATTTTGATTTGATTTTTTTGCATTCAACACATAAAGTTTCCAAATCATAAAAAGATAGTTTAGTACTATCTTTATTTATAATAAGTTTATAACCAAAATCAATTACTAGATTACCATTAGCTTGATAATCTATTGTTTTTTTTAATCCGCTAATATCAGAGTTTGCGTGGTAATAATACCAAAGTCCAATTTTTTTATTGTTTTTATAATATCCTCTACTAACAATTCTAGAAACCATAATTAATTCAGGATTTGCAAATTCAATCCATAGACCATTTTTTATTCCATTGGTATCAATTTGATTGATTAAAGTATCGTTATATAAAATGTTGGTTTGTGTAAAGCCTATTTTGTTAAAAAATAGAATTAAACATAAAAATAAAAGTTGTTTCATAAACATATATAATTTAGGGAGCGGTAGGTGTAAATTTGGGTTTGTTACATAGTTCAACTTCACCACTATCAAAATCTTCAGGTTTGTTTTCTATATTTATTTCTTCTTTTTTGCCACTAGCTGTGGGTTTTGCAAATCTATCATCCAAACCTAACAAAAATGGAGGTGATACACTGAATTTATTATTTTTAAATATCTGTTGAACATAATTAGGTTGAACATTTTCATTAGGAAATATATTTAAACCAGTTCCTCCAGTTACCATAAAGCCAGAAGCTAAAAAGTGGTCTAATCCTAATGTATGTCCTATTTCATGTTCTTCAGTAAAGTATTGATTCGGATTTGACCTAACTATAATATTTTTCCCATTTTTTGTAAAACCATCTAATTTGGATTTACTTTGAATTTCTTGCTGATTTACCAAAGTGTTATTTACTTCAAAAGTATTACCCCCTGCATCTTTATTTGCAGATTCTACGGAATTTTTAACTTCAATAACATTTAAATTAAATTTTATTTTATAGTCTACTTTCTTGTCTCCATAACCTACTACAAATTTGAATTTGCCATTTGCTTCATTCCAAACTTTTGTTCCTGAAATTGCAGCTTGCTTACTTGCAGCCTCTCCTTCTGTTACATAAAAATTGGCTACAATTGATATAGTTTTCGTTTTATGGTCAATAACTAAAATATAGTCTTCACCGTCTATATCCTTATAAATTATTGGATTATTAGAACAAAAATTATAAGGACTAAGCATAGGATATTTAGCCTGCAATGGGTCTAAACTTAGCCATCTTCCTAACCTTGCATCATACATCCTTGCGCCAAAATCGTAGGCAAAAGCAACAGGGTCTATAATAAAACCTTTAAGTTTATTTGTGTCCATTGCAGTAATTTTTCTTGTGGTGGTGTTCAAAGTATAATATCCATAAGTTTCTTTTGGTTTTGGTTCAAATACTTCTTGAAACATACCTGCGGTAAGTGTCCAATATTCTTCATCTTTGGGGTCTTGTACTTTAATGCTTGTAAAAGATCTTGAATTTTGCGAAACATGATTCCATTTTTTTGTGTCGTAACCAAATGGATGCGTAATTTGTTGCTGTATGTTAGTATCCATTTAGCGGTATTCTGATTTAGGTAAATTGAACATTATCTAATTAGAATCATTCTTTACAAGTTTAAATTCTTTTGGATTGAAACTAAAATCTGTTCTTCTGAAATAGCCTGCCGAAGTTTTAATAAGCACTATTCCATGCTTCGGTGAAAATATATGTTCTTCGGGAAAGCCACATAGATATTGTACAGAGGTGTCACTATCAAACGGTTCAAATGTATAAAGATACTCATTACGATATTGATATTTTTTGAGGTGAGTAAGTCTTTTGCTAATATAGAATAATTCAACAGGGTATATATTTTTGCCATCATAAAATAGTTGCCATTTATAACCATCAAACAGATACCAATGTCCGTTTTTTATTTCAAAATACATACTGCCTTGCAAAGCAGTCGGACTAGAGCCCAAGACTTGATAATCAACAAAAGAACTATCACTAGTATAATAACGCTTAGAGATAAAATTATAGGTGGTGTCGGGAGGAAAAATAAACTTAAGGAACTTATTATTATTATTATTTTTGGAAGCCTGTGAAATCTCTTTGGCATAACTTATCAATGCTTTATTAATTTTGTATTGATTCGCATCCCATTTATCTAATATGCTTTCTTGACATGAAGCTACATAAAAAAAAGACAGCAAAACTATCCAATTATATCTTACTAATATCTTGTTATTTAAACTCATTTTTTAGTTAATTTTCTATTTTTTTACCTCTTCTGACTTTTTATCAGGAATCGAAGCTAAATTACTAACACGTTGTTTAAGACTTTTCTCTTCAACCTTTATATCAGTTTTGTTTTTTTCTGCCATATCTTTTACATAATTATTAAATATAGTCGTACCACTTCCAGCAGATACAACACTAATTTCTTTTATTTGAATATTGGTTAGTTTCAAATTATTATCATCGCTATACTCTTTAAGTGCTCCTTGCATAAGAAACATATAATCATCCCACTTATCATGTTGGCTATTGTCCCGACCTGCCTTTACATCAACATATAAATGGACAAACTCATGTATTAACAGGGCTGCTTTTCCTAAATCATTCGATTTATGTTCACGGAGATTCATTACAGCTGCATACTCAGTTTCACCAGTAGAAATTCCAAAAATTTCCACTGGTGAAGTTTGCATACTAGTAACACCTCCTTTATTAAAGGGTATTTGAAATGCATCTACACCAATTCGAACATTTTGATGTCCCTTCTTGGCAAATTCACCTGCTATAAGTCCAAATGTACTATTATTAGTCAATAGATTTTTTAAAATCGGATAATATGAAGATGCTTTAAACTGTGTGGTAGGATATATTTCTCTACCATCTGGGTCTTTGAAATAAATAGGATTATTAGCAAAGGAATTATATGGACTTAAACCAGGATATTTAGCTTGCAACGGGTCAACACTCACGAAATGTCCAATCCTTGCATCATACATTCTTGCTCCAAAATCATAGGCAAAAGCAACAGGGTCTATTAATACAGTTTGGCTTGTTGTAGTATCAATTTTTATAAGTTTTTTACTTGATGCACTCACGGTATAATGTCCATAAGTTTCTTTTTCAGTTGGCTCCCAAATTTCCTTAAACATTCCTTTGGTCAATGTCCAATATTCTTCGTCTTTGGGGTCTTGTACTTTTATGCTAGTAAAAGGTCTTGCATTTTGTGAAACATGATTCCATTTTTTTGTGTCGTAACCAAATGGATGCATAATTTGTTCTTGCATTTCATGAGGCATTTCTCTATAGCCTAATTGGTAAAGCAATGCAGTTTGTTTTTCTAATTTATTTACCAAATGCAAAATGTCTTTGTCTTGCTTTAGTTGGGCTATGCTGTTTAGGTGGTGTTGTGCTGCATAGTTTGTAACTCTAGTGTCCAACACTAGTTGTTTTAAAAGCAGTGCATTTAAGTTAAGTGAATCGTGTTGTAACACTAATTCGGCACAACGCAATAAAAATTCATTGTCTTTGGTATTAAATTTATGTTCATAGCTTTTGGCAAGGTTTACTATACATAAACCTATACTTTGTTTTGTGTTGTAATCTCTTAAAGCAATTCCGCTCGTAATGGCTTCGCTTGGGGTACAGGTAAGTGTTTGTATAATGCCATCTCCTGGGTGTCCTGCTGTGGCAAGTTCTACATTATAATATTGTCCTTTTGGGTCTTTGTTTTGTATGTATATGTGTTGCGGTGCGGTGCAAAGTCTTGCATCTGCATTTAATCGGTCAGAAAGTATTTTGTAAAGGGCAGTTAATGCAAAACAATTGCCTTGATTTTTTTCTGAAATAAGCAAATTCATTACTTGCGAATTACCCCAATTTTTCATTCCAAAAGGGTCGGAAGTGGCATAAGAATATGGCGCATGGTAATAGGTAAGGAAAGTGCTTTTTATAAAAACGGTGTCGGTAATGTATTTGAAAACTGCCCAATTGCTTAGTGCTTTTCGGTACAATTCTTTTTTTTCTTTTGGTAAATACCTAATGTCGGCTAATTTGAACCTACCATATTCGTTAACTTTTGCACCAAAATCCATGCTATCACTTTTATCATTTGCATTTATAAGGTTTTGAATTAATTCCAGCTTTTGGGTAATGCTATTTTGAAAAGCTTTGTAGGTAAATTTGCTATTGTAGTATGGATTTTCGCTAAGATATACTGCTCTTTCAAAGTTAGGTTCACTTTTGCCTTCTAACATGTTTTTCAAATCCGTAAAAGCCATTTCATAGTTCTGTTGCGGAGTATATACTTTAAATGTTGGGTCAATAGGATTGTTTAAAAGTTGAAGGGGATAATTTTTAACAATTGTATCTGAAACCGTTATTTTTCGTGGTTCGATAAATGTAGTAGGTGAGCCATTAAAAGTTTGAACTTTTGATTTGCATGAGCCTACTAATAATCCTACTACTACTAGTAACTTTAAAATGTGAACCGTACTTTTCATTTTATCAGTATTTTAGTTTATAAATAATGTTCTTTTTAAAAAAATCTTTCACCAAACTCTACTCATAAAATCATAGCATTCATCAAAAGTATTTTTTCGTTTTATTATTGGCTTCCTGTTAGGCCTTTGGTAGTATTTACATATATAATATTTTGCTTTAGTTCTTTTACAAACAACAAGCATTTTGTTATTTTGAATTAATTTAATTTCAGAAGAATCCTCGTTAATAAATATTTTATTATCTCCAAACATTTCAATTAAACTACCATTAGAAAAATATTCTACAATACTTGAAAGTCCTGTATAATCAGATTGATAATAATAATACCATAATCCAACCTTTTTATTTTCTTTATAATAACCCCTGCTAATAATATTTGAAACAGTCACTAATTGAGGGTTTGCAAATTCTATCCAAAGCCCATTTTTTATGCCATTACTATCAATTTGATTAATTAAAGTATCGTGATAGATAATGTTGGTTTGTGCGTATGCGTTTACATAAAAAATAAAATTGAAAAGCATTATTAAAAATTTTATTTTATTCATTTAATTACTTTTTGTTTAAATTAAACATTCCACCTCAATCAAATTAAATGTATTATTTAACGTTGTTGCAGTTGCTTTTCTTCTATTCTATTAACAGTTTCGGTAGAAATTATTTCTCCCTTTTCATTAAATTTCGTTTTAAAAAAAGTATTGCTTTCATTGGTTTTATAAGAAACTTTTTTCAAACCATTTTCGTTAAAATAGGTAATTTGGTCCACCAAACCATTATTTTTATATTCTGCAATTTCTGAAATAACTTTGTCCGTATTTTCGAAATATTTAATGGTTTTTATTAAAGTATCATTTGTAATAATGCTTTCATATTCAATATAATGAGGATCTCCAAATGAATATTGAATAAATGTACCATCCCTCAATCCTCTTTTATAATTTCCAGACCAATATAAATTAAACCCAAGATATGCAGAAGCATTTCCATCTAGCTTGCCATACTGGTAATGATAAATTAAACTAGTCAAGTTTAGTTCTTTTCTTTCCTTATTGTAAAAACTAAAGTACATAAAAGTGCCATTTTTTAACGAATCTTTCGAGTACTCACCATACATTTCTATTCGTCTTTTTTTCTTTTTTTCTGAATTATAAATTACATATCTGCCTTCAGGAAGTTTATTAGGCATATCATGAAAGGGTGGAACCAAATATTTATCTGGCTTATTAAAGTTAGAATCACCAGCTAACAATATCAATTGTTTATAACTAATATAATTGGTTTTAAATTGGGCATTTAAATTATTTCTAAAGCTCAATAGTATTATAGTTAAATATATTAACTTATTCATATTATAGTTAATTTTTTAGTACTTCTTTATCGTGTCTAACACATTACAACTAAAGTGGAACTACAACCTGAACCCATCCTTCATCAGAAATTATTGATACAGGTATATCGATTAAAGGAGAGATTCGTTTTATTAATTGATATGAAATGTTAAAACGTTGAAATCTGCTTTTATAAATTTTTGAGATTATTATTTTTTCCTTGTTTTTTCCTAAATTATATATTGCTAATTCTTGAGGATTTGGTTGAATAGAATCTGAATTTAATTTATAAAAATTTCTAAATGTTTTTATTTGCTTATTAGATTCAAACTCTCTATATTTTTTTAAAAAAAATGAGAAATTTGTATTGTAGAAATAAAAATAACCATTTTCTTTTTTAATATACTCTTTGTTAGAAACAATATCACTACTATCAAGAAATACAAATTCACATAGTGAGTATTTTCCCATTTTTTTCTTTGATGAATTATATTTTATATAATCAACAAGGTACCCTTCTAATGAAATTGTATCAATTAATACTACTGCGGTGCTATCTGTCAGTGAAAGGTTTGGTATATTAATTTCGTTGTTAAATGAATCAATTGTATTTATTCGAAAGAATAAAAGTAAAACAATAAAAAATACTTTTTTAGTTTTGGAAATATTCATAATGCGTAATAATTAATTAGGTACAACTTTTCCTTTTAAAGGAGTTGCATTTTCGCTTTTTACTTCAACTTCAGGTTGCTGGTCTTGTTCATAATTTGCCATTGTTTCATTTGAATTGCCTTTGGTTAGTGAAATTGAAGTTGTTCCTTCTTTTTTGTTTGTTAAAGACGGGTAAGAAAGAATAGCATTGATAGTTTCCTTATTAATTTTTGCACTTGTTAATCCATTGGGATGATCAACACCTAAAGTATGAAGAATTTCATGTTTAATAGTTTGAATTCTGTTATCATCACCGACTCCTGTTTTGGTTAAATCAGTATTAATTCTTTCACCAAAACTAGTCAATCCTTGTATAGTAGAAGCGTCTAAATTTTTATCAATTTTTTTCACTTCAAAATTGAAATCTTCTGAATTGAGTTCACTTATAGAATTCCCCTTTTTATTATCCTCTGCTCTGTTAATAGGTTCAAATTTATTTGATGAATTTGTATTTATAACATCAAGTTGAAAATTAATTTTATACATCTCACCATTTTCCTCTTTAAATGAAAAAGCAGCATTTGATAACATAATTTCAGAAGCGGCTTGTTTTGCCAAATCCTCAGTTTTTTTATCATTAACATAATATGTTGCTACAATTGATATTGTTTTAGATGCCTTATCAACAACTATTTGATAATCTCTACCATCAAAATCTTTAAATATGATTGAATTATTAGCCACAAAATTATAAGGACTTAAACCTGGGTATTTAGCCTGCAATGGGTCTAAACTTAGCCATCTTCCTAACCTTGCATCATACATCCTTGCGCCAAAATCGTAGGCAAAAGCAACAGGGTCTATAATAAAACCTTTAAGTTTATTTGTGTCCATTGCAGTAATTTTTCCTGTGGTGGTGTTCAAAGTATAATGTCCATAAGTTTCTTTTTTCTTTGGTTCAAATACTTCTTGAAACATACCTGCGGTAAGTGTCCAATATTCTTCATCTTTTGGGTCTTGTACTTTAATGCTTGTAAATGGTTTTGGATTTCTTGTTTTATGGTTCCAATGATTTGGCTCACTTTGAAACTGGTTTAAAATCATTTCCTGCATATCGGTTGGCATTTGGCGGTAGCCCAAACTATTAAGCAAGGCTGTATGTTTTTCTAGTTTTGAAACAGTAGCTTTTATAGTAGTGTCTTTTTTTAGTTGAGTAATACTGTTAAGCCTGTGTTTGTTTGCATACTCGGTTACTCTTGCATCTAACACCTGTTGTTTTAATAACAAGGCATTTAAATTTAATGAATCATGCTCCAATGCCAATTCAGCGCAACGCAACATAAACTCATTGTCTTTGGTTTTAAATTTATGCTCATAGCTTTTGGCAAGGTTTACTAAACATAAACCTATACTTTGTTTAGTGTCATAATCTCTTAAAGCAATGCCACTCATTATGGCTTCGCTTGGCGTGTAGGTTAGGGTTTGTATAATTCCATCGCCTGGATGTCCTGCTGTGGCAAGTTCTACATTATAATATTGTCCTTTTGGGTCTTTGTGTTGTATGTATATGTGTTGTGGTGCTGTGCAAAGTCTAGCATCAGCATTTAATCGGTCTGAAAGTATTTTGTACAAAGCAGTTAATGCAAAACAATTGCCTTGATTTTTTTCTGAAATAAGTAAGTTCATTACTTGCGAATTGCCCCAATCTTTCATTCCAAATGGGTCGGAAGTGGCATAAGAATATGGCGCATGGTAATAGGTAAGGAAAGTGCTTTTTATAAAAACGGTGTCGGTAATGTATTTGAAAACTGCCCAATTGCTTAGTGCTTTTCGGTACAATTCTTTTTTTTCTTTTGGTAAATATCTAATGTCAGCCAATTTAAATCTGCCATTTTCGTTAGCCTTTGCGCCAAAATCTATGCTATCACTTTTATCATTTGCTTTAATCAAGTTTTGAATTACCTGTAACTGTTCGGTAATGCTATTTTGAAAAGCTCTATAAGTATATTTGCTGTTATGGTGAGGGTTTTCGCTTATAAAAACGGCTCTTTCAAAGTTAGGTTCGGTTTTGCCTTCTAACATGTTTTTCAAATCCGTAAAAGCCATTTCATAATTCTCTTGTGTGGTGTAAATTCTAAGATTTGGTTTTGGTTGATTGCTTAATCGAGGTTGAGAAAAATCTCTAAAAATTGTATCTAAAACAGCAATTTTTGAGGTTCAATAAATGCAATAGCTGGGCTGTTGTAAGTTTGTATTTTAGTTTTGCATGAGGCAAATATTAAACCAACAAAGATTAGATAATTAAGAATGTTGATAGAGATTTTCATAATGTAAAATTATTTTTATTATTTGATAAACAATGTTTTTTTCTCTTTTGAATTAATTTTTTTGGCTGTTTGCAATCTTCCTTTTTTGTCGGCATATTCCATCATTCGCAATTCTTCGCTTTCTGGAAAATCTTGTATTCCAAGGTTGTTTACTTTTTCCATGTAACTATAATAGTCGGTATAAGCCTTCAATAGGTCTGGGTATTTTTCAATATCGGCAGCATCCGTAATTCCCTTTTCTTTTGCCATTGTATTCAATGTTTCAGCATAAATTATTTTGTTCAAATAACTTTCCGTACCGTTAATATATTCTTGATTTGGAAAATGTGGTTTGGCAATTTTCATACATTCTGTAATGAATATTTTGTCTGCAAGCCAATGCTCACGTGCAAAATTTGCAGCCATATCATAAAGTACTGTAGCTACAACTTGTTTCTTTGTTAAACTAAAAGCATATAATTTATTCTTTTGTGCTTTAGCCATAATTGGCAAAGTTTGCAAGTAAAAGGCATCAGCTAAAAAGCGGTCAACAGTTGTTTCGTAATTAACAACAGCATTGTTTTTGTTTTTATATCTGATAAATGAATGTCGAGGATTATAAGCTAAGTTAGCAGCTATTCCTAAGGCTTCTGCTAAAATTAAATAAGTAACTGGAAAAGTGTGGCACTGACCTGTTCCTGTTGCCAATGTTTTAGTTACAAAATAGTTGCGTCTATCGTCTTTTGCTATGTAATCAATGTAATCATAATAATAGGGCATGTGTCCTACTAGCTTGCCATCTATACGAATATATAAAGTGTCGGACATGAATTTTTGAATGCCATAATGTAAGGCTTCGGAGTCTGTTAATTTGTAACCGTTTTCTTTCAGCCATTGTTTGATAAAATTTGCATTCGATATAATGAGTTTATTGTATTCGTCATGAGATAATAAAAGGTTTCCATAAGCCGATTCACTTTTGTAATAAGCGTCTTTTATAGATAATGGTCGCTTGTCTTCCAACATTTCCTTTATAAAATCTTTTGCATTTAAATAGTAAGGTTGGTCGTTTAAAAAATCGGGTGAATTGTAATAATCTATTTCGTTTTGCACTTTGGTTTTTTGGTCTGCTTCTTTAAGAAGTAAAACCATTTCTTTTTGTATTTGCTCTTGGTGTGTTTGCAATGGTGCTTTACCTTGCATTTGTCTTTGTTGTCCAGCAATAATGTCTTCTTGTGTTGGAGGTGGAGTGTTTCCAAACTGTATCATTAACTGTTTGTTTTGTTGCTCTATGCGTGATTGCTGTTGTTGGAATACTTCTGATGGTGAGGGTACTCTTGGTTGTGGATTATTAAACTGAGCAAAACAATTGTCAAAAGATAAAACTGTGAATATACACAAAAACCAAACGGTGTGCTTGGTGATTTGACTCTTTTGGTTTGGCATTTTGGATTGGCTTGTTAGGCAGGAACAAAACCAAATGTGCCAAACGTGGGTTGGCATATTTTTCTTGTCGTCCGTTAAGTTACAATTTTCGTTTGGTCTCATGTTGATTTATTGTCTAATAGCCTTGCAGGTAATTTGTTTATATTGATGAATTTTACATCCTTTTACCTCCAGTTTAGGTATGATTAGGATGTGTTTTTATATACTTTTCAAATCTACTTTTTCTATTTAATTCAATCGTGAAAATGACTTATTATTTGTAACAATTTCGCTACAAATAGGTAAAGGTTTCAATATTTTTTCTACCTTTTTTATTAAAAGTTCTTATGTAAATAAAAAAGTAGTTTTTAAATTATAATTCACACTTCGTTTAGTGAGTCACATTATGTAATCACTGAAATTATATAATTTCAAACATAATAATTCATTGAGAAAAACCTAATAAAATTTAGTGTATTTTAATAATTGTTTATTATTTTAAACTGTTTCATTTACTTTAAAAATTACAATATTTAAATTATTCACTCAAGTGTTTATCATTTTAAAAATAGTTATTAGTTAAAAATAATTATTATTGATAAGTTGATACTAGTAAACAATTTAAAATGAAAATAATAAACTGGAATATTGGGAGGCCTAGTGCTAATAAAATAAAAAATATAACTGAAAAGTTAATTGAGCTTGAAGGTGACCTAGTGGTATTAACTGAAACTAGTTCTTTAATAGATTTAGGTTCAAATTATAATTACCTATCAACCGATTATATTGAACACGATTTTGAAAGACAAAATCTTATAAAATATAAAAATAACGAGCGTAGAGTAACCATTTATTCTAAGTATCCTATTTTAAAAACCTATACAACTTATGATAAATTCACAAGCATCTGTTTAGATGTAGATACGCCATTAGAAGAAATTACTTTTTATGCAACAATCATAGGTGTATTTGGAGGTTTGAATCCAAGATTTACCGATGATTTAACTTCTCAAATAAAAGATTTTGAAAAGCTTTTGAAGGGCAAGAACGCTTGTATAACTGGCGATTATAATATCACAACTTCTGGACGTGTTTATCCAAGTAATGCTGCACGAGAAACATTGAACTCTGCCCTTAAAAACCATCAACTAATTAATCTAACTGCTTCTATTGACAATAATGTTGATCATATTTCCATCAGCCAACAGTTAATTCAAGAAAGCCAAGTAATAATTGAAACATGGAATATAGATAAAAAGTTAAGTGACCATATAGGTATTATGGTTAGCTTCTAATAGACATGTTAATTTTTAACTGAAGGTAGTTTCCATAAACTTCTAAGAAAATATTCTTCTTAACTTCTTTTATTACAATTTAAAATTTCTTTTTACTACTAAGGTAATTTGCTTGCATTTCTTCTAATGTTTTACTTTGCCCTTTTTCAATCCAAATATCAATATCTGACTTCTTGAAATATACTTTTTTACCTCTTTTTATGTAAGGAATTTGATTTGTACTAGTATAGCCATAAATAGTTGGTACGGCAAGGTTTTGGTATTCTGAAAGCTCTTTTACAGTTAAGTAATCATTTTTCATTCCAAAGCCTTTGTTTTCCAGCCTAGCATTTATAATTTCTAACTCTTCCTCTATTTTATTGAGTTTTTCTAATATAATTTCGAATGGGTTTTCCATATTACTTCTCTCCTACTTAGTTAATTTTGGATTGTTTGCAAAAGCTTTTAATACTTGCTCTTCTACAGTGTTATTTTGCATTTTGGCATATACTTGTGTCGTTCTTATATTAGTATGTCCTAACAAGCTTGAAACAACCTCTAATGACACACTTTTATTTAATAAGAAAGTAGCAAATGTATGTCGAGCCACATGGTGAGTCAATTTTTTATTTAATCCTACTAATCCAGCTATTGACTTTAAATATAAATTGAAATTTTGATTACTGATATGAGGTAGTACTTTATTTTTAACCACCCTATTTTCATTATCAAAATACTTTTCAATTATTTGCATTGTCTCAGGAACCAAAGGAATATTAATACTTTCACCTGTTTTTATTTGTTCTCTGTATATAAAGCTGGTATTTTCATTGCTTCTTATTTGATCCATTGACAAATCTAAAGCATCACTAAATCGCAAACCTGTGAAACAAGAAAAAAGAAAAATGTCTCTTACCTTTTCAAAACTATGGTTTTCAAGGTTAAGTGATTTCAACTTTTCAAGTTCTTCAATGGTTAAAAAGTCCCTATGTGTAGGTGTAAATTTCATTTTAAACTTAGTATAAGGATTGCTAGTAATAAGTTCTTGTTTTTCAGCATAAAGAAAAACCGTTTTTAACTTTTTATGGTAATTGCCATTAATGGTATTTAGTCCAATTCCTTTTTTATGCAAAAATCTATCAAATTCTTCTATAAACGCATAATCAATTTTTTTAATGTTAATATCCTTTGGACCATATTTATTAAAAATAAACTCTTCCAAAGCAGCTCGGCAAGTATCGTAATGCTTTGCAGTATCCTTGCTTATTCTTTTAACTTCCAATGCGCTTTCTTTATACGATTTAAAAAAATCGCAAATGGTTACAGTTAAAGAAACAACACCAAAAACAATATCGGCAACCTCCGCCAAAGTATAATTTGCACCATCTTTTTCAATTTTATACTGTAAATCCGTTATGTTTTGGGTAAGGGAATTTATTTTGGTGTTAATGGCATGGTTATATTTTGCCATTCCTATTTCACTTTTCCAGTCACTTTCTTTACAACTATAGCCTATGGCTCTTTTAGTTGTTTTCCTGTTAAGCGTAATTTGAAGATAAATTGGATAAGACTTAGTATTATCACTATCTGTACGTTGGTAAAATTTGTATGTTATTTTCATTTGGCAAACATTTTATTTGGTTGGCAAACATTTAGTAAACAAATACCGTGCTAGAACGAAAAAAGACAAGGGTATTTAAAAGAAAAAACCATTCAACTATTTGATAGTGAATGGTTTTAAATTTTCTTGAGTCTTTCTCAGTGATCCCGCTGGGATTCGAACCCAGGACCCCTACATTAAAAGTGTAATGCTCTACCAGCTGAGCTACGGAATCTTGCTATAAGTTAACCTTTTTAGCGGGTGCAAATATAGCCCTCTTTCTTTACTATGCAACTCCTTTGTAAAATATTTTTTTTAAAATTTCATTTTACCATTAAGCAAATTTCTTATTCGCTTAATTCTAGCCATTTTAACTCTTTTTCATCTATACTGTTATTGACTTCTATCAGTTCTTTACCCATAGTAATAATATCGTCCGTACTAGCGTTGGGAGCACTTAATTTAGTTTCTAAATCAATTTTTTTATCGTGTAAAACAGCTATGTCTTTTTCTAATTGTTCAAATAAACGTTGTTCGTTAAATGTCAATTTACGTTTATTAGTTGCTGCTTGTTCTGTTTTGATGGGTTCGGCTTTTACTGCCGCGGTATTGGCAGCTTTGGTTGCATTGCTTTTTGCTAAAAGTGCTTCTGCTTGAATTTCTTCTTGTTCATTTAAATACTCTTGGTAATTGCCGTTAAATGGACGAATCTTCCCATTGCCTTCAAATACAAATAGACTATCAACTATGGTATCCATAAAATACCTATCATGAGTAACTACCATAATACAACCTTCATATTCTTCCAAGAACTCCTCTAATACGTTTAAAGTTTCAATATCCAAATCGTTTGTTGGTTCATCTAATACCAAAAAATTTGGCTTACTCATTAATATGGTAAGTAAATACAACCTTCGTTTTTCACCTCCACTCAATGAACTTACATAATTATGTTGTTTTTTGGGATCGAATAAAAAACGAGTTAATAAGGTTTTGGCAGTAAGCTTTTCACCTTTAGTCATCTCCACATATTCGGCTATGTCTGTAATTACTTCAATCACGCGTTTATCATCCTTAAGCTGCATGCCAAGTTGATTATAATACCCAACTTTTACAGTATCGCCTAGGCTAATTTTACCTCCATCAGGTTGCTCAGTACCTAAAAGCATATTTAAAAACGTAGTTTTACCAACTCCATTGTTTCCAATAATTCCAATACGTTCCCCTGGTTTAAATATATAAGTAAAGTCTTCACAAATTTTCAAATCTTCAAACGATTTTTTCAATTGTTGAACTTCTAAAATTTTAGAACCCAATCTTTCCATTTTCATTTTTATTTCAACCTTCGCATCATCGCGCTTATACGATGCTTTTTCTTTGGTTTCATAAAAGTCCTCTATCCTACTTTTCGATTTAGTGGTTCTAGCCTTAGGTTGTTTACGCATCCACTCCAACTCCTTGCGCATATGCTTGCGAGCAGCATCTGCTTCTTTATCTAAATACTCTTCTCGTTGGGCTTTTTTCTCTAAAAAATAGGCATAATTTCCTTTGTGGGTGTATAAATTGCCTTCAGCTAATTCAATAATTTCGTTACAAACTTTATCTAAAAAATACCTGTCGTGTGTTACCAAAAGTAAAGTGGTATTATTAACCGTTAAATAGGTTTCTAGCCATTCTATCATTTTTAAATCTAAATGATTGGTAGGTTCATCCATAATAATAAAATCTGGCTGTTGAACCAAAACGGTAGCAATGGCTAAACGTTTCTTTTGCCCACCACTTAAACTTGCAATACTACTATGTAAGTGATTGTGTAAGTTTAACTGTTGTAAAATGGTTTTTATTTTTGTTTCAATATCCCATGCATTATTCAAATCCATAGCTTCCATAGCATACTGAAGTTGGTTTTGATTATCAATATTTTCAGGATCCTTATCTAGTATTTCAATTACCTCTTCGTACCTTGCTACACAATTTAATAATTCGTTATCACTTTTATATATGGCCGACCAAACATCATCGGTTTGATAAAATTGTGGATCTTGTTCAATATATGCCCAACGTATATTTTTATCAATAACAACTTGCCCCTCATCACCTTTATCTCTGCCTGTAAGTATATTTAACAAACTCGTTTTACCCGAGCCATTTTTAGCTATTAAAGCCACTCTTTGTCCTTTGGTTACTGTAAAAGTAATATTGCTGAATAAATGTCTTTCGCCATAGTATTTCGAAAGGTTTTCAGCGCGTAAATAATTCATGTTGCAAGTTTAAACTAAATAAAACAATAATTATGAATTTTGAAAGATGAATGTTGAATGTTAGATGTTGGATGTTGAATTTTGAATTAATCAAGAAATAAAAAAATGAAGTATGAATGATGAAATAGGAATTGAGAGATGGGAATTGAGTTTTGAGAGTTGGGAAATGAGAAATAACCAATTAAGCAAATAATCAATTAAACAGTTAAACAAAAATGAAGTATGAATGATGAAATGTGAAATGTGAGCTGGGAAATAAGCAAATAAACAATAAACAAATCTCCAAATCATAAATCAACATATCTCTAAATACTAACTTAAACAATTAAACAGTTGCTTTGTATAATATAGCATGAGAGAATATGTTTTAGAAAAAACAACACAAATAAACAAACCATTAGCTGAGGTTTTTGAATTTTTTAGTAAAGCTGAAAATTTAAATAAGATAACACCATCTGAGGTTTATTTTAAAATACTAACTCCATCGCCAATTCCTATGGCTAAAGGTACTTTAATTGATTACCAAATTAAACTAAATGGCATACCATTCAAATGGAAAACTGAAATAAGTGAGTGGAATCCTCCGTTTAAATTTGCAGATCAACAGTTAAAAGGCCCTTATACAAAATGGTACCATGAACACTTTTTTGAAGAAAAAAATGGTATTACCATCATGACCGACAGAGTCACGTATTTATCGAAAGGTTGGATATTAGCTCCATTTTTACATTGGCTTTTTGTAGATAAAAAAGTAAAAGAAATTTTTGAATTCAGGGAGATTGAATTGTTGAAAATATTTAAATAAACCTAAATAATTTATTTTAAAAGAACTAAATTACAACAAGGTATTGGGATATTTAATTACCTGATACCTTGTTTTTTTATTTAAATTGACTTCTTTTCCATCAATGTCTTCAACTAAAAATATAAATCAAAAAAAATGTGAACACTGCCAAAAATGGACAGATGGAAACAAAGCTTTTTGTGAGTTTTGCGGGGAAATTCTTGATTTTGGTTATAGAAAAGACTTATATGAGTTAGAAAAAAAATGGCAAAATCAGTCGTTATTAATGAATGATTTTAAGATAAAAAATTCTGATAAAAATAAATTTCTTTTTGTGATTGAAAAATTAATCCAAGGAGGTCAAGCCATTATTATTGGAATTATTACATTGGTTACAATTGTTTTAATGGCTTTACCAGGCTAAAAAGCATGTTTAAATCGATTAATTTATATTTGCTTATTCCTTTATTTCTTTGGTTTGCACATCAAATTTTAGCACTAAATCAAATTAATATTGAATGGTTGGATTGTTATTTAGACGATTTCGTGATTTTGCCGATATTACTTGGAATTTCATTGATTATACAGCAAAATTTTATTACCAATTATTCATTTACTTTTCATGTCAAAACAATCGTTTTTTGTATCTTTTACTTTAGTTTAGCATTTGAAGTAATTATTCCAATTTTCAATCAACATTACACTTCAGATTGGAAAGATTGTGTTGCTTATGCAATTGGAGGCATCTATTTTTATTTTTTACAAAACAAGCCAAAATCAATTAAGTAAGTTGTGAAATCATTAGGTCTCCAATTATAGAATTATCTATCAATTGAAAAAGTTAGAGCTGTTTTTTGTTAAGTGACTATTTATGGATTTAACAACGCCTTGTTTAGATTAACCACTTGTTCTATTAATGAGTGTTTGTCATCATTTACAATTTCAAAATTTGCTTTAGCTAATTTCTCCTCTTGAGTAAACTGATTATCCATTCGTGATTGCACTTGTTCTTGAGTTATATTATCTCGAAGTATGGTGCGTTCAATTCGCAATTGCAAAGGAGCTGTGACTACTATATACTTTTCTAAACCTTTATAACTATCAGTTTCAAACATCAATGCTGCTTCTTTAATAACATAAGGAACGTCTAGTTTTTTTTGCTCCATAATCCAATTATCAAAATCGGCAAACACAGTAGGATGCACCGTTTTATTTAATTCAGTTAATAATGCCTTATTGTTAAATGCAATGGCCGAAATATGCGCTCTGTTTAAACTTCCATCTTCAAAATAGCTTTCATTACCAAACAAACTTTTAACAATACTAATAATTTCATCATGAGTAACCATGAGTATCTTTGCCCTATCATCAGCATTATAAATAGGAATCCCTAATTGCCTAAAAATATTACATACCAAAGATTTTCCACTTCCTATACTTCCGGTAACCCCAATTTTTTGCATATTCAAAATTAAATAAAAAAAGTCAGACAAAAATGCCTGACTTTTTATAAAAATTATTTAAAAACTATTTTTTAGTTTCTTCTTTTTTTACTGGATTTAAAGCTTGTGTAGCTTCTAAACTCACAGCACTTTTGTTAATACGTAAACGAGTACCTTCGCTTTCAATGATCAAATGAGCTTCATGTACTTCTACAACTTTAGCTTGGATACCGCCAAGAGTTACAATCTTTGAACCTTTTTCAATTGATTCAATTAATTTTTTTTGGTCTTTTTGTTTCTTCATTTGAGGACGAATCATAAAGAAATAAAAAATGGCAATCATTGGAACAAAAAATATCATTTGCTCCCATCCGCCACTTATAGCCGCGGCTTGTAATAAAGTTAAATTCATGGTTTTTATTTGTGTTATTATTATTTTAATAATTAATGTGCTTGTGTTGCAGAACCTTGTTTTGGTGTTACTTCGCCTTTAATTAAAAGCATGGTATTGGTTGGCGTGGTATTAGCCACTACAGTAACCGTTTTTTCTGCATGGTTTGGTTTTCCTTCGCTGTTAAAAGTTACATCAATTTCACCACCTTGGCCAGGTGCAATTGGTTCT
Organism: Bacteroidota bacterium; assembly: GCA_013298895.1. Classification (GTDB taxonomy): domain Bacteria; phylum Bacteroidota; class Bacteroidia; order UKL13-3; family UKL13-3; genus JAAFJM01. Next base: position 109,818 of record JAAFJM010000008.1, on the reverse strand, counting down.
TTAGGCCAATTGGGAACTGTACAACCACAGCTTGCTGATGCATTGGTAATCAACAATGGATTTTTACCTGTATTTTTAAACTTAAATTTATAATTTACAAGTTCACCTTCTTTAATTGTACCAAAATCGAACATATTTTGTTCAAAAGTTATCTCCGTTGCATTTTCATTCTCAGCATTGGGATTTTCGGCAGTAGCTGTATTGTTTACTATTTCAGCACCTACTTGTTTGCTTGAATCATTATTGCCGCAGGCAATGGCCATTAAAACTAAAGTTGAAATAATTACTTTTTTCATTGTATATATTTAAATTAATTTGATTAATTCTTAACTATTAAACTACTCTACTAGGCCTCTACCTGTTTTGTTAATTTTATTTTCTTTGCGTAATTCTAATTGAACTTTATCCAAAACACCATTCATAAAAGTATGACTATTAGGACTACTGTATAGTTTAGCGATTTCTAAATACTCATTGATACTTACCTTCACAGGTATTTGATTAAAGTTAAGTATTTCGCACATAGCCATTTTCATTAAAAGCATATCTACTGTGGCAATTCTATCTGCATCCCAATTTTGGGTTTTTGAACTAATTAATTCAATCAAAGCATCTTCTTGCTCCAAAGTCTCTAAAAATAAATCAGACACAAAAGTAGTATCTTCATATTTATCGTTATAAAAACCTGGTAAAATTTCGGCTCCTTTATTTTGTTTAATAGAAGCTAATGTTTTTTGAAATGCAATTAGTACCATTACCTCATCATCCTCCCAGTTAATAAACTGCTCTTCCATGTAATGATTAAATACTTCACTGTCTGCTACCAAACTTTCAACCAACTCCAACAAAATTTGTTTTTCGGCAAATACAGAAGTATCTGCTTCTTTAGTTGCTTCAACTATTGTATCAATTGCTTTAACTTCTGTCAAAATTTGACGAAAAAAATCATTGCTTTTAGTCCAATCTAGTTTTCTTGCTTTTATCTTTTCTTGTAAAATAATATCATTCTCAAGTAAGGAAATAGCTGCATTGTTATAAATTGCTTTTAAAAACGCCATTTGCTCAGGCTGAGGAATATGTTTGTTATTTTGAAGTTCTATTTCTTTACCAACAAAAAATTTGAACTCAATTAGGAAAGACATCAAAAACACATATACATCATATGCTTTATCGAGTGATTTTACAAGGTTATTTTTAGCCACCGCCCTACTCGTTGACTGATCTTGTTTGTAAGCATATAATGCTTGAAAGGTTTTAATTCGTAAAAAACGTCTGAATAGCATAGCTATTATTTTGTGTATGTACGCTAATTTATATAAAATTCTGTAGGCTTAGCAATACATTTTTTAAATTACCTAAAGAACTATTTTGTAAAAATAAGCCTAGTTTTATGCTAGGCTTAGTTAATTTTATTATTTATTATATTACTAGTAAGTTGAACCTACGCGCATAATATCATGAATGCGTTTTTCGGCTAACTCGGTTGCAGCTTTTTGTGTATGTACTTTATCTTTATCCGATTTTTGGAAAATGGCTAAAGTAGTATCATAAATTTTTTCTGTGTTGCTAAATGCGGTTTCACGGTTATAACCAATGTGTTCTTGGTAAACATTGATTAAACCACCTGCATTAATTAAGAAATCAGGTGCATAAGCAATACCTTTTTCCATTAACATTGGGCCATGAATATTTTCGTCAGCCAATTGATTATTAGCAGCACCAGCAACTACTTTACATTTTAGTTTATTAATATTAACCGAATCTAAAATAGCACCTAAAGCACAAGGAGCAAAAACATCAACATCTAAACCATAAATTTCATCACCTTTAACCACAGTTGCTCCAAAATCTTTGCTGTATTTTTTAAGCATTTCTTCGTTAATATCGGTAATAAAAAGTTTAGCACCTTCTTTGTGTAAATATTCTAACAAATGGCCACCTACTTTACCAATACCTTGAACAGCTACTTTTTTACCAGCTAAACTATCAGTTCCAAAAGCGTGTTTTACAGCTGCTTTCATTCCTACAAAAACACCATAAGCAGTAACAGGGCTTGGATCTCCTCCGCCTCCCATGCTTTCTGGTAAACCAACTACGTGGTTTGTTTCCATGTTAACATACTCCATATCGCGAGTAGTGGTGTTCACATCTTCAGCTGTAATGTATTTACCGTTAAGGTTTTCTACAAAACGACCAAATTTACGCATTAATGCTTCTGTTTTTAGTGTTTTTGCATCACCAATAATAACAGCTTTAGCACCCCCCAAGTTCAATCCAGAAATAGATGCTTTGTATGTCATACCTCGGCTTAAACGCAATACATCATTCACTGCATCAGCTTCGCTGGTGTAATTCCAAACGCGCGTTCCGCCTAAACCTGGTCCTAAAACCGTGTTGTGAATGGCAATAATTGCCTTCAATCCAGTGTATTCATCTTGGCAAAATACTATTTGCTCATGATCATGTTTTTGCAACTGAGAGAAAATATCAGACATAATTTTTTGTATTTTAAAAGGCTGCAAAACTATGCTTATTTTCCATATTTCATAATGTGATATTTTATGATTTAAAGTCTTAACTTTTCTAATTATACTTATTGGTTAGTTACATAAAAAAAGCACATCTAAATTAGATGTGCTTTTTGATTACTCTTCCGTTTTATCAATTGGAGCATCTTTCTTTTTACGCTCTTTTTTCTTAATAGTAGTAATTTTCAACTCATCGGCATTGGCCTCTTTGTCGTAATCTACTTCTATTGTTTCACCTTCACCAGTTTGTTGTAATAGCAATTGCTCCGCAATTCCATCTTCTACATACTTTTGAATTGTTCTTGCTAAAGGTCTAGCTCCTAAATCTGCATCAAATCCTTTTTCAGCTAAAAATGCTTTTGCCGATTCGGTAATACTAAATTTAAATCCTAGTTCTTCAACACGGCTAATTAATTTACTTAAGTTGATATCTAAAATTTTAGTAATTGCTTCTTTGTCTAAAGAGTTAAATACAATTACATCATCTACTCTATTTAAAAACTCAGGCGAGAAGAAACGTTTTAAAGCATTTTCAATTACTAATTTTGAATCTTTTTGTGCATTAGCATCTTTACTTGGCGTACCAAAACCAACACCTGCACCAAAATCTTTTAACTGGCGGCTACCAATGTTCGAAGTCATAATGATGATAGTATTTCTAAAATCAATTTTACGACCTAAACTATCAGTTAAAAACCCTTCATCCAATACTTGTAATAATAAATTAAACACATCTGGATGTGCTTTTTCTACTTCATCCAATAAAATTACGGCATAAGGTTTTCTTCTAACTTTTTCGGTTAATTGACCACCTTCTTCGTAACCAATGTATCCTGGAGGCGCTCCAACCAAACGGCTAACAGCAAATTTCTCCATATACTCACTCATATCAATACGAATCATGGCATCATCGGTATCAAATAAGTAACGAGCTAATACTTTTACCATTTCGGTTTTTCCAACACCAGTTGGACCTAAGAATATAAATGAACCAATTGGTTTATTTGGATTCTTTAAACCTGAACGGCTGCGTTGAACAGCTTTTGCTAATTTTTTAATTGCATCATCTTGTCCAATTACTTTACCACTTAACTCAGTTCCCATTTTTAACAAACGCTCGCCTTCGCTTTGCGCAATGCGTTTTACCGGAACTCCAGTCATCATGGCTATCACTTCAGCTACATCGTCTTCACTAACATTATAACGTTGGTTTTTCGATTCTTCTTCCCACTTAGCTTTTTCAGTTTCAAGTTGCTCCAATAAATGTTTTTCTTTATCGCGTAGTTTAGCAGCCTCTTCATATTTTTGGCTTTTCACTACTTGATTTTTTTCTACTTTTATATCTTCAACTTGTTTTTCAAGCTCAATAATAGCAGCAGGAACATGAATATTGCTTAAATGAACGCGAGCACCAACTTCGTCTAGTACATCAATTGCTTTATCTGGCAAATGTCTATCAACCATATAACGAGTACTCATACTCACACAAGCGTTAATAGCTTCTGGCGTGTAAGTTACACTGTGGTGAGCTTCGTATTTATCTTTAATATTGGTCAATATTTGAATAGATTCTTCAGGAGTAGCAGGTTCAACCATTACTATTTGAAATCTGCGTTCTAAAGCACCATCTTTTTCAATATATTGGCGGTATTCATCTAAAGTGGTAGCACCAATACATTGTATTTCGCCACGGGCTAAAGCAGGTTTAAACATATTTGATGCATCTAAACTTCCGCTTGCTCCGCCTGCGCCAACTATGGTGTGTATTTCGTCAATAAATAAAATTACATCTGGACTTTTTTCCAATTCATTCATCACTGCTTTCATACGTTCTTCAAACTGACCACGGTATTTTGTACCTGCCACCATGCTAGCCATATCAAGCATTACCACTCTTTTATTAAATAGAATGCGGCTTACTTTACGTTGAATAATGCGTAATGCTAAACCTTCGGCAATTGCAGTTTTACCCACACCTGGTTCGCCAATTAATACTGGGTTATTCTTTTTCCTACGCGATAAAATTTGTGAAACTCTTTCAATTTCTTTTTCACGGCCAACAATGGCATCAATTTTACCTTCTTCGGCAGCTTTGGTTAAATCTCTACCAAAATTATCTAACACAGGTGTTTTTGATTTTGGATCAATTCTACGTGTAGGTTCTTGTTTGCGTTCAGGTTCTCTTCCCGCGCCTGCGCCAGCAAAATAATCATCTTCATCGGCCGGCAATTCATTACGAGGATTTGATTTTTTGCTATCAAAATCTTCATCAATTCTGTTTTCAATAGCTTGTTTAAAAATGTCGTAATTGATGCCAAATTGCGATAAAATTTGAGAAGCCAAATTATCTTCATCTCTTAATATAGAAAGCAATAAATGCTCGGTTCCTATAATGTCTGTTTTAAAGATTTTAGCTTCTAAATAAGTAATTTTCAATACTTTTTCTGCCTGCTTTGTAAGCGGTATATTAACAAAATTGGTATTATTACTTGCAGTACTTCTAATCGAGTCTTCAATAGTTCTTTTCAACTTTGAGTTATCTACACCCAAAGCCTTCAAAATTTTTAAAGCCTTGCCTTCGCCTTCTCTAATAAGGCCTAATAATAAGTGTTCAGTTCCAATATAATCATGGCCCAAGCGAATTGCTTCTTCTCGGCTATAACTAATTACATCTTTTACACGTGGTGAAAATTTAGCTTCCATGTTATAATTCCAAAATTTTTTCATTTAACTATTAACTAGTCAAATTCGGTTCCAAATATGTTGTATGCAATTTAGTAAGCTGAAATAATATATTTTACTTAATTATTCACAAACTAAATTAAGCTGTACATTTATTTTATTATCAACGGCTTATTATGCTATTTGTTTCAAAATAATTTAAAACAAAATTACCAATTCATGGCAACCTCATTTTGTATAATATCTGCCATTGTTTCTCGTTTTCTTATCAAATGTGCGTTATTCTTGTAAATCAAAACTTCAGCCGGTCTAAACCTAGCATTGTAGTTGCTACTCATGGTTATTCCATAAGCGCCTGCATTTAAAAAACACAAAATATCGCCTTCTGATACTTCATTTAATTTCCTATCCCAAGCAAATGTGTCAGTTTCGCAAATATAACCAACCACAGTATAAATTCTTTCTTTACCTTCTGGGTTACTTAAATTTACAATATGATGATACGAATCGTAAAGCATTGGCCTAATTAAATGGTTCAAACCACTGTTAACACCAACAAAAACAGTAGCAGTAGTTTGCTTAATTACATTTGCTTTTACTAAGAAGTAACCACTTTCACTCACCAAAAATTTTCCTGGTTCAAACCAAAGTTCTAAATCTTTACCATATTCTTTGCAAAATTCATTAAAACGACTGCTTAAACTTTTTCCTAATTCTTCAATATCGGTAGTAATGTCGTTTGGTTTGTAAGCCACTTTAAAACCACTTCCAAAATCAATAAAATCTAATTCAGTAAAATCTTTAGCTGCATCAAATAAAATTTCGGCACCTTGTAAAAATACACCAGCGTCCAAAATATCACTTCCGGTATGCATGTGTAATCCATTTACATGAATATTGTGCGATTGAATTACACGCAAAACATGGCGCATTTGGTATACTGAAATTCCAAATTTTGAATCAATGTGTCCTGTTGAAATTTTACTATTTCCGCCCGCCAAAATATGTGGATTTAAACGAATACAACATGGAACTGAATGCCCATATTTACTTCCAAATTGCTCTAAAATAGAGATATTATCAATATTGATATGAACGCCTAATTCTACTGCTTGTTCTATCTCTTCAAAACCAACACAATTAGGAGTAAAAATAATTTCATTAGGTAAAAAACCTGCGTTTAAACCCAAATGAACTTCGTTAATTGATACTGTATCTAAGCCACTTCCTTGTTGTTTTAATAATTGTAAAATGGCCGAATTATTTAAAGCCTTACATGCGTACTTTATCTTTATATTTAATGGTTTAAATGCGTTAACTAACTTGTTATATTGGTTAATAATAGTTTCTGCGTGGTACACGTAAACAGGTGCATCATAAGTTTGAGCAATCTGTAATAATTGTTCGTTAAGTTCTTGGTTAATCATTAAAATTTGTTGGATAAAGTTCGAGGCTGCAATATGCAATAAAAAAGGCAATTTACAATTGAGTAAACTGCCTTTTAAAATTTTTATTTGACAAAATTATTATATTAAATCAATTATATTTTAATAAGAATCGGGATTGGGGTGTGTTAAAAATCCTAAGGTTTTATTAGTTGGCATTCCGCTACTGTAACTCATTAAATTTTTTTGCTCTAAGGAAATAAACTGCATGTTTTCAAAGTTTGGTACCATTAAATCAAAATGAAGCGCAAAATTAATTGATTCAATAATAATTTTATACGCAGATTCCGAGTTAAATTCTTGTTTTTCAAAGTCGTTAAATAAATACGAGAGTTGCTTTTTTCCTTCAAGGAAAAAATGATTTTCAAAATTGATAAAAAATCTTCCTACTAAAAATCCAGCATCAGCTTCACGGTTATATTTAATGGAATCACTTAAAAAGTTATATACCTGAATTAATCCACAAAATTCTCTTAATTTGTTTTTATGAACATATTTTGTTTTCGCAATAAAATGTTCATTATCAAAATCAAACACATTGGTGTGCATCATAAAAACCAAAGTATCACCACTAAATTTTAAATGAAATTCAAAAGGTGTTTTTTCAATAAAGCTAACTTCTACATGTTTATCGGCTTCGGATATTGGTGGAGCTAATTCGGCAACAATTGACTTAACACAGGCTTTAAAAATTTCGAAAGCAGCTTTTGTGTTTCTAAAGGTTAACTGCTTAGTTGAAGATTTAATTAGTAGTGTATTTTTAATTTTTTCTAATTCAATATCCATTTGGTTATTCTCTTTCTACTTTAAGTTCGTGAATTAAGTTGTCCTTCATAAAAATATATAATCTTAGTTTTAACCCTGAAGCAGTTTCATAACTAGCAATAGCATATTTGGCACCTTGGGCCGAAGCACCTCTATGTTTTATAGTAATTACTTTTGATGGGTATTTATCAAAGAATTTTTTCAACATTTGTTCTGCCTGTGCTTTACTACAAAGACTTTCAGTTTCAAGCAAAGTTATTTCAACATTGGCATTTAAAAACTTTGTAACCGCGTCACTATTGTTTGTTTTTATGGTTGTTACCACATCATCAAAAACATCGGCTTTACTAATAAAAGGAATAAATAATAAAAAAAATAATATACGTTTCATAATTTACAAGCTTGAAAAATTTAATAATGCAAGCATAAACAAAATTTTACTAAAACCGTGCCATTGTTAAAAAATTACCCAAAGACATATTTTTGTAAACATTTTTTTTGAAGCAACATTAACTTAATTATGCAATGCAAACTGAAAATTATATTTTGCCACGTTTTTTAAAAATAAAATTAATGAAATTTATCTACGCTGTTATTGCTTTTTTTATTATAAATACTTACAGTTTTGCCCAAAACACTGGTTTTATTACAGGTAAAATTGTAGATGCCAAACGAAACGAAACCTTAATTGGGGTTACCATAGTGGTTAAAGGTACTTCGTATGCCACGCAAACTAACTCTGAGGGTATTTTTACCTTAAAAAACATAAAGGTCGGTGAATATAATATTGAAATAAAATATTTAGGTTTTAAAACTGTTTTAAAAACTGAAGTAAAAGTTAAAGCTGGCCAAACTACCAATATTGGAACAATTGAAATGGCTGTTGCTAGCACCAATATGGATGAAGTAGTTATTGTTGGTAAAAAGCCATTGATTGATGTTGATAAACCTCAAACTATCAATACCATAAGTCAAGATAATATAGAATTAGCTCCATCACGTCAGTTACAACAAATAGTTAATACGCAGCCAGGTGTGGTTCAGTCGCCTGCTGGAGTTAATATTCGAGGTGGAAGAACATACGAAACCGGAACTTATATTGATGGTGTAAACGTAACTGATCCATTAGCAGGAACTGGTTTTGGATTAGATATTGGTTCAAATGCCATCAGCGAAATTGAAGTTACCACAGGTGGAATTGGTGCAGAGGTTGGAGATGCCACAGCTGGTGTAATTAGCACCAAAACGAAACGTGGAGGCGACAAATACGAGGTAAGTGCAAGTTACAAAAGAGATGATTTTGGTTTTAACAAAAATTCAAGAGCTAATTGGAATAGTCAAGTGGCTGAATTAAATGTGAGTGGTCCTTTAATGAAAAAAACACTTAAAAATAAAGTAAAATTTTCAGTTGCACTAAGAACTGCATTTAGTGATGAATTTTATAGAAACCCTGCCAATCAGGTAGTTTCTTCATTATATAATAATACCAATCTTACTCCATACCAAGATAATAGATGGAGTGCTTTTGTGAAAGTTAACTACGATTTAAAAAATAATAAAAAGTTTACCTTTAGTTTATTACGCTCCATTACGGTTAACCAAGATATCAATATGTTACGTATTTTTGGTAATGATGTTCCTTTTCAGCCTGGTTATCAATACAATTTCAGCAAGCAAATGGATAATGCCAATACATTTACCCACGATGCATACATGCAAGTTATCAATTATAAGCAATCAGTAAATAAGCGTTTTAGCTTTGATGTAACTGGTTCAAGATTTTTTGTCCAATTAAGGGCAGATGCAAATGGTAGAGATTGGCGCCCAAGTAATGTAGATCAAGTTTTTGATGCGGGTTCTATCAATTTATTTCCAACTTCTATTTTCTTACCTACTGCGGGTTCAAATGTTACTTTTGTTCAATTGCCTGATGGATTTAACAATAACAATGGTATTGCTAGTTTATGGCATCATCATTACCTCGAAGAATATGTATTAAAAAGTCAAGGAAACTTATACTCGCGTAATTCATTAAATAAACTAACATTTGGTTTTGAAATGAAGTTTCAAGAAATGCTTTGGATAGATATCATTCGCCCATGGATTGGTGCGCCAATAACGCTCTCTGATGGCAGCCAATCACAATCATTTAGATTGGGGCAACAAAGCGATGTTTGGAAAGTAAATCCACAAAGAGGTGGATTTTATGTAACAGACCAAATCAAATATAAAGGTTTAGTAGCTAGCATTGGTGGTAGATTCGAGTATTGGGCACCTGGAAAATATATTGATGATGCAGTTGCCAATCAAAAATCACCAATTAGGGATGAAATTAGACAAGATTATTTGGCATTTAGTACACAAATAGGTGATATGCGATACAAGTTCCGATTTTTACCTAAAATATCTGCTAGTTTCCCTATTGCTGAAAATAAAATGTTATATTTTAATTATGGCCATACCACTATTTTACCACATCCTTCTTTTATTTATCCTGGCTTAAATCCATTATACCAAGACAGAAGTACTGCAGCTGCTGTTGGTAATCCAAATTTAAATCCTGAGGTTGATATTAGTTACGAAATTGGTTTACGCTCACAATTAACCAATAATGACGCTTTAACAATTTCTGCGTATTGGAAAGACAAATATGAGTTTATTACCACCGCTTCTGTAATTGTAAAAGATATTACGGGTAGAGATGTAACCAGAACCATGCGTATTAATTCTGACTTTGCAAGAAGCAGAGGGGTAGAATTAGGGTATATTAAACGTATTGGTAATTGGTATCAAGGTCAAGCATCGTTTACATACATGGTAACAACGGGACAAAGTGCAAGTGCGAACGAAAAATTAAAAGAATTACTTGCAAGTGGAACCATTGAAGATACAAAAGAATACTATTTACCTTGGGATATTCCTTTTGATTTTAAAACTAATCATGTATTTAAAATTAATAGAAAAAAGGGTTTGTTCAACAAAAAATGGCTAAATAATATGAGTTTTTATTTTGAAACAGTTACTCGTTCAGGAATAAGATATACTCCCGCCATTTTCTCAAGAAATGATCCGCAAACCGGTAGACCAATTTATGTTACTGACCCCAATCCAGATGCACGTTGGAGCGAAGTAGGTGAGTATTGGTTTTGGGCTGATTTTACTTTTACAAAATTTGTTAAAATTAAAAAAACAAATTTGGCTTGGAATATCCAAGTTAGTAACATTTTTGATAATCAAAATGCTTCTATAATTAATCCCGTTACTGGTACTGCCTTTCAAAATGGTGATAATGTACCTGAAACTTGGACAGATCCCCGATACATAGACCCCCGTTTAGGAAATGGTGGACCACCACCTTCAAATCCTGCCAGATATTTGCAGCAGCGTCATATTGTATTAGGAGTTTCAGTTAAATTTTAGTATAACTAACTTATTTAAAAACCTATTTAAACGCCACTTAAAATAAGTGGCGTTTTTTTATTGGGTTGATTTATTGCTTAAATCTATTTCTTAAATCTGTCATTGGTTTTTCGAAAAACACAAAAATTAAAGTTGAAATAAATAAACACAAAAACCAATATAAAATATACATGCCAAACGCAAATGAAGTTGTCCAACCCTCGCCACCATTACTACTCTTAAAAAACATAGCAGCCACTACCCCATTATTTATTAAATATAATGAATAAGAAATAATGGAAACAGCGGTTACGGGCTTGGCAATAAACTGAAATTTAAATGTTTTTATACTTGCTAAAAATGGAATGGTCAAAGCTATGGCAATACTTAAAAATGAAGTAAAAAAAGTATTTAAGAATAAATTGGGGTTTACCTCAGTAAGATTTTTTTGAAAAACCATTAAAGCAGCAATACCTATTACTCCGATAATAAATGTAAATACCTTCGTTTTTTCATAAAATTCACTATGTTTGGAAGCTATGAATGCCACAATAAATCCAAAATAAATGGCATCAAGTCTTATTAATCCAACTTCTCTAAAATCGTGAGACCATTTATAACCTTCATGTAAAAAAAATACGGAGTAATAGGCCCTGAGAATTGTAATTATTATGATTAAAAAAATACTTACCCAAACAAAAATTGATTTATTAATATTTTTAGCGCTTTTAAATAAATAAGCTGCCAATGCCAAAATTAAAGGCGAAATTAAATACGAAAGTTCTTCAATACATAAGCTCCATGATTCTTCAAAAAAATTTGGGGGTGTGTTCCAAATATTTTGAAGGAAAAAGAAATAACGCCATATTATATCTGGAATTTCATTAAAATATAATGCTATGTATACAAGCAATATAAAATAATAGTTGGGAAGGGTTCTTAACCATCTGCGCATCCAAAAATTCTTAATATCACCAAAGTTCAGTGAGTAATTATTTTTTTCAAATTGCTTTAATAAGATTCCACCTATTAAAAATCCACTTAATACAAAAAACAATTCAACACCTAAAATTCCACTGCCATATAAAACTGCTCGTAATGGCTTAGGAAAACTAGCAGTCATCCACCTTGAATGCCCAAGAATAACCAAAATGATAGCGAAAAAACGCATCAAGTCAAGTCCAAAAATCCTGTCTTCTGTTTTAAATATGGCTGTAAATCGTTTTATCATAGCGCTTTATTATAGTGTACAAAAAAAATATAAAAACAGATTTATTACTTATCTAATTATTAAGAGAAAAACTGTTTATTTGTTTATAATAGACACTGTAACGAAAACCATGAAGAAGTATCCTTTTTATATTTTTATACTGGCACTTTTTAATTTGAATTGCACTAAAAATAACATTTTAAATAATACCACTTCCCCTACTCTATTTATTAAAGGCGTTGATGCCTCCTTTATTCCTGAAATTAGAAACACCAATTTATCGTTTTACAATGCTGAAAATATAAAGGAAGATATGCTGCTAACCTTAAAAAATGCAGGCGTAAATACCATTAGGTTGCGTATTTGGAATAATCCAACTAACGGACACAGTAACTTAGCTGAGGTAAAAGCATTTGCCGATGAAGTAAAACAATTAAACATGAAAGTGTGGCTTACAATGCATTATTCTGATACTTGGGCCGACCCTGGAGCCCAAACCAAACCAATTGCTTGGAGCAATATCAATTTTAGTCAATTAAAAGACAGTGTGTATTATTTTACCAAAACAATTGTTACCAGTATTAACCCTGATTATATTCAAATAGGGAACGAAATTAACAATGGTTTTTTATGGCCAGAAGGAAGCACTAATTATATGAACCAAATGGTGCAATTGCTGCAAAGTGGAACTAAAGCTGTACGCAATGTTAATACTAACTGTAAAATTTTGATACACCATGCAGGTTATAAAAATGCCGAATGGTTTTTTAGCCAAATAAAAACAGTTGACTATGATTTGATTGGAATTTCTTATTACCCCACTTGGCACGGCAAAGGATTAGATAGTTTACAAACCAATTTTATAAGCCTAAATACCCAATTTAAAAAACCTGTAGTGATAGCTGAAACTTCCTATCCATTTACCTTTGGTTATAACGATTGGACAAACAATATTATTGGAGATAGCACTCAAATATTACCTCAGTTTACAGCTACTGATCAAGGACAAAAAGAGTATTTGCAAGCCATTTTTAATTTAACTAAATCAACTCCTAATGCCCTTGGATTTTGTTATTGGGGAGGAGATTATGTTAGTTTTAAAGGTAACCAAGCCAAAGATGGTTCCAGTAACGAGAACCAAGCATTTTGGAATTTTAACAACGAGGCTTTGCCTGTTTTACAAGTTTATAAATAATTAATGTGGCAGTCTTAAGAGTTGTTTTTATTCAGTGGTTTAGGAGCTGATGAGCGCATATTTCAAAAGCTAAATTTTAAAAATAATAAAGCTACATATATTAAATGGATTGACCCTTTAAATAATGAAACCATAGAAAACTATGCCTTGCGTATTTCAAAACAAATAACTGCTGAAAATTCAATTTTAATAGGTGTTTCGTTTGGTGGTATGATGGCTATAGAAGTAGCCAAACACATTACAACTGTCAAAATAATTATAATTTCTTCGGTTAAAAATAAGTACGAAATTCCTTTTTATTTTAGATGGGCTGCGGCCATCAATTTACATAATTTATTACCGGTTAATTATTTAAAAAGAGCCAATATAATTAGTTATTGGTTATTTGGAGCCAATACCCAAACTGAAAAAACATTATTGAAAGCCATTTTGAACGAAACTAATAGTACTTTTTTAAAATGGGCTTTGGATAAAATTGGCAAATGGAAAAACTTGCAAACGCACCCTAATTTAGTACATATACATGGAACTGCCGATAAAATTTTACCCATTCATTTTACCAAACCTGACTATAAAATTGAGGTTGGTGGACACTTTATGACCTTAAATAAACACGCAGAAATTGAAGCCATACTAGCTACTGAAATAGAAAGTTTTTAAGTTGTATTTTTAACGTCAATAAAAGTGTCCTCGCCTGCATTGATAGTTTAGTTTATATATTGTTCTTTTGGGTTTCGCTTAGCTAAAAATACAAACAAGGGCGGAAACTATTGGCTGCTGAGCATAGTCGAAGCATTTTTTTATCTGCTTTCTATTCTTTTACTCTATTTATTGAGAGGTTTCCACTGTCCTTTTTTGAAATAAACGTTATTAAATTTTGGTGAGCAAAATACTAAATAAAAGCTCCAAGCACTGCGATAAGTTGTAGGATTACTTGTCATAATGTGGTGAGCTGGTTGCTCCATGTTGATTATCAGTCGTTCCGAACTATAAAATTGAGTGGTGGTAATTGTACCCTTAAATGTTTTTAATATTTTCTCTCTGTCTGTTATGTAAAAGTAAATAGAGTCATTATTTTTTATTTCAAATCTAAAATTGTTGTATTGCCAATCTGTTTGTGGTCCACAGAAATAATCCCGATTAATTACATATTGGCCATAATAATCTTCTTTTTCCAATACTGTCTTATTGCTAAGCCATGCTAAGGCTATCAATAAACAAATAAGGCCTAATATTACAACCCAAATACCTATTAATATTTTTAAGAAAATTTTTTTTGTTGTAAATAACCATCCAAAAAAAAGTAAACCTGACAGTGGAAATAAAATAAAGAAAAAAATTGTTCCCCAAAAAAATAATGCCATTCGTATTTATATTTTAGCTGCCACATTGGGTCTGCGTTTTAAGCTCTTTAAATAGTTAATATTCAAAAATTGGATTAAACATGCGGATAAAAATAAAAAAAAAGAAAAATTTGATAATGCCATTTCATTCATTACAAGTACTTAAGTTATTTACTAGTGCTAAATAAATTGGTAAATCAATTTAATTATATTTAGAAATAGAAAAATGAAATTCAGCCCCTTTGCCTACTTGTGATTCTACTTGAATTGTACCTCCAAGTTTTTCAATAATTTTCTTTACTGTGGCCAACCCAATTCCATTTCCTTTATTTCCATATTGGTCTTGAATGGATGCGGTTTGAAATAAATTGAAAATTTTACCTTGGTATTTTTCATCAATTCCAGGACCATTGTCTTTTACAATAAATAAATAATGGCTTGAATTTTCGGTTACAAAAAGTTCAATTTCTGTTATTTTTTTATCGCAATATTTTAAAGAATTGGTGAATAAATTGATGAGTATTTGATCGAGTAATATGGTATAAGTTTCAATGGCATTTAATTCCGATTTTAATGAAATAATCAAATTACCACCATTGCCAATTAGTGTTGTAAAATCAGTAATAACTTCGTTTAGGTTTACTTTGGATTTTTCCAATAAACGTACATCATCAATTTTTGAAAACTTTAACAAGCCATCAATTAATAATATCAGTCGCTCACCACTCTTTTCAATGGAATCAATAAGTAGTTTTCCTTGGGTATCTAATTGTGAAGCATACGTTTCGGAAAATATAGTAGCTGCACTCATAATGTTTGATAATGGCGATTTTAAATCGTGGGCAGCAATGGATGCAAAACTTTCAAGTTCGTGATTCTTTTGTAATAATCTGACCCTTAATTCTTCTTGCTTACGAATGCTTTTCTTATAATTAAGCAAGTTCATAATTTGCTTTGAAATTATTTTAAGTGAACCAATTTGTTTATCACTTAATTTTCGTGGTGCATGGTCAATTACGCATAGTGTACCCAAAGGAAGATTTTGATCGCTTTTTAAAACAACTCCAGCATAAAAAATTACTGAAGGAGCATTTGTAACAAATGGATTATCAAAAAAACGTTTATCTATTCTTGCGTCCTCAATAACAAGTAATTCGTCTGTTTCGTTTATGGCATGTGCGCAAAAAGCTAAATCTCTACTCGCCTCATTTACATCTATACCAATCTTCGATTTAAACCATTGCCTGTCTTCATCTATTAAACTGACTAAAGAAATTGGGGTTTCACAAATTTCTGATGCTAGTTGAGTTAAACTGTCTATCTCTTCCTCCGATTCAGTATCTAATACAAAATATGATTTAAGGCTTTCTATTCGTTCTGACTCTCTTTTGTGAAAACTTGGTTTCTCCATATATTTACTATGCTCCAAATACAATAATAGTAATTTAAGTTAGAATAAAAATATTTGATAACCATTAAATTACAATTTACTTTTTTTTGATTAAGTTTTTAATCAAGGGAATGGGAACAAATTCTATAGGTTATAAATGAATTTTTTTTACTTTTTAATGCATAAAAAATATGGGGTTGGAGAAAGGTTGCTGGTCTAATCAAATAAGTATGAAACTCACTTTTCTGAACCTTTTATGAAACAATATGTTAGTTATAAAACCTTAGAAAACAGTAGTAAATTAGGTTAGAAATTATTATTTTAATTAATTGGAATTACACCTCTATTTTTCTCTTCCATCGACCATTGGACTTGATAAACATTGCCATCAATTTGGTCGAGTAATAAAAAGTTATAGATATTTTCACTTGGATAAAGTGTAAACCTACCTTTAATTTCATTTTCTTCTGTTACTAAAGGAATTGAGTTTAAAATCTTTTCTCCTCTATTTTCTCCTGTTAAGTCAAATTGCACTTGCCACATTTTACCATTTCTTGAATCTAGTTTAATAAAAGTCCATATATTTTTGGTTGGAAAAAGTTGATAAATCGGACTATTAATTGTTGGTGTCGAAATTGGTTTTATTAAAGTATTATTTATTGGCGTTTGTGCACGCGCAATTATTGTTAAAGAAACTAAAATAAATGCACTGATATTATTTATTATTCGGAAGTGTTTTAATTTCATGGTATGTAAATTAAATTCTGCTATCTATTATCTATTCGTGGAATATTTTACTAGCTCTACGAATAGTATAAAAAGAAAAACTACTTACTAAATTTTATCAAAAATGCAGCTAAAAGTATAAAAAACAAAACAATCAGATTTTTATTTAAAAATATAACAACCAAAACATCATTAGTAAAACATTTTACAAAATCTATCCAAAAAAATACGTGACAAGTTATAAAAACCTATTAAGTCTAATACTTAGTTAATAAATAACTAGATTACATTTTTTTCTTACTGCCAGAATCTTTGGGAGCCTAGCACTGCAATTTTAAAACAGACAAAAAGTAGTAACCATTTATAAAGAGTTATTAAGAAAATAAGTACAAAACCCAAAAATTGATTTTCCTTAAAAAAATTACTGCCAATTCTAACGTTTTTACTCTGTTAAAAAATTTTATATTTGCGGCTTGTTATGAGTGAACCATTAAATTATTTAGTATTAGCATATTATCATTACACACGAATAGAGGATGCAGAAACCTACGCACCTCAACATTTGGCTTATTGCAAAAGCTTAAAAATTCGTGGTAGAATTTATATAGCCCACGAAGGTATAAATGGAACCATTAGTGGCACACGCCAAGCTTGCGAGCATTACATGGCCGATTTAAAGGCTGATCCTCGTTTTGAAAAAACTGAATTTAAAATTGACGAAGTAGCCGAACATACTTTTCAGCGCATGCACTGCCGTTATAAAACCGAAATAGTACACAGCGGCTTGCGCGACCCAAATTATATTGACCCAACCAAAGAAACTGGTAAACACCTAAAAGGGGAAGATTTTTTAAACTTAAAAGACCAAGAAGATGTGGTAATTATTGATGTAAGAAGTAATTACGAAACACGTTTAGGTAAATTTAAAAACTCCATTACACTTGATATAGAGAATTTTAGGGAGTTTCCTGAAAAAATAGCTGAACTAGAACGATTTAAAGATAAAAAGGTAATTACCTGCTGCACAGGCGGTATTAAGTGTGAAAAAGCTTCAGCTCTTTTAATTAAAGAAGGTTTTAAAGATGTGTATCAATTACACAATGGTATTATTGGTTATGCCAAAGAAACAGGTGGTAAAGACTTTGATGGTGTGCTTTATGTGTTTGATGGCCGTGTGAGCGTTCCTGTTAATGAGGTGAACCCAACGGTAATATCTAAGTGTTTAAAGTGTGGCGAACCTGCTCCGCGTAATTTAAATTGTGCTAATGTGGAGTGCAATATTCAGTTTAATATGTGTGATACTTGCGCAGAAGAAATGGAAGGAGCTTGCAGCGATGAGTGTAAAGCCCATCCTCGTAAACGCGAATTTAACGGCACTGGATATTATACCCGTTTTGCAATTGACTAACACTTTGTCTTTTTAAGCCTATTGGATGCTCAAAACAAAACAGTCTTAAGGTGTAAAAAAACTTGCTTTTAGTGAGAATCATTTTGTTTCTAAATAAATTAAATTCAGTTTTCGTGGCATCAACAAAAAAAGGTTGAAAGAAACTAAATCCTTTCAACCTTTAACAATATAATTTTAAATCTTATAATCTTTAAGTCAAAAAATCTCCAAATAAAATTAGCAAGCTTCAATAACAATAGCAGAAGCTCCTCCTCCACCATTACAAATGCCTGTTACACCAATTTTTCCTTTTTCTTGTTGTAAAGCATGAGCCAATGTAGCCACAATACGTGAACCGCTGCTTCCAAGTGGATGACCAATTGCTACAGCACCACCATATACATTTACCTTAGCTGGATCAATATTTAATAATTGGGTATTAGCAATACCTACTACCGAAAATGCTTCGTTTAATTCAAATAAATCAACATCTTTAATATCAATTCCTGCCCATTTTAAAGCTTTATTTACAGCTAAAGCTGGAGCTGTAGTAAACCACTCAGGTGCATGTGCAGCATCTGCAAATGCTAAAATTTTAGCCAATGGTTTTAAACCTAATTCTTTTACTTTAGCACCACTCATTAACACCAATGCACTAGCACCATCATTTAATGTAGAAGCATTAGCAGCAGTAACAGTTCCGTCTTTTTCAAAAACAGGTTTCAAACCTCTAATTTTATCAAAGTTAACTTTGGTATATTCTTCATCGGTTGTTACCATAATACTGTCTTTACCACGTTGAGGAATTTCAACAGGAACAATCTCTGCATCAAATTTCTTAGCAGTGTGAGCAGCAGCAGCGCGTGTGTATGATTCAACAGCAAAATCATCTTGTTGTTCGCGGGTAATTTTCATATCACGAGCACATAATTCAGCAGCACTGCCCATATGGAAATCGTTATAAACATCCCATAAACCATCTTTTACCAAACCATCAGTTAAAGTACCATGGCCTAATTTATAACCATTACGAGCTTTATCTAATAAATAAGGCACATTACTCATGCTTTCCATACCACCAGCAATAACTACATCGTTAATTCCTACCATAATGGTTTGAGCTGCCTGCATAATAGCTTTAGAGCCAGAAGCACACACTTTATTAATTACTGTAGCAGGAACAGTATTTGGAACACCAGCAAAAATGCTAGCTTGTGTAGCAGGTGCTTGGCCTAAACCAGCACTTAATACATTACCCATAAATACCTCTTGAACCATTTCTGGTGTAATTCCAGCTTTTTCAATAGCACCTTTAATGGCTTTAGCACCTAACTGAGTAGCAGTTAAACTTGAAAGACTTCCACCAAATGAACCCATTGGAGTACGTACAGCCGATACAATATAAACTTCTTGCATTGTTTTTTTTTGTTTTTAAAATAGTGGGGCGAATTTATACTTATAAAGTAAACTTAGTAGTGTTTTTTTATAATATTAGTTATGAAAAATGAAATATGAAACAGAGTCTCAAATTGACACACAAACATCCCAAAAAGAGAAAAAGAAAAACCTTAAATGACAAAACAAATTTACAATATATTGATTTTAAGTAATTTAAATAAAAATCAGGATTTGGATTTAATATTGATATTTGATTATTAAACTAAACTATACTTATAAAATGAAACATATTAAATTATTAACTGGAATTGCAATAATAATTGCCGCAAGTTCTTGTACTAAAATTAAGGATGCTGATTATATTCCAACCAATAGCCCCAAGGCAAATAATTTTAAAGAAATTAAAGTTGCTGATAATTTTAACTGGAGTACAACTAATAATATTGAATTAAATGTTATTGGATTTGCCAGTATTTCACCAATTTCAAATACTTTCATAGTTTCATCAATAGATCAGAAAGAAGTTTACTTTGCTTCAAATACTTTGATGAGTGAAAACTTTGTAGCAAATTTTGATTTACCAGCACCTGTGAAACAAATTAAGGTTACTTACGGGTCCATTTCAAAAGTGTTAGATGTAAACGCTAAAAACATTAACTTCGATTACCTTTTACCTGTAGTTGAATAACAATTTTAAAAAAATTAAGCAATGAAAAAAATAGCAATATTATTAATTATTACTTTAACAGGTTTTGTTTCAAAATCTCAAACATTGAGTTTGAATTGTGAGTCGGGTAATAGATCAATTGAACAAGGAAATTGTTGGGCTTTCGGCTCAGTAAGTTACTCCAACCTTGAATTTAGAATAAATGGATTTTGGAGTATGCGTACAAATCAACTTACTAATTTATCAACTTCGGCATGTTGGGTTAAAACACCTTGGTTTAAACCTAGTAGTGGAAATATTACCATGAAAACTAGGTTAGAAAATGCAAGTGGTACAAGTAGAGGAATAGTTTTTACCTATGTGCCATATGATGCCAATGCAATTAGTTCAACAAAAGAAGGTACTGGAACTGCGTTTTACACATACAATTTTGCAACGCCACTGGATATTTGGGTAAAAGATATAACAGTTCCTATTCCGTCAGCAATTGCAAATTCGAATCAAGCATATAAAATAATAATAAGTTTTATTGGCTCTGGAGGTTCTGGTAGAGCATTTGCTGATGATTTAGTAATTCCAGGAACCTATTGGGCTAATCCTTCAAATAACTGTTTACCTCAAGCATTGATTGTTGATGCTGATAATGATGGTGTTCAAGATAGCAATGATGCTTATCCAAACGATGCTGCAAGAGCTTATAATAATGTATTTCCAGCTTCAGGCTATTCATCATTAATGTTTGAAGATTTATGGCCAACTTTAGGTGATTATGATTTTAACGATTATGTAGTTGATTACAAATTAAACAGAGTAACTAATGCTGCTAATAAAGTTGTTGAAATTAAAGCAGAATTTGTTTCAAGAGCTGCTGGTGCTAGTCGTCCTAATGGTTTTGCATTTAGTTTTGATGGTTTATCAGGTTCAAGAATTACAAGTGTGAGTGGAAATAAAATATTTACTCCAAATCCACATACTTTCGATGCTAATGGAACTGAAGCAGGTCAAACAGATGCTCATTTCGTAGTAGTTTCAAATATTTTTAAAGTACTTATTCCACAAGGTGGAGGTTCAGGAGGCGTTAATACAAATCCTACTGCGGTAAGAGTACCAAACGATACTACAAGAATGACAATTTCATTCAACACAACAACCAACACTACTAATTTAAGCGAGGTTACATTAGCTAAATTTAACCCATACTTAATTGTTAACCAAACTAGAGGTACTGAAATTCATTTAGCTGATAAAACTCCAAGTTCATTAGTTAACTCAGCATTATTAGGTACTGCTGATGATAACTCAAATGCTGGTTCAAACAGATTTTACAAAACTAAAAATAACTTACCTTGGGCTATTAATGTAACTTCTAGCATACCTTACATGAAAGAAACCATCGATTTCACTAAAGGTTACAATAATTTTATTGATTGGTCTTTGAGTAACGGAACTACTAATACTGATTGGTATTTAAATTTATCAAATTTAAGAGACAATAATAATTTGTATTAATTCATATTTTTCATAATTTAAAAACTCCCTTTATTCATTTAAAGGGAGTTTTTTTGTTTTTACCATTAAAAAATTGAAACTTTTACAATCCTATTCCAATTTTGAACAAAACTTTTCCCAAAAGAGGAAATAAATCATTATTTTGCAAACAATAATAATCCACAAAACACTAATTACAAACAACTTACAAAAAAATTTACAAATTGGCTTTTATCTTGTAATGTTATTATCAAAACTTAAAATAAATAACAAAATGAAAAATTTAAAATTAATCGCAGGAATAGCTCTTTTAATAGCAGCAAGTTCATGTACAAAAGTTAAGGACGTTGAAAGTACACCTAATACCTATAAGCCTGGTAGTTTTAAAGAAATTAAAGTTGCTGATAATTTTAACTGGAATACAACCAATAACATTTCATTAAATGTTCAAGGTTTTGAATGCATATCACCAATCAGAAACACCTTTATTGTTTCTTCAGAAGATCAAAAAGAAGTTTATTTTGCTTCTAACACTTTAATGAGCGAAAGTTTTACTACTAATATTGATTTACCTATTCATGTTAAAAAAATTAAAGTTAATTTTGGTACTATTAGTAAAGTGATTGATGTTAACTCAAAAACCATTACTTTCGACTACTTAATGCCAGCACCAACTGACGAAATTCAATAAGATTCACTATAAAAATAATTACAAACATGAAAATTATAAATAAAATTACAGCAACATTGTTATTAGCAACTTCCGCTATTTTTGGAAATGCACAATCAATTACTTTAGATTGTGAAAGTGCCGCACCATTTTTCCAACGAACTCCAACAAATAATATTGCATTTGACAGAGCTAATTGTTGGGCGTTAGGTGCTTTTAGTTATATTAGAACAACTGTTTCCTTACCTTCAATTACTGGAACTTTTAGTGCTAGGGGTAATTCAATGTCAAATGAAAATGCAAATAGTTCAGCTTGGATTAAAAGCCCTTGGATTAAAATGGCAAGCGGAAATATTACCTTAAACATAAGAATGGAAGGTACTTCTGGAACTGGTGGTGCTTTAGGAAGTGGTAGTTATAAAGCAATTAGAATTAGATTGGTAACTTATGATCCAAATGTAATCAGTTCATCAAAAGAAGGAAGTTTTTTAGCTGATTCATTTACTTATTTAATTCAATCGCCTTACACCAATGTTCAAAATATTTCATACGCTGTACCAGCATCAATAGTTGGAAACAATAATGTTTATAAAGTTATGATAAGCTTTATTGGTGCAGGCGGTAATAACAGAGCTATAGCTGATGATATTGTTATTCCAGGAACCTATTGGTCTAATCCATCAAACAATTGCTTACCTCAAGCTTTAATTGTGGATGCTGATAATGATGGTGTTCAAGATAGCGATGATGCTTATCCAAACGATGCTGCAAGAGCTTATAATAATGTTTTTCCTAGTTCAGGATACTCAACCTTAATGTTTGAAGATTTATGGCCAAGTTTAGGTGATTATGATTTTAATGATTTTGTAGTTGATTACAAATTAAACAGAGTAACCAATGCTGCTAATAAAGTGGTTGAAATTAAAGCAGAATTTGTTTCAAGAGCTGCTGGTGCTAGTCGTCCTAATGGTTTTGCATTTAGTTTTGATGGTTTAGCTAATTCGAAAATTACGGGTGTAACTGGTAATAAAATTTTTACTCCAAATCCGCATACATTTAATGCTAATGGAACGGAAGCAGGTCAAACAGATGCTCATTTCGTAGTAGTTTCAAATATTTTTAAAGTACTTATTCCACAAGGTGGAGGTTCAGGAGGTGTTAATACTAATCCTACTGCGGTAAGAGTACCAAACGATACTACAAGAATGACTATAGCATTTAACACAACAACCAACACCACTAATTTAAGCGAGGTTACATTAGCTAAATTTAACCCATACTTAATTGTTAATCAAACTAGAGGTACTGAAATTCATTTAGCTGATAAAGCTCCAAGTTCATTAGTTAACTCAGCATTATTAGGAACTGCTGATGATAACTCAAATGCTGGTTCAAACAGATTTTACAAAACAAAAAATAACTTACCTTGGGCTATTAATGTAACTTCTAGCATACCTTACATGAAAGAAACCATTGATTTTACTAAGGGTTACAATAACTTTATTGATTGGTCTTTAAGTAACGGAACTACTAATACTGATTGGTATTTAAATTTATCAAATTTCAGAGACAATAATAATTTGTATTAATACGTAATATTAATAATTTGTAAAACTCCTTTTATTCAATTAAAAGGAGTTTTTTTTATGCCTATAATTAAGTTTATTTGCTTTGGATAAACTTTACATTAAATGCAAGTAGAGAACGAATACAACGATAAAAAAGGTGAATTTTATATTTTAGAAAATAGCAAAAAAATTGCAGTTTTAGAGTATGTTTTTGCTGGCCCCAATAAATTTATAATAGACCATACTGAGGTAGCAATAAATCAAGAAGGAAAAGGCCTAGGAAAAATTTTGGTAAAGGCTGCTGTTGATTTTGCAAAAGAAGCTCATTACAAAATATTGCCTTTATGCCCATATGCTAAAAATGTTTTTGATAAAACTCCTGAGTACTCAGAGGTATTATTTTAATTTATTATCAGAAGTTTATGTTTGAACAAATAAACGCTCAGGTATCCAAACTTGCCAACTTTTCATCACAAGAATTAGTCATTTTTAACCAATTATTGGAGCACAAATCAGTGCCTAAAAAAACCATTTTATTGCACGAAGGTGAAATTTGTAACTTTGAAGCATTTATAATTAAAGGATGTATTAGAACTTATTATATTAATGAAAATGGTTTTGAAGTTACCATGCAATTTGGCATTGAAAATTGGTGGGCAAGCGATATGGCTAGTTTCCATGAACAAACGCCAAGTAGAGTATTTATTGAAACTTTGGAAGATTGTGAAATTTTACTTTTGCACCGCGAAACCAAAGAAGAATTACTTAAAAAGGTACCTAAATTTGAACGCGTATTTCGCATTATGGTGCAACGTAATTTATGTGCTACCCAAAATAGATTAATAGGCAGTATCTCGAAATCAGCGCAAGAAAAATATCTAGAGTTTATTGAAAAATACCCAACCATTCCTCAGCGAGTAGCCCAACACTATATTGCATCTTATTTAGGAATTTCAGCAGAGTTTTTAAGTAAGGTTAGGGCCAAATTGAATAAAAAAGTATAAAGGGAGTAAACTCCCTTTTATAAATTACCTATTAAATCGTAAACGATTACCTTTTTTAGTTTCATTAAAAATACCATTTTGGTAAGTTAAATGTCCGCTCACAATGGTGGTATCAATACTGGTTTTAAAAGTATATCCTTCAAAAGGACTCCAACCACATTTGTATAAAATGTTTTCTTTGGTTACAGTTTCAGGTTTATTCATATCTACCAAAACCAAATCAGCCCAGAAGCCTTCACGTATAAATCCACGTCTGTCTATATCAAACAAAATAGCTGGATTGTGACACATTTTTTGGACCACATTTTCTAAAGTAATTTTACCTTGTAAACTGCATTCAATCATGGCTTGCAAACTATGCTGAATTAAAGGACCACCACTTGGGGCATTTATATAATCTTGTTCTTTTTCGGCAATGGTATGTGGCGCATGGTCGGTAGCTATAACATCAATTCTGCCATCATTCACCGCTTTCCAAATAGCATCTCTATCTTCAGCAGTTTTAACTGCAGGATTCCATTTTATGTAGTTTCCTTTGGTTTCATAATCGGCATCGCTAAACCATAAATGATGTACACAAGCCTCAGCTGTAATTCGTTTTTCGTTTAAAGGTTTATTGTTTTCAAATAAATCTAATTCTTCTTTGGTACTAATGTGTAAAATATGTAAACGCGTATTGTGTTTCTTTGCCAATTGCACCGCAAAACTCGATGATAAATAACACGCTTCTCTGCTCCTGATTAATGGATGCTGTTTTGCCGTTAAATTATTGCGAAACTCAGCTTTAAACTTTGCCGTGTTTTCTTTCACCAATGGATCGTATTCACAATGCGTTGCAATCAATGTTTTTACTTGGCTAAAAATATTTTCCAATGCAATAGGATCATCTACCAACATATCACCTGTACTGCTTCCCATAAATATTTTTACCCCACAAACATTGGTTTCATCTACTTTTAGTAATTCTTCTAAATTAGTATTGGTAGTACCCATGTAAAAGGAGTAATTAGCCAATGAAACCTCGGCTGCGCGCGTGTATTTTTGCTCTAATAATTCGTAATTAGTAGCACTTGGAACGGTATTTGGCATTTCCATATAAGTGGTACACCCACCGGCTACTGCTGCTTTTGCTTCGGTATAAAGTTCGCCTTTATGGGTTAAACCAGGCTCTCTAAAATGAACTTGATCGTCAATTACACCAGGCATTAAATATTTACCCGTTGCATCTATCACTACATCAGCTGACATTGCAATGGCATTGGTATCTATTTTTTCAATAAACCCATTTTTTATCAATACATCAGCACCAAAAATTTTACCTTCATTTACTAACGTAGCATTGCGTATAAGAATTGTTTGCATAAAAAAAATTTATTAATCAATAGTAGCTATCACCTTTAATTCAATGGCAATAGGAGTTGGTAAACATATAATTTGAATGGTGGTTCTGCATGGTTGATTATCTTTAAAATACTCCGCCCAAAGTTGATTGTATGTTTTGAAATCATCTTTCATATTGGTTAAAAAAACTGTTACATCAACTATTTTATCCCAACTACTTCCCGCGTCTTCCAGAATATATTTTATGTTTTGAAATACCGAATGGCATTGTGTGGCTATATCGTAACTAGTTATATTGCCATTATCGTCTAACTCTACTCCCGGAATTTTTTTGGTGCCTTTTTCTCTAGGACCAACGCCTGAAAGAAATAATAAATTTCCTACACGTTTAGCATGAGGATATAAACCTACTGGTTCTGGTGCTTTTGATGAATGTATATCTGCCATATTAGTTTTTAGTTTATAAGTTTATAGTTTGTTAGTTCGAAGTTGTTTTCTATGTTAGTAATTTTTTAATTCAACATTCAGCATTCAAAATTCATAATTTATATTACTTCCACTCCAATGTTTCAATTAACCTCAGCATATCTTTTTTCAAAAATGCTAATACAGGTGCTATCGAATCTTGGTCAGTAGCTGCATTAAAATATAAGGAGCCTCTTAAAAAATGGTGAATGCTATCAGTAATAAAAAACTGGGCATTAGTGGCAGTGCTGCCATCTAATTCATAAAAAATACCACTTTTACCTGGTTTCGAAATATAGTTTTCAAAAATTTCGTCAGCTTTCATGGTGTGTTTATAAACCATTGTTCTACTATCGTTCAATAATTTAAAAAGCGTATCACGGTTAGCAATTGACTTATAACTCAAATGCAAAGTAGCATTAAATGGTTTATACTGAATATTGTACCAGCAAGGCTCTGCACTTGGGTATCTATCTAATTCTACAGTAGCATATTCAGGTACATCCATGCTATAATTGCACGGATTTTGAGAACGGTAATATTTTTTTGCAGGAAAATCAATTCGCTGAAATCCACGTGGTTTTGGCACTGTAACTTCTTCGCTACAAGCTGCAAAAATTAAAATGCCTATTATAAAAATAACTTTATTCATTATCTTTCAATAATAACTTTTATTCTTTTTATTCTGCGTTTATCCACTGCTTCAATTTTAAAAGTTAGGGGATGGTATTTAATTTCTTGGTTCTGTTTAGGCATATTGCCATTTAATTCCAAAATTAAACCCGCCAAAGTATCGGCTTCATTGCGCACATCATCAAAAATATCAAGCTCTAACTCCATGTATTTGCAAGCATCGTTTATAAGCATTTTGGCTTCAAAAACAAAGGTGTTTTCATCTAATTTGCTGTAATAAATTTCATCCTCGTCAAATTCGTCATTAATTTCGCCAAATACTTCTTCCAAAATATCTTCCATGGTAACTAAACCGCTGGTTCCGCCAAACTCATCTACCACAATGGCCATGTGAGTGCGTTTATTTTGAAAATCTTTTAGCAAATCATCAATTTTTTTAGATTCAGGAACATAAAATGCCGGACGAGCTAACTCTTGCCATTTAAAATCGGCAGATTGGTGAATATGAGGTAAAATATCTTTGATAGATAAAATGCCTTTTATTTCGTCTAAACTGTCTTGGTAAACTGGTATACGCGAATATCCTAATTCATCAATTAATTGAAGCAATTCAGTAAAGTTAGTTTCAATATCAATAGCCGAAATATCAGGCCTTTGGCACATAATTTCAGTTACATTGGTATTCACAAAATTTACAATTCCTTTCAAAATTGATTTCTCTTGTTTTGGAGCATCGCTTTCGGTTGTAATATCAATAGCGTGGCTTAGTTCATCAACACTTAAAATATGTCCACGTTTGGTAACTCGTTTGTCAATGATAGAAGTTGAATTTTCGAGCACAAAAACCAATGGTCTAAACAATTTATACATGTAAAACATAAAAACTGCAACCCAAGCCGATACTTTTGAATTATTTTGAACAGCGTATATTTTAGGTATTACTTCGCCAAACAATACAATCATAAAAGTTACAAAAACCACCTCTATTAAAAATCCAAATACAGGATTGTGTTCAAAGTCGAAAATAGTAGTAAGCAAAACCGTAGAAACCATTACCATGGCCACATTTATAAATGTATTGCCAATTAAAATAGTGGCTAATAACTTTTTGGGGTTGCTGATTAAAAAAGTAATGGCCTTAGCTGTGGCCGATTCGTTATCAGTAAGTTCTTCTACTTGAGATTTATTTAATGAAAATAAGGCGTTTTCAGAGCCAGAAAATAAAGCAGATAATAATATAAAAATTACAATAGCTATAACACAGCCAATGATAGCAGGCCAGTCAGACGATTGTAAGTTAGCGTTAATGTATGATAATATTACAAATTGTAAATTAAGCGGGGGTTCCATTTATGTAGGTTTATTTTTGTTTGCAAGTATAAATAAAATTTTATTCCTAAATAAGCAATAATTAGGCAAGTAAAACTAAATTTCCTAACAACTGTTAGTTTATTAAATTTCCAAATGCTAAATAATATAAATTGTTTAATTATTTTTGGAGCAGATTTTTAAAAAAAATAATTCATGAGTTCATCAGTTGATAAAGAATTAGAATCGGTAGTTATTCGCTTTGCAGGCGATAGCGGTGATGGTATGCAGTTAACCGGTACCCAGTTTACAAATGCTGCCGCTTTATTCGGAAACGATTTGGCTACTTTTCCTGATTTTCCGGCCGAAATTCGCGCCCCAATAGGAACACTTGCCGGTGTTTCTGGCTTTCAAATACACTTTGGTTCTACCAAAATTAATACTCCTGGCGACATGAGCGATGTATTAGTGGTAATGAACGTGGCAGCTTTAAAAGCAAACTTAAAAGGTTTGATTAAAGGTGGCGTTATTATTGCTAATTCTGATGGTTTTGATTCAAAAAACATGCGTTTAGCTAATGTGCCCGAAGATCAAAATCCATTAACCGATGGCTCACTTGCTGAATACGATTTAAAAGTAATTGATGTAACTAAAATTACTCGCGCAGCCTTGGCTGATAGTGGTTTAGGTACCAAAGAAATTGACCGTTGCAAAAATATGTTTGTATTGGGTTTAATTTATTGGATGTACCACAGAAGCATGGATAGTTCAATTGAATTTATTAAATCAAAATTCAAAAAGAATGAAGCTGTAATGACTGCTAACTTAAAAGTTTTACAAGCTGGCTGGAGTTATGGCGAAACAACTGAAATGTTTGCAAACCGCTATACTGTTGCTCCTGCTAAAATGAATCCTGGTGTTTACCGCAGTATTATGGGTAATCAAGCAGCAGCTTTAGGTTTAGTTTCGGCTTCTGTAAAATCAGGTTTGCCATTATTTTATGGCACCTACCCTATTACACCTGCATCAGATATTTTACACGAATTATCGCGTCATAAAAACTTCAATATCAAAACATTCCAAGCTGAAGATGAAATAGCAGCTATTTGTTCTTCAATTGGAGCTTCGTTTGGTGGAAACCTTGCTATTACTGGTTCTTCGGGTCCTGGAATTGCGTTAAAAGGAGAAGCAATTGGTTTGGCTACCATGCTTGAGTTACCATTAGTAATTGTAAATGTTCAACGAGCTGGACCAAGCACAGGTTTACCAACAAAAACCGAGCAAGCAGATTTAATGCAAGCTTATTTTGGTAGAAATGGCGAATGTCCTGTAGTTATTTTAGCTGCGCAATCGCCTGTTGATTGCTTTAACATGGCTTACGAAGCATGTAGAATAGCATTGGAACACATGATTCCTGTTTTCTTTTTAAGCGATGGTTATATAGCCAATGGTTCTGAACCATGGTTATTCCCACAAACAAAAGATTTGCAAGATATCAAAGTAGAGTTTGCTCCAGAAAGAGGAAATAATGACGATAAATTTATGCCTTACTTACGCGATGAAAAATTATCACGTCCGTGGGCATTACCAGGAACCAAAGGTTTAGAGCATAGAATAGGTGGTTTGGAAAAACAAAATGTAACTGGTAATATCAGTTACGATCCAAATAACCACGAGCAAATGGTACTTTTACGTCAAGAAAAAGTAGATAGAGTAGCTGATTATATTCCATTGCAAACCATGGATAATGGACCAGAAACTGGCGATTTATTGATTCTTGGTTGGGGTGGAACATATGGTGCGTTAAAAACTGCAACTGCTATTTTACGCGGTGAAGGTTTAAATGTATCGCATGCACATTTACGTTATATCAATCCATTCCCTAAAAACTTAGGCGAAATTTTAAAAGGATTTAAAACAGTTGTTGTGCCTGAGTTAAATAACGGTCAATTGGTAAAAATAATTAGAGATAAGTATTTTATAGATGCAATTCCTTACAATAAAATTCAAGGATTACCATTTATGAGTACCGAAGTAGTTAATAAAATTAAGGAGATACTAGCGTAAATAAATGTTGGATTTTGGATGTTGAATTTTGAATTGATATAATGGAAAAAAAAGAAAATTTAATCTTAGAAAAAAGTTTCTCGTTTGCCATTTCTATTATCGAACTTTTTAAATATTTAAAATCTAATAATGAGTTTATTATTTCAAAACAATTATTAAGAAGTGGAATTGTATAGGTGCTAATATTAATGAAGCTACTGCAGCTCAAAGCAAAGCAGACTTTATTCATAAAATGTCTATTGCGTCAAAAGAAGCAAGAGAAACAAAATATTGGTTAATGCTCTTAAATAAAAGTCAATTGGTTCAAATAAACTTAGATAAATATATCAAAGAAATTGATGAGATTATAAATATCGTAACTGCTATTGTAAAAACATCACAACAAAATAACAAACAAACAGGATATTGAGCATTCAACATCCAATATTCAAAATTCAAAATTGAAAAAATTATGAACGAAGTTGTAGAAAAATTGACATCAAAAGATTTTGCTTCAGACCAAGAAGTGCGCTGGTGCCCTGGTTGTGGCGATTATAGTATATTAAAACAAGTACAAACGGTATTGCCTGATTTAGGCAGACCAAAAGAAGAGTTTGTATTTATTTCAGGAATTGGTTGTTCAAGCCGTTTTCCATATTACATGGATACTTTTGGTATGCACAGTATTCATGGAAGAGCTACTGCAATTGCTACTGGCTTAAAAGCTACTCGCCCTGAACTATCAGTTTGGATTATAACTGGCGATGGTGATTCAATGAGTATTGGTGGAAACCATTTCATACATATGTTGCGTAGAAATCCAGATGTAAATGTGTTGTTATTTAACAATCAAATTTACGGATTAACAAAAGGTCAATATTCGCCAACTAGCGAGCAAGGTAAAGTTACCAAATCGTCTCCAATAGGCAGTGTTGATTATCCGTTTAACCCCATTGCTTTGGCATTAGGTGCTGATGCTACTTTTGTAGCTCGTACGTTAGATAGAGATCCAAAACACCAACAAGCAGTTATAAAAAGAGGTTACGAACATAAAGGAACTTCCATGGTAGAAATTTACCAAAACTGTAATGTATTTAACGATGGTGCCTTTGAGGTTTATACTGAAAAAGGAAGCAAAAAAGAAAATATATTGCTAATGGAAAATGGGAAACCATTAATTTTTGGCGCTAACGATGATAAAGGAATTATGCTTGATGGTTTTAAACCAATCATTGTAAATTTAGCTGATGTTTCCGCCAACGATTTATGGATTCACGATGAAACAGATTTAGTAAAAGCCACCATTCTTTCACGCTTTTACGATGATCCAACTCATCCTGACCATAAACCACGTCCGTTTGGCGTATTTTATGTTAATTCAAACAAAAATACTTTTGACGAATTGTTCAATAATCAAATGGATGCAGCAATGGCTAAAGGCTTGGGCGATTTAGATAAACTGATAGCAGGTAACGAAACTTGGGTAGTTAATTAATATTTACTTTTTATTGCAATCATTAAAAAAGCTCAACTTGAAGTTGGGCTTTTTTTATTTCTTTTCCTTAGCGTTAAAAGCTGTGTAGGCAAATACCAAAGCACCTATAATTAATACAAATACAATGGTCAGGTTGCTGCCTTTATTGTATTGATCAAAGGCTACGTATCCAATAGCGCACCAAGCAATGACAGTTTTTAAATACGCATTGGTATATCTACCCAAATTAAGCCTTGGCAATAAAAAATAAACTACCGTTATTATAAGTAAAATAAGGCCAATAATTAACACAAAGTTGGATGGTAATGTCATATAAATAATAGGTTTTTAGTTATAATAATCGTTGAGCCATTTAAAATAAATTTGGCTGCGGTTGTTTTCAAAATAAAGTGACGAAATATGTATAAGCGATTGCACAAATAAAGCCAATCCAATGCCTTTAACCATTGGAGTATTGGCAAAAACTGTAAACAATACTATTGATAAAGCATTTAAACCTAAAAAAACATAGTTTTTACGGTTGTAATCAGTAAGTATTTTATTAATTCTAGGTATTTCAATGGTTATAATTTGCTGTATATTTTCTTTAGCAGATGATATTGCAAAATCACACATAGAGTTAGTTTTAGAAAAAGTTTGATACCCAAAAATTATTTGAAATAATCCAAATACAAAAAAAGGAATTGCAAATCCTAAAGAAATAGCGTTAATACTAGCAATGAAAAAATAAACAGCAAGTGCAGTAGCAAAAATTCCTAATAATAAAAACAAAAAACTTTGTGCTTTTTGAGCATTATAAAACTTTTGTATCATAACCCTAAAAAGTTTGATTTGAAAATTTTAACTGCAATAGAAATTAATATAACACCAAAAAACTTACGTATTAAACCCAAACCTGCTTTGCCTAAAATGCGTTCTAAAAAAGTGGTTGAACGTAAAACCGCATAAACCAAAATGAGGTTCAACAATATGGCAACCAATATATTTTGAAATTCATAAACAGCCTTCATGGAAATAATGGTAGTTAATGTGCCCGAACCAGCTATGATGGGGAAAGCAATTGGAATAATGCTGCCGTTCGAATCGTTAGGGTCTTGCCTAAAAATATCAATTCCTAAAATCATTTCTAAACCTAAAATAAAAATTACAATTGAACCTGCTACTGCAAACGAAGGTAAATCTACACCAATGGCACTTAATAAGGTATCGCCTACTATTAAAAATAAAACCATTAATCCACCAGCAGCCAAAGTAGCTTTACCACTATCTAAATGTTGTTGTTTTGCTTTGATGGTAATAATTAATGGCAACGCTCCTACCACATCAATAATGGCAAAAAGGGTTAAACTAATGGTGGTAATATCGGAAAATGAAAAGGTCATTTGGCTTTTAGTGAATATAAGGCCACAAATATAGTTTTTGTAAGTTTAAAGGTAGCAAACAAAAAAAATAGATTTAGATTATAAATATTTTAATATAATTGTGAACCTAATATTTTTAAATGTATAAAAACTTACTAAGCAAATTTTTTATAGTTATTAGTTCGCGCGAAATGATGCTTATTATATGCATGATAATGCTCATTACCTCGCTGCCCTTAGTGGCTGAACTAACCCATTTTGTGTTTAATTATTGGAAAGCCAATCCAACTTTGGAAGAAATTGGTGAAATGCAAGAATTAATTGATGGATATGGCGGCATATTAGTGGCAGCAGGTGTATTTTTTGAAGAAAGAGAAACCTTGATTCATTTATCGCACAAGCGCAATCAAAAAGAACAAGCTGAACCAACAGTACTTGAAACTTACTTAAACTTAATAGCGCATCACAATGGAATGGGTATTCTGCTAATGGGATTATTTGTAGAAATTGGTTCACAAATTATGGAAATGCCTTCGCGCGTTATCAATACTGATGGAATTGAAGTATACATTTTGGCTATTTGCTTATTTTTAAGTTATATAGCTATTATTATCCAACTTGATTTTATTAAAGATTTTGGTAAAACCTATTTTTTAAAACAATATAAAAACAATCAACCTGATGTACACTAAAGGCTTACATATTATGGCCACGTTTAAGGTTGATAACACCACGTTATTAATTAATTATGAGCCTTTTAAAGAATTGGTAAACAATTTAATTATTACCCATCAATTAACCAATGTGGGCGATACTTACCACTCGTTTCCTGAGTTTGGTTACACTGCAAATGTTTGCTTAACTGAATCGCATTTAAGCATTCATACTTGGCCTGAGTATGGCATTGCTACTTTCGATGTGTTTTTATCGAATTTTAAAAACGATAATAGCCATAAAGTAACACAAATTTTTGAAGCTGTAAAAACCTTTTTTAACGCTGAAGTTGAACAATATAATGCCATTGAACGCTAACATGAATCAATCTGTAACTTGTCCGTTTTGTAAGCTTCAGCATACTTTTAGTAGCAATTTAATTGACGAATTTGTTTGCCCCAAATGCCATGTAGGTTTAAGGCCAAATATTGATTACAACACCATAGCCCCAACTGCTTACCAACCCATGCCCGATGATGGTTCGCGAGTAAATTTTGGAAGTAAAATTACTTTTAAAAACGAAATTTATACTGTAGTTGGAAAAGTTAGGTATCAACTAGATAATACCATTATTACCAAATGGGTGCTGGTAAATAATACTGGATTACTTTATTACTTATTTGAGTTTATTAACGGTTATGCATTGGTATTTAAAAACTTAAATCCAATAGAAAAAAAGTTACTTAGTAATATAAAACCTAGTAAAAAATTAAACATAAGTCCCTATAATTCAGAGTTTCAGGTAAAAGCTATTTACCGTAATTTCAATACCCTAATAAGTGGTGAAATTGCATTAGAAACAATTGATTTTGAAACTTTTGAAGCTGTAGAATTGACCAATGCAGACAATGAGTTTGCTTTTATACAAAGTAGTTTTGATAAAATACCTACCCTTTATTCTGGTAATTTTATTGAATTTAAAGATTTGGTTATTACAAATCCTGCAAAGCAAAATACAGAGCTTAGCACCATTAACTGCGCAACTTGTGCCAAGCCTATTAGCAACTATTTAAAAGGTAAGGCTTTTAGCTTAGTTTGTAGCAATTGTCAAAGTCATTTTGTTTTTGATAAACAAAGAAATTTAAAGCTAAAAAATCAATTTAAAAAACCAGCAGATTTAGATATTCCGATAGGAAGCAAAGGTGAAATTGAAGGTAAAATCTATACTGTTGTTGGCACTTTATTAAAATGCGAAGAAGGAACTTCTTACAGATGGAAAGAATATTATTTAAGAGGTGAAGATGGTAAAATAGTAACTTTAAGTGAGTTTAATGGACACTATAATTTGATTGAAGAAATTGATTATTTTGATGAAATAAAAACATTTAATAGCTCTATAAATTACGAAGGCAGTACTTACCATATATTTAACAAGTACAAAGTAGATTTACTTTTGGCTCAAGGCGAATTTAGTTATCAAATTGTAAACGATTCAGTAAGTAAAGTAAGTGAGTTTATTGCCCCACCATATATTTTAATTTACGAAAGCGATAAAAATGAAGCTCGTTATTATCATGGCAGGTGTATTTTACCAAAACAAGTTGAAAAAGCATTTGAACTAGCTGTAATTCCAGAACAAATTGGTACTGGAGCAACGCAGACTATGTTTTTAGGACTCAATTATTCATTATTTACAAAAATTTGTTTTGGTTTTTTTATATTACTTTTTGTAATTCAATATTATTTTGCACTTACCAATACTTCCAATCGTGTTTATCAAGAAGCATTTGCACAAAGCAATATGAATGATTCAACCAAGGTTTTGGTGAGTAATACTTTTCAAATAACTGATGCTCCTACTGCCTTACAATTTGACTTAGTTTCGAATGTAAATAACGATTGGTTTGGAGTAACTATAGAACTGATTAACCACACCACGGGAGATAGATTTGAAGTAGATAAAACCATAGAGTTTTATAGTGGTGTAGACGAAGGCGAATCGTGGAGCGAAGGTTCTAAATCAGAAAGTGTTTTTATGTCGCAAGTACCAGCTGGAACATATCATATCAACTTATATCCTGAATGGGGAAGCATTGTTAAAGAAAATAATAGTTTCGAAATATGGGTTTATAAAGATGTAGCTATGTGGAGTAATTTTTGGGTAACAATATTAGTAGGTATTATTTTAATAATTATACACTATTTGAGATTTAGAATTTTTGAAAGCAAACGCTGGATGGAAAGTAATTTTGATTCACCTTATGTAACTAAGTTAGAAGAATGAAAGAAAAACAAAATACAATTATTTTTGCCTCTATTTTGGGTGTAATTGCACTTTGGTTAGTTTATGCTAACGCAACAGGGTGGCGTATTTATAACTCAGATAAAGTAGTTCAAGATAATGAAAGAACTTCATCGGGTAGAACTAGAATAGGAAGTGGATTTCATCACAAATAAAAATAAATAATATGGAAGAATTAATTAGTTTAAAAAGCATTTTGGGTTCAGTTGTTTACTCAGTTATTGGCATTGCTATTTTGGTAATTGCTTATGTAATTTTTGAAAAAATAACACCGGAAAATTTAAGAAAAGAAATTATTGAAAAACAAAACACAGCCTTAGCCATTGTATCGGGGTCGTTTATTTTAGCTATTGCTATTATTATAGCTACCGCCATTCATGGATAATGAAACCAAAACACCAAAGCCGCCCATGGGTTCGCCCATGCTGCTTTTGGTTTCTATTTTTATTGTTGCCACCTGTGGTTTAATTTACGAGTTAGTAGCTGGCACAGCCGCTAGTTACTTGTTGGGCGACTCTGTTACCCAATTTTCAACCATTATTGGCGTGTATTTATTTTCAATGGGAATTGGCTCTTATGTTTCTAAATTTTTCAGTAAAAATTTATTAGCATGGTTTGTTCAAATTGAAATATTAGTAGGATTGGTGGGCGGTTTTAGCTCGCTTGTACTTTTTGCATTATTTGCCCAAGTTGATTATTTTCAATTGGTATTATATGTTTTGGTATCGCTAACTGGTATTTTAGTTGGACTCGAAATTCCTTTGCTCATGCGCATTTTAGAAGGTCGTTATGAGTTTAAAGATTTGGTTTCAAAGGTATTTACCTTCGATTATATTGGTGCTTTGTTAGCCTCCATTATATTTCCAATTTGGTTAGTTCCAAAACTTGGCTTAATGCGTACATCGTTCTTTTTTGGTATGCTCAATATTGGCGTAGCTTATTGGGTTTGCTATAAATTTAAAAACGAAATTGCCTGGGCTAAAAGTTTATTTTCGTTAGCTACCATGAGTTTTATTGGGCTTATCATTGCTTTTATCAATGCTAATAATTTGGTTAACTGGACAGAATCAACCTTATTCCAAGAAAAGATAATTTATACTAAATCAACTCCATATCAACGCATAGTTTTAACAGCCAATAATAACCAATACAAGTTATACTTAAACGGGAACTTACAGTTTAATTCAGCCGATGAATACCGTTACCACGAGGCATTGGTTCATCCTGCCATGCAGCAAGCTAGCAGTAAAAAACAAGTGTTGGTTTTAGGTGGTGGCGATGGTTTGGCTGTGCGCGAATTATTGAAATATCCTGATATTGATTCTATAACTTTGGTTGACTTAGACCAAGGAATGACGGAACTTTTTAGCCATAATTCTATGCTAAAAAGTTTAAACAATGGCTCGCTTACACATCCAAAAGTTACGGTAAAAAACATGGATGCATTTTTATGGCTTAAAGCAAATAATAAATTGTATGATGTAATCATTGTTGATTTCCCAGATCCGTCTAATTTTTCGGTAGGTAAACTTTACAGCAATGTGTTTTATAGTTATTTAATCAATGCTTTACAAAACTATGGTGTTTGTGTGGTACAATCCACATCGCCTTATGTGGCTCGTAAATCGTTTTGGTGTATCAATCATACCATGCAGTCAGTTGGTTTTAAAACCCTTCCATATCATAATTATGTGCCATCGTTTGGCGAATGGGGCTATATTTTAGCTTTAAAAAACAAAACCTTTAAAGCTCCACAAAACTTTGATTCTAGTTTTAAATTTATTACCAAAAATGTATTTGAACAAATGCTTGTTTTTCCAAAAGACATGGACAGTGTTTATACAGAGGTTAACAAGCTAAATAATCAAGTTTTGGTTCATTATTTTGATGAAGATTGGAAACATTATCAGCAATAAAAAATGAACAATAGGCGTAAATTTATTAAGCAAATGGTTTTACTGTTTGGTGCTAGCGCAATGGGTAATTGGGCATGCCAACCAAATAATAAATATGCGCGCATAAAAGGGAAAATTTTAACTGGTAATAACAAGCGAGGACATTTACTACGAGAAGGAAAATTTTCCAAACCCACACAAACCAATTACTTTGATGTGGTAATAGTTGGAAGTGGAATTTCTGCTTTAACTGCAGCTCGAAAATTACAGCAAAATAATATTACCAATTTTACCATTTTAGAACTAGATGATACTATTGGAGGCAATGCCATTAATGGAAAAAATGAAGTAAGTGCTTATCCTTGGGCAGCACATTATTTGCCTATTCCCAATATAGACGATAAAGAACTTTTAACCTTTTTACAAGAGCATCAAATAATCACTAAAATAGACGATAAAGGTATTCCTCATTACAACGAAGAATATGTGTGTGCAGAACCTGAAGAGCGTTTATTTATAAATGGTTATTGGCAAGATGGTTTAATTCCAAACATTGGTATTTCAAGCGAAGAAAGAAAAGAAATTGATGCCTTTTTTGCTTTAATAAAAAGTTATAAAGCTGCTATTGGCAATGATGGCAAACCTGCATTTACTATTCCTAATTTTTATAGCACAACTGATAGTACTTACACAGATTTAGACAATATTTCGTTTTACGATTTTTTGAAACAAAAAGGATTTAAAACCAAAGCGCTGTTTTGGTACTTAAACTATTGCGTAAGCGATGATTATGGAACCAATTTAAAAGACGCTTCAGCATGGTCAGGCATACATTATTTTGCTGGGCGTAAAGGTGTTTCGGGCAATACCGAAGGCGATACTGTATTAACTTGGCCCGAAGGAAATGCTTTTTTAGCTCAAAAATTAGCTAGCACTTTACAAACGCATATTCAAAAAAATAAATTGGTGTATGAAATAATAACGAACCTACAACAAGTAGAAGTTAATTACCATTGTTTTGAAACCAACACAACTAAAAAAATTATAGCCAAAAAAGTAATTGTTTGTGCTCCGCAATTTGTAAATAAACGGGTTGTGAAAAACTATCCTGAAATTGAAAATTCTCCATTTACTTATTCACCTTGGATGGTAGCAAACCTAACTGTTAACGCCTACACCGAAGGAACTGAAGGCCAACCCATGAGTTGGGATAATGTTATATTTGGTAGTAATTCTTTGGGTTATGTTAATGCTTCGCATCAATTATTGCAAACGCAAAAACCTCAGCAAGTGCTTACTTTTTATTTA
Source organism: Bacteroidota bacterium (assembly GCA_013298895.1). Taxonomy (GTDB): domain Bacteria; phylum Bacteroidota; class Bacteroidia; order UKL13-3; family UKL13-3; genus JAAFJM01. The sequence continues at coordinate 70,145 of JAAFJM010000008.1, read as the reverse complement.
CCATTAAACACTAAACAACCCAAAGAAGCAAGGGAAGAAGCTTATGAAAAAAGCTACGAACAATGGTTAGATATTATTTTTGAAGAACTAAAACAAGCGCATCCAAGTTTAATAAATCATGTAACCCATATTGATATAAAAATTTGGGGGCATAGCATGATAAGGCCAACTGTAGGTTTACGTAAACATTTAAAAAAACTCATTTTTACCGAAGGAATCAATCAAAATACATTCTTTGCTCATTCTGATTTAAGCGGAATTTCTATTTTTGAAGAAGCCTTTTTTCAAGGAAATAAAACAGCAGCACAAGTAATTAAATCGTTAGCCAATGCCTAAACAACCGTGGATATACAACCGTTTTTTTGATACTTTGTTTATCATCGCACCACCATTTGTGGCATTGTTTATTAGCATGTTTTTACCTAAAGATGGAACTGTTTCATTGGCTTGGTGGGTAGCATTGGTTTTGTGTATTGATGTATCGCATGTGTACACCACTTTATACCGCACTTATTTCGATAAAAATGCAATTGTTATTCATAGCATTTTGCTAAAAGCCATTCCTGTTTTATGCTTTGCAATTGGTGTTATTTTATGCTCATTTGGACAAGTTTATTTTTGGAGAGTACTAGCTTATTTAGCTGTTTATCATTTCATCAGGCAGCAATATGGTTTTATAAGATTATACAGTAAAAATGCCATTAATCAACATGCTTGGCTCGATACTTTATGCATTTACACATCCACCATTTTTCCCATTATTTATTGGCATTTAAGCGGCCTGAAAAACTTTAATTGGTTTGTGGATGACGATTTTTATTTTATTCCTTTTCAAAATATTTTGCCTTATTTATTTGTTATTTATTACCTTATAATTATAGCTTATTTAGCTAAAGAAATTTGGGTTTTAGTTAAACACAAATATGTGAATGTACCTAAGAATGGTGTTATTTTAGGAACAGTACTTTCATGGTATTTTGGCATTGTGTATTTCAATTCCGATTTGATTTTCACCTTGTTAAATGTGGTGGCTCATGGCATACCATACATGGCATTGGTGTGGGCTTGGGGACGAAAAACATCCATAAAACAAAGCAATAATAGCAGCTATAAACTTATTTTTAGCCTGCATGGTATTATACTTTTTATCGGAATTGTTTTGGTATTAGGTTATGTAGAAGAAGGTTTGTGGGATGCAATGGTTTGGAACGAAAACAAAGGTTTTTTCAGTGTTTTTTACCAGTTTGGTAAATACGATTTTTCAGTTCATTTAACTTGGTTGGTACCGCTGCTTTCATTACCTCAAATAGTTCATTATGTTTTAGATGGATTTATTTGGAAAATAAAAAAGGATGACTTTGCATGGAGCAAAATCATCCTTGAAAAGTAGATTGATTATTATTCAAAAAATTCAAATACATATTTAACGTCAAAATCAATATTAAACTTTTTTAGTAATCCTAAATATTCTTCCTTAAAAGTTTGATTTTTATGATGCTGTTCTTGATTAATAATATACTTAATCACGTCATCGCGTTGCGAATGAGAATATGAAAAAGCTCCATAACCTTCTTGCCAACCAAATTTGCCTTTAACTAATTGATTGTCGTTAATCCATTTTGAAGAAGTTGATTTTAACATTTGCATTTGTTTAGAAACACTAAGTGTAACAGGCAATTCAAAAAAACATGAACGTGATCTTTCCAACCATTAACCGCAAGAGGATAAGACCCATCATTCTTCAAAACACCAGACATATAACGATGTAAATCATCACGAAAATTAGCAGTGATTAAGTTCTCGCGACCTTTTACCGCAAATACACAATGAATATTTAATTGAGAATAAGTGTTAGCCATTGTTTAACAAATTTGTTATTTCAATTATAATAAAATTTGATAATTAAACAAGAAATAAAGCCTCGTAGAGGCGAACTTATGTTAGAAAGAAATCAATGGAATTAACAAAGTCCCGTAGGGTCGACCAATCACAGAATAAGGTCGCCCTTACAGGGCTTAATTTTCTGGAAGTAACCTTTTCTACCATAAGTTAATCCCTACGGGATTATTCATTTATAATAATATTCAATACAATAATTTATTAAGAAAGAAATACAAAAATAATTAAAGGAAAATAAAGCCTCGTAGAGGCGAACTTATGCTAGAAAGAAATCAATGGAATTAACAAAGTCCCGTAGGGACGACCTTATTTTCACATTAATTACAAAAACTCATTGGCTAAGTTGGCAAGCTCGCTTCTCTCGCCTTTTTCTAGCGTGATATGTGCATACATGCTATTATCTTTTATTCTATCCATTAAGTACGAAAGTCCATTTGATTGTGAATCCAAATAAGGTGTATCTATTTGATGAATATCACCAGTAAAAATAATTTTAGTGCCCTCTCCTGCCCTAGTTATTATAGTTCTTACCTCAAGCGGAGTAAGGTTTTGCGCTTCATCAATTATAAAAATAATATTCGACAAACTCCTACCACGTATATAAGCCAGTGGCGAAATAACAATCTTTTCATTGTTTACCATTTCGGTTAATTTTTGGTATTCCTTATCAGTTTCTTTCCATTGATTTTGAATCATTTTTAAATTATCCCAAAGCGGTTCCATGTAAGGATTTATCTTTGATTTGATATCGCCAGGTAAATAACCAATATCGCGGTTACCAAGCGGAATAATTGGCCTTGCCAAATATATTTGTCGATAATCAGAACGTTGATGTAAAGCTCCTGCCAATGCCAATAAAGTTTTACCTGTCCCAGCCATACCTTGTATGGTAACCAAACTAACTTTAGGATTTAAAATGGCATTTAATGCAAAGGCTTGTTCTGCATTTCTAGGCTTAATTCCATGCCCGTTTTGCTTATCAACCCTCACCAAATTTTCGGTTTCTGCTTCGTAATAACACAATACCGAACTGCGTTCATTTTTTAAAATAAAATAATGATTCGCCCTTGGTTTCTTTTTCATTACAAACTCATAATTGATTAATCCTTTAGCATATATTTCATCAATAATAGTTGATTTTACTTTTTCAATAATGGAGTTACCCGAATACAATCCTTCTAAGTTCTTGATCTTACCTGTTTCGTAATCCTCGGCTAATAGATTAAGCGATTTTGCTTTTAAACGTAGGTTTACATCTTTAGTAATCAATACCACTTTACAATCAGGATTTTCTTCCTTCATTACTATGGCTGCATTAATAATTTTATGGTCTGCTTTTCTTTCACCAAATACAATTTGCGCATCAATACTTTTAGGTTTTTCGTTCATGATTACCCTAAAGTTTCCGCGCTTAGGCCCGTTAATTGGCATCCAATTCTGAATGGTGTATTGGCCAGAAAGTTTATCTAAATACCTTATAAACTCGCGTGCTTCAAAGTTGATGGTGTCATTTCCTTTTTTAAAATTATCCAATTCTTCAAGCACCGTAATTGGTATGGCCACATTGTGCTCTTGAAAATTTTTTATGGCATTATGGTCAAATAAAATAACTGATGTATCTAATACAAAAATTTTCTTTTGAGGTTCAGTTTTATTAACCGAAACAGCTTTTTTAGCACTTACTTTTTTTGAGGGAATTTTTTTAGCTGCAACTTTTTTAACAGCTTTTTTTGCAATCGTTTTCTTAGCCATAATCGTATTTCAGTTAAAGTGTGTTTATCAAAAATGTAGTTATATCAATTAAATTTGGCAATAAACTTTTAAACACTTGTTAATTGTATAAATTTGAACAATAAACAAGCAAGAAGTTTACAATTAATTAATACAATTAACGTATAGGTTTACTTTTAGGTTTAGCTTGTTTCTATAAACAAATGAAATTACAATTAGATTACAATCCAAAACCGCTTTTAGAGCCGATAAACATTAGCAATAACATACTCAGCATTGGTTCGTGTTTTGCTGAAAACATTGCTCAAAAACTACAGCAATTTCAGTTCAACATATTGGTAAATCCTAATGGAATAGTGTTTAACCCTAGCTCTATTTTTATGCAGTTAACTAGTTATTTAGCTAACAATAATTTAACAGCAAGTCAGTTGGTTCAATTTGATGGATTATGGCACAGCATGCAGCACCATGGCAGTTTTTCGGGCGCTAACAAACAACAAGTTTTAGATAAAATAAATAACTCTATAAGCAATGCTCACCAAGCATTATTAAAAGCTGATTACTTGTTTATTACCTTTGGTTCTGCATGGGTTTATAAATATGAACCCACTAACGAAATAGTAGCTAATAACCATAAAATGGATAGGAAATTGTTTAACAAAATTCTTTTAAACACCCATTACTTAAATGCTGAATTTGAGAATTTTTATATCAAGCTAAAGGCAGTAAATCCAAATATAAAAATACTTTTTTCCGTGAGTCCTGTGCGATATGTGCGCGATGGTTTGTATGAAAATAATGTAAGCAAAGCTGTTTTACACCAATTAGTTTACAATATTATTAATCAACACCCTACTGATTGTTTTTATTTTCCTGCGTACGAAATTGTGATGGATGAATTGCGCGATTATAGGTTTTACAAGGCCGATTTAGTGCACCCAAATGAATTAGCTATTGATTACGTTTGGCAAAAATTTGTAAATACTTGTTTAACAGAACCAACTAAACAATTTATTGTAGACTTTGAAAAATACATCTTGTTAACCAATCACAAACCTTTGCATACCGACAGTTTAAGTTATAAAAAATTTGAAGAACAAATCCTTAATTTGCGCCAAAATTTAATGGAAAAATATCCATTTTTAAAATTAGAAAAACATGCTTAAAGATATAATAGAACCAGAATTTGATGGAGTTGGTGTAGCCGCAGTTTATGAACTCAATGAAGAGGGAGCACATGTATGGAATGTATATTTAATTAACTTCAACAACGCTTTGATTAGTGGTGTATTGGTAAGCAGCAAAGGATACGGAACCATAGATGACGAAGATGTTAAAACAAGTGCTTTACGCCATTTTTTAAAAGAAATTGATGCTTTGGACTATGGTAAAATTGAAGCCATTCACGAAGATGTGTTTATATTAAATAACGAGTATTGGGTTAGCTTTTACCTAGATGGAAAAATATATGACCGTAAGTTTATTTTTGTGGAAAATACCATTCAAAAAAGCCGATTAAGTCATATCAACATCATTGATAAAAATGGCATTTTGATTATGTAATGTGAGTGCGAAGTGGGGAATGACAAAAGTGCGAAGTAATAAAAGTTCGAAGTGTTAAAGTTGTGGAGTGTTTAAGTAAAAAGTTAATTTAGAATCATTAAAATCTGCGGAATCTGTGGCTATTACTTCAAACTATCAAATAGAGCATCCAACTTTTGTTTGGCAATAATTTTTTGACCTTGCTCGCCTTCGGCAATAATTCTATCGCCTACTTGTACCTTATACATGCAAATGATTTCGTTTTTTTGAATGCTCTTTACAGTGGCTGTTATAACAACGGTTGAACCAACTAAGGCAGGACTTTTATGGTTAATGGTTAAAAAAGTACCAATTCCTTCTTCGTGAGCTTCCTTCATTTCCAATACAAATAACCTACAAGCCCATTCGGCATCGCGCCCTAAAGCAAAAGTGGCATAAACTGGGTGCACATTTCCACTTTCAAACGAAGCACAATCTTCATTTAAAACTATTTTGGTAAATGTTTTGGTACTTCCTACTTCAAATAAATCATCTATCATTCTGTTTTTATGGTATCATCTAAATACACCACAATATTATTTTTCTTGGCCAAATAAGCACTTTGTTTTTTATAATGTTCGTTAGCAGCATCAAGAGCCACGTTAAGCTCGTAACCAAGTAATAATATAAAGGTATTGATGTATATTAGCATCATTATAACAATTAAAACTCCAATGGAACCATACACTTTATTATAAGCGTTAAAATGATTTACATAAAACGAAAAACCTGTTGTGGTAATTAAAATAATGGCACAACTAAATAAAGCCCCTGCTGAAAAAAATTTCCATTTCCTTACCTTAGCTGGTGCATAATAAAATATAGCCGAAACAATACTTAAACAAATGGCCGCAGCCACCAAATAATTTAATGATTGCAAACCAAACTTAGCAACGGAGTGCGCTATAATATCTTTTTTATCAAGCCATTTTATACCAAAACTTGCTCCTGTAATTAAAGTAACCGAAACAAAAATGGTGACAGCTACAAACACAGCCAAACCAATTGCTACCATACGTTGTTTCCAAAATGGTCTGGTTTCAGTAGTATTGCTGTATTTATTTAACGAATTCATTAATGAATGAAATCCATTGGTGGAAAAATAGATAGCAGATAAAAAACCGAATGATAATAAATCACCACGTTGATGTTTTAAAATATCTTCCAAAGTATCTTTTATGGTTTCGTAAGCACTTTTAGGAATTAAGGTAGATATAAAAAATAAAATCTTATCATGATCTTGTTTTACTGGTAAATAAGCAATTACAGTAAAAAAGAAAATTACAGTTGGAAATAATGCCAAGAAAAAAGTAAACGAAAGTGCAGAGCTTCGCATTTGGATGTCTTTTTTAGAAACAGAACGCACAAAAAACTCTAAAACAGCATATAATGAAATATTTTTGTTACCAGGAAATGAGGTGCTTTGCGTTAAGCGGTAAAGCCATTTAACAGGTCTGGTCTCTAAAAATTTGTTTCTTTTCATTTAATGCAAATATAACAAACTGAAAAAAATAAAATAGGAATTTAAAACAATAGTATAAGTTACAAATTGCTATATTTTAAAACACTGTTCATTTTATTAAATTTTTCAATCTTTAAAATCTTCTAATTTTAAATTTCATAAATAAAAAATATCGGTGATAATTTGTGGAAAAACAGCCGCCAATTAAAACCTAAAACAATAGGAAAACAAGCCGTTTTGATATATATTTACAAACTATTTAAACTAAAATATTTTAAATAAATTTGATGGAAGATAAAAGTAATTATTCAGCCGATAATATTCAGGTATTAGAAGGTTTAGAAGCAGTGCGTAAGCGTCCTGCAATGTACATAGGCGATGTTGGGGTGCGTGGATTACACCATTTGGTTTACGAGGTAGTTGATAACTCAATTGATGAGGCTTTAGCTGGCTATTGTAAAAATATTACAGTTACTATTAATCCTGGCGAATCAATTACAGTTGAAGATGATGGACGCGGTATTCCTACTGGCATGCATGCTAAAGAAGGTAAATCGGCATTAGAAGTGGTAATGACTGTTTTACACGCAGGTGGTAAATTTGATAAAGATACTTATAAAGTTTCTGGTGGTTTGCATGGTGTGGGTGTTAGTTGTGTGAATGCGCTTTCTACACTGTTACGTGCAACTGTGCATCGTGATGGAAAAATTTGGCAACAAGAATACTCTTGTGGCAAACCATTGTATGATGTAAAGATAATTGGTGAAACTGAAAAAAATGGTACAACTGTTTATTTTGAACCTGATGGAAGCATTTTTACTACACTAGAGTACAAATACGATACAATTGCTGCTCGTTTGCGCGAATTATCTTTTTTAAATAAAGGTATTACTATTCATTTAAAAGATTTACGTCCAGATGAAGAAGGTAAATTTAAAGAAGAAACTTTCCATAGCGAAGGTGGATTACGCGAGTTTGCTTTATATTTAGATGGAACCAGAGAAAAAATTATTCCTGAACCAATTTATGTAGAAGGTGAAAAAAATGGTGTTCCAGTTGAAGTTGCTATGACTTACAATACGGGTTATACGGAAAATTTACACTCATATGTAAATAATATCAATACCATTGAAGGAGGAACTCACGTTGCTGGTTTTAGACGTGCTTTAACGCGTACTTTAAAAGCTTATGCTGATAAAGAAGGTTTGTTAAAAAATGTAAAAATCGAAATTTCAGGTGATGACTTTAGAGAAGGTTTAACAGGTGTTATTTCGGTTAAGGTTCAAGAGCCTCAATTTGAAGGTCAAACCAAAACTAAACTTGGTAATAGTGATGTTACTGGTGCTGTTGACCAATGTGTAGGCGAAATGTTAACCAACTATTTGGAAGAAAATCCAAAAGAGGCTAAAATGATTGTTCAAAAAGTAATTTTAGCTGCAACAGCTCGTGCTGCTGCTAAAAAAGCTCGCGAAATGGTGCAACGTAAAGGTGCTATGAGCGGAAGTGGATTACCTGGAAAATTAGCTGATTGTCAAGAAACAGATCCAGCACAATGCGAAATATACTTGGTGGAGGGTGATTCGGCAGGAGGAACTGCAAAACAAGGTAGGAACCGTGTTTTCCAAGCTATCTTACCTTTACGTGGTAAAATTTTGAACGTAGAAAAAGCCATGGAGCATAAAATCTACGAGAACGAAGAAATAAAAAATATGTTTACTGGTTTAGGCGTAACCATTGGAACTGCTGATGACCTTAAAGCGTTAAACCTTGACAAACTGCGTTACCATAAAATCATTATCATGACCGATGCGGACGTGGATGGTAGCCATATTCGTACCTTAATTTTAACATTATTCTTCCGTTACATGAAAGAGTTGTTAGAGTTTGGATACGTTTATATAGCACAACCACCTTTGTATTTAGTTAAAAAGGGAAAAGACGAGGAATATTGCTGGACTGAAGCTCAACGTGCTGATGCTGTAATGAGAATTGCCAAAGGTGCTAATCCTGATACAGTAGGAATTCAACGTTATAAGGGTTTAGGTGAGATGAATGCTGAGCAATTATGGAGTACAACCATGAATCCAGATACTCGCACTTTAAAACAAGTTACGCTAGATAGTGCAGTAGAAGCGGATAGAATTTTTAGTATGTTAATGGGCGATGAAGTTCCTCCACGTAGAGAATTTATTGAAGCCAATGCAAAATATGCTAAGATAGATGCTTAGTTAAGTAATAACAAAAAAGCCATTTCTATTTTGAAATGGCTTTTTTGTTATTAAAAATTATAGTTTTTTAAATTTAAATGCTAGAAAAATTATTAAATAATATCTTATCAATTTTATCTTGATTAAAAATTTACAACTAATTATTATAAAAAATGCCTCCAGAAAAATAATTTCTGGAGGCATTTTTATTTATAATATTACTAAAATTACTCAGCAATCATTTTGCCTGTACTTTTAAATCCATTAGCTTCAATGCTGTAAAAATAAACTCCTGCAGAAATATTGCCTAAGTTAAGTTCTAAGTTATTTAAACCAGCTGGTATTTTTTCGAAAGTTTGGCTGTAAACTTCTTGACCAGTAACACTCATTACTTTTACAGTAACATTTGCACTTTTTGCAAAATTAACACCAATATTAGTTGATCCTTTAAAAGGATTAGGGTAGTTATTGATTACATTAAACACTTCATTTTTAACATTATTAATACCAACTGTACCTTCAAAAATACTAGTTATAGGTACACTTAAGTGCATAATATCGTAAACAACTAAACCAGCATCAGGATTGTCTGTAGCATCGTATGCTCCAATTGATGAACTTTGAGTAAATACCAAGTGTAAATTTCCATCAGTTGAAGTTGGAGAAATACTAGCATAAATTTGTTCTTGATTGAAACCAATAAATTGAGTTAAATTAACCATTTTAGACCAACTAACACCTGCATTAGTAGAGTAAGCTAAAAATACATCTCTAAAGTTTTTTCCATTTGCATCCACATCATTTTCTGTCATTCCAGAAAAAATCATAAAAATGGTATCACCCATACTCATTGAATGAGGCATAGTAGATATTGAATTACTAAAATAACGAGTACCGTCAGCTCTCCAGTTTGTTCCTAAATCTAATTGGCCATTACCGTCAAGATCTGGTGATTGTGCTACTGATTTAATACTGTCAACTGGAGTACCTTCTCTCCAATATAAGATATCATTTTGTCCAGGGAAATAAGAATATGAACCATTAGCAGTACCTTCAGTTCTAATCATTCTACCTAAAGCCCAAAAACAATGAGCGTTTCCATTTCCATCTAAAGTTACACTTACACTACCATCATTTGAATAAGTGGTATCAATAGTTTTGATATAATCAAATGCTGGCTCAGGGAATGAATCAATAATAGTTTTTGTCCAAGTATTTCCATTATCACCTGATTTGTATAATTGTAAATCATCAGATAATCCGCCAATTAAGATAGCTACATTATTACCTTTAGCATCCATGGCATAATTATCGCCACCACCGCTGTAAATTCTATCTGAAGTATAACCCGGTAAAAGTACTTTTTTTACTTCCCAAGTGTTATTTGTTAAATTTAAACGAGAATAAACTTGTGGTGTTCTTATGCCATTTATTACTACTCTATTGGGTTGTGTAGAACCTGAATCTGTAAATGAAGCAAATACGTGTAAGTAATTACCCGAAACAACACTTCTGTTCCATAAAATACCTGGTATTTTAATATCTGAACTATCTAATACAGCAGTTCCTGTCCAAGTACCAGCACCTAAACCAGTTTTACGGTTTAACATTAAACCAGTAGCAGCACCTGCATTTGGTGTATTAGGAGCTTTTACAATATGAGAAAGAATCATTTCTTCATTTGTTGCTGAGCTATATGCATAGCAAGGAAAACCTGTACGCTCAGGGTCAATTCTTAAAGATGCTTGGGTTGAATTACCCCATGTAGTTCCATTAAAATGGTTATATCCAGATCCACGAGAAGAAGATCCAACAGCAGGACCATCTTGCGAAGATGTCCATGTAGCTGATACTTTACCATTTGGAAATGAATAAACTCTTGTATAAATTGAACCGTTTGTTTGCTGATTGTTGCTAGTTTCTCCAATTTTTGTAGCTTTTGAAAAACTTGCACCTTTTCCAAGTGCTGTAGCTGAACTTGTTGGACGTTTGTTGATATCAGTCCTGACAACTGATGGTTTAACATCATCAGTCACACTTTTTTTAGCCGGCACTGCAATATTTGAATATGCAGGGTTAGACTTCTGAATAGTTTGAGCATTAGCTAATGTGCTGGCTAATGCAAAACTTAAAAGTAAAATTTTCTTCATGTTTATTTATTTGTTTTATTTATTTGTTTATTTTCTCTTAATAGTTGCATAATTAACTATTACATAACAATAATGCAAGTACGTTTGTTTTTTGTTATAAAATTTTGACTAAAATTTCTTTCAGCATTTCTTGATTTGTCATAGCTACAGTATTGATTCCTTTACTTTTCAAATCATATTGCGAGCAAATTGAAATAACCTTTTCAATTTCTCCCAAATTGAAATTTTTTACCAAATTCACATAATCGTCCGTTTGATAATAACCCAAACCAAATGCTTTTGAAATGGTATTTTTATCTGTGGTATTGGTTTTTTTGATAATATATCCTTTTGAAAACATATTACTCAATAAAGCTACAAATGGAATAATTGAAAAATCTTTCGCTTTAGCCAAATGGTGACCAATTTTAAATGCTCTTTGTGGGTTTTTTGCAGATATGGCACTTAATAGTTCAAAAGGATTAAAATCTTTGCTTATTCCAATATAGGTTTCAATATCTTTATCTGATATTTCTTTGTCAATACCAGTTTTATTGATAAAAAGTTTATCTAATTCGTTGGCAATTTTTGATAAATCGTTTCCAAGCGAATCTGCAATTAATTGGATAGAGCGTTCGTTAATGCTAAAATGATGCATTTGAACATAACTTTTTATCCATGGAATCAAATCTTTTTCGTAAAGTTTACTGCTTTCAAAAGCCACATGTTTGGCAGCTTCTTTATAAAACTTGGTTCTTTTATCTAATTTTTTACCTTTAATACAAATAACCAATAAAGTGGTTGGAACTGGTTTTAGTAAATAAGGTTCAAATGCATCTAGCGATTTAAAACCTTGAGCTTCTTTAACAATAATTACCTGTCGATCTGCCATCATAGGGAAACGTCTTGAAGCCTCTATAACTTGATTTGGTTCTACATCCTTAGCATAAAAAATGGTTTGATTAAATCCTTTTTCACTCTCTGTTAGTGCATTATGTTCTATAAAGCTACTAATAGCATCTACAAAATAAGTTTCTTCGCCATGCAAAATATAAACTGGAGCAAATTTTTTTGCTTTTAAGTCTTGCATTATTTTGCTGTATTGATTGGTAAAATCGGTAGCCACTTTTTGTTTTAAATTTAAGTTTGCAAATAATTAAATTTTTTCGAGCCTTTTTACTTCATTTGTGAACATTTGTATAAAAAACTTTGCACCTAAACTTACCCACATATCAATTTAAAATTACCAAACAAAACGAAAAACCGTTTATTTACGACATCATTAGGCGCAAATTGGTAAGCTTAACTCCTGAAGAATGGGTTAGGCAACATCTTATAAATTACTTAGTGAACCACAAATATTATAATAAAACTTTGATTGCAGTTGAACGTAAGCTGAATTATTTAAATAGTTTCAAACGTTTTGATATTTTGGTTTTTAACAATAAAGCAGAACCTGAAATTTTAATTGAATGCAAAGCACCTACGGTTAATTTAACTAGCGAAACAGCATTACAACTAGCACTTTATAACCAACAATATAAAGCTAAAATAATTATTATTAGTAATGGAATTAACCATTTTGCTTGGCAGCTTGATATCAACTCCGAATATCAATCATTTTCTTTTTTTGAATAAATAGCAGCCATGAATTATTTTTTTTTAGCTTTGCTTTTTTGATATCTGAATAAAGTTTGAAACTAAAAGTCTGCCATTTTTCATCAGTTCATAGCATTATAGATACACGCGTTTTTTATAGAGAATGTGTGAGCATGGCCGTATATTTTGATGTAACACTTATTGCCATTGGTAATTTTACGGGTTTAAAAAATGGTGTTCAAATTATTGGTATTCCAAAACCCAAAAATCGAATGCAACGCGCTTTGGGAACCATTTTTAAAGTTTTTGCTTTAGCCATGAAACAAAATGCCGATGTATATCATATCCACGATGCAGAAATGTTACCTTTTGGCTTAATACTTTCATTTTTAGGTAAAAAAGTCATTTACGATATTCATGAAAATACCAAACAAGATATTTTATTAAAGCCTTGGATTCCTGCGCAAAGAAAAGAAACAATAGCTGGTTTGTACGATAGGTTGCTCAAATTTTCGAGTAATTTTATTCATTATATTCCAGTAGTGGCCAATGATAGTTTTTTACCTATTTTTCATGTAAAAGAAAATCAATATACTGTAATTCAAAACTTTGCCGATAGCCAACAAATGGATAAATACATGGTAACTGAAAGGAATATTTTACCCGGAAATCATATTTTTTATATAGGAATGATAAAAGATATGTATTACGATATCAATCCTTTGATTGATGCATTATACTTATTAAAACAGCAGGGTAAAACTTACTATTTGCATTGTGTTGGTTATTTTGGAGCCCGCACTGACCATAGTTTTGAAAGCAATCCAAATTTTGAAACCATTAAAAACCAAATTCATTTTTATGGTTATTTAGATATGGATACTGCTTATAAAATAAGCATGCAATGTAAAATAGGCATTTGTTTAAAAAACCAACCGGTTGAAATGTTGGTTAGCCACGAACGAAAGTTTTTTGAATACCTAGCAATTGCCTTACCTTCAATTTTTTGCAATAGTGGGATTTATACTGAAGTTACCGATAAACATCAAGTTGGAATTCCAGTGGATTTAAACAATGCCATTCAAATTGCAACTGCTATAGAAAAACTTTTTACCGATTCTGAATTTTATGAAAATTGTATTAATGCCTGCCAACAGGCTACTAATCAAACCTATAATTGGGAAAATGAAGCTTTTAAATTGAAGAACTTATACACTCAATTAGTAAACAACTAATATCATTTTTTAAAAATTTAGTGAATATAAATTAATCATTTATTTTCGCTCGATTATTTACTCAATATGGAAAGAATATATTTTGATAATGCTGCTACTACCCCTCTTGATAAAGAAGTAGCTGATGCAATGTACCAAGTAATGTTGCACGAATACGGAAATCCAAGTAGCACACATGCCACCGGTAGAACAGTTCGTACCATCATAGAAGAATGCCGCAGAACAATTGCAAAATTAATTAATTGCTCACCAGGCGAAATATTCTTTACATCGGGCGGAACCGAAGCCGATAATATGGCTATTAGAAAAACTGTTGAAGATTTTAAAATCCAAAACATCATTACTTCCGCCATTGAGCATCACGCTGTTTCACACACAATTGAAGAATTAGCACATGCCGGTTTGGTTAAAATGCATTTGGTTAAATTAACCGAAAATGGCCATATTGATTATACAGATTTAGAAAATTTATTACAAAATAATCCAAATGCTCTAGTAAGTTTAATGCATGCCAACAACGAAATTGGTAATTTATTAGACGCTGAAAGAGTGGGTAATTTATGCGAACAATACAAAGCATTTTTCCATAGCGATACGGTGCAAACCATTGGCCACTATCCAATTGATGTTCAAAAGTTAAAAGTACATTTTATAGCTTGTGCAGCTCATAAATTTCATGGTCCAAAAGGTGCTGGATTTATTTATGTAAGTAGCAATGCTAAAATACATCCTTTCATTACTGGTGGTGCGCAAGAAAGAAACATGCGTGGAGGAACTGAAAATGTTTATGGAATAGTGGGTTTAACCAAAGCACTAGAAAAAGCTCATGCACACTTAGACGAAGAAATGGCTCATATCAGCTCATTGAAAAAATACATGATTGAGCAATTAAAGGCCAATATACCTGGTATTCAGTTTAATGGTGATGCTGAAGGAAACTCACTTTACACCGTTTTAAATACATCTTTCCCACCAAGCCCAATTGGCGAAATGTTATTATTTAAATTAGACATTGCAGGAATTTCGGTTAGTGGTGGAAGTGCATGCAGCAGTGGTTCAGATGTAGGAAGTCATGTTTTAAAAGCCTTAAATACAGATAGAAACAGAGCAGCTGTTCGTTTTTCATTTGCAAAACAAAACACCAAAGAAGAGGTAGATAAAGTTATTGCAGCTTTAGTAGAAATGTTAACCGCCACAGTTAAATCAAATTAATTAAAAAATATAAAATCTTTTTGGCTGAAATCATGTTAATAATTTTAGTTTGATAAGTTTTTATAAACAATAAAACCAACTATTTTCGCAATCTTAAAAAAAAAATATGAACGTATCAGTTGATTATATAGCAATATTTATCCAGTTTTTGGTAGGTTTTGGGTTTGTGGCTACCACCATGGTTGCTACACATTACCTTGGTCCTAAGCGTAAAACAGCCGATAAATTAGCCTCATTTGAGTGTGGGATAGATAGCCAAGGAAACGCACGTTTGCCTTTCTCAATCAAATATTTTTTAACTGCTATTTTATTTGTAATGTTTGATGTGGAGGTAATTTTTATGTATCCATGGGCTGTAAATTTTAAAGAATTAGGTTCAACAGGATTTATAGAAATGTTACTGTTTATTGGAACTTTACTAATTGGCTTTGCTTATATCATTAAGCGTGGAGCTTTAAAATGGGAATAATTACAAATCATCAAATCAAAAATTTCCAAATCAAAAAATAACTTAAATGTCAGATATAAAAATTTCACAAACACCACCAAGTATTGAAGGTCCTGGTTTTCAGGCTACTTCGTTAGACAAAATAATTGGTTTGGCTAGAGCTAATTCGCTTTGGCCTTTACCTTTTGCTACTTCGTGCTGCGGTATTGAGTTTATGGCTACTATGGGTTCAAATTACGATTTGGCTCGTTTTGGAAGTGAGCGTATCAGCTTTTCGCCTCGTCAAGCCGATGTATTGTTGGTAGCAGGTACCATTTCCAAAAAAATGGGACCAGTTTTAAAACAAGTATATTTACAAATGGCTGAACCACGTTGGGTAATTGCCATTGGAGCATGTGCTTCAAGTGGAGGTGTATTTGATACTTACTCAGTTTTGCAAGGAATTGATAAAGTAATTCCGGTAGATGTATATGTGCCAGGTTGCCCTCCGCGCCCTGAACAAATTATTGATGGCATTTTAAAATTACAAGAAATAGTTAAAAACGAATCACTTCGCAGAAGAAATTCTGATGAGTATAAAGCGCTTTTAGGAAGCTACGGAATACAATAATGGTAAACATAGATAACGAATATATTTTAACCGAAATTACCAATCAATTTGGCGATAAATTATATAGCTCATACGAGCCATATGGTTTATTAACCATTGAGTTTGATAAAAACAGCATCAAGGATTTACTTTCATTTTTATACAATCACCAAGAATTGCAAATGCAATTTTTAACTGATGTTTGTGGAACGCACTACCCTGATGTAAAAGGTAAAGAAATTGGTGTAATTTACCATATACACAGCTTGATAAACAATGTGCGCTTACGCGTAAAATGTTATATGCCAATTGAAAATCCAAGTATTGATTCGGCTACATTTTTATTCAGTTCTGCCAATTGGCAAGAACGTGAAACGTTCGATTTTTATGGTGTTAACTTTGTTGGTCACCTAAATTTAAAACGTATTTTAAATGCTGACGAAATGGATTATTTTCCAATGAGAAAAGAGTATCCATTAGAAGATGGCACAAGAACAGATAAAGACGATAGTTATTTTGGTAGATAAGCATTTGTGCTTTAATTAAAGATATAAACTAAATGATTGAATCATTAGAATTAAATACTAAAAGCAAAGACGAAGATTATAACATATTAAATCTTGGTCCAACGCATCCTGCTACGCATGGTGTTTTTCAAAATATATTGAAAATGGATGGCGAAATTATTCATGACGCCACTTCTACTATTGGATATATTCACCGTGCTTTCGAAAAAATTGCAGAACACCGTCCGTTTTACCAAATTACGCCTTTAACAGATAGATTAAATTATTGCTCATCGCCAATTAATAATATGGGTTGGCACATGACAGTAGAAAAACTATTAGGAGTTGAAACACCTAAGCGTGTTGATTATATGCGTGTTATCATTATGGAATTAGCTCGTATAGCTGACCATTTGGTGTGTAATGCTGTAATTGGTGTTGATACAGGTGCATTAACTGGATTTACTTACATGTTTCAATGGCGTGAAAAAATTTACGATATTTACGAACAAGTTTGTGGCGCTCGCTTAACAACTAATATTGGAAGAATTGGCGGTTTAGAAAGAGATTTCACGCCAGAATGCATTCGTTTAATCAGAGAATTTTTAAATGATTTCCCTAAATATTTTGATGAATTTGCTGGTTTGTTAGAACGCAATAGAATATTTATGGATAGGATTATAAATGTAGGACCAATTAGTGCTGAACGTGCATTAAACTATGGTTTTACTGGTCCTAACTTACGCGCAGCTGGTGTTGATTATGATGTGCGTGTGATGAATCCATATTCTTCTTACCAAGATTTTGATTTTACAATTCCATTAGGAACCCAAGGCGATACTTATGATAGATTCATGGTTCGTCAGCATGAAATAAGAGAAAGTTTAAAAATTATTACACAAGCTTTAGAAAATTTGCCTGAAGGTAAATTCTTTGCTGATGTACCCGACTTTTTCTTGCCTCCAAAACAAGAAGTTTATAATAATATGGAAGCTTTAATTTTCCATTTTAAAATAATCATGGGCGAGGCTACCGTTCCGGTTGGCGAGGTTTATCATTCGGTAGAAGGTGGAAATGGTGAATTAGGATTTTACATGGTAAGTGATGGTGGACGTGCTCCTTATAGATTGCATTTCCGCAGACCATGTTTTATAGCTTACCAAGCTTATCCTGAAATGATTAAAGGTTCTATGCTTTCAGATGCTATTTTAACCATGAGTAGCATGAACATTATAGCAGGTGAATTAGACGCGTAGCAATTATGAATTTTGAATTATGAATTCTGAATGAAAACATTCACTATTTCATGTTCATTTTACTAAAAAAATAAGTTAATAAGAAAATAAGTTTTGAATCATTCAACATTCAAAATTTAACATTCAAAATTTTAAAAGATGAGTGAAATAAAATTTAATGATGAAACACTTGCCTTGGTGCAAAGTATTATCAAACGTTATCCAGAAGGTAAGCAAAAATCGGCTTTATTGCCACTTTTGCATTTAGCGCAAGCCGAATTTGATGGTTGGTTAAGTGCTCCTGTAATGGATTATGTAGCTTCGTTATTAAATATTAAACCAATAGAGGTATATGAAGTTGCATCGTTTTATTCAATGTATAACTTAAATCCTGTTGGTAAATGCTTATTAGAAGTTTGCAGAACCAGTTCATGTTGGTTAAGAGGTGCAAATGAAATTGTAGCTCATATTGAAAATAAGTTAGGTATTAAAGATGGTGAAACAACTTCTGATGGTAAATTTACCTTAAAAACAGTAGAATGTTTGGGTAGTTGTGGTACAGCTCCAATGCTTCAAATTGGTGCAGATTTCCACGAAAACCTAACTTTTGAAAAAGTAGACGCTTTAATTAATGATTGGAGCAATAAAACTGAACATAGCAAATACTTAGATAACAGTACTTTTAGAAAAAACTAACAATTAAGCCACTGATTAACACAGAGCAGTATTACAATGAGTAAAAAAATATTATTAGAACATATAGGTGTACCCGGAATTGAAACTTTAGCTGTTTACCGCGAAAAAGGCGGTTACTCTTCAGTGGAGAAAGCTTTGAAAACAATGACACCTGATGCCATTGTGGAAGAAGTAAAAAAATCAGGGTTACGCGGACGTGGCGGTGCTGGTTTTCCAACAGGAATGAAATGGAGCTTTTTGGCTAAGCCAGAAGGTGTTGCTCGTTACTTAGTTTGTAATGCCGATGAAAGTGAACCTGGTACTTTTAAAGATAGATACTTAATGGAAAAAATTCCTCATGCTTTAATTGAAGGTATGATTACATCAAGTTTTGCTTTGGGTGCTAACACTTCATACATTTATGTGCGTGGTGAGTATTTTTATATAATTAAAATATTAGAAAAAGCCATTGCCGATGCTTATGCTGCGGGTTGGTTAGGTAAAAATATTTTAGGAACGGGCTATGATTTAGATTTATATGTACAAGCAGGCGCGGGTGCATATATTTGTGGAGAAGAAACCGCTTTATTGGAAAGCTTAGAAGGCAAACGTGGAAATCCAAGAATTAAGCCTCCTTTTCCAGCTATTGCAGGTTTATATGGTTGCCCAACTGTGGTAAACAACGTAGAAACAATTGCAGCAGTTGTTCCAATTGTAAACAATGGTGGCGATTGGTATGCAGGCATTGGAATTGGTCGTTCTACAGGAACCAAATTAATTTCGGCATCTGGACATATCAATAAACCAGGCGTTTATGAAATTGAAATGGGAATTACTGTAGAAGATTTTATTTACAGTGATGAATATTGTGGTGGTATAAAAAATGGTAAAAAACTAAAAGCTGTAGTTGCTGGAGGTTCATCAGTGCCAATTTTACCTGCTGAAATGATTTTAACCACTGCCAATGGCGAAAAACGTTTGATGAGCTACGAAAGCTTGGCTGATGGTGGTTTTGCTTCTGGCACTATGTTGGGTTCAGGTGGATTTATCGTTATGGATGAAACCACCAGTATTGTTCAAAATTTACACACCTTTGCTCGTTTTTATCATCATGAAAGCTGCGGACAATGCAGCCCATGCCGTGAAGGAACAGGTTGGATGGAGAAAATATTGCATAAAATATTAGATGGACATGGCACTTTAGAGGACGTAGATTTGCTTTGGGAAATTCAACGTAAGATAGAAGGAAATACCATTTGCCCACTAGGTGATGCAGCAGCTTGGCCAGTAGCAAGTGCTATTCGTCATTTCAGACATGAATTTGAAGATTATGTAAAAAATGCTGCTGCTATTAAAAATGTGAAGCATTACCATAACATGCACAATTTAGCAACAGCATAATAGGCTGCCACAGATTCTGTCCGTGGTTGGTGTCCTCACCAACTAATTCGATTGGTGAAGACACCAACCGAGGACAAACTGAAGGTATATTGAAATAAAAAATGAAATAAAATTGCCAAAGATGATATGGATAAATTCTGTGTAATCTGTGGCTTATAAAAATATAAATGGCAAAAGTAACAATAGACGGACAAACAATAGAAGTAGCAGACGGAACTACCATTTTACAAGCAGCCCGAATGATTGGGCCTGAGGTGGCTCCGCCAACTATGTGTTATTATAGTAAGTTAAAAACCAGTGGTGGTTATTGCCGCACTTGTTTGGTTGAGGTTAGCAAAGGCTCCGAAAAAGACCCTCGCCCAATGCCTAAGTTAGTGGCTAGTTGCAGAACTACCATAATGGATGGCATGGAAGTTAAAAACATGACATCTGACAAGGTAATTGATGCACGTAAAGGTGTGGTGGAGTTTTTATTGTTAAATCATCCGCTTGATTGCCCAGTGTGCGACCAAGCCGGTGAATGCCAATTACAAGACTTAGGTTACGAACATGGTTCAGCTAAAACCCGCACCGATTTTAAACGTAGAACATTCGATAAAATTGATATTGGTAATAAAATTCAGTTACATATGACACGTTGCATATTATGCTACCGTTGTGTTAAAACTGCTGAACAAATTACCGATGGTAGGGTTCATGGTGTATTGAATAGAGGTGATGCCAGCGAAATTTCAACTTATATTGAACAAGCCATTGATAACGATTTTAGTGGAAACGTAATTGATGTTTGTCCAGTTGGTGCTTTAACCGATAAAACTTTTAGATTTAAAAGCCGTGTTTGGTTCACTAAACCAGTTGATGCACACAGAGATTGCGATAAATGTAGCGGAAAAACTGTAGTTTGGTACAAAGGCGAAGATGTTTTACGTGTTACAGGTCGTAAAGACCAGTGGGGCGAAGTAGAAGAATTTATTTGCAATACTTGCCGATTTGATAAAAAGAAAACAAGCGATTGGACAATTGAAGGACCAAGAGCCATCAGTCATCAGTCAGTTATTTCGGCTAATCATTATACCAAAATGGTTAAACCAAGAGAATTGACATTGAATAATATTAAAACAATTGCTTTAACAGAGGGAGAAAATAAATAATGTTTTTATTGATTTTTAAAATAGCACTGATTGTCATTTTATTTTTAATCAGTTTGGGTGTAGCTGCTTATGCCACTTATGGCGAACGTAAAGTTGCTGCATTTATGCAAGATAGAATTGGTCCAGACCGTGCAGGTCCTTTTGGATTATTACAACCCATTGCCGATGGTGTTAAAATGTTTATGAAAGAGGAAATTATTCCAAATGTTTCCGATAAATTATTATTCATTTTAGGTCCTTGTATTTTTATGATTACCGCCTTAATGACCAGTGCAGTTATTCCTTGGGGAACTGCTATGGAATTTGATGGTGTAAAATACGGATTACAAGTAGCCGATATCAATATTGGTATTTTATATGTATTTGGTGTAGTAAGTTTAGGCGTTTACGGAATCATGATTGGTGGTTGGGCATCAAACAATAAATTTGCCTTATTGGGTGCTGTGCGTGCTTCAAGCCAAATGATTAGTTACGAATTAGCCATGGGTATGTCGTTAATTGCCATTATCATGATGAGCGGTTCATTGAGCTTAAACGATATTGTAGCGCAACAAAAAGGCTTGAATTGGAATATTTGGTACCAACCTTTAGGTTTTATCATTTTCTTAATTTGTGCTTTTGCAGAATGTAACAGAACTCCATTTGACTTACCTGAGTGCGAAACTGAATTAGTTGGCGGTTATCATACCGAATATTCATCAATGAAATTAGGGTTGTATTTATTTGCTGAATACATCAATATGTTTGTATCTGGAGCCATTATTTCGTGCTTGTATTTTGGTGGATATAATTTCCCTGGATTAGAATATTTAAGTACCATCTTAAATCCTAACTTAGTTTCAATTATTAGCTTTGGTGCTTTGTTTACAAAAGCTATTTTCTTTGTATTTTTCTTCATGTGGATTCGTTGGACAATACCGCGTTTCCGTTATGACCAATTAATGAAATTAGGCTGGCAAGTATTATTGCCACTATCAATCTTAAATGTATTATTAACTGGCGGAGGATTAACTATTTTTAGTAAATAACTTTATCAAATTCGAAAAACAAAATTCGAAATTCGAATAATTGTTTAACTTAATTGGAATGATAAAAAAAATTTAAATATGCAGATTCGTTGCATGCAACGTCTCTACAAACAAAAAATAATAAAATGCAATTAACCAATAGATCAAAAGTAGTAAGTAATAAGGAAATGAGCTTTAAAGAAAAGCTTTATATTCCTGCTATATTATCGGGTATGGGCGTAACTTTTAAACACATGTTTAAAAAGAGTGTTTCGTTACGTTATCCTGAAGTAACCAGACAATTTAGTCCTGTTTACCGTGGAATGCATGTATTAAAACGTGATGCTGAAGGACGTGAAAATTGTACAGCTTGTGGATTATGTGCAGTATCGTGCCCGGCAGAGGCCATTACTATGGATGCAGCAGAACGTAAAAAAGGCGAAGAGCATTTATACCGTGAAGAAAAATATGCTGCTAAATACGAAATAAACATGTTACGTTGCATTTTCTGTGGCTTGTGCGAAGAAGCTTGCCCTAAAGATGCTATTTATTTAACCGATAGAATTGTAGAATCTAATTACAAACGCAACTCGTTTGTGTTTGGCAAAGATGTTTTGGTTGAAAAAATAGAAGATAGAATTGATATTACTAAACGTAAAAAAGAATACCATATTGACTAGTTATTAGTTACTTGGTTAATAAGGTTGATTGGTTAATTTAAAGCCAAGAAAAAAGCTGTGATAATTTACTTATTACAGCTTTTTTAGTTTTAAGTTAAGGAAATATTCGCATTTGCTAGTACAGTGTCATCGGTTGATGTCCTTACCAATTCGATTTGTCAACTCTTAATTTAAATAAAAAACTAAACTCGAATAGTGTCCTTTTTACGGCAAACTTTGCTATAGGATTACCACTTTTAATCAGCTAATTTCTAATTTGGTTTTAAAACAGAATTTGACTTTATCGTGCATTACAATGACTTTATTTTAAAATAAAATGGATTGTGAGGACAATAACTTAGGTATATTCTTTAAAAAATTGGAGAAATGCCTCAGGAATGTTTACTGTTTTGTGCTCATTATAATTAAAACAAACCATGCCAGTTTTGGCCTCGGCTACTAAAATATTGGTATTTACTTTAGTCAACCTATAGTATAAATCAAAACTACGTTTACCAAAATCGGAGGCAGCAACTTCTATTAATAATTCATCACCATAAAAGCATTCAGCCTTGTAAACTATAGCCGAATCGCCCATAATTACTGAGCAACCAGCTAAATTCATTTCAGAGTATCCCAAATTTGCAAAAAACTGCATTCGCGCTTCATGCAAAAAAGCCAAATACACATCATTGCTTAAATGATTGCCATAATTTAAATCGGTAACACGTAATTTTATTTGGGTACTAAAATTAAATGTGTTTGGTAAATCAAGTTTAATTCTGCTCACAATATATTTATCTTTCGGCTATAATTTTTGAAACTACACTATAAAAAAATGCGCCATCATTATTTCTGAAAGAACAGTTATTGCTAATTAAACCGTTATCGTTACACTTACAAGCAACAACTTTGCTATTTTCAATAAAAAATTGACAATCATTACAAACACAATTACTACAAGTCTTCATTTCGGTATTGGTAGTAATATTTACTGTATTATTTACAATTAAAATACTTACTGCAGACCTACTTTTAATATTGCTCTTTGACCCCAATATAACTAAATATTTAACCTGTCCAAGTTTTTCAATAAAGGCTGTATCAAATTTTCTTCCATCGGTAAACGAACGTAAATAAGCTATTTTAATTGCCCTTTTGCCTTTTTCCGAAAATTCAATTTTATCTTCACCATTAATTGTTCCAATGGCTACTTGCTGTGCAAATACCATTTTAAAACAAAGTAAAAATAAAACTAACGTTAATATTCGCATAACTAAACAATTAAATGTGCTATAAAATACGCACTGGCAGCTGCTGCCGCTCCAATTCCTAATACTTTAAAAGCACCTTTTATTGGTGGTTGACCAATAATTTTGGTTTTAAAATAACCAAATACAAATAAACTGATAGCAGTAATCAAGCAACTGTAAAATAATGCCATTTGAGTGCTTAAGCCAAAAATGGGGAAGTAAGCCGAAAGCGGAATAATACCACCAACAATATACGCCAAACCAATTGCTGCCGCGCTATTTCTAGCTGCATTGATGTTTGGTTTTTCTAACCCCAACTCAAACTTCATCATAAAATCAACCCAACGATCTTTGTCCTTCGAAATATCATCAACAATTAAATTTTGATGCTCCATGCTTAAACCATAATCGGCAAAAACCTCAGCAACTTCTTGCCTTTCACGTTCCGGATAATGATCTACTTCGTAATATTCACGTGCAAGTTCACTGTTGTAATGATCTATTTCGGTTTTACCGGCCAAATATCCACCTAAACCCATGGCAATGCTTCCTGCCACAATTTCGGCAATGCCTGCTGTTACAATTACTGAATTACTAACAATGGCTGCGCCACTTAATCCAGCTGCTAAAGCAAAAGGAACGGTTAGTCCATCGCTCATACCGATTACAATATCTTTAACTAATTGGCTGCCTTCAAAGTGTTTTTCTTCATGCATAGGTTTAAAGTTTAGAACAACTTAGGTTGATCTGGTTTTACTATAATTTTCTTTTTAACTTTAGGTGTTTCTGGCTTATCGGTTTCTTCATCATCTTCCAATAATTTTTTAACCAACTCCTGTTCTTCTTTTATAAACTCATCATTAAAAAGTTCAGGTTGGGTATTTAAATCATCGGCCGAATTATCCGTTTTTATTTCTTCTTCTGGTTCATCTTCAGCCGGAATTAATTCAATACTAAAAATTTCAGTTCCACCTAATTTATTACCAATGGCTTTCCATCCTTTTACATCAATAAATTCAACTAAATTAATGGTTTCCTCAGTTGCATCTTTTTTAGTTTTTCCTGTTAAAACAGTTATAGCAGGAGCTTTTAAATCGGTTGCAACTAAACAAGTATTCTTTTCGCCTTCACTTATAAATAGGAACTTTGAATTGATGGTTTTGGTTTCAATCAAGAACCTTTTTACATAATATGTTTTTTGTTTAGCCTCATAATAAACCACACTTAAAGGTTTATCGTATCTGAATTTATTTATAAGCAAAACATTTGGCGCATCGTAATGATTGGTAAGTTCAAAATTGGTCAATTCATAATTTCCATCTTTATACATTACCAAAATCAAATCATCGTTACTGAAAGAGCCAATAAATTTACCTCTTGAATCGCTATTTAAACGGCCAATTACATCATCATAATAAATATTTCGGCCACCAATAGTGCTTATACCTTTGGTTTTTTGTTTGATAGATTTAACCAAATATTTTGAAACTATATTTCCTTGAACGCCTCTTCCTTTAATAGCTAGTTCAGCAAAATCATAGTCAAAAGCTAGTTTTCGTGCATGGCTTAATGGGCTTAAAGTTACAGCCACAATTTCAGCTTCACTATTAGCATTTGCAGTAAAGTATAATATTTTTGAGTTAGGAGTTCCTAAAGTTAAATCGTATTCTTTATCGCGTGTAATACCTGTAACATTAAAACGTTTGGCATAAGTAATTTTGGTTTTCCCATCAATGTAAATCATATTGTAGGTCATGCGTTCATCATTCTTTTTAAACACATAAGCATACAAAATATCTTTACCAAAAAACGTTTTATCGGTAACCTTACTTACTTGCATTTTACCATCTTTTCTAAATACAATTACATCATCTAAATCAGAACAATCGCAAATGTATTCGTCCTTTTTCAAACCAGTACCCACAAAGCCTTCAGCTCTGTTAATGTATAATTTTTGGTTTGCTATAGCTACCGTTTTTGAATCAATGGTATCAAACGTTTTTATTTCTGATTTACGCTCACGGCCTTTTGAATATTTTTTCAATAAACCTTCAAAATACTTAACAGCAAAAGCTTTAAGGTTAGCTATATCGTATTTAACTTGCTCTAATTCCGCCTGAATTCTTGCAATGTAATCATCTGCTTTAAAACCATCGTATTTTGAAATACGTTTGATTTTTATTTCAGTTAATTTTAAAATATCATCTTCGTTTAAATCGCGAATAAATAACTTTTTAAATTTATTCATACCACGCCAAATGGTATCAATTACATCTTCAAAAGTTTCACATTCTTCAATATCACGATAAATTCTATTTTCTATAAATATTTTTTCTAAAGAAGCATAATGCCAATTTTCCTCTAATTCACCTTTTCTAATTTCAAGTTCACGTCTTAAAAGTTCTAAAGTTTTTTCGGTACTCATTTTAAGCAACTCATTTACTGGCATAAAATGAGGCTTGTCTTCAATAATTACGCAAGTGTTTGGCGATATTGAAATTTCACAATCAGTAAACGCGTAAAGTGCATCAATGGTAATATCAGGCGAAACACCAGGTGCTAACTGAATTTCAATTTCTACATCTTTGGCTGTATTATCAATTACCTTCTTAATTTTGATTTTGTTGTTATCATTAGCCTTTATAATGCTATCAATCAAACTAGTTGTGGTAATTCCATAAGGAATATCCTTAATAATTAACGTTTTCTTATCTAATTCTTCAATTTTAGCTCTGCAACGTATTTTTCCACCTTTCATACCTTGATTGTAATTACTTACATCAATGGAACCACCAGTAGGAAAATCAGGAACTAAATCAAATTTACGGCCTTTTAAATAATCAATTGAAGCTTCAATTAACTCAATAAAATTATGTGGTAAAATTTTGGTAGCCAAACCAACGGCAATACCCTCCACTCCTTGCGCTAAAAGCAAAGGAAATTTCATTGGTAAAGTAATTGGTTCTTTTTTACGTCCATCGTAACTGCTTTGCCAAAAAGTAGTTTGACCATTAAAAGCAACTTCTAAGGCAAATTTTGATAAACGTGCTTCAATGTAACGAGGCGCAGCAGCGGAATCTCCTGTTCTAATATCACCCCAGTTACCTTGGCATTCAATTAATAAATCTTTTTGTCCGATATTAACCAAAGCATCACCAATAGCAGCATCACCATGCGGATGGTATTGCATGGTTTGCCCAATAATATTGGCCACTTTATTAAATCGGCCATCATCCATTTCCTTCATGCTATGCAATATTCTGCGTTGAACTGGTTTTAACCCATCTTCAATTGCAGGAACTGCACGCTCCAAAATAACATAACTAGCATAATCTAAAAACCAATCTTGGTACAAACCATTTACCGCAGTAACATGATATTCAGTACCATTATTGTTTTCATTATTCTCGTTTATGTCGTTATTCAACTCGTCCATCAATAATTTTTATAGAATTTAAAAGCAAACAAATTTATTTAAAATATACAATGTACTATCCACAATTTTAGCATTATTATGCATAACTATTGTGATTAACTCTATTTATTAATCAGTACACCATTAATTTAAAAACAAAAAAAAAGCTTAGTTTTCACTAAGCTTTATTGGTATAAATTTTTAATCGTTGTCCTTTTTTTACCTTGGTAGTTTTTAGCCTATTCCATTTTTTTATTTGCTTTACAGTTACATCGTACTCATTGGCAATACTTGCCAGCAAATCTCCTTTCTGTACTCTGTAAAAAATGGTTTCAGGAACAGGTTTAACTTTTGGTCTCGAATTAGCTAATGCCATTAATTGGTCATCAGCTAAATTTAAGTTTTCTAAATTATTGATTGCCGAAAACTTAATGATTTTATTGTATGGTAAGGTTAAAGTTATTTTACTCCCTGTAAAAGGAATATAACCTCTTCTTAATGATGGATTTAAAGTTTTAAGTTCAGCTAAAGGAATATCTAAAGCCATCGAAAGCTGGTCTAATGAATATCTATTATCAACCTGAATGGTATCAGTATGGTAATTTAACTCAAGATCCGCAGGATAAATATTATGTTCTGAAGCATAGTTCATGGCATAAGCAGCAGCTATAAAAGCTGGCACATAACCACGAGTTTCGCGCGGCAAATAAGGCATAATGGCCCAAAAATTTCTTTTTCCTCCACTTTTTCTAATTGCTTTATTTACATTACCAACTCCACAGTTATAGCTTGCAATAACCAATAACCAATCTCCATAAACTCTGTACGAATTTTTAAAATACTTAACCGATGCCTCAGTTGATTTTATAAAATCTCTTCTTTCATCTAAATTACTGGTGGTTTTTAAACCATACATATGGCCTGTAGGAGCCATAAATTGCCACATACCAGCTGCACCAACAGGGCTAGTAGCAGCATGATTTAAAGCGGACTCAATAACAGCCAAATATTTCATCTCCAAAGGAATACCTTCTCTATCGAAAATCTCTTCAATAGTTGGAAAATATAACTTGGATAATGTTAATACCTTTGCTAATAATTTACGTTTTCTAACGGTATATAAATCTATATAAGGTCTAACTTGTTCGTTATAATCTAATGGTATTTCCGATTCTAACAGGCTTAAACGAGTTTTTATATCTTCATCAGAATAAACAGGAACTTCATTATCTTCAAATCCGTAAATATTTAAATCTCCTTGCCAAACAGTAGGAAACAATTTATTTCTTAACTTAATTGTATTTGAATCTATGGTAGCCAAAAACGAGCTATTATCGCTCATTATTGCTTGACCATTAGTGATATTAGTTAATGCTAATCCAATTAAAATATATGTTATTTTTTTAATCATTTATTATTTAATACAAAAGCCAAATATATTATATAACGACTATCATTATGTTTTTATTATCAACAAGTTGGAATAATAGCCTTTTAAAGTGGAATTAGTTTTCACAAACCATATTTAGCTTTCCGTTGGTAATGCTAATAGTAGTTGTATCAATATCAATAAATAACTTACCATTCATAGTACCAACTACTGAACCTCCTTTTGTAAAATTAAATTTTGAAAAATTAATTTTAAATGGTGTTTCATCAACTAAAACATTACTTGAAGAATAAACTCTTCCTGCTTCGTTAGTATACTTAATATAAGTACTTGCATTTTCAATATTTAATGAGTAGTTAATATTATCGCTCCAACCAGCAGCAGGTTTTTTTATATTCAATTCAATGGATGGCTTAGCTACATTATTTGGAAGACCAGCAACTACTAATAATGATTCATCACTAACATCTTCATTTCTGTAAACCACAAGGTTTGTAAATTCTTTATATACTCCATTAATATTGGCACTTACAAAATAAGTTGCACCTGTTGTTCCACCTCCAGTTGTTGTTGTTGTTGTTGAACTTGGATTTGTTGTTGATTTTTCCTCGCAAGCAAAAAATACAATTGTTGATAATGCTATGATTGATAATGCTATTTTTTTCATTTTATTTTTTTGTGCCGCAATTATGCTTGATTATAGTTAAAAATACAAATAAAAAGCCCACATAAGTGGGCTTTTTACAATTTTAAGAAAATTTATTACAAATTATGCTTCAACTTGTTGTTGCATTTTTTGTTTATATGCCGCACGAATGCTTTGCATACGATTTTTAATACATGGTTTTACAAATGATTGGCGTGCGCGCAATTCTTTTACAACTCCTGTTTTTTCGAATTTCTTTTTGAACTTTTTTAAAGCTTTATCTAATGATTCGTTTTCTTTAACGTTAATATATATCATATCCCTTTACACCTCCCTTCATTGGGTGTGCAAATGTAAGATTATCAATTTAAAATACAAGCTATTTTTTTACAATTATAAAAACATCTTCATCATCTCGTTTCATTAAATACTTTTCACGAGCATATTTTTCTAAATTTTTTGCATTAGAAAATAAATTGATATGGTCGTTTTGAAGCTTGGTGATTTCTGTTTTGAAGTATTCATTTTCCTCCAATACCTTATTATACTTATCTCTTTGATTAAATTGATTAACCAATCCGTTTCGCTCGCCAAATACTAAAATAAATAAGAATACAGTAGTTACAACCGTGTATTTATTTAAAATATAAGGATAATATTTAATGATGAATTTTTTCAAGGTATTAATCTTTAATGTTATAACTTAATTTTTAGTTGATTGATTGTTCAAAAATAATGGAATAATTTTAAAATTCATCTAATTTTTGTCCTGCGTTTGGGAGATGATTGGATGTTTATTAGGACAGGTTTGGGAATATTTGTAAGGAGGAATTATAAAATAATCGTTCGGTTAAATAGGCTGACCGTAGGTTTAACAATCTCTGGTTTTAAAATGAAGTGTGGTTTTTCAAACACAAGCTTAATAAAATGAGTTACAAACTCTTTTTCATTTATTAATTCGTAGTCAACAACGCTAATACCTCGTACACAAGACTACGAACAGTAAGATTAGGAATATTTGTTAGGAGGAATTATAAAATAATCATTTGGCGAAAACATAGACAGTAGGCAAAATTTTTGTTTGAGAATATTAATTTTATATTTGTTAATGAAATTAAAAATAAAATATTTAAGATATATATTTTTTGTGTTTTTAACTTGTTACTTTAATAATACTTTCTGCCAACAAAATATCAAAATCACTAATATATTAAATAAAAAAGAGTACCTTTTGAGTAGCAATACTTCAATAATAAAAGTGTACTTAAAAAATAAAGATACCAGTTTTATAGATAGAATAACATCAGCTGATTCAGTTGGTTTGAATTTAAGGATTAACAATCGAATTTTAATAGATCAAATTGCTAAAATTGAACTTATAAAATATAATGTTAATGGAATTGAGGATGTAATTTTAACGACTAATTTGGTTTATTATACAGTAATGACAACATTAACGGCAGCGGCTATTCATAGTTCATATAATAATGTTCAGGGTTCAGGTATAGGTGCATTAATTATGACTAAATCTGCACCTATTTGGGCTATGTTAATTCCATTTATATTCAATGTAATTATAGCATCTTATAAACCCAAAATTGTATTAAATCAAATTAAAACGCTTCGCTTTGAAAACACAAAATAAATTTATAATATTTACTTCCGTTTTTTTATTTTCAGCGATTTGTAAAAACCTGAAAGCGCAACAATTAATAGGAATATCTTTGGGAAGCTCAGAAATGTATAAAATCGGCAACTTAGGTGAATCAATTAGTTATGAGAAATTTAAAGGTAATTCTATTAATTTAACATATCAATTTATTTACAAAAGAATTGGAGTAGAGGTAAATTTATTTCAATCATCACTTAAAGTTGTTCCACAGAATGAAAGCGAGTCAATAGTCTCAAGATATTCAATTATTGAAAATTACCATGCAGACAATATAAATACAAAAGGAGTTTCATTTAATGGACTAATATTTGTAATCCCAAAAGCTATTTATGTTAAAGTTGGTTATCATCTTATAAATACATCATATGTTAACGGTACTTTTTTAATTAAAACAACCCAAAATTTATACAGCAATCCGCCAACTTTTACCTATAATGAAGAATCTATTTCTTCAGAACAAAGTAATGGAGATGGTTTAACTTTTGGACCTGGTTTCGTATTTAAAGTATATAAACATCTTTATTTGAACGGACATCTTGATTATAATTTTACAACATTCAATCAAAAAGGAACATTAGTGTCAAATTTAAGAACTTATAAAACAAATCAAGAATTAAAATTTTCCTACCTAAACTTTGGTTTAGGATTAAGCTATTCTTTGTATAAATAAAAAAAGAGGCTTCTCTTTAACAGAAAGCCTCTTTTAAATTTATAACTTCTAATTTGTTATATCTATTTTTTGATAAATTTAAAATCTAATCCTGGGTAGTAAGCGTTTCCGCCTAACTCTTCTTCAATACGCAATAACTGATTGTATTTTGCAATTCTATCAGTTCTACTAGCTGAACCAGTTTTAATTTGTCCACTGTTTAAAGCTACTGCTAAATCAGCAATGGTTGTATCTTCAGTTTCACCACTTCTATGGCTCATAATATTGGTATATGAGTTACGCGTAGCTAAGTTAACTGCATCAATGGTTTCGGTTAAACTACCAATTTGGTTTACTTTAACTAAAATTGAGTTTGCTACACCTTGTTTAATACCATCGGCTAAACGTTTGGTATTGGTTACAAATAAATCATCGCCCACTAATTGAACTTTGCTTCCTAACACTTTGGTTAACTCAGCCCAACCAGCCCAATCGTCTTCAGCTAAACCATCTTCAATGGAAATGATTGGATATTTTTCGCACCAAGTTTTCCAATAGTTAACCATCTCTGACGAAGTCATTTGTTTTCCATCCGATTTTTTGAAAGTGTACAAACCAGTTTTCTCATCGTAAAACTCGGTTGTAGCAGCATCCATAGCAATGTAAATATCTTGGCCAGGTTTGAAGCCAGCTTTTTCAATTGCTGTTAACACTGTCTCTATTGCTTCTTCGTTCGATTTAATATTGGGAGCAAATCCGCCTTCATCGCCTACATTGGTTGAATATCCTTTTGATTTTAAAACCGATTTTAAGTGATGAAATACTTCAGTTCCCATTTGTAATGCGCGGCTAAAGCTATCAGCACCAACAGGCATAATCATAAACTCTTGGAAATCGATTGAATTATCGGCATGTGAACCACCATTTACAATGTTCATCATTGGAATTGGCAATGTATTGGCATTAACGCCACCAACATAACGATATAAAGGCATATCAGCTTCAATAGCAGCAGCTTTTGCGCAAGCCAACGAAACTGCTAAAATTGCATTTGCACCTAAAACAGCTTTGTTATCTGTACCATCCAAGGCAATCATTGCTGCATCAATATTATTTTGTTCAAAAGCATCAACGCCTAATAAAGCATCTGCAATTTTATTATTGATATTTTCAACTGCTTTTAAAACACCTTTGCCTAAATAAACATTTTTATCACCATCGCGTAACTCTACAGCCTCGTGTGCACCAGTTGAAGCACCACTTGGAACAGCAGCTCTACCTAATGCACCTTCTTCGGTTGTTACATCTACTTCTACCGTTGGATTTCCTCTCGAATCAAGGATTTGTCTTGCTTTAATTTCTACAATTGAACTCATTTTACTAGAATTTTTTAGGGGTTATATTTAAATGCAATCTATTATTTAAAACTTAAAAAATAAAAATTGCTTCATTTTAATTCATTAATTTAACAAAATCATCAAACAAATAGCGGCTATCGTGCGGACCGGGTGCAGCCTCAGGATGATATTGAACCGAAAAAGCTTTTTTTCCTTTTAGCCTAATACCTTCAATGGTATTATCGTTCAGGTTAATATGTGTAACTTCAATATTTTCGTTACTATTTACATCATCAGCTTTTACTGCAAAACCATGATTTTGTGAGGTTATCTCTGCAAAACCTGTTACTAAATTTTTAACCGGGTGGTTTAATCCACGATGACCATTGAACATTTTGAAAGTTTGTAAACCTTGGCTTTCAGCTAAAATTTGATGACCTAAACAAATTCCAAACAAAGGAACACCCGAGTCAACAATTTGCTTAACCGTTTCTACCGCGTAAGGCATTACACTCGGATCGCCAGGACCATTAGAAATCATGAATCCATTTGGATTGAATTTCATCATTTCTTCGAAAGAAGTTTTGCAATTATAAACAGCTAAATAATTATCTCTATCGGCTAAGCAGCGTAAAATATTTTTCTTAATACCTAAATCTAACACAGCTACTCTGCGACTAGCTTCAGGATTTCCAATATAATAAGTTTCTGTAGTTGATACTTTGCTCGAAAGTTCTAAACCTTCCATTGAAGGAGCTTTAGCCAATTCTGCTTGTAATTCTTCAATTGATTTTTCCTCAGATGAAATGATGCAATTCATAGCACCTTTTTGGCGAATATGACGCACAATTGCTCTGGTATCTACATCGGCAATGCCTACTAAATTATTCAAAGCAAAATACTCTTGAATGGTTTGATTGGCTTGTTTTCTATCGTGAACTATATTAAAACTTTTGCAAACTAAACCAGCAATTTTGATATCATCGCTTTCAATTTCATCGTTGTGAATTCCATAGTTTCCAATATGAACATTGGTTTCTACTAAAATTTGTCCAAAATAACTAGGGTCGGTAAATACTTCTTGGTAGCCTGTCATGCCTGTGTTAAAGCATATTTCGCCAACGGTTGTACCAATTTTACCAATAGAAGTGCCTTTAAAAACAGTGCCATCGGCTAAAAGTAACACTGCAGGAAATTTATTAATTAACTTATTCAAGGTGGTTTGGGTTTTGGCAAAAGTAAACTTTTTTAAGTTTTTGCCAATTGATGTTTTTCAATGTTTGTCCACATTGATAAAAATCGTATTAAACTACCCTTGCTCTATTGATAAACAATACCAGAAAAATAATGCAGAAAGCCACTCCCAATTGAGTTGTGAGGAAGGCCTCAATTAAAAATGCCACAGAAATGACCAAATAATGAGCAATTAAATTGAGGTTTTTAAAATTGTTAAATAGTGGGTAGTAAAAAGCAATTGTAAAAATAAGCAATCCTAATATTCCAATAGAAGCTAAGTAAAATAGAAATTGATTATGTGGGATAATTCGCTTGGTTACATCGGGATATTTTTGGGTAAATAAATCATTATTTAAATCTTCAATATCGCCTAAACCACAGCCTAAAAGCCATGAAGAATTTTCGGTTATTTCTAAAGCATTTTTATAGGAAATAACCCTACTACCAAGTGACTGATTATTAACGCTTCCACCTGATTTATAATTTTCTATATCGTTTTGAGTATTGGCTATTTTATTTCGAATAGTTGGCGAATATAAAAATGTACTTATTGCAATGGCTAGGCATAAAATACCTATTGTAACAGCCAATAAATACTGCTTTTTTAAGATTATTTGCTCATAAAAAATAAGTAAAACCAAAATATAAAAAGCCATTAAACCAGCCCTTACTGAAAATATATGAAGGAAAACAACCAAGAAAACGGTAATTGAAACTAAAAAAAATTTTAAATTTACATTTTTTTCAATTTTAAATGCATTGTACAACAAATAGATAGAAAATGCACACATTAAACTATAAGTTGGGTGATGCGAAATAGCTGTTGGCATAACCCTACTTTCTAAATATGCTTGATTTACTTCATTTTGGTGATTATAATAATATAACAATGCTTGAATGGCCGTAACCAAAACACCAAAAATAAATGTATAAGAAATTACTTTTTTTTGTTTTTGAGAAAATTCAGCTGTTTGTGCATAAGCAAATGGCATTACCAAAAATGGCAGCAAAATTTGAATTCTTAAGCCAAAGTATTTTAAATTGCTCGAATATAAAACAGAAGGAATTAACACTAAAAAACTAATTACTAAAAATAAAAGAGGCTTATTTAACTGCAAGTTTTTAAACCAATTTTTAGGCTGAGTTGATAACAAGCCGGTTAAAGTAAAGCCAATCATAGCAATGCTAGAAAGCGCTCTAAATGTATCAATTACAAACAATGAAACAACAGATAGCCATAAAAAAAATAGCATGATTTGCTGTTTATATGTAATAAATTTTTCCTTCATCAATAATTAGTTATTCATCAATTCTTTGGCGGCTAACAAAACTTGTTCTGTTGGATTATTTCCACTCAACATGACAGCAATTTCATTAATTTGTTCCGATTTATCAAGTAATCTAATATTTGAGTACGTTTTGTCAGTTCCACTTTGCTTATAAACGTTAAAATGTGCATCGGCTTTTGCAGCAATTTGCGGTAAATGCGTAATGGCTAAAACTTGGTGTTTTAAAGCGTGTTTTTTTAACACTTCCGAAACTTTTAAAGCTGCTTCACCACTAATTCCTGTATCAATTTCATCAAAAACAATGCTTGGTAAATTTACCTTTTCGCTAATTAACGATTTGATACAAAGCATCAATCGGCTTAACTCTCCCCCACTTGCAACTTTATTTATTGGCTGATAATTAGACCCTTTATTAGCCGCAAATAAAAACTCAATTTTATCTATTCCAATGGCATTTAGCTCATTTTCATTTAATATTTCGTTGCCTATTTTCAAACTAGCATCAGGCATTGCCACTTGCAATAAAAGCTCTTTAACTTTTTGCTCAATTAATGGAATGATTGCAGTGCGTTTTTTACTTAATTGCTTAGCTTTACTAATTAATCCGGCTTTTAGCTCAACCAATCTAGCGTTTAAATTTTCAATTTCAGTTTGTAAGGAAACTGTTGCCAATAAATAGTTTTCTAGTTTTTGTTGTAGTTGCAATAACTCAGCATTGGTAGCTACTCGGTGTTTTTTTTGTAAATTATACAATAACTGCAAACGTTCTTCCACATTGGCTAATTCATCAGGATTGGCCTGTGTTTTATCAGCTATTTCATCCAACTCCGCAGCAATATCTTTCAATTCTACAATGCATTGCTCCATTCTATTACTTAACTCGCCAATGGCTTTATTATGTTTAATTACTGGAGCTAAACTGCCTTTTATGCTGCGCAATTGATCAATTAAACTTGGCTCTGCCATATCTAATGAGGCATAAGCATTATAAGTAGCTGCTTTTATTTCTTCAGCATTGCTTAAAATATTTAAATTTTCCTCTAATTCAGGTTGTT
This sequence comes from Bacteroidota bacterium, assembly GCA_013298895.1. Lineage (GTDB taxonomy): Bacteria > Bacteroidota > Bacteroidia > UKL13-3 > UKL13-3 > JAAFJM01. The sequence continues at coordinate 33,477 of JAAFJM010000008.1, read as the reverse complement.
CATTTTCTTGTAAATTAGCCTCCACCAATTCATTCAAAATAAACTTAAAATAATCTTCGTCTTGCTTCGATTTTGCTTCCTTTTCAATTAATTCACTTAATTGTTTTTCGGCTTTTTTGTAGGAATTAAATGACTGTTTATAGTCGGCCAAAAGTTCATCATTTTCGGCAATTGCATCTACAATTGAAAGTTGAAAAGTCAAATCATTTAAAGCCAATGTTTCGTGTTGACTAACAATATCAACCAAAAGGGCTCCTAATTCCTTTAACTGATTTAAATTTACAGGAGTATCGTTTACAAATGCTCTTGATTTTCCGTTAGTAGTAATTTCGCGTCTTACAATGCAATTGTCATCGTAATCAAGTTCGGTTTCAACAAAAAAAGCATTGAGATTGTATGGTTTTATATAAAATTGAGCTTCTATTACACACTTTTCTTCTCCATTCATAATGGCTTTAGCATCTGCCCTTTCACCAACTACCAAACCCAATGCACCCATTAAAATTGATTTACCAGCACCTGTTTCACCAGTTATAATATTTAAGCCTTTATGAAACTCTATTTCAACTTGCTTTATAATAGCGTAATTTTTTATACTTAACTTTTGTAACATACTTTAAGGCTATAAAAGTAAGGTTATGGAACTACTTTTTAAAATAAATTTTAAACAAGGTTTAAAAAAACAGGATGTTAAAACTGAAAATTTACATCGAATAATAATACCATTTATACTAAATGGCTTGTATACAAAGGCTAAAACTTAAATTGAAGTAATAAATTTGCCATTGTACCATGGTAATATTACTTTCGCATGTGTTCACCATTCAAATAACTTTGTGCGAAGTGTAGAAATAATAACCATAGAATCTGATTTTGGTGCAGGAAAAAAAGGAGCCAAGCTTGGCCCTCAAGCATTAATTAGTCTTATTAATAAACAAAATATTCCATTTTTGTCAAATGCCAACAATTTGAGAATTGTAGCTGATGATTTAGAAGAAAATACGGAACATCCTTTCAATAAAAATATTGAGTCAATTTATGAAGTACAGCAACTGGCAGTAGATGCAATTGAAAAAGTACTTACTAAAAATTTATTCCCATTTATTATCAGTGGTGACCATAGCAATGGTTGTGCTGGAATATCAGCAATAAAAAATTTTTACAGTGAAAAACGTATTGGAATTGTTTGGATTGATGCACATGCCGATTTACACAGTCCGTATTCTACCCCTAGCGGAAATATGCATGGAATGCCATTAGCAGCAGCTTTAGCTGTTAATGATTTGGTAGAAGATGCAAATGAAGTGGACGAAGAATCTATTAAACTTTGGCAAAATTTAGTACATTTAGGAAGTAAAAACATTGCACCAAAAGTATTACCTAGCGATTTAGTTTTTATTGACTTACGTGATTTCGAGGAAGATGAAGAGATTTTATTAAATAATAAAAATATTACATTTTTCACCCCTCAAACAAGAATTGAAATTGGAATTGAAGCTGTTTTAAATAAAACATTAGCCCAACTGGAAGCATGCGATTTAATTTATGTATCGTTTGATGTGGATAGTTTAGACCCCAATATTTCAATAGGAACAGGTACTCCAGTAGCGAATGGAATGAGTGAAAATGAAGCAGTATTTTTATTAAAGGCTTTAATTAATCATCCCAAAACAGTAGCCTTTGAAATAACTGAAATCAATCCATTATTGGATAGAGAGAAACCAATGGAAGAGGTAGCAGCGCGCATTTTAGGAAAAGTCTTATCTAACTCTTAAAAATATTGTAAAATAGATTTGGTTTCTATCTAAAAATCAAGATATTTGCAGCCCGTTTAATTTTAAATGGTAACCACATAAATTTAATTAATTTAAAAAAATGTCAGTAAAAATCAGATTACAGCGTCATGGACGCAAACAAGCACCTTATTACCACATAGTTGTGGCTGATGCTCGTGCACCCAGAGATGGTAAGTTTATTGAACTAATTGGTTCATATAAACCACAAACCGTTCCTGCAACCATTGAATTAAACAACGAAAAAGCTATTAAATGGCTTGAGAACGGTGCGCAACCAACTGATACAGTTCGTGCAATCCTTTCTTACAAAGGTGTTTTATTACAACGTCATTTAAACGCTGGTATCCGTAAAGGCGCATTAACTCAAGAACAAGCAGATGCTAAATTAGCAAAATGGTTGGATGAGAAAAATGCAAAAGTTGCGGCTCACGTTTCAAAAGAATCATCAAAATTATCTGAAACTTTAACAGCTCGTTTAGCTGCTGAAGCTAAAGCTAATGCTGCTCGTATTGCTAAAATAGCTGAAAAACAAGCTGCTTTAGACGCTGCTGCAACTGCTGCTGCTAATGAGGCTAATGAAGAAGTTGCTGCTGAAGAGCCAGCTACTATCGAAGAAGCTACAGATTCAGCTGAATAATATTATTTATGAAGTCGCTACAATTAAAAGACTTCATAGTAATTGGTACTGTTGCTAAAACGCATGGTACATCAGGCGAATTAAGATTAGAAGCTAATCAGAAATTAAAACAAAAGGAATGGGTTATGATTGATTTCAATCAAAAGCCTGTTCCTTTTTTTATGGAACAATGTAGAGAATTGCTTCCTAATGAGTATTTGGTTAAAATTCGCGATTACAATACTATTGAATCAGCACAAGATTTGGTAGGTAGAAAAATTTATTACTATTCTACCAAAGCAGTAAAAAGTAAAAAACAAATTGATGAAAGTATTATTGGTTATACTTTAATTGATTTAGAAAAAGGAACAATAGGCCAATTAGAAGAAATGGTAGAAATGCCAGGTCAAATTTTGTTTCAAACTACTTATCAATTTAAAGAGGTATTAATCCCCGCTGTAAATGAATTTATAGATGAAATTGACCACGAAAAACAAACCATTTATTTAAAATTGCCAGAAGGATTAATTTAAAATTACACCACAATTTTTTTGATTGTCATAAAAAAAGAGGAATTCACTTTAAGTAAATTCCTCTTTTTGTTTTATAAATTTATGCTAATTAAATAATTAGCATAGCATCACCGTAAGCTAAAAACTTATATTTATGTTTAATAGCTTCGTTATATGCTTCCATTAAAAAATCAAAATCTGCAAAAGCAGCAGTTGCCATCATTAATGTACTTTCAGGTGGATGAAAGTTAGTTATTAAACAATTTGCAATACTAAAATCATGAGGAGGAAACAAGAATTTATCAGTCCAATTGGTTTCAGGGTTAAGCCTTCTTTTTGATGAAACTGAAGACTCAACTGCACGCATTACTGAATTTCCAACTGCAATTACTTTCTTTTTGTTATCTAAAGCTTTGTTAACCATAGTTGCAGTTTCGGGAGTTACACTAAAGTATTCCGAATCCATTTTATGTTTGGTTAAATCTTCCACTTCTACTGCTCTGAATGCTCCTAAACCATTATGTAAAGTAACTTCAGCAAATTGAGCTCCTTTAATTTCTAAACGCATCATTAATTCGCGTGTAAAGTGTAAGCCTGCAGTTGGAGGAATAACTGCACCAATATTTTTAGCAAAAATAGTATTGAATCTTTCTTTATCTAACTTTTCAACAGGGCGGTTTAAGTATTTGGGAATTGGCATTTCGCCTAATTTCTCAATTAGTTTCCAAAGTTCCTCATCGCTACCATCGTGTAAAAAACGAATAGTACGACCACGAGAAGTTGTATTATCAACCACTTCAGCCACTAAATCATCGTTACCAAAATACAATTTATTACCTACGCGTATTTTACGAGCAGGATCAACTAAAACATCCCAAAGTTTTGATTCTTTATTAAGTTCACGTAACAAAAATACTTCAATTTGAGCACCTGTTTTTTCTTTACTACCATATAAACGAGCTGGAAAAACTTTGGTATTATTAACGATAAAAGTATCTCCATCGCCAAAATATTTTAAAATGTCTTTGAAAGTTTTGTGTTCAATCTTTTGTTTTTTTCTGTCTAACACCATCATTTTTGCATCATCTCTGTTTTCTGCAGGATGTTTAGCAATCATTGAATCAGTAATATTGAACTTAAATTGTGATAATTTCATTATGTAAAAGCAGTTAATCCTTTATTTTAGTATTGTTTATGCAGTAATAAGGCTAAATAAACTAAAATTTTGGACTGCAAAAGTAACCTTATATCAAAAAAAGTCAAGTGTTATTTTTAATACCAAGATAAACATAGTTGAGCTAGTCAAAAAAATATACTAAGTCATAATAAATTTATTTAAATTATTTACAAATGCTTTTATATTCGCAGCAAATATTTAAAATAATAAGGATGAAAAAATTAACCATTGCATTAGCTTTAGTAGCAAGTTTAAGTTTAACTGCTTGCCATTACGGACAAGAAGAAGCAGCTAAAACCCTTGAAACAAATGAATTGTATAAAGGTGATAAAAAAGATTACTCAACTAACCGTGGTAATGATGGCGTAAGACCAAGTGAAGAAACAAATAAAGTAGCTGGTACAGAAACAACTGCAGCATCTGCCGATACAACAATAAAATAATTTGTCAGAAACAATATTTATATCTGAAAATAGTAGTAAAGCCGAAAAGTACGAGCAATTAATACCTCAACTTTATCATTTACTATCGCCTTCAGATGATTTGATAGCCAACCTTGCCAATTGTTCAGCCGCTTTAAAAGAGGTTTTTAACTTTTGGTGGGTTGGTTTTTATTTGGTCAAAAACCAAAAACTTATATTAGGTCCTTTTCAAGGACCAGTAGCTTGTACAAGCATTGATTATGGAAAAGGTGTTTGTGGCATTTGTTGGCAAAAAGCCGAAAGTATTATTGTTCCAAATGTAGATGAATTTCCTGGGCATATTGCATGCAGCAGTGCTAGCAAATCAGAAATTGTGATTCCAATAATTAAAAACAACATGGTAGTTGCTGTATTAGATATTGACAGCGAACACTTAGCTCATTTTGACAATATTGATAACGTTAATCTTATTAAATTATCTTTATTCCTTTCTGATTTATTTTAGCGTTACTTAAAGGTAATTAATAAGGTACTACCTACTCCAAGTTTACTCTTAACATCAATCTTACCTCCTAATGCTTCTACTTGATTTTTGGTTATAAATAATCCTATTCCTCTAGCATCTTTATTGCCATGAAATGTTTTGTACATACCAAACAACTTTTCTCCATTTTTTTTCAAATCAATGCCAATTCCATTATCAGATATGGAGAAAACACATTTACCATTTTCTATCTCTGCGGAAATTTTAATAACAGGTTTAACATCGGGCTTTCTGTATTTAATGGCATTAGAAATTAAATTATAGATAATACTTTCCAAATAAGCTGCATTAAATTTTATTGTTAGTTTATCATCTATATTTATGTCAAAATGAACTTCGTTTTTAACTATTTGTTCATCTAATAATGCTAAAGATTTATTTATGTAAAAAATTAATTTTAAATCCTGCAAAACCAAATCTACATTTTTCTGAATTGATAATACATCATTTAAATTATTTAAAGTTTCATCAAGCATATCAGAAACTGTTGCCAAATGATTCGTTAATTGCAATCGTTCACTTTCTGAATCTTCGTCACCCAAAAAACCTACAATAGATTTAATATTACTTGTATGCGATCTTAAATTGTGAGAAACTATATATGAAAAATTCAGGAGCCTTTTGTTTTGTTCATTCACTAAATTAAATGAATTGGTTAATTCGTTTTCAATTTTTTTAAGTTCAGTAATATCTGTAAAACTTTTCAGGTACATTTTCTTTCCTTTAAAATCAATAACCTCAATGGATAAAACACATGATAGTATTTCTTGATCTTGGTTTTTAATTTTTATCTCTAAATCTTTTACCTTGCCCTTTTCAGCTATGATGTTTTTAATAATATTCCTATCATTATTATTGATAAATAGGGAGTCTGTAAATTTACCCACTATTTCATTTTCTGACAAATTAAGTAAATTAATTGCTGCCTTATTTACCAGCACAATTTCACCTGTTTCAGGTTTGGTGATAATAAGGGGTGTTGGAGAGGATGAAAAAATCATTTCAAAGGTTTCTTGACTTTCCTTTAATTCTTGCTCAATTTGTTTTCTACCAGAAATATTGTAATGAATACCAATAGACCCAATAACCTCACTTTTTTCATTAAAAATAGGTGTACCACTAATAATCACATGTATAATTTCCTTATTCTTATTATACATTTGAATTTCATAGGCATTTGACAAACCTAACTCTCTTGCCTTTGTTGAATTTAAAAAATTATCAACTTCAAATTTAGGCAAGAAAATATCCGTTGCTTTTTTTCCTAAAAGTTCTTTTTCGGTATAACCTACCATTAGGCAAAATTTAGGATAGGCTTTTAAAATTAATTCATTGTTATCAACCTCTAAAATACCAAGATCCATATTTTCAATTAAACTACGGTACTTTACCTCACTTTTATTCAGGTTATTTTCAATACTTTTTCTTTCAGTAATATCTTGAATAGCACCTAAGATTCTAATTGGCTTTCCATGAGTATCTAAATCAAAATTTGCTAGATCAACCACCCAACGAGCTTCATTACTATTTAATTTAATTATTTGATACTCTGTAGTAAATGGCTCATATGTTTCAAAGGCACGATTATATATTTCAGTTACCTTATCTTTATAACTTGGTTCAATTAAATTCAAAAAATCATTTACGTTATTAATGGAATTTATTTTAGCCCCAATAATTTCAAAAATAGTAGAAGAAGCCTTCCAAGAATAATTGATTAAATCAATTTCATAATTACCAATACAAGCTAAATTTTGAGTTATTTGTAATTTTCTTTGATTCTCTAATAACAAGTTTTCATTGTTCTTGCGTTCCGTTAAATCCATATCTAATCCAGAGACCCTGACAGCAACACCATCTTCGTTACGTAAAATATAACCTCTTGAAAGCATTGGAATAAAATGTCCTTTCTTATGCTTGGCTTTGAACTCAATTTCGTAGGTACGCACTTGTGACGCTAAAGCATTTTGAAAAGTAGATTGCACAAAATCAATATCGTCAGGATGAACAATTTTATACCAAAAATTAACAATATTTATTAGCTCATTATTTTGATAGCCTAAAATATGCCACCATTTAGGCGAATAGAACAATTGATTCGATACCAAATCCCAATCCCACCAACCTTCATTAGTACCTTCAATTACTAACTTAAATCTTTCTTCACTTTTTATTAAGGAGTCTTCTGCAATCTTTTTTTCATCAATATTTTGTAATACAAAGGCAACACCAAGAATTTGGCCTAAAGCATTTCGAACAGGCAAGTATGTAATGGCCCACCAAATACTTGAATTTTGAAAAAAAACTTCGCGCTCTAACTTAACTTCATTTCCATTGTAGGCCTTTTCAAAATTTTTATGAAAATCATCTATGGTTTCAGAAGTTATAAAATCAACTATACTATCTCCTTCCTTTACCTTTGCCTTATAAACCATTTGAACATATTGCTCAAAAATTCTATTAAAATTTACTATTATTTTATCCTTATTAATAATTACTATTAACTCGCTTGTACTATTAAAATAAGCCAATAGTTTATCTTCTGATTTTATAAGTTCATCACTCACTTTTTCAATAGGTGAAAGTTTACTAATATACAACAGATGAAATTCTGAATCAATATTAAATTGAGCTGTAATCTTTACAGGAATTTCATTGAACTTACTATCTTTTATTGAAGTTAATAATTCATTTGTGTTTCGTTTTAAAACTTTTTGCCACCAACTTTTAGGAAAAAACATTTCTGTTTTAGGTACTAATTCGTAAATTGTCTTGGCTATTATATTTTCGAGTGAAAGACCAGTTAAGGCAAGGGCACTTTTATTGGCACTTTTTATTATACCGTTATTATTTACAATAAAAATAGAAATTGGAGAATTGTTGTAAATTTCATCCGCAAATTTAGAATATAAATTTTTACTTAAATTATTTGCCATATAATTTTGTAGTATAATTACTACGAAACAATTTTAAGCAAATTTTATGATTAATAAAAATATTATTGATTAAGCCATAATTTCAATTCACCAGCTCTCTCTCTACTCACTAAAACTTCTTCTTCTACAACTGGAACTAATTGAATTTTCAATTTTCCATTAAAATAATTATGAATATTGGTAATACTATTTATTGCAACTATAAACTGTCTGTTTATTTGAAAAAAGTATTTTCTATCGAGCATGTTTCCTAACTCTTCCAGCGTATAGTCAACCACATATTTATTGTTATTTTTTGTTATCAAATAGGTCAATTTATCTTTTGATAAAAAGTAGGCAATATCGTTAGCTGGAACTGAAATCAACCTTTCTCCTAATTTTACTAAAAATCGTTCTTTAAAACCATTTTTAGGTGCTGAAATTTGAGCCAACATTTCTTTTAACGCATCTACATTATTGGCACTTTTTTGAATAGATTTAAACTTTTGGAAAGCAGCTTTTAACTCTTGTTTATCAATAGGTTTTAGCAAATAATCAATGCTGTTAACTTTAAAAGCTTTTAGCGCAAACTCATCGTAAGCAGTAGTAAAAATTATTGGGCATTTTACTTCTGTAAGGTTAAATATTTCAAAACTTTGCCCATCGGCAAGTTCAATATCCATTAATATCAAATCAATATTACCTTCATGTTTTTCAATAACTTGAACCGATTGTTCAATGCTATCAGCTGTATCAAGTATTTCTATAATTGGCTCCACCTCTAAAACCATTTTTTTTATGCGGTTTAAAGCAGGTGTTTCATCTTCAATAATTATTATTTTCATTTCAAATTTTTAAATAATAGCATTAAACCAATGGAACTTTTACACTAAAATTGGTTTCGGTTTTATTAATAAAAACCTGTTTGGTAGTTAAGTACTTATACCTTTCAATAATATTGCTTAAACCAATACCACTGCTTTCTACAGTCATTAATTTAGCTTGTAAATTATTGGTTACTTCTATGTATACTTTTTCGCAATTAATATAAACCGTTAATGGTTTATTGGCCGAGATAACATTGTGTTTGATGGCATTTTCTACCAACATTTGCAGTGTTAAAGTTGGAATATTCAATTGCAAACAAGATTCATTTAAATTAATATGAATATTTAAGTTTTCGCCAAAACGTATTTTATTCAAAAATATATACGATTTTATAAACTCTACTTCATCTTGCAACAACACAGTTTCTTTATCGCGGTGGGTTAATACATAACGATAAACGCTAGATAATTTTTGAACAAACTCGTTGGCTTGCACTGGATTTTCGTCAATTAAACTACTGAGAGTATTTAATGAATTGAATAAAAAATGAGGATTAACTTGATTCTTTAAAGCTTCAAATTCGGCACTTAAACTGGTACGCTTAAATTCTTCTTTTTCTAACAATGTTTTTCGCCAATGGTTAAAAAACTCTATAGACATATATACACTGTTAACCAATAAAGTAGTAACCACCGATACAATTAAATAGGTAAAATTTTCTTTTGAATTTAATGTACAATCAAAACCATTAACCAATGGAAAAAACCAAAAGCTATAGGTATAATGCATAAATATGGGTAAAAGTAAAGCTACTGCTGCCGACAGCAATAGCTTTTTTCTAACCTCAGAATCTATATCATAAACTTTATCTACTATACCCATTAACAAAATGTTTCCATTCCAAATAAGAGCTATGTATATAAAGTTTGAAAAATAAGCTCGTATAAAAAAATGGCTTACACCTTTTGGAGCGCTTAAAAACGACAAGTATCCAAAAGCAAGAGAAATAACCGCAATTATTAAATGTCTTACGATAATGTCTTTAGGACTTGAAAGTTTTTGAAATGCTTTTGAAGAAATAGCCATTTAAATTTATTATTTTATTTTTTACGCAATATAAGTTTTTTCACGCCTTGCGTGATTTAGTTCGTAGTTTTTAGTTCGTTGTACTTAGTTCTTAGTCTATCAACCAACAACTGTCAACTAACAACTAAAATGTATATCTAAACATGGGTACTGGAAAAAATCCTTGTTGGTATTCAGTTGAAATGGTGTTTTTAGTTCTATTATAACCTTGGCTAAATATGTTTTGGTGGTTAGTTATGTTTTGAAAATCAACAGCAAATTCCATTGAGCTCTTTTTAAAATCGCGTCTGTAGCCTACTTTCAAATCGGTTCTAAAATAAGCTTCTTGTTTTTGGCTAAAAGCATTTTCTTCTTTATAAACTGCTTCACCCTTAGCTTGCGATGCTGTAAAATCAAGTGGTGTAATATACTTACCTCCAACTGTAGTTAATTTTATATTAGCATAAATTACATTTCCTTTTTTACCAATTGTAACTTCTTTTCCTGCTAAAAAATTAGCTGCATATTTTGTATTAAATGCTGTATTGCGTTCTACACCATCGCTTCCTTTGTATTTACTATCGAATAACGAACCTGTAAGTAAAAAGTAAAATCCTTTATTATAATATCTTTCAAAAGTTAGCTCCACACCATAGTTTTGACCACTTCCTGAACTAGTTAAATCATACTCATTGCTTGGGGCAAAAGAGGCTCCAATATTTAAAGCAGAATAGGTAGAAGAAAATGTATTAACAGGAACATTATTCAAGTATTGATAATAAGTTTCAACTTTTACTTTTAATAATTTTGAAATTTGCATTTCGTAACCTAATACCAAATGATTTGATTGTATGAAATCTAATTTTTTATTGCTTTCTTGTCCCAACTGATTTTTTACAAATAAGTTATAAATGGGTAATGATTGGTGATGCAAACCATAGCCAAAATTAATGCTTGATTTTTCGCTAATGGCATATCTTACCCCAACTCTAGGCTCTATTACAGCTTTTTCGTTTACCGATAAATATTGACCATGTAAACCTAAATTTAAAGTTAATCTGCTATTGAAACGATGTTTCAACTGAGCATATGCTTGGGTTAAATTAACATTTCCTACTTGGTTTACCCTAATGGTATCAATGGTTCCAGCATAATAATAATTTCTATTATTGTAATCAAAGTGAGTTAAATCGTTGGTTACACCAAAGTTTAAAGTATTTTTAGCATTGAACTTATGGGTTAAGTTTAGTACTGCCGAATACTTGGTATCGACAAAAACCCCTTTAGCTTGACGCCACGTTTGGGTATTTGGTAAACTAATACTATCAGCAGTGTAATTATCATCACTATAACTTGTAGCTAAGGTAATTTTACCCCAAGTTTTACTACTTAAACTTTTTTCAAAAGCAGTTCCTACTACAGCTTTACTATAACGTGGCAATTGATTTTGATATACATTTCCATAAAAATCAACTCCAGCTGTATCTACATCTTTGGCTAATAAATCAATTGAACTAATGCCCCCCATACCAAATATGGTAAATTTACCCTTGCCTTTTGTAGGAATAGCAATTTTAAAATTCATATCTTGATACAATGGAGTAGCCGCGCCTGTGCCTGCATTTACACCCACATTTTTTAACAATCCTAAAGTAGAATAACGGTAATTAAATATGTATGATGCCTTTGATTTTTTGCTAAATGGACCTTCGGCACCTAATTCAAAACCATTAAAACCAATTTGTCCAATAAACTCGCGCTTTTGGTTATTACCTTCGCGCAATACTAAATCAAAAACTCCTCCATTGGCATTACCATATTGCGCAGGAAAAGCGCTTGTAAAGAAGTCTGATTTACCAATATTATTGGCATTTAACATACTTACCGGACCACCAGTTCCAAAATTACTTCCAAAGTGATTAGGGTTAGGAATATTAACGCCTTCTAATTGCCAAAGCATAGCACTTGGCGAGTTTCCGCGCACTACTATATCGTTTCTGCTATCGTTACCAGCTACAACACCAGCAAAGTTAGCCGCCATTCTGCTTGGGTCTCCTAAAGCACCTGCAAATTTTTTAGTATCATCAGGGTTAAATGAGCGCGAACTAACTGTAGCCATTTCATTGTTAGTTACAGTTCTATCCTTTTTCCTATCGTACGAAATTACAACTTCGTTCATTTTTTTCAAGGCTTCGGTTAAACCTAATTCAAGCACCACTTCTTTACCAGCAGTTACCATAATATCAGGAATTACCAATGGTTCGTAACCTAAATAAGTTACTTTTAAAGTTTGTCGGCCAACAGGTACTTCCAAAATTTTAAATTCTCCAGTTGCATCAGTCACTGTACCCAACTTTTTTTGATCATTTAAAATAATAATAGTTGCACCTACCAAAGGTTGTTTTGTTTCCTTATCAAAGGCGGTACCTCTTAAAGTTTGTTTGCTATTTTGAGCTTTGGCTACTCCAAAGCCCAAAAATAAAAAAATAAAAAAATAGTTAATTGTGTGTTTCATGGTTTGTAAATAATTATGGCACAAAAATGAAAATGAATTTCAATAAAATATATAATTGAATAATGGACCATCAATAAAGAGCCTTAAACCGTAGATTTTTATGGTTAAAAAAGTAATTTAGTTTTTTATAAATTTACTTTTAGGATTTGAAAATGGTTATGGAGTTTATAATTACGTTAGAAATAGCGGTGAAATTCCATTTTTGTTTATTGAGTTGTGAGGTAGGGTAAAAAAGATTGGAACGAATAGCCCGCTCGAACGCCCATTCGAAGTTTACTCATCAATTTATTCCATAATTTTTCACATAATAACTTTTTTCTTTCTTTCTTTTTCCTTAGATGAAAAAGAAACAAAAAATCAAGGCAAAAAATGCTTCCACGCATATCCCGAAAGATTTCGGGATTGGGCTGGCCCGCTTTTTTGCCGACCTATCGCACATCGTTAATGGAATTATTTTCCTTATGTTTTTCTCGCAAAAATTGCGTTAGGGATAGCAGTGGAAATCCTTTTTTGGCAGAGGTTAAGTTGAGGTAAAAAAGATTGGTTAATTGGGTTGATAGGTTAATTGAGTTAATTAAGTTTATTGAGTTGATCGATGTGGTGGTGTAAATTGCTTGATTAATGAGGAGTACTTAAGTATTTTATTTAATTGATATTCGTTTCGTCCTTTAACAAAAAAGCTTCGCTCAACGACCGCAGACATTGAGCGAAGCTCGAAAACTTTCAGACGAATTTGTGCTCCTTTAACTAAACTTCAGCATTCAAAATTTAGAATTCGTAATTCAAAATTCATAATTCATAATTTTTTAAAGCGTTCCTCTGCGGGCTTGTTCAGCTTCTATTGATTCGAACAGTGCTTGGAAATTTCCTTTACCAAAACTTTTGGCGCCTTTGCGTTGAATGATTTCGAAAAATAAGGTAGGTCTATCTTCCACTGGTTTGGTAAAAATTTGAAGTAAGTAACCTTCTTCATCTCTATCAACCATAATACCCCATTTTTTTAGTTCATTTAAATCTTCGGCTATCACTCCTACTCTATCGGCTACGGTATCGTAATAAGTGCCGGGAACGTATAAAAATTCCACACCACGTTTGCGCATTTCGGAAATGGTAAACACAATATCATCGGTAGCTACGGCTATATGTTGGCAACCCGGACCTCTGTAAAAATCTAAATATTCCTCTACTTGGCTTTTCTTTTTACCTAAAGCAGGTTCGTTAATAGGGAATTTGATATAACCATTGCCATTGCTCATTACTTTACTCATCAAAGCTGTGTATTCGGTTGAAATATCTTTATCATCGAAGGTAACTAAATTGGCAAAACCCATTACGTTGGCATAAAAATCAGACCAAGTGTTCATGGCTCCTAGCTCCACATTTCCCACCATGTGGTCAATGTATTTTAAACCACAAGTTCCTGGCTCGTAGCCTGTTTCTAAAGCTTCGTAACCCGGTAAAAAAATGCCATTATAATCTTTACGTTCAACAAAAATATGAACCGTATCGCCATAAGTGTGAATGCCGCTCATGCGCACTTTTCCATTTTTATCTTCAATGGTTTGTGGTTGCATATAAGGTTTTGCACCTCTAATGGTGGTTTGTTCAAAGGCATCATAAGCATCGTTAACCCACAAAGCAATAACTTTTACACCATCGCCATGTTGTTGTAAATGTTTGGCCATTTCGGTTTCAGGGTTAAAAGGAGTGGTTAATACCAACCTAATTTTACCTTGTTGCAATACATAAGAAGTTCTATCGCGCAAGCCAGTTTCAAGTCCAGCATAAGCTAAATCTTTAAACCCAAAAGCAGTTTTATAATAGTGAGCGGCTTGTTTGGCATTGCCAACATAAAGTTCTACATAATCGGTTCCGTTAATAGGTAAAAAATCTTGCGCTTCGGTAAAAATTTTACTGGTTGAATAATTAAAATTTTCAACATTAGTTAAATCATTCATATAGTTTTTTGTTTTTGTTTTAAAAATAAAATGCCGTTAAACAGTTACTGGGTTGGTATTATTTTGTTGAACCCAACTTTGGTAATACTCCTGAAACTCTAATTCCATGGCTTCTTTGGTAATTTTTACTGGATTAAATGGATCAATCATTACTGCTAATTCGTTGGTAGCTGTTTTACCAATACTGCGCTCAATAGCACCCGGATGTGGACCATGAGGCAAACCACCTGGATGTAAAGTAATTTGACCTTTTTGAATATTATTACGGCTCATAAAATCGCCATCTACGTAGTACAATAACTCATCGCTATCTACATTGCTATGGTGGTAAGGAGCAGGAATAGCTTGTGGATGATAATCGTAAAGGCGAGGTACAAATGAACAAATTACAAAATTGCGGCCTTGGAAAGTTTGATGAATAGGTGGCGGCATGTGAATACGGCCTGTAATTGGTTCAAAATTAAAAATAGAGAACGCATAAGGATAACAACATCCATCCCAACCGACTAAATCAAAAGGATGGTTTTCGTATACGTAAGGATAAATTAAACCACGCTTTTTTATTTTTACTAAAAACTCGCCTTCTTCATCGTGGGTTACCATGTTAACAGGGCCGCGTAAATCGCGTTCGCAAAAAGGTGAATGCTCTAGATACTGACCATATTTGTTTTTATACCTATCGGGCGTTTCAATAGGCCCATGCGATTCTACAATTAAAATACGGTTTTCATCGGTAGCAAATTCAAGTTGGTAAATGGTACCACGTGGAATAATAACATAATCGCCATAAGCAAATTCAATATTGCCATACATGGTTTTTAAAATTCCTTCGCCTTTGTGTATAAATATCATTTCATCGGCATCGGCATTTTTATAAAAATAACCTTTGGTGCCTTCAATGGGTGCGGCTACACCAATGGTCATGTCATCATTCACAAATAATGTTTTGCGGCTATCTAAATAATCTAACTCAGGAGTTGCATTAAAACCCATATAACTGCGCGATTGTAAATTATCTTCAATGGCTACTTGTGGGCGAACAGAATAAGGTGCGCCTTTTTCTTTAACACGGGTAGGCGGATACAAATGGTAAACCAATGACGACATACCCGAAAAACCTTCTGTTCCAAATAGTTCTTCGTGGTATAATTTTCCGTTAGGTTGGCGAAACACCACATGGCGTTTTTCTGGAATTAATCCAACTTGTTTATATATAGGCATATGCTTAGTTTTAAGTTGGTCAAAACTATTTTCAAAGCAGGCGTTTTAAAACGACAGCCATCAATATGCAGCATGATATTTTGAATTTAAATTACTGACTTGGGTCAATTGGGGGAGGAAGATAAAAAGAATGGAATGTGATAAAATTACAAATTTCTTAGGAGTTGAAAGATTATACAATTGTGAATCTTATTATAACCAGACAAACCAACAGTAAATAAAATGTTAAGGTTAACTTATTTATTTTAAGAACCATATCATTTAAAAGTGGGTTTGTATTTTTGCTCAGAAATAATGGAAAACTAGCTGAAAGTTTTGTAAAAAAATGCTGGTTACTAAAAAAGAAATTTGTTTTTGTTACACTAAAATTTCCGTTTTTATGCATAATATATTTAAAAGTTAACCAAGCCCTTATATTGGCAATTATAAAAAGTCCAATTAATAATATCAATATCAAGAAATCTTCCATCATTTTTTATTGATTTCCTTATTTAAAAAAAAAATTACAATGAAATAAATAACACTAAATGTTAAGTGTAATCCTGTAAACATGTATATTAAAATAACCCATCCCAATGCTCGTCCTTCTGTACTTTGAAAAAATAATCCATAATAAAAATAAGAAGTGTAAACTAGAAAAATTAATAAATTTAACTTCCCCCAACTTTTGTAATATTTGAAGCTAAGCAAATAATATAAAGCAGCTATTAAACTTAATAAATATAAGATTTGTTCTTCCGTCATTTGGTATTTGCTAATCTTTTAACTTGTATATTTTTTGTTAATTTCAAATAAAGTACTTTCTTAACAAAAACCCGCTTTAGTTTTTGCTCAAGAGGTAGAGTTGGCATTTTCCTTTTGTTGTTTGGAACACGTCAAAGACGTGCATCAGCCATACAGAATTTTACGTAAACTAGCTATGAGGCATAAAATGTTAGGAATAGCCTCCAAAAGAATACTATTAGTTAATACTGCTCATACCAATTAAATTTTTCATGCACAATTTTTGATTTTTCTTTTTTGAGGTAATCCATAAAAGCAAGTGAAACAGGTGAATGTTTTTTACCTTTTAACCAAATTAAAAACCAAGTGGTTTTGATAGGTAAACCTTTAATTGGAATAATTTGCAATTCATCACTATGTAACTCGTTTTTGATTCCAATAAGTGGCATAATAGAATAACCCAAACCAGCAACAAGGGCTTGTTTAACAGCTTCATTGGAAGTTAGCTCCATCTTTTTTAGCACTTCAATATCATTTTTAACAAAAAAACTTTCCATGGATTGCCTTGTCCCAGAACCCTTTTCTCTAAATATTAGCGGCAAATCTTTAAATATCTCTTTTGCAGAAATTCCTTTCTTAAACTTTTGTTGACCATTACCAACCAAATACAATTTATTTTGGAGTAAATCCATTTTTTCAATATTGAGTTTATCAGGTAAAATAGAAACCAAAGCAAAATCCACTTCATTGTTTTCTAAACTTTCAATTACTTTACTTTTGTTTGTTACATCCATCAACAATTCAACACCAGTGTGTTGCTTCATAAAATCTGCTAAATACTGCGGCATCACATATTTTCCTGTTGAGACCACAGATATTTTCAACCTTCCAGCTAATTGACCTTTATAAGCCAAAGTTTTGTAATTAATGGCATATACTTGATTGATGATGTTCTCTGCGGCCTCTGCAATTTCATGTCCGAAATCGGTTACAAAAATCTTCCTACCTACCACTTCGGTTAAAGGAATATCAAATTGATCTTGAAAGTTTTTAAGCTGAATAGAAACTGCTGGCTGCGTTAAATGCAGTTCCTCTGAGGCTCTGGTAACACTTTGTGTTTGCACCACTTTTAAAAAAATTTGTAATTGATTTAATGTATAATTCATAAATTATTTTTATGTATAATATTACAAATATAAATAAAAACTTATGAACTAGAATATTCAATTTCGCATCAAAAAAAATAAACAAAACCAACAAATTAGAAATTTTGGTTTTAAGAAAAGTAATTGATTCAAAAAATAATCATAAAAGTAGAAAAAATAATTTTTAGGTAAACAATGAATTTCATTACATTAAAAACAAGTTTATATCTTATCATCACATCTACCTTTATAATCATGGCATTTATAATTAATGATGCTGTAGATAGCCAATTTTTAGCCTCTTTGAGTATTATATCAGGGGCTTATGCCAACAAAAGTCTTTCAGCAAGTAATAATGCAGAATAATAAAATAATGTTCAAAGAAAGGAAACTATTAATAGCAACCAAACACGAAAAGGAAAAAGTAATTGCACCAATATTAGAAAAAGAACTAGGTGTAAGTTGTTTTGTTATTAATGATTTTGATACGGATGAACTAGGTACATTTACCGGAGAGGTTGAAAGAAAAGACGACCCTATAATAACTGCCAGAAAAAAATGCTTAATTGCTATGGAATTAACAAATTGTGATTTGGCAGTTGCAAGTGAAGGTTCTTTTGGCCCACATCCCACTATTTATTTTGTACCTGCCGATGATGAGTTTTTACTATTCATTGATAAAAAAAATGATTTAGAAATTATTGTTAGAGAGCTAAGTACAGAAACTAATTTTAATGGTGCAGAAATTAAAACGGAAACGGAACTCAATGAATTTTCTGCTAAAGCAAATTTCCCAACACACGGATTAATTCTGAGAAAATCAAAGGACGATTTTAGCAACATTGTAAAAGGAATAAACAATTTAGAGCAGTTAAATAATACTTTTCACAATCTCATTGGGGAGTACGGAACAGCCTATATAGAAACCGATATGCGAGCCATGTATAATCCAACAAGGATGAAGGTAATTGAACAAGCCGCTGTAAAACTTGCTGAAAAAGTAAATTCGTTATGCCCTAATTGCAAATTTCCTGGATATGGAATCACAGATTCACAACAAGGATTGCCATGTGAAATATGTAATTTTCCAACACGTAGTATTTTAAGCCATATTTATTCCTGCAAAAAATGCTCTTTCACCAATACCAAACAATACCCTAATGGTAAAAAAACTGAAAACCCTATGAATTGTGACATTTGTAATCCATGACTGAATCAAAAATAAAAAAACATAAATTAATTAATCAATGAACTTACAATTACTAATAGATAATATTACAAATCCTGCATTATTGTTTTTTGTATTAGGCGTTTTAGCCGTTTACTTAAAAAGCGATTTAGAAATCCCATCTAATTCTTCAAAATTTATTTCATTATACCTCTTATTTGCAATTGGCTTTAAGGGTGGACAAGAATTATCTCATGAGGCATTTACCATGGAAATTGGATGGTCAATGTTATTCGGAATATTTATTTCCTTAATGATTCCGCTTTATACATTCTTCATACTTAAAAGAAAATTAAATGTGTTTGATGCAGGTGCTATTGCTGCAGCCTATGGGTCGGTGAGTGCGGTAACATTTGTTACAGCAGTTTCTTACCTTGAATCCCAGCAATTAGCACTTCATGGTCACATGGTTGCTATTATGGCCTTAATGGAATCACCAGCAATTATAATTGGTTTGGTTTTAATCTCATTATTTAATAAAGACGAGTCAAATAAAATTAATAAAAGTAGTGTAATAAAACATTCATTTACCAATGGAAGTGTATTACTAATTCTTGGTAGTTTAATTATTGGATACATAGCCAATGCCAAGCAAGCCGAAGGAATAAAACCATTTACAAACGACCTTTTCAAAGGATTTCTGGCTATATTTCTTTTAGATATGGGTATTACAAGTGGTAAAAAACTTAAAGCATTTTTCTCATTTGGTTGGTTCCCTGTTATTTTTGCAATTATAATCCCATTAGTTAATGGTTCTATCATAGCCATTTTAAGTTCATATGTTACACTAGATATAACCAATCGTTTTATTTTTGCCGTTTTAGCGGCCAGTGCCTCTTACATTGCAGTTCCTGCTGCTATGAAAATTTCAGTTCCACAATCAAATCCTGGACTTCTTTTACCAATGGCACTTGCAGTTACCTTTCCTGTAAATATTACAATTGGCATGCCTATTTATTTTCTTTTAGTACAAAATACTTAATAAATAATTGATTTTAATACAAAGTATAAATTATAATTATGGCAGCTTTAAAAGGCTGCCATAGTTGTAATTGTTATAAACAGAAATTTTATCTTAATTGCAGGGAAATCTTTTTTTCATATCTCCTTTTATCTATATCAAAGAAATTTCAAAATGAGGAAATTATTAGCGACAATAACAATTTTGTGGATTGCAAATATTTCGTTTGGACAGACCATTCTTTCAGGAGAATATAATGTTGGTTTAAATCTAGCTTACGACAGTATTACAAATAAACTGACTGGATATTTTGAAAATTACACCGGTTATGACGAAGAAACAAGAAGCCCGAGATTTTCATGCATATTTTATATTCATGGTAAAATTACTGGTAGTCAATTTACAATTGAAACCTATTTCCCCAATGATACTAGTGATATTATAAAAGGAAATATTAACATAATTAACAGCAAGACAGCTAGCATAAAATTATTAGAGGACCATGGAGGATGCTGGAATGTTCAACATTTTGCAGATGAGTATGTGAAATTCAATTTGGAAAAACAAAATGCTTGGTGTCAAATTAGGTATGTAACCACAAATAAAACTTATTTTTACTCAAACAATTCATATGAAAAAAGGAAAAAATATTACTTAATTAAAAACGACATAGTATACATTGAAAAAATACTTAATGATTGGGCATATTGTTCATTTATTGGCAAAAAGATTATTAAAGGTTGGATAAGAACAACTGACTTGAATAAAATATAAAAAACGTTACATAAAAAATTACACTATATTCGGCTATTTCCTTTTTTAAAATTCGATTTAATAAGATGCTTTAATTCAAAAAAAGTATAGACTTAAAACTATTCTCATTTTAACTTTTTGGGACATTAATTTAAACCCATTATCCAAAAATATTCTATAGGAAGGCTAATCTACTATTAATTGATTTACTTCAATCACATTCCCCGCTTCTAAATCGTTTAAATGAATACTTCCAATTCTAACTCTGAATAGCCGTAAAGTAGGAAAACCAACGGCCGCAGTCATTTTTCGAACTTGCCTAAATTTACCTTCGTTTATAGTTATAGAAACCCAGCAAGTTGGACCATGCCTATCGTCTCTGATTTTTTTTACTCGTGGCTTAAAATTAGGCGATTGGGGCAAAACAAATACCTTACAAGGTAAGGTGGTATATTTTTCACTTCGATTACTAATCTCAACTCCATTTATTAATTTATCAACAGCCTCTTGGGTAATCAAACCATCTAGTTGAACGTAGTATTCTTTTTCTATTTTTTTACTTCTTACCAACTCACTTACCTTACCATCTGTTGTTAATAATAATAAGCCTTCACTATCTTCATCCAATCGGCCAATAGCCATAGTACCTGATGGAAAAGGAAACAATTCACCTAAAAATTTTTTCTTTTTAACGTTTTCTACAAACTGGCTCATATAGCCAAATGGTTTGTGTATTATAAAATGCCTATGCATTCTTTTAAATATGTTTTAAAGGAGTTAACAAATCATCTAAGCCATTCAACTTTATTTCATAAATGGTTTCCAATTGAACGCCTAATTTACCTTTAGGAAATCCTTGTCGTTTAATCCATTCTAAATAATATATTGGCATATTACAAAGTAAAGTATCCTTATATTTACCATAAGGCATTTTGGTACGCACTAAACTCAATAATATTTCTTTGTGATTATAATCTACCATTTGATAGTACTTTGCTAAGAATTATTGGAATTATTTACAAATGTAATGCTAAATTTAGTTCCAACATTTTCTATACTATTCACTTTAATAGAACCACCTAGGGCAATAATTTGAGATTTTACTAAATACAAGCCTATACCCTTACTATCAGCATGGTTATGAAATTTTTGGTACAAGCCAAATATTTTGTCTTTTACTTTTTGTTCATTAAAACCAATTCCATTATCCTCAAAAGTTAGTTCAATTTTATTATTAACTAATTTTGTACTTATTTTTATAATTGGATTTCTAGAGGGGTGAGCATACTTAATTGCATTGGTAGTTAGGTTTAAAAAAATACTTTCTAAATAACTTTTATTAAACATTACCGAGTCAATTTTCTCTAAATTTAATTCAAATGTAGTATTGTTAAGCAATGACTTAATAGAATTAGTAACATTACCTAAAACTTCTTTTATGTTTAATTTTTCTAACTCTAAATTGGTATTTTCTTTTATTATTAGAATTTTAATTAAATCATTTAAGGTTTCGTTTAAATGAATAGTTGATATTTTAAAACCTTCAATTAATTGTACTGTAGTTTCATCAGGAATAAGTGAGGTGTCAATTAAATCAGCAATTGACAATAAATTAGTCAATGGCGAACGCATATTGTGAGAGGTAATGTATGAAAATTGTTTCAACTCGTTGTTACTTCTTGTTAATTCATTAATTAACTCTTTTCGCTCCTCCTCCATTTTTTTACGTTCTGTAACATCTTTGGCCACACCAAATACTAATTTCTCATTGTCAATAGGAATGGTAGTCCAATTCAGCCATTTTATCTCTCCTGTGGCAGTTACATACCTGTTTTCAAAATTAACTATCGTATTACCTTCATGAATATTTTTTCTTATATTTAATGTTTGTTCTCTATCTTCAGGATGAACAAAATTGATCAATGGTTCGCTTAATAATTTTTCGTTAGGATAGTTTAAAAATTTACTAACAGTTCCATTTATTTTTTTAAAATAACCATCATAACCTGCAATACAAATTAAATCAGGTGAAATATTAAAGAACATATTTAGTTCATTTTCTGATTTATTTTTTTGAATATATGCTCCAATTTGATGACTAATAGTATTTAATAAATTATTATTAACTAAACTTGGCTGAAGTTCTGTTTTGGAAAAAAAAGCAAAAATGGCTATTACTTCATTATTATAAAAAATAGGTATTCCAACTACACTTTTTATGCCTAGACTTTTTGCTACATTCTTTCTGTTTAAAGTTGATTGATCCACATTAGGCCAAACCACAATCTTCTCTTCTTGCAAAGTTACACCTGCTATACCATTTCCTTTTAAAATTTCAAAATACTCAATACTTTGATACATTAAATCCATCTCTGAATTTGAGCTCCAAAATGATCTGAATAACATTTTCGCCTTATCAATATTAATCGACCAAGCTTCACCATAATCAAATTCAAAATATTGGCAAATAATTTCAAGTGTATTTGTAAATGCGTCTTTTAAATACTCGTACTCATTAATTGATTTTACTGTTTTATACAATATTTCTTTTTCTTCTTCTGCCTTTTTACGAGCTGTAATATCTCTTTGAATAGAAATCCAGTGAGTGTATTCACCTTTCTCATTTGTAATGGGAACTGCAGAAAAATCTGTCCAAAATAAAGTACCATCTTTTTTATAATTTATTATTTCAAATTGGAACTTTTCGAATTTTTGTTTTTTTATTTCAATTTGATTTACAACTTCCTTATTGGTTAATGGGCCATAAAAAATTCCAGTGTTACAGTTTAATAATTCTGCATTAGTATAACCTGTCATCTTACAAAAAGCGTCATTTACATATATAATTTCTGTATTTAACGTGCTTTTATTGGTAATTTTACTTATCAAAACACCATCATTGGCATTGGTTATAATAGAAGCATATAGTTTGAGTTTTTGGCTTTCATTGGTTAATTCAGTAACATCCTGCATTGCCCCAATTATCCTAGTGGTAATCCCTTTTTTATCTTTTAGTAAAATAGCTTTATCAATTACATGAGCAAATTCATTATTAAATTTTTTGTATTGGTATGTTTCGCTCCAAGTAGTTATTTCGCTATTTTCAATTGCATGTAACAAACTTTTGGTAACCCTATCCTTATCATCAGGATGAACTAATTCTTCCCACTTTTTATAGTCCATTACTATATTGTGGCTATTGTATCCGAATAGTTTTTCAAAACCTTCACCTAAATAGTATTTATTTTGTTTTAAATCCAAATCCCAAATGGCATCAACGGTGGCTTTGGTAGCATAATCAAAACGCTCATTACTTGCTAGTAACTCGCGCTCCACTTTTTGTTTAGCCAAGGTATTTCTAATAGACATGATGGCAAAACATAAATGATTAGATATTCGATTTAAAATTTCTAATTCGTTATCATCGAATGAGTTTTCCTTTGAGGAATAAAAATTGATGGATGCTAATATATTGTTATCATAATTTAATGGAAAGGAAGCAACTGAGTTGAAGCCATATTTTTCAATAGCATTTTTCCATGGTTTAAAAGCCCCTGATAAATCAATATTATTGAACACCATGGATTTGTTATTATTCATAGCCAAACCAACAGGCCCTTTATTTAACTCTTCATCCTTTAAATCGATTACAATTTCGTTTAAAT
Source organism: Bacteroidota bacterium (assembly GCA_013298895.1). Lineage (GTDB taxonomy): Bacteria > Bacteroidota > Bacteroidia > UKL13-3 > UKL13-3 > JAAFJM01. Next base: position 9,433 of record JAAFJM010000008.1, on the reverse strand, counting down.
AATTAATAGCAGTACCAGCCCAAGCTATTGGACTTACATTCATTTGTTTCTTATTACTCTTTACTGCATTACCAACCCATATAAGGTCATATTCGCCATTTTCGGCAATAATTTTACAAATATTTAAAAGTAATTCTCTTTCGTTTTTGGTTTGCAAAATTTCTTCATTTACCAAATTTAATAAATAAAGTTCTCTATTTGACTTTGCCAGTGCACTCTTTGACTTATTTAAATTTGTAACATCACGTGAATGAATTAATATGCCAACCTGAATATTTTCATTATTATAAATAGGTGCAAGTGTTACCTCAAAATAAGCAATTTCATTTTGAATTATTACCTTCTTCTGAAATACAAATTTTTCACCTTTAAGAGCTCTTTTTGCATGTCCATAAAGGTCATCATTGTTTAACGATGCTAATTGATCAAATATGTTTTTACCAATTTCTAAGGTTACCCCTTCGGCAAATAATGCCATTTTTTCAAAAGCATTATTAAATGCAGTTAACTTAAACTCCATATCTACAGAGTAAATAATGTCGGATAAGTTGTTAATTAACGCCAACAAATTTTCAAAATAAATAGTATTTGACTTGGTACTTTTTGCCATTTGCAATTCGTACTCAAGCCTTTTTATTTCTGCAATTAACGCATTGTTATCAGTTGCATTATTTGTTTCGGAGTTCATTTCTTTACGATTATAAAAATTTTGTCCAATTCTCAAAAATAGAAAAGGCTACACTTTTTTACAAGAGTAGCCTTTTCTTACAATATTTAAATAAAATTCAATTACTTATTCAGTAATATTAAATTTAATTCTTGTTCTATTGCCGTCTTCATGGTAAATTACAATGAAGTAATTACCTGTTTTTACTTGGTGACAATTTACCTCTATTGTTTTTTGACCATAATTAAAGTTAACATTTGCACCTACAGTTCTTCCTAATATATCTACCACCTCTATTTTTACATTATTAGAAAATTCTTTGTATCCAATAGTAAAGCTACCTTTATTAGGATTTGGATATAAATTAAACTGATTGCTGGTAATTTTAACATCTTCAGTAATACTTGTGTTTGACTTATCTGTATTATCTAATTGGAAAACAGTAGGATTAAACACAGTAACAGGCATTGCAATATTTAAACAACCTGAATTTCTAACTTGTACTACCATAGTCATAGTATCGCGGCAATTATCATTACCGACTGCCACCAACTGAACTGTATAATTTCCAAGTGCATTATAGTGTTTGTTAAATATGAATGTATTTACCGAATCAATAGTACCATCACCAAAACTCCAATAGTACTTTCTATTATAGCCTGCACCTAAAAACGTTGATGTGTTGCTGAAGTTAAAGTTGTTTCCAACCAAACATTGAACAGGATTATCAACTGTAAATGATGCACTAGCTCCTTTAGAATTAGCAGGAACAAATACTTGCGCAGAAGCAGTAGTAAAACAACCAGCATTGTTTGATACAGTCAAGGTAGCAGTAAAATAACCTGTGCTAGCATACCCTTTATTTGGATTTGCTTGGGTAGAGGTATTACCATCACCAAAATTCCATAAATAACTATTTCCACTACCAGTACTTGTGTTTATAAACTTAATTTTGTTTGAACAAATACAATTACAATTGGTATTATTGAAATAGAAGGAAGCATTTAATGGATTATTACTAGTATTAATAGTAATGGTATCAATAAAAGTAGTTGAACATCCAGTTAAATTGGTTGCCTCAAGGGTTACTATATAACTTCCATTATTGGTAAAAGTATGCGAAACTATGTTTCCAACTGCGGTATCTACCGATGCTAAAACATCGTTAAACTTCCATTTAAATGAATTACCATTTACAGTATTGGTAGTAAATAATACAGTTCTTGAACAAGTGCTTGCCGTGTAATTAAACATGCCAGCAGGCGGTGTTTGAATTAATATAAATTTACTAATTGAATCAAAACAAGCTCCATTCGATACTACTAATTTTAACTCATGGTAGCCAGCTGCTGGATTAGCAATATTTACCCAAGGATTAATACTTACCAAATTACCATCAAAATACCAATTACGTAAATAAGAATTGGCGGAAGTATCATTACCCGAAATGGCATTATTACATGTACCAATGCTATGAATAAATCCTGCTTTTGGTAAAGCAATGTTTTGTCCTGCTGGTGCGTGAACTAACATGGTGTAAGTAACTGAACAACCATTTCCGTTAGATGCTGTTAATGTAACAGTATAATCTCCAGCGACATTATAAACTTTAATAGGGTTAGAAACATAAGCAATTGGTGAGCCATCGCCAAAATTCCAATTGAATTCTGAGGCGCCAGTAGTTAAGTTCTTAAAGCGTATAGCGCCTGAACAAGCTACTGTATCATAACCAAATAAGGCTACTGGTAATTGGCCAACTGATGCAATCACTGTTTTTGATGCATAATCTTTACAACCATTTGCTCCTATTGCAGTTAAACTTACGTTGTACCAATTTTGATTGGTATAAGTATGGCTAAATACTAAATCTGATGTACGAGAACTGTTATTATCACCAAAGTCCCAAATATATGCTATGGCATTACTTGAAGTATTGTTAATATCTAATCTCATTCCACAATTAGTAAACCCTGTAAATAATGCCGAAGGTGAAGGCAATATCTCAATAGTTTGGTAAGCTGTATCTTTACAACCGTTAGAACCTGTTGCTATTAAACGAACAGTATAAATACCCGAAGTATCAAAATGTTTGTTATAAATAAAGGTATTTACATTATTGGTAGTTCCATTACCAAAATCCCACTCGTATTGAGGAATCCAACCATTTCCTACAAAGTAAGAGGTATTATTAAATTCAAAACTATTATTAGCCAAACATGATTGAGTAGCATTAGGTGTAAATGCTGCAATTGGACCAGATGAACTTGTTAATACATTAACCGTTTTTATAATGGTATCATAACAATTAGTGGCTGATTTTGCTACCAACATAACTTGGTAAGTTCCAGCAGCGCCAAAACTCTTATTTGCATTTACCGTATTTACAGTTGAACCATCACTGAATATCCATTGATAAGAAATAGCATTCAATGATGTATTTGTAAATGAATATCTGTTCACACAAGTTACCGATAGATTATTAATTGTAAAATTTGCAGTTGGATTAACTCCTACAGAATTTACATTAACAGTTGTAGTTAACGAATCGGCACAACCTTCAATAGTTTTAGCTATTAATTTTACTTGATAGTTTCCATCTACTGCATAGGTATAAACAGGATTTTGTAAATTACTAGTATCACTTAAAGTTGAATTTACACCAAAATCCCATTTGTAATCAGTTGTTCCTGTTGAGAAATTACTAAACTTAACTGTTTTACTACAACCTACCGCATATGCGCTAAATATGGCAATAGGATTTGGCAATACTGTTATCGTATGTCTTACAGTGTCAGCGCAAGTTCCACCATTTTTAGCTATTAAGGTAACTATGTATGTACCTGGAGTAAATTTACGTGTAAAATTGCTTATTGAATTTGTACAATAGCTACGTCCTTCTTCAAAAATCCACTCATAATTATTAGCATTTATGGAGTTATTTTTAAATTCAATTTGACCATTACATTTATTAGTATAGGTAAACGCAGCAGTAGGATTTCCAACATAAACAGATTTTGAAACAGAATCTTTACAACCATAAGAATTGGTAGTAACTAATTTCACAAAATAAGTCCCATTTGCGCTATAGTTTTTAAGAGAATTAACAACACTTAAAGTAGTAAAATCCCCAAACGACCAAACATTATTAGTTAAACTATCTGCATTGGCTACCGAAGTATTGGTAAACTCAAAGCTATTTTGACTTAAGCACTGAACTGCATTATTAATGGTAAAATTAGCTACAGGAAATGGTCTAACAATTTTAGCAATTACATTACTTCCAACAAAATCGCCACAACCAACACTTCTCGACATGCGGATGTAATATCTAGTTTGTGAGATTGTACTTGGATCGTAAGTAGCCGAATTAGCGCCTGAAATTAACACCCAACCATTTGAACCTGTATTGGTTGTTTCATTGTTTAGGTTGTAATACCATTGGTATTCTAAGGCTCCAAATCCACCAGTTGGATTAGTTAAATTATTTATCAAACTTGGATTAAATGTACCACAAAAATCTTCAGTAGAACCAATTGTACCACCACTAGTTAAGGTGTTGGTTACCACTACATTTTTGGTAATTGAATCAATACATCCATTAACTGTACTTGTAACCAATTTAACAACATAGTTTCCTACTGTGCTATAAACTTTAGTTGGACTTACTGTTGATGAAGTAGTATTATCACCAAAATTCCAGCTACTATTAAATGTTCCGCTACCTATGGTAGTTGAATTATTAAATGTAAATGTATTAGTACCTAAACACATTAAAGTATCAGTTGGAACAAAATTGGCAGTAGGTTTAGCATAAGTAATTACATTAATAGTATTTGACAAACTAGAGTTACAACCAACGTTATCGTAGGTTACAACATGGTAAGTTCCTGAAACATTATTGGTAACAAGTGTTTGATTGGTTTCGCCAACCAAAGCCACATTATTTTTAAACCATTGGTACGCAAAGGCCGGAGTACTTGTTAAAGTAATATTGGTACCGTTTTCACATCTTCCTCCACCATTTCCAGTTCCATTTCCATTTATGGTTGGAGTTGCAACATCACATCTATAACCAGCGTCAATAGTTGGGTTATGTTGGTTAATTCCACCATCTATTAAATTCATTACAATTGCATTGCTTAAACCAGTTGAAGTATTAGGGTCGCTATTGCCATTTGTTCCTGCAGATCCATTTTGATTAGTTAATACTTTAGTGCTAATTCCTGTAGGGAATTTAACTTTATAAATTCCAACTACATCAATCACAAAATTATAATAACCAGGATTTCCTGAACCATCATTAGCTGTAATTGTTGAGTCAATTACAACATATGTGCTTCCGCTAGTATTTTTTAATAAATACACTTTTTGTCCATTTATTCCGTTTGAAGCAGGCTCATCTTGTAAACCATTTTTGTTATCGTCAAACCAAACATAATTTCCTAAAGAACCTATAATATAATAACCTGCATCAATAGTATTATTATCTTTATTAACACCTGAAGCGTTAGTATTGATAGTAACTAAACCACTGTTTCCAGTTCCTAAAGCTGCATCGCTATTTCCATTGGTTTGTGAAGTTTGGTTTACATTTGGTGTAACCAAAAATTCGCTGTAGTTGGTTTGGAAATTTACATAATATTTACCCGATTTAAGTTCAATAAATTTATAATAACCTGGATTACCATTGAAGTCGTTAGCAGAGAAAGTTGAGTCTAATAAAACATCATCTCCACCGCCCATTAAACTATCAGGACCAGTTCCGTATAAATAAATTTTCACTCCATTAATTCCATTTGAAGCCACTTCATCTTGCAAGCCATTTTTGTTGCTATCAAACCAAACATAGTTTCCTATAGAACCTAATATTGGAGCACAGTTAGTTACCATACCTACTTGATTTGGTGCTGCTGGTAATAATCTGCCTGTAGTTCCTGCCATATCAGCTCTACTTACTTGGTAGTAAATAGTATTATTCATGATAATGTTTGATGGTGTACCAATTGGCACACGCATTGGCCATGATAATACAATACTATCTAAAGCAGGTAAATTAGCGTTTCTTACAATTTTGATTGCTTTTACGCTGGTTATATCCATTGGAGGTGTTAATGTCCATATAGGCGCATTACAACTTGGCATATTTACAGCCGGTACAAAATCAGCATAACAAGGATTGCTTACAGTGTTATAATAAACTGTAGAATTAGGATCACTTAAGGTAACAGGTCCAACCAAATTTGGAAACCATTGAGAACCTCTTGTATCGCCAATAAATGGAAACACATCAATTAAAGTTAAATCTTTTGCTGCAATATTTCCTTGGTTTTTTACAGTTATTTTATAGTTTACCAAACCACCTTCTTGAGTAGTAGCATTAGTTGGATAATAAACAAAACTAGGGTCGCAACCATTTTGACCTTTGTAAGCTACTAAAGCAATATTAGTAACTACCGTTACATTTGTGCTTGAGTTTACACCATTAGGAAATAATGAATTGCTACTAGAAATATAAATTTTATTTGGAATCGTATTAGCCGGTGTACCCGGTTTAATTTCTGCTTTAAAATCAATGGTATAAGTCGCACCAGCGTTTAAAGTTCCTAAGTTCCAAATTAAAATATTGCCATTTACAGTTGGGTTAATAGTGACACTGTTAATAACCACGCTACCTGAACCAGCTACATAGTTTAATCTTGAATCTAATGTATCGTAAACAAATACATTTTGAGCATTTACATTTCCACCTAACTGAATACTAAATCTATAATTAATAGTATCGCTAGCTCTTAAGCTTGAGCTTGAGTTAGTAATTGATTTGTTTGGTGTATTGAATACAGGTTTTGGAATGAAAATTTCAGCTATACCATTACAGTTTGAGTAATTTGTGGCTACACCATTGTAGTAATATTTACCCGTTGAATTATTGGTAATTAATGTACCATCATCACCTGGATTTGAAGGGTTATAGGTAGTTCCTTCTACAATAGCTGAACCATTTTTAGCTCCTAAAGCTGTACTTCTTACACTTCCACTATAAGTTAAACTTTGGCTTCCACCAATTGGCAAATCACCGTATATAACAAAGTTTACATCGGTTAAATATTCACCAGATGGTAAAGTAAAAGTAACGTTCATATCGTTAGTAACAATATAAGTTCCTTTCAGAGTGTAATTACTGTTTAAGTTAGTTTTGTATCTTAACTCTACTGTATCACGGCTAGTTCTTGCTAATCCATCTACTAATTTACCAATTGAAATAGTATTTACATCTACACTTTTATCAATGGTATAGGTTAAAATTACAGAGTCTAATTGCGTATTACCTGTGTTAGACCAACCATTTGAAAATGAGTTGCCACTAGTTCCTGAAAGTACATGTTTGTTTAACCAACTTGCTGTAGCAGCAGTAATTCCACCTCCAGTACAAACTGCCGAGGCAGCAGGGGCTGCTAAGCCAAAACATACATTTCCACTTTTGGTGGATGATGTGCTATTGCCAAGCGGCAAAGTTGGAATACTACCTGATAAATACGCTCTATTACAAACAGTATTGCCTAAAGCAAATGATGAATTAGGATACTTTACACTTACATAAGCTGAACTAGAATAATTGGTATTGAACACACCACTTGTCCAAGTCCAAGTTATGGTTCTATTAGAAGGGTTATAAACAGGTGCATTTGAACCACTAAATGAAGTAGCTTCCACAAATTCTACACCTGCTGCTAAAGTATCAACTAAGGTTGGGTTTGTTAAAGTTAAAGCAGCACTGTTACTTCCTGAGTTACTAATGTTCAATTTATAAATGGTTAAATCATTGATTGCTCCACCTGAATTTTTAACTTTTCCAATTGAAAAATTATTGGCAGCAATAGCATTTACATTTATTGTATCACTGTAAGTAGGACTTACACTCAAGGAATTGGAAAAAGTAACTTTTGTAAAAATATCCGGAGCATATCCATTTGGAGTATTTCCATTTGAATATTTTAACGATAACTGTATTTGTCCAGCTGCACCTGCAGGTAATGGATTAATATAAGTTATAGTTACCGTTTTACTTGAACTATTGTAAATAGCGCTTGTAACTTGTGAAGTTGGATAACTAATAGAGTTACTAAATGGAGAATTACTTTCAGGAGTCACATTGGATGGCAAATTAATGGTTGCCACCACATTTTGACCACTTGTAGTATTTCCAGCAGTAGAATAATTGATAGTGTAAATAAAGGTATTACCTGTATTTACCGAAGCCAGATTACTTGAACCAGTTATTTGAAACAAATATTGCGCATTGGCTACACTGCCAATTAACAATAATAGTACAATAATTAGATATTGAACTTTGGTTGTTTTTGTTTGGTTGTTTAAATTATTTTTCAAAATTTATTTATTTAATTATTTGTAATTAATTAGTTACATGATTTTAGTACCGAATAAGATACAAAACCTTCCGAGTCGATTCCAACATAAAGTTTGCAAGCTGAATTGCTATTACCTAAATTGTATTGGTAAATCACATTCGAAACTTTTACATCAGGAACTCCTAATAAAAAAACCAATTCAGTTTCACTCATGGCATATTGACCAACAAAATAATCAACTGCAGGTGCTAAACCCGCTGCTGTTGATTTTGGAATAATTAAACTTTCAAGTTTCTTAAACTCTGCAAGTCTAACTGTTCCCACTTTTGCTTTGAATGCATCACTGTTTACTTTGTCGTTTTCGGTAATTTTAAAATTACCCGTATATACCTGTGCATTTACCAAGTTGGCCAATAATAGAAAGGTAATACAAACAAAGAATTGCTTCTTTATTGATTTTTTCCCATTCTGGCTTTGGTTTATCATTCTATTTATCATTTTATTTATCATATACATTTTGTTTTTTTAGTAATTTTTAAGTGTTATAATTTTTTTATTTACTAATCAAATCAGATTTTAAATTCTGATAATTAGTATTTTACGAATAATCAAAATTATAATTGGTTTGAAAATAAACTACATCAGTACTTGTTTGAAGTTTAAACCTGCGGTGTTTTCTTAATGCTTTTTTGTTCATAATTTTAATGGTTTACCCATACCAATAACAAAACTGTGCCTATAACATACTTTTAAAGAACTAAGTGCTGTTTCGGTTGCTTATCATATTCAAACAGCGGTATTTTTATTTAAATAGTTTTATTAAATACTTATTATTCTTTCAATTCTTTCCCATTTTTGGAACAATAATCCAAAATAGAACTAAATATTTATAAAACAATAAAACATCTGAAATACAAGTAGTTACACCTATTATTAATTGGTTTTAACTTAAATATTAAAGTTGTTTTTAAACTAAATCAACTCGAATTTATTTTAGCCATCAGTGGTTACCACCTACTAAATGTTAGGTAGATTTATTTTTAGGATGATTGGAGATATTTTTATTTTGAATGCGAAACGGTTATTAACAAACTTATTAACACGCTCAAACAACTTTAAATGCTAACAATGTGGATGTTCAAGCCACTTATCATTAAATACCACGGAAACACACATATAAAAAAGAAAATTCGCAACAAATTGTGTCTATATTATTGGAATTAACAGCCTAATAAAAGTTATTTCGGTAAGCACTGCAATTTTTTTAAGTTTTGTAGTGTATTTAATAAAATTGACCATGAAGTTGGATGATCGTTTATTAGGTCTTTTAGCAAAGCGAAAATAATTACAATTACTTTTCCAGCTGATTTAGCTGATTAACGAAGATGTTTCTGCTATT
>JAAFJM010000079.1 GCA_013298895.1 Bacteroidota bacterium | reverse complement strand
GATGAAGTAGTTTTAAAAATACCAAGTAGTGCCAATGGAAGGGCATTAATTAGTATTGAAAATGGAACCGAAGTAGTTAAAACTTATTGGAGTAATTTAACCAAAGGCGAAACTGAATTTAAATTTACTGCTACCAAACAAATGCTTCCAAATGCCTTTGTACATGTAAGTTTATTACAGCCACATGCGCAGGTTAATAACGATTTACCTATACGTTTATATGGAATAAAACCAATAAATGTAAGTGATGCAGAAACCGTTTTAAAACCAGTTATTAAAGCACCTGAAGTTTTACGACCTGATGAAAAACAAAGCATTGAAATAAGCGAAGCCAATGGCCGTGCCATGACTTACACTGTAGCTATTGTGGATGAAGGTTTGTTAGATTTAACCAGATATAAAACACCAAATCCTCACGATGATTTTTATGCAAGAGAAGCACTTGGCGTGCAAACCAACGATTTGTATGACTTTATAATGAATGCATTTAGTTTACAAATGGATAAAGTTTTAACCATAGGTGGTGACGAAGGAATTAACAAAAAACGCAAAGACAACAAAGCCAATCGTTTTAAGCCAATTGTTAAGTTTATTGGACCATTTTATTTGCCAAAAGGTAAAAAAGAAAACCTATCATTTGTATTACCCACTTATTATGGCTCGGTTAGAATAATGGTAATTGCTGGTCAAGATGGCGCTTATGGAAGCACTGAAAAAGCCGTTCCTGTAAGAAAACCTTTAATGATGTTGGCTTCATTACCGCGCGTGTTAGGAATTAATGAAACTGTAAAACTTCCAGTAAGTTTATTTGCCATGGAAAGCAAAATAAAAAATGCGCAAGTAAGTGTGCAGGTAAATAATTTATTGAGCGTGCAAGGTGCTAGTACCAAAACAGTTTACTTTAAAAAACCAGGTGAAGAAATGGTTGATTTTGAGTTAAACATAAAATCGGTAACTGGTATTGGTCGCATTACTTTAAAAGCTAGCAATGGTTCACAAAGTATCAGCGAGGAAATTGAAATTGACATCAGAAATCCAAACCCAGTAATAACCGATGTAAAAGAAGGAATTACTGAGGCAAACGGAAACTATTCAGCTAGCATTACACCTATTGGCGCAAGTAATATAAGCAACGCCACAGTAGAGGTTTCAAGCATTCCTCCTATTAATTTGAGCAAGCGTTTAGATTATTTAATTCAATACCCACATGGTTGTATTGAACAAACCACTTCATCTGTTTTTCCTCAATTGGTTTTAAATAAATTGATTGAATTAAATACCATTAAAGCTAAAAATATTGAAGCCAATATTAAACGTGGTATTGATCGTATCAAATTATTCCAAACCAGCGATGGTGGTTTTGCATATTGGCCAGGACAAGGCGTGAGCGATGAATGGGGAACCAATTATGCAGGTCATTTTTTAGTAGAAGCACAAAAAAATGGTTATGCAGTTCCTAATAGTTTATTGGGCAATTGGAAACAATTTCAAAAACGTTTGGCACAAAACTATAGCCAAACAGCGCAAAGCAATGACATTGTTCAATCATACAGATTATACACCTTAGCACTTTGTGGTGCTGCCGAAATTGGTGCCATGAATAGGTTAAAGGAATCGAAGGATTTGAATAATATAAGTAAATGGAGTTTAGCAGCATCGTATGCTTTGGTAGGCCAAAAAGAGGTAGCTGAGCAATTGATTAAAAACTTGCCAATAAATGTCACCAACTACAGCGAAATGAATTTTAGCTATGGTAGCGATGAGCGCGATGATGCCATTATTTTACAAACTTTAAATTTAATGAATAAACAAACAATGGCATTACAAAAAGCCATTCAAATTAGCCGCAACTTAAGCAGCAACGAATGGTTAAGTACACAAACTACCGCTTATTGTTTATTAGCCATGTCGGATTACAGCAATAGCACCACAGCTGGCAAATCGTTAAACTATGACATAACCATAAATGGAGTAAAACAAAATGTAAATAGTAAATCGTTTATTTTCCAAAGTAATGTAAACTTCACCGGTCGCAATGCAGTAAATATCAGTGTAAAAAACAACCTACCTAAGAGCTTGTTTGTACGCATTATAAACAAAGGTCAGCCAATTACCGACCAAGTAACCGATGCTGAAAACAACTTACAAATGCAGGTGCAATACAAAGATTTGAAAGGAAATGTAATTAACCCAACTGTAATGGACCAAGGAACCGATTTTGTATGCGAGGTAAAAGTAAGCAACAGAAGCAATATGGGTAATTATGAGCAAATGGCTTTAAGTACTATTTTCCCTAGTGGTTGGCAAATTCACAATGCACGGTTATTTGGCGAAAACCCCATGTTTGCTTCAAGCGCAAGCCAATACCAAGATATAAAAGACGATAGGGTTTATACTTACTTTAATATCAATAACCAACAAACTTTAACTTATTACTTTGTATTAAATGCCAGTTATTTAGGCAAATTTTACTTACCACCTGTTAATTGCGAAGCCATGTATAATGGCAATATCAATGCCCGCAAAAAAGGAACTTGGGTAACAGTAGTTAGTAAGAGAAAAACACTTTGGTAGTTTTATCATATTCTTAAACACCGATGCCATCGCTTAAAGCGATGGCATCGGTTTAAATACTAATGTCACAACTATCCTTAGAGTTAGCGAAGCGCTCTTAGGATTAGTAATGAAATGTAGTGTCTCTGACACGGGCTTTTTTGTCCTCGGTTGGTTGCCGAAAGCTATAGGCGCTCACCAATCGATATGGAATATTCAAATCCAAAAACCAAGTCATGCTGCAAGCATCTCCTTGGCTTTAACTGATTGTTTTCCATTAACATTAACTTTGTCAACATCAAACGTCATTGCGATCGTAGAGAAGCAATCTCAAGCTAGTATTTGTATTCAAAAGATTAAATTCAACTCAAAAACCAAGTCATGCTGCAAGCATCTCCTTGGCTTTAACTGATTGTTTTCCATTAACATTAACTTTGTCAACATCAAACGTCATTGCCATCGTAGAGAAGCAATCTCAAGCTAGTATTTGTATTCAAAAGATTAAATTCAACTCAAAAACCATGTCATGCTGCAAGCATCTTCTTGGCTTTAACTGATTGTTTTCCATTAACATTAACTTTGTCAACATCAAACGTCATTGCCATCGTAGAGAAGCAATCTCAAGCTAGTATTTGTATTCAAAAGATTAAATTCAACTCAAAAACAAAAAGTCATGCTGTATGCATCTCCTTGGCTTTATCTAATTGCTTTCCATTAGCTATAACATTAGCCCTCTGTTGTACTAACCAATCAAATTGGAGTGATTGGTGAGGATACCAACCATGGACAAAATAAAAAAGCTAAACAAAAATATACTTCCACAGATATCCAAATAGATCTCGGAATTTGGCAGGCTTAAGCACATGGTTTATTAAAAATTAAGATATTTGACTTACAAAAATAGTTAGTGATAACATCAATAATAGTCAATATATTCGTTTAATTAATTTTTGAATTTAAACCCTTGGACTTTAAAACAATAAGAAATATTTATGGGAGCTAAAAATACCAATAATAATAAAAACTTTTTTGAGTTACTCATCAATACAAATCCAGATCTAATTTGCAGGTATTCATTAAACAAAGAAATTGAATTTATTAATGATACCATCTTTACAATGACTGGAATAAAACCGGAGAGTTTTATCAATAAGTCAATTT
>JAAFJM010000078.1 GCA_013298895.1 Bacteroidota bacterium | reverse complement strand
ACATTACTTTTTACACATTCTTCTTTTACCACCTCTATCCATTCATTTTTTACAGGTCTTGCTTTATGACCGGATTCTCCACCAACAATAACCCAATTAATTTTTTGAAGGTTTAATGTTGTTACTTCGCCAATTAAAGGCTCAATAGAAAGAAATTTTACTACAGCTTCTGTTTCTGATAAGTCATCAACTCTATAGGTATATTCTTCATTTTCTACAGAAACTCCCATCCAAATGTTCTTAGTCCAGTTAAGTTTACTTGAAAGCTCTTTCAACCTTGCCGAACGTTTTGTTAATACCTGATACACATGCTGAGGTGTTTGATTCATTACAGCAAAAACAGATTGTATAAATGCTTCAGGTACATCTGGATGAAACATATCGCTCATAGAATTTACAAAAACTACTTTAGGTTTGCGCCAAGTGTATGGGATATTTAGCGTATCTGGATGCGTTTTAATTTTTTTGAAACCATCTTTATATTTTTCTACACCCATGGCCTTTAAACGCCTTGTCATGGTTTCTGCATAGCAAAACTTACAGCCAGGACTAATTTTGCTACAACCTGTAACCGGATTCCAGGTCAATTCTGTCCACTCTATTGTTGATGTTGCCATAATATGTTAAACTTTGGTTTGATGACGTCATATAGAGTGTACATGATTGAATTGTTTTATTTCTCATGATAAATAGTTTAGAAACCAATTAAATCTCTGATTTTGCCACCTATCAACATCTAAAACTGTTCGCCTAAATATCTGAACAACTCAATAGTATTTAAACAACTTACACTAAATGGAGCACAGGCATCAGGAATTTTAACTTTATTTTTTCTATAGGGTTCACTGGTTTCATGTGTAACAATGCTGCTTTCATTTGCTATCGCATAAGCTATTAACCAGGCATCTGCTTCTGTAGAATCTAAAAACTCATTTAATGCTACTGGGTTATAGTGAGTAGATTTTGAATTAACCCAAGCTGTTACAGCCATGTATTCACCTATTACTATATCAGTTTCTTTAAAAAAATCTTCTGGAAGATTACCGTTACACCATACTGTTAACTCATCCTTATTTAAATTAAGTTCATCTTTTACTTTGTCAATTGATATTATTATTCCCTTCTCAGCTAACTCTTTAATTTTTAACCAAAAATTTGGCACAACGTCCATTGGGTAATGCATTCTATGCGCCTGAATAAAGAAGTTGCTATCTAGAACAAAAGGAGCCGACATACAGATTAAAACAGGTGTTTAGTAACAAAATTCTGATAGGTATCTCCTCTTAGTCCAGTAATTTTATAGGCATCACGATATAACAGCTTATTTTGCTTAACAGCTTGATTAACATAAGTTGCAAAACTCGCACTTATGCGTTTTTTAGCTGTTGCATAAAAATCACCTCCGCTGCCTTGGCTTTCTTTTTTAAGCCTAACCCCTTCCATGTAATGATTATAAAACTGAAAGAACGCTCCTTTGCTTAGTTTTCCTAAATCTAAGGCTCTTCTGGCTATTACAATTGGGCTAACTTTAAAATACTTAGCCAATTTATTAATATCTGCACTATTGGTCCATAACTCATAAAAAGAAACAGCTGGCACCAAAAACTCAGCAGCTACTTGGTCGCATAACTTCTCAATTGGATTATTTGCTGGCAATAAATTTTCATTATCAAAGCCTGCACTTTCACCCAACCATATATGAGCCAATTCATGAACAATGGTAAACAGCTGGGCAGCTTTGGCGTCAGCAGCATTCACAAACATAAAGGGAGCCATTTCATTTACCAAAACAAAGCCTCTACATTCGTTTACTGGGATTACTCTGTGTGTATTATTCTCAACTACTCCGTTGAAATTCACCATTACCCCTACTTCTTCGATTTTTTTGGTAATGAAGTTTAAAGTGTCTTCGAAGGTTTGTTGTTCACTTGCCCAATTTGGCATTATGTGTAATGTAGTTCTTATATCTGCTACAATGGTTTCAAAAGCTGTATCACTAGCAAATTTACCAACAAAATGGAGTGGTTTAACCTCATTCTCCAGTAAGTATTCGGTAAGCCAATCTTGCCTCCTTTGCAGAATTAATATGGTGTCGTAAATATTGATGCTCACTTGATGAGTTTGCGTATTTCCAGTCCTGAAAAAAGGAAACGGAATACTTTCTTTCGGTGGTTCTTGCAAAAACAAATAACCAAACGGAATATGAACCCGATGGGCAAAATCTTCTAATTGTTTAACGGTTGGTTTTTTAATTAGCTCAATCCACTTTTTTACATTTGGAAACTTTTCTAAAAATTCATCCACTACATAGCCTGCCCGAGCAATTGCCCAAGTAAGCATATTTGGATTAATATTGATTTCAGTTGCCATATACTACAAAGGTAAAGATATAATTGATTTTAGCTTCAACATAGTTAGCGTCTCTTTAATACATCGTCTGTTTAGACAACATTACTGTTTAACGATAAAATAGAATAAATCAAGAAATAGGTAGACAGACATTATTTGAAAAGCAAAAAAACCAAAAACAATACTATCCCAAATTAATCCAATTGTAGTTGAGCCAAATAACAAGTGTTGTTTATAGCTTTCTGGAATATCCAAGCTTACGTAAATCAAACACATTACAGCTAATACAGCAGATGCCATCACTGATTTCTTATTGTACGCAATCAATTCAGAAAATCTACCTGCTTCCTTAATTCGTTTTATCCCGGTCGTTTCACTTTGCATCAATAAAGCAAGAACCGCTAATAAAAATCCGAAACTTATCGAAGATATATCAATTGCCTTCTCAACAAATATGTCCATCTTTAAAAGAGGACTAGGTTCTAAACAAATAGCCAAGACAAATACTAGTAAGCCAATTAAACCTGACAAGTATTTCTCTTTTAAATTATCTATTGTCTTCATTGCTTATTATTTTTTTTATATCTCGCTCAACTCTCAAATATGCTTCAATAATTCCTTGCTTTCTTTCAAAAGGTTTTAAGTCAACCATATTCTTGCTTTCGCTATAACTAATATATTCAATCATTTTATCTTTGATTAAATCTACTTCTGTAATTCCCTCCACATCTTCTTCATAGCCTTTAACAGATAGTTTTTTGACATTTTCTTTTAGTAAACCATAATGACCATTAACCCATTCCAATAATTGATTTACTTTATTTGTATGTAGGTAATTCCCTTTTCTTGTTACAATTTTATAAGTAACATCTATAAACTCTGCTCCAAATTCATTTCCTGACTTTGCAATTTCTTTTATAGATTGTTGCTCATTTTTTACTTTTTTTAAAAGCTCGTCTGGATTAGCAAATTGCATATGAACTAATTTCTTACTGCCCATGGTTAATAACTTCTTCATTGCATCTACATTCATAACAACTTCAAAGTGAATGTCAAATTTTACTATCTCAGTATCTTTAACAATGTTATAAATATGGCTAGCCAATTGACCTGCAAATACACCATCCTTTGTCACTTCATAAAGAAAAAATTGTGTGGATTTAGAATATAAAAAAACGTTGCCATAACCTAAGCCTTCTTCATTTGACAATCCAAGTGACGACATCTGTCTTGTTCTTAAATTATTTTTCGGAGGAGTAGCATTCATTTTTGTTGATTGCACAATACCTAAAATAAAATCATCCTTTTCTTCGACAAAAACAAATTCTACATGCTTAAAACCTGTTTTAATGCTTTTTGCATTAATTTCCTTATTCAATAGAATTTCTTCTAATTTCAATTCAGAACCATCTGCTGTTTTAATTCTAACTTTAAAAACTTCAACCTTCTTCTTCATAAATACTATATTGTTATATCAAATAATAATTTCCTCTTTAACCTCCAAAGCCTCTTTTAAAACCTGTTGCAACAATTGCT
>JAAFJM010000077.1 GCA_013298895.1 Bacteroidota bacterium | reverse complement strand
ATCTTGAACCGCTTGAATCATCTTTTAGTGGTAATGATTTCAGGGTTTTTAGCGGGAGCAATATCAATAATTTTACCAAAGAAGACCAAAATACAAAAGTAGGTGTTTATCCTAACCCCTATAGCACAAGCGCTGCTTGGGACGGAACAACCTCGAGAACCAAAAAGTTATATTTTAATAATTTACCTCAAAGCTGCGAAATTACCATTTACACTACTAGTGGTGATGTAATTGCCAATTTTAAACATGATGCAAATTCGTATAATGGTGAAGGAAACGCTTGGTTTGATAGGTTAAGTGATAGAGAAAAAACAGTAATGACGGGTGGAGAACATGCTTGGGATTTATTAAGTGATTCGAAAAACCAAATTACACAAGGAATTTATATGTATAGCGTAAAAGATTTACAAAGTGGTATCGTACAAACAGGTAACTTTGCAGTAATAAAATAATACATCTTTATATAGCTATAAGATAAATTCAGTAACCAAAATAACAAACTAAATAAACAAATAATATAATGAAAAAAACAATTCTACTAATTACAACCATATTGGGTGGATTAATTGCCAATGCGCAAAATCCTTATCCAATAGTACCTATTGACAGTGTTCAATTCGTAAACCCAACAAAACTCAAATTAATTACTACTCCTGCTCAAGCAGCAACAGCCACCTTACCAGATTATACCACACCCGTTTTTAAAGATACAGTATATAAAGATACAGTTAGAATTGAAGGTGTTGTTATAGCAAATCCAAAAGCATACGGGCTTTCAAAATCTCGTAAAGCAACATTTATTCAACGAAAAGGTGGAGGACCTTGGAGTGGAGTACAAGTAATGTGCGAACCTGCTGGAACAGGAACCGTATTAACTACACTTTTAGCTGAATCAAAATTTTATGACAATATGGTAGCTGGATATAAAGTTCGAGTTACTGGGGTTATCAGAGAATTTAGCCAAGGTGAAACTCAGGTAAATATGATAAGAAGTAACCCAAATTGGGAGAATGGTGTAGAGCAATTGAGTTTAACTCCAGATACTCTAGTTTATTCTGAAATAGGAGCAGACCAATTAATGAAAGGCAATCCTAACTCACAGCGTATTCAACAGAAAATTACTGGAGAACAATGGGAAGGTACATTAGTAAGATTAAGAAATGTAACTGTTTATACTAGAATAGTAAGTGGAAATAGAACTACTTGGAGTGTTATTGATGATTTTGGAAATGTAATTGACATAAGAGATTTCTCATCATATTATAGAAACGATGACAATGGAGATTCGGCAACTTTAAATGCAATTAATCCTTCAAGATTTATTGCACCAGCAATTGGAACAAGATTGGATTATATTCAAGGTGTTGTTACTGAGTATACTGTTACTAATCCCGCAGACGTAAGATATGGTATTGCCCCAATTTATCCAAATGATTTTGCAATTTGTACTGCTTGCCCTCCTTCTATTAAATTTATAAGCAAAAACCCAACTACAATAAAATCAAGTGATACTACAAAATTAATTTTTGAAATTACAGTTGGTGATACTACATTATCATCAAGTCAAGTATATTTCAAAAACTCTGTAACAAATACAATGGATTCAGTTGGATTAACACCAGTTCCTTCTTTTCCTAATTATTATTTAGCTCAAATTCCACCAACCAATACTGAATGTGAAATGAGCTATTGGGTAAGTGCCATTGATAAAAAAAATAGAACTACATTAGTTCCAGATCCATTTAATATTGGAAACAAATACTATATCACTGGTCCAAATGGCATAGATAAAATTAGTACATTACAATATAGCTCATTACCAAATGGAGCAACAGTTTGGAATGGTGATTCATTATTAAATATCAATGTTCATGGAATTGTAACAGGTAAAGGATTTGGTGGTTTAATAACCTTACAACAAGGAAATGGTGCAAACTCTGCTATTTTTGTTGCGAGAAATTCAGGTGCTGATAGTACTGCCAAATGGAATGTGGGTGATTCAGTTTTAATTACAAGAGCTACCGTAAGAGAATCATTTGGAATAACAACTTTAAATAACATATTGAGTTCAGTTGTTTCATCAGGTAATCCATTACCTGCGTTCGAAACTTCATTATCTATAGATTCATTTGCTTTAGGAAATTCAAATTATAGTCGTAAATGGGAAGGTGTTTTAATTAAATTTGATAGCTTAACAGTTTCAAGCAAAAATCCTGACGAACCAACAGGTGCTTTTGGTGAATTTGGTATAAGTAGAAACGGTGGATCAACATTTAGAGTTGATGATTATAATGCTAACTTTAAGAACTTTAACAACTTAGTTTATGTCGGCATGAAAATGAATTTTATTCAAGGACCTATGTACTTTGCAAATGGGAATTTTAAATTAATTCCTCGCGATGCAAATGATGCAGACTTTAGTAATATTGATACCATTAAGCCAGTTATTACCTTAAATGGTGCTGCTATTATTAACATAAAAAAAGATAGTGCATACAATGAATTAGGTGCTACAGCTACTGATGATAAAGATGGAAATATCACTGCAAATATTAGAACAAGTGGAACAGTAAATAATAAGGTTGCAGGCATTTATTATGTATCTTATGCTGTTAACGATAAAGCAGGTAATAAAGATTCAATTGTAAGAACTATTAACGTTGTTGCACCTGATACAATTAAACCAACTATAACCTTGTTAGGTAATAATCCTGATACAGTAATGCAAAATAAATCATACAACGATCCAGGCGCAACAGCAACTGACAATGTTGATGGTAATATAACTAACAAAATTACTAAACTTAGTACTTTAGATACCAGTAAAATTGGTACCTATATCATTACTTATTCAGTTTCGGATTTAGCAGGTAATAAAGCTACCCAAGTTAGAACAGTAATTGTAACAAGAAATACGAGTGTTAAAAACATGAGTGCTTTGAATAATACCATTAAAGTTTACCCTTCCCCTGCATTCAATGAATTAAACATCAGCATTGAAAATATCAGTCAATTACCTGCCAATTTGGTAATTTACGATATGCTTGGTAAAGAAGTTATCAAACAAACCATTACAACTAAAAACTTTAACGAGCAGTTAAATATTAGTCAATTAAACAATGGTGTTTATTTCTTAAACTTAAGTAATAACAATATGAAGCAAACTGTTAAGTTTATTGTTTCTGGTAAATAATTAAATTTAAACTAATTAAAAAAGCCCATTTGACATTAAGTCAAATGGGCTTTTTTATTATCTAAAAAAACTGCTTTTTTTTGATTTAAAATTTTTGCTAATTGCAATAAATAAAAAAGAAAAACATGAAAAAAATTCTAATTACTTTATTTAGCTTATTATCAATCTTATACAATTGCAAAGCACAACAAAGTGCGGATGATATCTTAGGTGTATGGGAAACAGGAAACGGAAAAGCAAGAGTTAAAATAACGAAAGTAGGAAACTATTATTTTGGTAGAATTGTATGGTTAAAAGAACCTTTAAACACTGAAGGAAAACCTAAATTGGATGTAAATAATGAAGACCCTGCAAAACAAAGTAAACCGATTTTAGGATTACAACTTGTAGGTGGCTTCGAATACAAAAGTGCTAATTTATGGGAAGAGGGAACTATTTACGACCCTGAAAGTGGCAAAACTTACAAGTGTAAAATTAATTTAGCCGATAAAAACACCATGGAGATTAGAGGCTTTATTGGTGTAAGTATGTTTGGCAGAACTGATACTTGGAAAAGACTAGAACTGAAAAAGTAGCAAACAGTTCTTAGTACATAGTTCTTAGTTGTCAGTTTATAGTTTTATAAATTTAGGCTTCGTTCAGCAGCCATAAATTCGTAATTCGTAATTTATAATTCTTAACCCGAAATTCATGCTCCAAACATTAACCATAAT
>JAAFJM010000076.1 GCA_013298895.1 Bacteroidota bacterium | reverse complement strand
CTCTCGTATTTTTCGGCATTGAAATATTTTGAGATTTGTTCCATGTTTATTTTGATTTATCTTGAATTTTTCGAGTTAGTTTAACCACAATTGCCCTTGGCACAAATCTTACAGAGTTGGCCATTATCCAATTCATTAATCCGTGAATGGCAACCGTTTTTCCTTTCATCATGGAGGCATAACCATATTCAGCCACTTCTTTTGAGGTAGGTAGTTTTTTGCCCTTTACCAAATTACTTTCTTCCATTGCTGCAGCCGCTTGAAATCCACTTTCGGTTGCACCAGGGCATAAGGTGGTAATGGTTACACCTTTATCACTTACTTCATTGTTAACAGCTTCCGAAAAACTTAATACATAAGCCTTGGTTGCAAAATATACCGCCATGGTTGGTCCAGATTGGAAAGCCGCAGTAGAAGCAACATTCATTATCTTACCACTTTTTCTTTTTACCATATCCTGCAAATAGAGTTTGGTAAATTGTGTTAAAGTAGTAATGTTTAAATTGATCATTTGCATTTCTTTATTCCATTCCGTTTCTACAAACATACCAAAGTCACCAAAACCTGCGTTGTTGATTAAATAATCAATTTGAATATTTTGTTTGGTGGTTTCGTCATATACTTCTTGGGCTGAATTAATGGCTGAAAGGTCTTTGCCTATTGTGTAAACAGAAACTTTATATTTACTTTCTAATTCTGTTTTTAGTTCGTCTAATTTTGATTTGTTTCTTGCCACCAAAACCAAGTCTCCACCTTTTGAGGCGTGAACTTTTGCTAATTCTAATCCAATTCCATTGGATGCTCCTGTTATTAATGCTGTTGCCATTTTATTTCAATGTAATAATTTCTGCAAAAGTATTTATAAAAATAAAACCTACAACATTAGAGTATAGTCTATACTTGTAATTTAGTTTTCCACATGCTACATTTGCGCCATGCTTATAAATGAATTGTCGAAAATTACAGGAATTACTGCGCATACCATAAGGTTTTATGAAAAATCAGGATTGATAAAAGGCAAAAGAGATGAAACTGTTAAATCGAATAATTATTTCCATTACGATGATGAAACGGTAGAAAAATTGGAATTGATACGCGATGCCAAATCGGTTGGATTTACCATTAGCGAAATAGGCGAATTAATGGATGCATGGTATAATAATAAAATAACCGTTGAAGAAAAAGTAGCAGTACTGGATGAAAAGCTAATTTCAATAGATGAAAGGATAAAACAACTCAAGCAAATGAAAAAAATGATAAGCCAATTTAAGAAGGATGTGATTGAGGATAATTGCTAGGATAGTATTTGGTCAAAAATAATTTCTTGAAATTTTTATACGAAAATATTAATTGAAGTATACAAACATGTGGGAGTGTTTTGCTTTTGTGATGTTTAATAATTGAAAAGATTTAATTATATAAAATGGATTTTTTTGATTTAGGTATTACATAAATGGTTTAAAGTGCTATTTTGTCTGTTTAAAAATGAAATATAATTTTATTTTGACTTAGAATTATTTATTTGCATTATGGATAGACTTTTCAAAAAACTGATTATTACAGCAGCATTTTCTATAATGGCCATTTCATGTTTATTGTTTTTGGTTATAGTTTATATCAATATAAAATTTCATCAATACCTTATAGTTATTGCTTTGCCAATTATTTCAATGAGTTTAATGCTATGGGTTATTAATTTATTGATTTATAATTTGCTTCAACACAAAATCAATTATATACAACGATTTTTATTGGCTTATTTGGTTGTTTTTATTTTAATTTTTATAGGAGATAGATTTATAGCCAAACCCGAAAATATTTCAGTTATTATTCCAGAAACGCCATTTATTGTTAGCTTTATTCATAATGTAATTATTAGTTTAATTATGAATATTGTGATATTTAATGATAAAAATAAAGAGATTCTTCGTTCCAATGAAGAGCTTCAAATCAATACACTAAATCTTCAAAACGCTTTACTCAAACAAAATATTCAGCCACATTTTTTATTCAATTCATTGAATGTTTTAAAATCATTAATTCATCAAAATCCAATGGAAGCAGAACAATTTTTAATAAATGTTTCCAATCATTTACGAAACAATATTGATTACGGTAACAAGGATTTGATTGCTATTAATAAAGAAATCGAATTTGGATTAGAATACTTGAAAATAATGCAGATTAGGTTCAAAAATGCGCTTTGTTATACTGTTTATTACGAAGATAATCTCTATGATCATAAATTGATTCCTGTTTTTTCGCTGCAAGTATTGTTTGAAAATGCTGTTAAGCACAATTATTTTACTAACCAAAACCCTTTAATAATTGAGGTATTTATAAATGCCAATGATATTATTGTAAAAAATAATTTTGCTCCAATAAAAACCAATATAAACAAGGAACAAGGTTTTGGTTTAAATAACTTAAAGGAACGTTATTTATTGCTAGTTAAGCAACCAATTGAGATTTTACAAACAAACAATAGTTTTGAAGTTAAACTACCAATTATAAACCAAATTTAAAATGAAAGTAGTAATTATTGAAGACGAGTTTTATACAGCAGAAGATTTAAAACGGACGCTTACCTTAATTGATAAAAATATAGAGATTATAGCTGTATTGCAATCGGTAAAAGAGGCAAAGGCGTTTTTTACTAATCCTGTTAAATTCGATTTAATTTTTTCGGATATTCAGTTAGGCGATGGTGAAAGTTTTGAAGTATTTAAACAATTTGAAATTACGGCTCCTATTGTGTTTATTACTGCTTATAACGATTATGCTATGCAAGCTTTTAATGCAAATGGTATTGATTATATTTTAAAGCCTTTTGGTATAAATGAAATAAAAAATACTTTAGAAAAGGTAAAAAAGGTAAGTGGCTTGGGTTCATTTAATGAAGAAAAATTATTAGCAGTAATTAATGAATTAAATAATCCAAAAGCTAACCAAGTTTTTAAAGTTTTGGTTTATCATAAAGAAAAAATAATACCTATACCCATTCACGAAATTGCTTTGTTTTATATTGATGAAAAAGTATTGCGTTTAATTGATGACAAGAGCAATAATTTTATTATTAATTATAAGCTTGAAGAGCTCGAAAAAATTGGAGGTAACCAGTTTTATAGAGCTAACAGACAATACTTAATTAACCGAAATTTTATTAAGGAAATAAACACCTACACCAACCGTAAACAGAAAGTAATTTTAACCATTAATTTTAATCAAGAAATACTTATTAGCAAGGAAAAAACTACCTCGTTTTTAGAGTGGATAAAAGGTTATATTTCATAGTATTAGCATAGTAATTTCTGTTTGTGAAAATCGTAAAGTATAAATAAATTTAACTATTGTCCGTTTCAATCTTCATTTTGTCTAATTGAATAAATAAATTCAAGTGATGGTTATTATGTAAAATATTTTTGCTTCATAATTTAAAAATTTATGAGCAAAAATACTCTCTACTTAAAATCAAAAGCAATTCGACTTAGTCTATTTTTATTTGCTTTATCCAATCTGTTTTTAACGCAAAAATTATTTACACAGAACACAAAGCTTTATATAAGCGGAACTGTTAAAGATGCCAATAATGGTGAAACCATCATTGGCGCAACTGTAAGATTAAAAGAATTGCCATCGGCAGGAAACTTCACCAATGAATATGGTTTTTATTCCATTAGCGCACCAAAAGGTAATTATACTTTAGTAGTTAGTTTTATTGGTTATGTAAGTTTTGAAACCACTTTAGAACTAAATACCTCCTTGAAAAAGGATATTGTTTTAAAGCCTAAAAACAAAGTGTTAAACGAAGTAAAGATTACTGAAAAAAAGAAAAATGAAAATGTAAAAACAGCTCAAATGGGAGTAGAAAAATTAGATATGAAAGAAATATCTAAAATACCTGTTTTACTTGGTGAGCGCGATATTATTAAAACACTTCAATTAATGCCAGGTGTAAAAGGTGCAGGCGAGGGCAATGCAGGTTATTATGTAAGAGGAGGAGGGGCTGACCAGAACTTAATTTTGCTAGACGAAGCACCAGTTTACAATGCTTCGCATTTATTGGGTTTCTTTTCTACATTTAATAGCGATGCCATAAAAAATGCT
>JAAFJM010000075.1 GCA_013298895.1 Bacteroidota bacterium | reverse complement strand
TAAATTTAAATTCAGTTTCGCCTTTGGTTAAATTACTCCAATAAGTTTTAACTACTTCGGTTCCATTTTCAATACTAATTAATGCCCTTCCATTGGCACTACTTGGTATTTTTAAAACTACTTCATCGCCTACTTTGTAATCGTTTTTATTGGTACTAAACGATAGCATGGTGGCTTCTTGCGAATTGCCTCTATTGCTTCTGCTATATGAATTTGGCCAATCTAAATAAAAGGTTTGTGTGCTGCTATGGTTGGTTTTTAAATTGGTAGCTATAACCATATAACGGCCCCAATCTGGATAATTAACAGTTACATTATAACTTCCTCTTCCATTGCTAATGCTGATGTTTTCGTCTTTAATTAAACTATTGTATTGGCTATTGGCAAAATCACTTAAATCTTCATCCGATCTATCCCACCACCAACGGTATTCAATTTTATAAACTTTGATATTTACATTGCTTGAGCCATAAACAATACTTCCATTTTTATTTAAACAAGCCAAATCAATTTTTAAAGGACTATTGGTTTCGTAAAAATCGTATGGATTAGCCAAATCAGGTAACTTTAAACCAATATATTCATTATAAGGATGGTAATTTTCATTGAATCTATCAGTGCTAAATCCACCGCCTGGTTCAAATACTTTGGTTAAAAAATTAACATTTAACATACCTGGAGCATTTTCGCCAGCTTGCATACTTCCACCAATTTTGGCAACTCCATCAGCATTTAATTGACCATCAAAAATTCGTTCAGTCTCCGCATTTAATTTTTTGGTTTCATCAATAAAATTATAGTTTTCAAATCCTTTAAATTTAAAATCGCTTACACTAAAAGTAGCATCTACTGTGGCGTTAAAGTTACTTGCTATGGCTCCATGAAGCCAAGTAGAACTTAAGGTTCCGTTTAATTCATTTCTTTTGGTTAGTAATTTATCGTTAAATGATAAGTTTATTTTTAACCTATTAGGAACAACGGTTTCTATTCTTACATTTTTTTCAAAAACCACATTGCCAATTTTAACTTTGGCTAACCAATTTCCTGTTGGTGCATTGTCATCGGTAGTAGTGGTAAAATTATAAAAGCCATTGATATTTTTACTGTTAATAATCCTGCGATGTATTTGTCCTTGAGGATTGTATAATTCAAATGCAACAGGTACATCAATTGGTAAAGTTTTGCCTTTATCATCCAAAATAAAGTTAAAGAACAAACTGTCTCCAGGGCGCCATACACCTCGTTCTCCATATAAAAATCCTTTTATGCCACGCATCAATGGTTTACCACCAATATCAAAACGGCTTAAGTTTAAGGCTGTGCTTTCATCTAAACGCAAATATGCTTTTTGGTTATTGTAAGCGGCTATTAATAAAAATGGTTTTTGATTTACTTTTACGGTAGCCCAACCTTGTCCATCGGTAGCTGCTTCTGCTATTTCGATTTGTTGGAAATTTAAAATAGATAATTTTACACCCGTTAATGGATTGGTAGTTTTTATATCGTTAGCCGAAATAAACAATATGCCGTTGCTTCCTCGTTTAGCTATTAAACCAATATTACTCGATAATAAATTACGGCTTACCCAACGTTGGCGGTTATAATAACTATTATGGCAAGGGTTATCGCGTTCATCCCAATCGTAATCCTCAGGCCAATAATATTCATCGTATTCGCCATTATTTTGTGTTTCACTTTCATCCCACACAGCAGTTGTCTCTAGGTTTTCGTCTTCAGGAGTGGTGTTGCTGTAATTTACATTGGTATCTTTTGCGCAGCTATATAAACTGTATTCTTTTTTAAAACTCATTTCAACATTATAAATAGCGCCAGGCTCAGTTTTCATTACTTGCGCCAAGTCTATAGCAAATCGATTGGTTCTGTTTAAATCGGTTAATTTATTTTTACCTAAAAGTACTTTACGTTTGATGATTGGAACTCCAACTCTGCGTAATTCGTTCACCCCATCAAGGGTATTTACTTGTAAAAATTGAGGAATATTTTGCTCGAAAATTTTAACAATAGTAACATCAATTGCACTTAAGTTAATGGCTTCAAATGGTAATAAAAATTTATTACCATCAGGCATTATTACACCTTTACCTATTAAGTTTACCGCAGGTAATTCGTTATTAAATGTTACTGAATAAGAATTAGCATTGGGTAATTTATTGCCTAACGTATTAAGTATTCCAGCATTTATGTAAATATTTTTAGTGCCAATAAACTTGCTATCTGAATATATTTTTACTTGATTTCCAAAAACAGTAAAGTGCAAATCTTCATTATCTGCAATGGTAATTAATCCAGTTAAATCTTGGTTTGGCTCAATTGGGTCAGAAAAAAACAAACTAATAAATTGTTCGTCTCCATTTTCTGCTTCGGCCGAAAGTGCCTTAAAATCGCCCATGGCAGGAATTTGCATTTTAATGGAACCTTTGTTATCAGCATCAATTACTTTTCCATCATAACTAATACTAATATCGTAAGCAACGTTTAATCTTTCAATACTATCTACAGTAAATTCGTGTGTAACTCCATCAGTATTATGTAACCATTTTACATGATAAGCATTACCACCTTTGCCCACTGTTATCAATTGTTCTAATACTTTTTCTTCTTCAAAATCAGCAGTAAAAACCATGCCTTTTAGGC
This sequence comes from Bacteroidota bacterium, assembly GCA_013298895.1. GTDB lineage: Bacteria > Bacteroidota > Bacteroidia > UKL13-3 > UKL13-3 > JAAFJM01. Next base: position 1,608 of record JAAFJM010000075.1, on the reverse strand, counting down.
TAATATATTTGTAATTGTTAGCATCTAAAGCTACCAAATGCGTGCTTTTTACTTCAAACGATTGTTTAACCGTTTCGCTATAAAACTCAAATACCGATAAATCAGCAGGTAAATCTTTTATGATTTCATTTAAATAAAACTTGATTTCATATTCTGTTTCGCGCTTTAATAATTCCTTTGGTTTGTATTGAATGGTAAATGCATCTAACATTTCAACTGTTCCTTCTACCGATGGGCTAATTTCAAATAGTTTTTTAGGATTTAATAAAATACTACTATCGGTAATGGCCTTGGTAAGTTTAACTACAAAAGCATCGTTGCGTTTAATAATACTTGGGCTAAAAGCAGAAATGTAAGCACCAAAAGCTGGATTGGTGTTTTTACGTTTGGTTAAAGGTTCGGCTTTTAAAAGCCAAATAATTCCTACAAAAAGGGCTACAAATGCGGCAATGGTGATTTTGGGTGACTTTGAAATAAAAGTTTTCATGTGTTCAGGGGTAATAATGGTGTAAATTAATAACTTAATTACCTGATTTACTATAGTGTTGATTTATTGTTTGAATGATTTTTTGAGTTTAATTTACCTTTGACCTAAAATACTTAAAATTTGAAATTTCATTACCTCAAACATTTTATAAAACACTATTTCACAGCTACTTTAATAGATGTGTTGCATTCTCCTTTTGTTTTTACTTTGTATCAAACTTGTATTAAGAAACAAAAAGACCTTACAGCATTCAATGAAATTGAAAAGATTAGAAGTCAACTACTTGAAAATAAAAGTATCATAACTTATACCGATTTAGGTGCAGGCAGCAATTTACTTTCTAAAAAAATTGAAAAATCAATCGGTCAATTAGCTAAAGCTCATTTAAAACCTGCAAGAATTGCTCAAATTATAAACAGAATTGTTTTAAATTATAAGCATAAGAATATCATTGAGTTAGGTACTTCGTTAGGTGTTACAAGTAGTTATATAGCATCAGCTTTAAAACAAAATTTTGAATCCAATGAGGTTAATTTTACTACTATCGAAGGTTCCTCGGCCATTAAGCAAATTGCCAATGAGCAGTTTACTTCTTTAAAATTAAGTGATTACATCAATTCGGTAGAAGGTAACTTTAACGAACAACTTGAACCTGTTTTAAATTCGTATAAAAATGTGGATGTTTTTTTTGTAGATGGCAATCATACTTACGAAGCTACCATAAAATACTTTGAAAAAGCGTTGCCATTTGCCCATAACGAATCAGTTTTTATTTTCGATGATATTTACTGGAGCTCAGGAATGACAAAGGCTTGGGAGGAAATTAAACAAAATTCAAAAGTGCATCAAACGGTAGATTTGTTTTTTATTGGATTGGTATATTTTAGAACTGAACAAATTAGACAACATTTTAAATTACGTGTTATTTAATTAACATAAAACTATTTTGTAGATTTTTATTTTTGTAAAAATTAAATCTATGAAAAAAATAATTATACTCATTACCGCTTTTACCTCAATTAATGCCTTTGCACAAACTGCTGATTCTTCTAAAGTTCAAATAATACCTAAAATAAAATGGACGCATAGTGCGCAAACAGGCTTAAATATTACGCAATCTT
>JAAFJM010000074.1 GCA_013298895.1 Bacteroidota bacterium | reverse complement strand
TTCTCCTTTAATGGTAAGGAACTAGACAACGAAACTTATGGCGAAGGAAATGCCTATGATTTTGGAGATAGAATATATGATTCAAGATTGGGCCGTTGGCTTAGTATAGACCCTGAATTTAAAAAATATTCTTATTCTTCACCTTATGTTTATACAGGGAATTCTCCCATTTTTCTTTTAGATTTTGAAGGACGTGAAAATATTGTTTATTTAGTATTTTTAAACAATGGAAAGGAAAAACTAACTAAAGCAGAACAAAAAGCAATTCAAAAAAAGATTCAAAAACATTTGAAAAGATTACATGTAAATGCTAAAGTTGAAATTGTTAATCCCAAAGATTTTAAAACAGAAAGTTTAGATAAAAGTGATGCAGTAGTTGTGATTGGAAATCGCAGTAAGGTTGACAATTTTATTAAAAGTAATAAACTTGACCCGAAGCAGCCAAATGGAGATTTATGGGGCAAAAGTGATTGGACTAATCCAAGCAATCCTGAACGCTCAAATAACCCTGGAAATGTAGTAGGAATAAGCACATTTGATGATTATACAAAATATGAACCCGATCCTATTAACCAAAACTTACTTGCAGAATCCATTTATGAAAAAAACAGAGCTGATTTAAAAGAGACAGTTTCATATTGTGAGCAGGGAGCTACCAAAGTTGATGTAGCAGCAGTTTTGGCTATTCATGGTCTTGGCCATAATGTTGGACTAAACCATAATGAAGGCTTAAATTCTAACACGAGCTCACAAGTTATGTCTGAAGTTTGCAGATCAACTAAAATTATCCCTGATAATAATATAGATTTAACAGCAGCCTTAAGAAGTAAATTTCATAATAAAAATGACAATAATATTGATATTATACCAAAAGCAAAAATGAAAGTAAGATGAAAAAAATAATAATAAGTTTTGTCGGATTTTTTTGTTTAAATCTTGCTACTTGCAAGCAAATAGATTCGAACGTTAATGATAAATTATTTTTAATAAAAAAGGATTCAAAATATGGATACATTAATAATAAAGGAGAAATAATTATACCTTGTCAATTTGATTCTGTATTGTCATTTTCAGATGGATTAGCCCCTATTTATTTAGATTCACTGTGGGGTTTTATTGACATTAACGGGAAAATAGTAATACCACCAAAGTTTAAGGAGGTAAACAGATTTTCAGATGGATTAAGTGTGGTTTCTTTAAAATCAAATGGTAAGTCCATATCTATGTTCATTAATAAGAAAGGCGAAAAGTGCTTTGAAACAAATAAATACGAGATTGTTGGTCATTTTAATTATGGGTTATGTTTAGTGGAAATTAATGAGAAAATTCATTTTATGAACAAAAAAGGTGAGATTGTAATAAAAACAAAATTTCCATACGGATTCGGCTTTCAGGATGGTGTTGCTGTTCTTTGGGATGATGATTTAAAAGTAGAATACATTGATACTACAGGAAGGGTGATTATTCCCTTTTCTAATTTTCGTTTTGGAGAAAATTTTAGTGAAGGTTTAGCTCATGCAAGTACTCAAGATAATAGTTTTTACATTGATAAGAAAGGAAATAAAGTTATAGCTTTATTAGGAGGTTTGACATATAATGAATTTTCCGATGGTATGGCTTTAGTGCAATCAAAACAACTAGAAAATTATACTTATAAATATGGATTTATTAATCGTGAGGGTATTTTTGTTATTCCTATTAAATATGAGAAAGCATATTCATTTAAAGAAGGTTTTGCGGCTGTTTTCGTTAACGGAAAGTTTGGTTTTATAAATAAAAAAAACGAATTGGTTATTGATCCACAATTTGAAAATGTAGATATTAAGGGTTTTAATAATGGTCTTTGTTATGTAGTGAAAAATGGTTTAAAAACCTATATAGATTATGCAGGAAATATTGTTTGGCAAGAAGAAAAATAAGCTTAGTGATTATGCTATTTTTAACTTTGTTATTTTAAAATACAAGTTACATTCCTAGTTAGCGCAAGAGCAAATACAGCAATGCTGGTGCACGTCTTAGACGTGTTCCAAGTAACAAAGGGCAAATGCCAACCAAAACCGCTTTAGCCAAAAACTAAAGCGGTTTGTTATTTTTACTACTAAAAATTTCAATTTTGTGGCTTAAACAAACACAAAATGAAACACTTAGTATTAACCAATGCCCATTTTATTTATTGGCATTTACAATTTGATGAATGGATTAAAACCATTGGATATGGCAATGGAAAGGAGACCGCCTATGCATCCAACATCAAAGAATTTTTACGTTTTTTAGAAACTAACAATATATGTTCAATTAAAGATGTAAACCAACACCATATTGGCCAATATTATCAATACATAAGCAATAGGCCAAAGCTAAGAACCAAAGGAATTTTAAGCGCTTCAAGTATTAACCATCAAATGCTTGCCTTGCGCTTATTTTTTGATTATTTGCTAGATTGTAAAGAAATTGATTATTCACCTGCTAGGATTCCTAAATTTAGAATTTCAGGCCACAACCCTAGGAACATAGTTACTGTTGATGAAATAAAATTGATTTATAAAAAAGCCAAAACACTTCATAACAAAGCAATTATTAGCTGTGCTTATGGCTGCGGATTGCGTAGAAATGAAATAGTGAATTTAAATGTAAGCGATATTGATTTAAAGAATAAAACACTTTTAGTAAGGGTAGCCAAAGGCGGAAAAACAAGGTTAATTCCACTTTCTGATATAGTGGCAAAACATTTTAAAAAATACCTAAAGTTTCATCAAAATAATTTTGAACAAAACAATTTTAAGCAATTGCCTTGCTTTATTAGCTCAAATGGTAGCCGAATGCGAGGCAGTAAAATTAACCAAACCCTAAAAACAATTATTTTAAATACCAACAACCATGAACTGATTGGTAAAAACATTACTTTACATTGTTTGCGGCATAGTATAGCAGTGCATTTAATCAATAATGGTGCTGCTATTACATTTGTACAAACCTATTTAGGACATAGCAGTATTGATACTACTAATTTGTATGCAATTAGACGAAAACGAAAATCAGCCATTTTAAGAGCTTTTAGGTAGAAAATGGAACAACTTACCCTAAAAGCATATTTAAGGCTTCAAAAACACACTCAAAATAGCATAAAAAGCTATTTATTCATTATTAATAGATATCTCAATCAAAATCCAGATGCTTGGCAATACGATTATAAAGCAATAATGGATTATTTTAAACAGCGATTATTGAATAACCGTTCAGGAATTATTTTATTGCAAGCTGGAATAAAAAAGTACTATGACTATTTACTACACATTGGTGTGATTTATCATCATCCATGCCGAACTATTTGCATAAAAAAGAAAAACAAACACATCATTCACCGTGATTTATTTACTACCCAAGAACTCTGTTTGCTGTTAAAACGAGAAGAAAGGTATGCAGTACTAAAATACAGAAACAAGTTAGTAATTTCATTATTAATCTTTCAAGGTTTAACCCTTTCTGAGATTACTCAATTAAGGCTAACAGATATAAACTTGGATGAGGCAAGTATCAGAATTAAAGGCGGTGTAACTGTAAACAGACGAATTTTAAACTTAAAGCCAAATCAAATTGTTTTACTGGATAAATACATGCGCTTAAGCAGACCAAAACTGCAAAGAAATGAAACCAAATTTTTGCTATTAAATAAATTGGGTAATCCAATAAAAGCCGATGATGTGCAATATTTGGTAGAAACTTTTAAGTATTTGTTTCCAGATAGAAAGCTAAATATACAAACCATTAGGCAAAGTGTAATAGCCAATTGGCTTAATACATACCAAATACCTTTAGAGGATGTACAATTATTAGCTGGACACAAAAGGCCATCTGCAACTTTAAAATACCAATTGCCGAATATGGAACAAGCTATTCATACATTAAATACATATTTTCCAATTTAAACCATACTTGCGCATACTTTGCGCAGTGCGCAATATTGCGCAAAGTATGCGCAAGTATTATTGAATAAATTGATTTTTTAGAAAAAAAACGCTAAAAAATGGTGCTAATAAATGAATATTTAGTTACTAAATATTAGTAGCTAAATAACTGTTTTTACTAAACTTTGCAGCTAAAATCAATAATATATAGTAAAATTATATCCCTTTTTTTTACAATTAAACCATGTTTACCCATTGTTGCGCAGTGTGCAACTTTGCGCAACTTTATCCGCAAGTATTACTGAGTGACTCGTACTAAAAAAAGTTTACATATTATTTAATTAATACTGCAATAGGTTTACAGTTGATTTTTATTCCTAAAACTAGTTTACAATGATATTTTTTTTCTTGTAATAATTCTTCCATAATTTTTTTACTTTTAAAGTATTGTCAGAGCAATGAACAAACTGAGGTGTTA
>JAAFJM010000073.1 GCA_013298895.1 Bacteroidota bacterium | reverse complement strand
AATATAAATTGGATAAAATAGAACAACATATTGCAATTGAAACAACAAGTTTTTGGAAACAAAAATATGGTGATTACATGCAACTTATTAAAATTAGGTTGAGTAGTTTAGTTGTATTCAGTTCAGTTATTACATATTTAACTGCTGCAAGTGGCACTATTAATTGGTTTGAGGTATTTATTTTAGGAGCAGCAGGTTTATTAGTAACTGGTGCGGCTAATGGAATTAATCAGATAATTGAGAAGGACTACGATAAGCTAATGACTAGAACGGCTAATCGACCAGTTTCAACTGGGCGTATGAGTGTTTTAGAAGCAGGAATTAGCTCAACTTTAATGGGATTAGTTGGGGTTTTCTTAATTGGTTTTTATTTAAATCAATTAAGTGGAATTTTAGCATTAGTTTCTCTATTGAGTTATGCATTTGTTTATACTCCGTTAAAAAGAGTAACTCCTATTTCGGTTTTTGTAGGTGCGTTTCCCGGAGCTTTTCCAACTATGTTAGGTTGGGTAGCTTATACTGGAAAAATTGATTTAGCAGCTATTGTTTTATTTACTGTTCAATTTGTTTGGCAGTTTCCTCATTTTTGGAGTATTGCTTGGCTTTTGGAAGATGATTACAAAAAAGCTGGTTTCAAAATGTTGCCTTTTAACCCAGGAAGAACCAAGAAAACTGCATTCCAATGTTTATTATTTTCTTTGATTTTAATACCAATTGGTATTTTACCAACGGTATTTGGAATTTCGGGAGTAGTTGCCGCTGTGGTTGCTGTATTTGGTGCCTTATATTTTAGTTTTTACGCCTATAAATTATATAAAAGTTGTGAACTAGCTGATGCTAAAAAGTTAATGTTAGCCGCAATTATCTATCTACCCATTGTTCAACTTTTTTACTTGATAGATAAAATTTAAATAATGATACAAACTGTGAATAAACAAATAATTGATGAGCGCGAACCAGGTGTAGAGCCTAAAAAGTTTGTACTTTGGTTGTTACTAGTGAGTAGTATAATGCTATTTGCTGGTTTTACAAGTGCTTATATAGTGCGTAGGGGAGAGGGAGAATGGGTAGTTTTTGAATTACCAATAATGTTTATGCTCAATACGGGTGTGGTGGTTTTAAGCAGTGTTTTTATGCAATGGGCATATCTTGCTGCTAAAAAAGATGAATTGAACCAAACTAAAATAGGACTTGGTTTGGCAATAGTATTAGGAACTTTATTTTGCATAATGCAATATTGGGGTTGGAGCCAAATGGTTTATAATTCAATTTATTTTGGATTTGCCAACCCAAGTGGTTCATTTGTATACGTAATTACTGGTTTACACATGGCACATGTTATAATTGGTATTTTGTATTTAGTAATTATATTTATACAAACTTTTAGATTTAAAGTACATAAAAAGGCAATAAGAGGCATAGCAATGTGTAATACTTATTGGCATTTTGTAGGAATACTTTGGATTTATCTTTATGTATTTTTACTTTTGAACAGATAATAATTAATTAAACTAAGAAACAAATAATAAATAATAATAATGGCAAACTCAGCTACTTTAACTACCGACAGCAAACAAACATGGGGTGGTGGTAAATCACCATTTAGTGTAAGTTATGGTAAATTAATGATGTGGATTTTTCTACTTTCAGATGCATTTACTTTTTCATCATTACTAGTTGCGTATGGTTTTGTAAGATTTACTTTTACAGGCTCATTACCTAACACAGTTGTAAAACCTTTTGCTCACCTTTCACATAATTTTGTTGAAGAAATGCAAAAAGCAGGCATGTTTGTTACTGAACGTTGGCCTTCACCTGAATTAGTATTCAATCATTTTCCTTTCTTACATGGTATTCACTTACCTTTAATGTTCGTAAGTTTGATGACCTTTATTTTGATTTTTAGCTCAGTTACCATGGTATTAGCAGTTGAAGCTGGTCATAGAATGGCTAAAAAAGAAGTAGAGAACTACATGATTTTAACCATTATTGGTGGTGCTGCTTTCTTAGGTTGCCAAGCTTGGGAATGGACAAATTTTATTACTGAAGGCGCAAGCTTAAGCAGCAATCCTTTTGGACCAACAGCTTTTGCTGCTTTGTTCTTTATTGTAACGGGTTTCCACGGAACTCACGTGCTTTCTGGTGTTATTTTAAACATAGTTATTTACTTAAACGTAGTTAACGGAACATATGAAAAAAGAGGCCATTACGAAATGGTTGAAAAAGTAGGTTTATATTGGCATTTTGTTGATTTAGTTTGGGTGTTTGTATTTACATTCTTCTATTTAATATAATTCTATAAAATTTAAGAGTTAAATAATTTAAGACATTAATAAAAAAATTATCATGGATCACATAGAACATTTAGAACACACCGAATCGCCTGCTAATATGAAAAGCCAAATTTGGCGTACGTTTTGGGTATTGTTAGCTTTAACTTTAGTCGATATCGTTTTATATTTCGTATTACTTTCAAGCCATTCCATTGCTAAAAATATTCTTTTTGTATTTTTAGGAATTGTAAAAGCATTTTATATCGTTTCGGTATTTATGCATATGAAATTTGAACGCAAATTCTTAGTTTGGATTATAATTGCGCCAATGATATTTGTATGTTTTTTAATTTGGTTAGCTTTAACCGAAGCAGGATATACATTTGGAATGCGTTTATTTTAAAAATCATTTTCGTAAAAAAACTTTAAGTAAGTTTTTTACTCTATATAATTAATGAAAAGGAAATCATTTTGGGTAGCAATTGGCCTTTTAGTAGTGCCAGTTGCTCTCTTTTTTTTATTGCGTGCTAGCAAACAAAACTACAAGCATCTCCCTCATTTAGGTTATCATACTGAGCCTAATGGAAAAGATATTAAGGACACTGTCTTTTACCAAGTTCCTGAATTTTCAGTTACCGATCAAAGTGGAAAAGAATTAAATACCAAAATGCTTAGCAATAATATTGTGATAGCTAATTTCTTTTTTGCTAGCTGCAAAGATATTTGTCCAGCCATGAACCATAATGTTTCTGCATTTTATGAAAAAGCCAAAGAATGGAGCGAGGTTAAATTGGTTTCATTTACTGTAGATCCTGACAACGATTCTACTAAAGTATTGGCCGATTATGCCAATAGATTTAAAGCCGATAAAAATATTTGGCATTTTTGCAGAACCAATAAAGAAAATTTGTTCAAAATTGGGCAAGGTTTTTTACTACCTGTATCAATTGAAGATAAAACTGTTGACCATAGCCAACAAGTAATATTAATGGATAAATCGCGCTGTATTAGAGGGGTTTATAATGGCCTTGATTTAAACGATATGAAGCGATTAGATGACGAATTAAAAGTACTTTTATATGAATACCACGAACCAAAATAGTCAAGATAGACTTGTTTTCAATATAATTACAATAGTTTCAATTGTAGTTTTTATTGCTGTAATTGTATTAAATCAAAAAGTTTTACCAAGGCCAGAAATAATGCCAAGTTGGGTAATGTATTTACCTAAGTTAAATGCATTAATCAATGCTACTTGCACAGTGTTATTACTGCTTTCATTGTACTTTATCAAGCAAAAAAATATTGCTGCGCATAAAGCCATTAATTTAACTGCTTTTGCTTTATCTTCATTATTTTTGGTAAGCTATATCCTGTATCATTGGATGGCAAATGAAACTACTTTTCCTGAAGATAATTCAATGAGAGGTTTATATTTAACCATTTTAATCAGTCATATTATTTTAGCTGCATTGGTTTTACCTTTGGTATTACTTGCCTTTTACTATGGCTTGCAAATGAATGTAGAAAAACACCGTAAAATTGTACGTTTTACTTATCCTATTTGGTTGTATGTAACTACCACAGGCGTTATAGTTTATGCTATGATTAGCCCTTATTACAAATTTTAGTGTTAAAGAGTAAAAATTTAAAAGCCTATTTAGCATTTATTGCGGTAGCGATTTTTTGGGGAACTACTTTTTTAGCCATTCGTATTGGAATCAATTCTGATGGTGTGCATCATTTTCCTCCATTTTTACTAGCCGCATTTAGGCACTGTATTGCAGGGCTTTTAATTTGTTCATACTTTATTTTTTATAAAAAACAGCCATTACCTACACTTAAACAATTTAAGTATTTTAGCATCAATGGTATATTGATGTTGGTAGGTGGAAATGGAATTATAAGTTGGGGAATGCAATATGTTGATAGTGGATTAGCTGCTATATTATGCGCACTTACGCCACTTTGGATAGTATTTATAAATTTGGCTATTGGTAGTAACGAAAAGGTTACTAGGGTAATGTGGGCTGGGTTTATTATTTGTTTGCTAGCACAATACCTTATTTTTTACGATAAGATAAATATACTTTCCGATAAAAATTACATTTATGGTTTAATAGCCATTATTGTTTCAAATATTTGTTGGGCATTTGGAACCGTGTTTTCCAAATCTAGTACTTCTCCTTTTCCTGCCTTGTATAATGCAGGCTTGCAAATGATTCCTGGAGGTTTGGTTTTGTTAGTTTTTTCAACATTA
>JAAFJM010000072.1 GCA_013298895.1 Bacteroidota bacterium | reverse complement strand
TTAACACCTCAGTTTGTTCATTGCTCTGACAATACTTTAAAAGTAAAAAAATTATGGAAGAATTATTACAAGAAAAAAAATATCATTGTAAACTAGTTTTAGGAATAAAAATCAACTGTAAACCTATAGCAGTATTAATTAAATAATATGTAAACTTTTTTTAGTACGAGTCACTTTTTTTAGTACGAGTCAGTAATACTTGCGCAAAAAGTTGCGCATTTTTGCGCACTGCGCAAATAATGCGCAAGTATGGTTTAAATTGGAAAAAATTCAATTTTGTGGCTTAAATAAACACAAAATGAAACACTTAGAATTAACCAATGCCCACTTTATTTATTGGCATTTACAATTTGATGAATGGATTAAAACCATTGGATATGGCAATGGAAAAGAAACCGCCTATGCATCCAACATCAAAGAATTTTTACATTTTTTAGAAACTAACAATATAAGTTTAGTTAAAGATGTAAACCAACACCATATATGCCAGTATTATCAATACATAAGCAATAGGCCAAAGTTACGAACCAAAGGAATTTTAAGCGCATCAAGTATTAACCACCAAATGCTTGCCTTGCGCTTATTTTTTGATTATTTACTAGATTGTAAAGAAATTGATTATTCACCTGCTAGGATTCCTAAATTTAGGCTTTCAGGCCATAACCCAAGGAATATAGTAACTGTAGATGAAATAAAATTGATTTATAAAAAAGCCAAAACACTTCAAAACAAAGCAATTATTAGCTGCGCTTATGGTTGCGGATTGCGCAGAAATGAAATAGTAAAATTAAATGTAAGCGATATTGATTTAAAGAATAAAACACTTTTAGTAAGGGTAGCTAAAGGCGGAAAAACAAGGTTAATTCCACTTTCAAATAAAGTTGTACTTCATTTTAAAAAATACCTAAAGTATCATCAAAACAATTTTGAACAAACTAATTTTAAGCAATTGCCTTACTTTATAAGCTCCAATGGCAGCCGAATGCGAGGCAGTAAAATTAACCAAACCCTAAAAACAATTATTTTAAATACCAACAACCATGAACTGATTGGTAAAAACATTACTTTACATTGTTTGCGGCATAGTATAGCAGTGCATTTAATCAATAATGGTGCTGCTATTACATTTGTACAAACCTATTTAGGGCATAGTAGTATTGATACAACAAATTTGTATGCCATAAGACGAAAACGAAAATCAGCCATTTTAAGAGCTTTTAGGTAGAAAATGGAGCAACTTACCCTAAAAGCATATTTAAGGCTGCAAAAACACACTCAAAATAGCATAAAAAGCTATTTATTTATAATTGAAAGATACCTCAGTCAAAATCCAGATGCTTGGCAATACGATTATAAAGCAATAATGGATTATTTTAAACAGCGATTACTAAATAACCGTTCAGGAATTATTTTATTGCAAGCTGGAATAAAAAAGTATTATGACTATTTACTACACATTGGTGTAATTTATCACCATCCATGCCGAACTATTTGCATAAAAAAGAAAAACAAACACATCATTCACCGTGATTTATTTACAACCCAAGAACTCAATTTACTGTTAAGGAGAGAGGAAAGGTATGCGGTTCTAAAATATAGAAACAAGTTAGTAATTTCATTATTAATCTACCAAGGTTTAACCCTTTCGGAAATTACTCAATTAATGCAAACAGATATAAATTTGAATGATGCAAGTATCAGAATTAAAGGTAGTGTAACGGTAAACAGACGAATTTTAAACTTAAAGCCAAACCAAATTGTTTTACTGGATAAATACATGCGCTTAAGCAGACCAAAGTTGCAAAGAGGTGAAAACAGTTTTTTACTATTGAATAAACTGGGTAATCCAATAAAAGCAGATGATGTGCAATATTTAGTAGAAACTTTTAGGTATTTGTTTCCTGATAGAAAGCTAAATATACAAACCATTAGGCAAAGTGTAATAGCCAATTGGCTTAATACTTACCAAATACCAGTAGAAGATGTACAATTATTAGCAGGACACAAAAGGCCATCAGCTACTTTAAAATACCAATTGCCGAATATGGAACAAGCTATTAATACATTAAATACATATTTTCCTATTTAAACCATACTTGCGCATACTTTGCGCAGTGCGCAATATTGCGCAAAGTATGCGCAAGTATTATTGAATAAATGATTTTTCAGAAAAAAACATGCTAATAAATGGTGCTAATAAATGAATATTTAGTTACTAAATATTAGTAGCTAAATATTCCATTTTTACTAAACTTTACAGCCAAAATCAATGATAGATAGTAAAATTATATCCCTTTTTTTTACAATTGAACCATGTTTACCCATTGTTGCGCAGTGCGCAATAATGCGCAAGTTTTTGCTCAATCTTGCTGGTGTAAAATGATTTTTTATCACCTAAAAAGTAGGCTAGTAAATGAATATTTAGCTAATAAAAATAGTAGCTAAATAACTGTTTTTACTAGACTTTGCAGCCAAATTGAATGGAATATATTTTACGTTTCCATTATTTTTACCTAATTAAACCAAACATGCACTCAATTTGCGCAGTGCGCATATATTTTAGTGTAAATGATTTTTTAGCACCTGAATACATGCTAAAAAATGGTGCTAATAAATGAATATTTAGTTACTAGATATTAGCAGCTAAATATTCTTTAAACCAATATTTCTTTACAAAAAACTGCTTTAGTTCTTGGCTAAAGCGATGAATGAAACGGTGCGAAGCACCAAAAAGGAAACATAAGAGTTTTGGGTGGTTTTATAAGAAACTATTCCAAAACTCTTGTATGATTTTAGTGTATCTTTCTATATTAGACTTATTCAAGGAACGCCAATTTTCCTTATTTAATTTCTCTTTTATTAATTAATACACCAGCTTTATAATATAATATTCTTGTTAAATAACCATTCTCATTATATTCGCGAGATTCTCCATCGGGTAAACCAAATTTCCCAAAAATCATCGCTCTGGATAATAATCCACTTTTATAAAAATACATTTTCTTTTTAATGTCATAGTTATAAAATGAAAGTAATTCGCCACTATCATAATATGACCAACTTTCCTTTTCTTTATTACACTTATTTAAATAAGTGGCATGATGTTTAATATTACCACATTCATAATAAGAGGTCATACTATCTAAAAAACCAGACCGAAAATGCTCTTTTCCACCATATATACCATTATTTTCCCAACCTTGACAAATCCCATCCAAAAGATTATTTTTTACATTTTTCTCACAAATAATTTTCAAAGAACCATTGTTATCCAATATGCCGCAAAGCCATTTGCCATCAGGCAATGGATCAATATAAGCGGTGCAATTCGTATCAGAATACTCCGTTAATATGTAAAGACTATCTTTATGATACTTAAAGTCTCCATAAAAATCCAAAGGATTATAAGGGAAAGTAAAATTTTTATTGAAACTATTGCCAAAGTAAATTAGTACTCTTCTCTCTAACTCAAGTGAAGGAGCAAACTGGTTAAAAGTTCTATTCTTAAAGTCTAAATAGCTATATGTATTAGAACTGTATAAATCAATGTTTCCTGTCACAATTTGCTCATTAATTATTTTCAAAGAATCACCCCAAACAACTAACACATTACTTTGAGCTATTATGTGTTGATGTTTTATAAATAAAAAAAATACTATTAAAATTATGTTTTTCATTGCTAATTATTATTCATTTGGATCAACGGAAAAATTAACACCCTTTTCAGTCGAGTTATCAAGTTCTGATGCTTCAGTACTATCAGTTTTGATTCTGTTTGAATCAACATTTGCATTAGGATAATTCTGCTGAATGTATTCAATTAAAAAATCTTTACCTGCTTGTGCCCTCTTTGCTGCAAGAGCAACATTAGCTAACTTCGTCATTGATGGTTGACTACGGCTTATATTTGTTTCAGTTGGGGTTGCCGATCCGAAAACATTTACTACTGAGTTCGGGTCATAAACAAGTCTTGCTGCAATAATGTCGATTTGGTCTAAACTTGAAGATGAGGAATTGATTTTTGAGGCCACTTCTTGTTTTGTTTTACCGTCATCATTATCAAATCCTAATTTTATCCCAGGGGAATCGTATCCACCTGTTGCTCCTTGATTATGTTTAATTTTTGCAAGTTGATAGTCTTTATCATTTGATGCATCTAAATCAAATGTGTTTCGTGGTTTAGCAAATTCTCTATCTAATACATCTTTAGGAAATGATGTGCCTGGATAGGTCGTTTTATTTAACATCGAAAGAAAACGCATATCCCTTCTCCAAACGGTTCCATCATTCTTAGCTCCATCAGCCCGATCCTGAGGTTTAACGTACTCAAAATCGACCCTATATACAACTGTAAAACCTCTTACTGTTGTATACTGTTTGGTTATAATTATGAACTCCTCCAATCCATCTAAATCGATAGCAATTATTGGTTTATTCCCTGCAAACTGATAAGGAGTATACCATGGGTAAGAGTGAGTTAATGGATCGACACTTAAAAACTTACCAAGTTGCGCATTATAAATACGGAAGCCATAATCATAAGTGCTTCCACCGCCACCCATTCCTTCGTTATCCTTCTCCTTACCATTGAAGGAGAAGCAGTAAC
>JAAFJM010000071.1 GCA_013298895.1 Bacteroidota bacterium | reverse complement strand
ACTCTTATATATTACTCTTATATATTACTCTTATATATTACTCTTATATATTACTCTTATATATTACTCTTATATATTACTCTTATATATTACTCTTATATATTACTCTTATATATTACTCTTATATCCCGAAACCAATAATTTGAATAATTGTTAAATAAGATAATTGAAAATATTATATTATTGCTGCATACATTATTAAATATATAATGAGTAAAGAATTAGAGAAAAAGAAAATTGCTATTTTAGGTAGTACAGGTAGTATTGGAACTCAAGCGCTAGAAATAGCTAGAGAGCAAAGTGATAAAATTGAAATAGAAGTATTAACTGCAAACAGTAATGC
Source organism: Bacteroidota bacterium (assembly GCA_013298895.1). Classification (GTDB taxonomy): domain Bacteria; phylum Bacteroidota; class Bacteroidia; order UKL13-3; family UKL13-3; genus JAAFJM01. Next base: position 4,295 of record JAAFJM010000071.1, on the reverse strand, counting down.
CGATTTATTGATTAAACAAGCTATTGAATTTAAACCAAACCATGTGGTTATAGCTGATGATAGCAAATACAAAATAGTAAAAGATGCTTTAGATAAATATGATATTAAAGTATTTTCAGGTAATAAAGCGATTGCCGACTTAATGGAAATTACTTCGGCAGAAATAGTTTTAACTGCAATGGTTGGTTATAGTGGACTTTTACCAACTATTAAAGCAATTGAAAATAAAAAGAAAATTGCACTAGCAAATAAAGAAACGTTAGTAGTTGCTGGAGAGTTAATTACTAGTTTATGTGCTGAACATAAAGTAAATTTAATTCCTGTTGATTCGGAACATTCGGCTATTTTTCAATGTTTGGTGGGTGAAGACTTAAATACCATTGATAAAATTATTTTAACAGCTTCAGGTGGACCATTTAGGGGTAAAAAAGTAAATGAGTTACTTGAAATTACAAAAAAAGAAGCTCTTAAACACCCGAATTGGACAATGGGCGCAAAAATTACTATTGATTCAGCTAGTTTGATGAACAAAGGATTGGAAGTGATTGAAGCTAAATGGTTATTTGGATTAGAAAATAATCAAATAGATGTGGTTGTTCATCCGCAATCGATTATACATAGTATGGTGGAATTTAATGATGGCAGCATTAAAGCCCAAATGGGGTTGCCAGATATGAAACTACCGATACATTATGCATTTTTTTATCCTGAAAGAACTAAAACCAATTTTAAACGACTTTCATTTAAAGAAATGAATATGCTAACTTTTGAAGAGCCTGATAAACAAACATTTAGAAACTTAGGTTTAGCTTATGAAGCTATGGAAGCAGGTGGTAATAAGGCATGTATATTAAATGCTGCTAATGAAATAGCTGTAGAAGCATTTTTAAATGATAGAATAAAATTTTTGCAAATAGCTGAAATAAATGAAACCTGTATGAACAAGGTACATTTTATAAAACAGCCTACTTTGGAAGACTATATAAGCACTGATAGCGAAGCTAGACTAGTGGCGAAAAGTTTGATAAGATAATATCAAATAGTTTTTTACTTTTGCAGCCCTTAAAACTATACAAATAGTTAACTTAAAAAGATATAATATATAAATGCAAACATTCACAATGATAGCGCAAGTAATTGCGGCTCTTTCAATTTTAGTATTAATACACGAATTAGGACATTTTTTAGCGGCTAAATTATTTAAAATTAAAGTAGATAAGTTTTACCTATTCTTTGATTTTTTATTTCCTATGCCAAGTGTTTTAAACTTTGCCTTATTTAAATTTAAAAAAGGTGATACAGAATATGGTTTAGGTTGGTTTCCAATGGGGGGATATGTGCAAATTAACGGTATGGTAGATGAAAACATGGGTAATCAAGATTTAACCAATCCGGCAGAACCATGGGAATTTAGAAGCAAACCAGCTTGGCAACGTATGGTGGTAATGCTTGGTGGTATTATATTTAATGTAATACTAGGCATCATTATTTTTGCTGGTATAAAATACTATTATGGCGAAAAAATGCTGATTAATGGCACTGTTAAACATGGTATAGCCCCTAGTGAATTAGCCCAAGAAATGGGCTTTAAATTAGGTGACAAAATAGAAGCTGTTAATGGTAAAACAATTATTCATTTAGATGATGCATTAAACTCAGAGATATTAATGAGTGAAAAGCCTTACTACACTGTAAAGAGAAATGACTCTATTATAGAAGTTAAATTACCTGATGATTTTTTGAAGAAACTTACTAAAAAAACTAAAGGAGCTTTTTTTACACCAAGAATGGAACTTTATGTTCAAAAGGTAAACAGTGGCTCAGCAGCTGAAAAAGCTGGCTTACAACCTAAAGATAAAATTATTGGAGTGGATACTATTAAAATAATATTGTTTGAAGAATTTCAACCATTGTTAATGGCATACAAGGGAAAAAGTACCAAACTTACCGTAGTTAGAAATAACGACACCTTAGCTTTAACGGCTTTAATTGGTACTGATGGTAAACTAGGATTTATGCCAACCGATTTAAATTGGAAATTTGATACTGTATCATACAGCTTACTATCGTCAATTCCGGCAGGAATTAACCAAGCTTATGAAACCATAGCTAACCAAGTAGCTGGCTGGGGTAAAATTTTTAAAGGTGATATTCCATTAAATAAAGCTGTACAAGGCCCAATTGGTATAGCTGATTATTTTGGACCAACTTGGGATTGGTTAAACTTTTGGATGTTAACAGCTTTAATATCGATGGGTTTAGCATTTATGAATTTTTTACCAATTCCAGCATTAGATGGTGGACACGTGGTATTACTAATTATTGAAATGATTACTAAAAAACCGATTAGCATTAAAACACAAGAGCGTGTTCAAACTGTTGGAACCATTATTTTATTAACACTAATGGTATTAATATTTGGTAATGATATTATCAATAAATTTAAATAAACTAATTTAAGTAAGTATATAAAAAAGCCCTGTAAACTATGTTTTACAGGGCTTTTTATATTAATCTACATTTTGCTGTAAACCGTCTTTGGCCTTTTTTAAAATATTATCTAAAGTTATTTCACTCGGTCGGAAGTATGTTTTATTTAATAAATCTATACCTTCTAAAAGCTCTAAATACATTGATTTTAAGGACTCATTTTGAGCAATAGCATTTTCAATAGCCATACTTTCATCTTGAGTAGTTTCCTTGTAAATGTAATTGAGTAAATCGTCTTCGGAGTAGTTTTGTTGCATATGATTAATTTTAAATATAGGTAAAACGAAAATAGAAATATTTTAGTATTTAATAATTTTTATTGCAAATATTTTAGCACATTTTTAGCTAGAGCCAATCTTCCTGTTTGGTTGTAATGTTCTGTTGTCCAGTCTTGATCAATAAAATCAAGGCCATTAACTATTTCAAAACTATTCACAACTGCTACTCCATCTTTATGGTATCTATCAATTAATAGTTGCTTGTTTTGATGCATTATGTTCACCAACTCCTTCCCTACCAAACTATCGGCATACTGAACATTTTCGGCTAACAAATGGAAAATCAACTTTAGGTTTTTTTGCTTTGAAATGCTCACAATTTCGTCAAAATCTTGGATTCTGGGATTGGTATTTACATCAATTGGAAAAGCATACGTTTTTATATAATGACAAGCTAAAGTAATTTTTGGCATGTCCCATTCCCCATTTGGTAATAAATAAGTTCCGTTTGCCATGGCGTTATCCCACTGACGTACAGTTTTGTAAGGAAAACTTTCGGGCACATTTAGCTTTACACTTGACCAATCTTTTTCCAAATCTTGGTCGCGCAGTTGAATTGATTTATTATCATAACCATTAAACGATAGTTTTATACGTTTAAAAATGGGTAAATTTGGCTCATACATTACATTAGCTTGCGCAATATTTGTTTCTAAATGAGAGTTTATCCAAGGAGAACCAAAAGAGCGCGAATTGAGCGTAACTATTATGGTTTTTACCTTAGAGTCTGTTTTTAAATTTTTAATTAATTGTAAAAATGTGCGGGCATGAATAGCACCATGATCAACAGCATTAACTTTAAGAGGTGATAATGAATCAATCATTTGAGAAATAGATTGTAAACAAGTATCTGTATTAGCAGCGGTAGCATTACTTGATTCGGCATAATACAATACATCACTGCAATTTTCTAAACTATCTTGGGTAAACAATAATTTTGCGTCAATGGCTTCGGCATTTGACCAATAATAGTATTTTACATAGAAGTAATTTGTAGTTAAAAGACAAAAAACAAATACTGGTAATAAAATACAGAGTTTATAAAATAATTTTTTCATGGTTAAAATTGAAAATAAATAAACTGAAAACTTTGAATACCACTAAATAAAAGTAGACTAATTATTAAAATAATGTACCCCGTCCATCGAAAAATGACATGGGAATTTTTTAAAAAATAATCGAATCTTGTATTAAAAATTGCTATTTCAATTAGGAAGAATATAACAAGCATTGAAATTAATTCAAAACTGATTTTTAAATTTAAGCTAGAATCAAAACCATAAGTAAAACATTGATTTAAAACTAAGATGGCTTTATCAAAATTCTCGGCTCTAAAAAACACCCATATTAAAGTAACCAAAATAAAAGTAATATTGGCTCCTAAAAATTTGAACACTACATTTTGCTTTATGGTTTCAGGATAAAATTTAACCAAACCTTTTTCCAGCAAATAGAATAAGCCATGTAAAAAACCCCAAATAATAAAAGTATAATTAGCTCCATGCCAAAAACCACTTAAAGAGAAAA
>JAAFJM010000070.1 GCA_013298895.1 Bacteroidota bacterium | reverse complement strand
TTTGGTTCGGTTATAATCGCTCCAAAGTTTCATGCCTTTTATAAATTCAATGTTTAATGCAGCCAAACCTCCCATTACAAATTTCATGTTTGGGTCGGCATTTTTTACACCCACATTTTTACCCAAACTGCCTTCGTGTGCATCGTAATCGGCACTGCACATGGCAGCAAACTGAAATGGACTAAAATACGATGCAGCAGGATGCCACCATTTATCGGGCTCGTTCCAGTTTTCGATTGATTTTACCACATTTAAACCCGAAACTATGGGTTGTAACTCGTTATTTGGGCCAAATTTATTTTTATCTAATTTAAGTAAATTGTTATCAACTACATGGCTGCCATAGCGCGCTGCATATTGAAACAAATAATCGGCATGGGCTTTATACGATGCAGGGTTATTTGGATTTTGCCCCGCAAAAACGGGTTTGTTATTTTCATTATCTCCATTTACAAAATACAAAGCCGATGTTTGTAAACATGGATTTAACTCAATTCCTGCGCCTGTTAAACGTTTGTAATCTTCATCGGTATGGCGTAAACCAAAATCAGGACTAAAATTGTAAAAATTATCAGGATAAGGTTTGTAACCTGCCAAAGGACTGTTGTGGTTATTTTGGTCGTAACCCGCATCGTTCCAGTTCCAAGTGTGAAATTCACGTAATGCACTCACACTGCCAATTACCAGTTTTTCGTTTTCCCATAATCCTCCTGTAGCTCCCATTAGCTTATCCATGGTAGGAAGTTTTCTTTCCGTATTCGTTTGGTTGATAGGAATTTTATAATCAACTATTTTACTACCAAAAAGAACCACTTCGGCTATGTCTTTTACTTTAATATTAAACTCTATCATTACATAGCGGCTGCTATCGTTTAGGGTTAAATTATCCCATTGGTCGCGGTTACGTTTGGTGGTTATATAACCTTTTGGTCTCCATTTACTGGGGTTTCCAGTATAAATAAAAATGGAATCTTTACCGCGCCAACCGCCCGCTAGTTCAAAAAACGAAATGCCACTTAATTGATATTGACCTTGTAAATCAAAAATAAATTGTGCTTTGTTATAACGTTGGTCGCCAGGCAATAAAAACTCACTTCGGGCTACTTGTAAATTTTGTTCATCTACCAAAGTACTAAATGGACTAGACCCAAAACAACCACAATTGGAATAAACCATGCTTGGGTTTAACATAATTTGTTTGTCGGTAGCGCGTGTATCTGAGTAAACGGTATTGTTTACAGGCCCATAAACGCCTCCATCTTCTAGGTTACTGTTTCCAAAAGTGCATTTTTGGAAATTAAGTAATAAAAACAAAAATATAAGGGTGTTAATGCTTTTCATAAATAAAATTTTGCGCTGAAATTTATAGTTGCAAACTATATTACTCTAGTTAAAAATCAATGTAGAGTTATAATGAACTAATTGTTGATTGATTAGTAAAATGTATTTTAGGTTTTGTAAACAATTGGTTTAAGTTTTTTAAGTTATATATTTACAAAAAGTTGAAACTTTTTAGAATTTGTCAGGTTAATTTTATTAATTATAAATAATACAAGTAAATTGTCAGTTAGCTGTCTTATTGCTGATATCCAGTTATACATAACCAAAGTATATCTTTTTATTTGCATTCGATAAAAGAAACAAAAATGAAACAACTAACTCTTAAAAAAACAGAAAAACAAATAGCAATGGTTTTCCTATTTATTGCTATTCTTTGCCAAATGGCATTTACTTCGTGTAATGAAAACGATTCAAAATTTAAAACAAATAGTTATACAATGACAAACGATGATTCAACCATAGTAAATAAAACGGATTCGGAATGGAAAGCCCAACTCACTCCAGAGCAATATTATGTATTGCGCCAAAAAGGAACCGAACGTCCATTTACCAGTAAGTTTGAAGACCATTACGATGGTGGAACATACACTTGTGCTGGATGTGGAAATGAATTATTTAAAAGCGATAGTAAATTTGATGCAGGCTGCGGTTGGCCTAGTTTTTACGAAGCATTAGATAGTACTAAAATTAAAACTGAAATTGATAAAACCCACGGAATGCAACGTGTTGAAATTATGTGTGCCAAATGTGGCGGACATTTAGGCCATGTATTTGATGATGGGCCAAAACCAACCGGTTTGCGCTATTGTGTGAACGGTGCTGCTTTAGATTTTTTGAAAAGGAAAAAGTAAGGTAATTTAAAAGTTGCGAGTTAGTTATTAAATAAATTGCTCATTACTTATTCCGCTGGCTAATCCCGAAAGCTTTCGCATATACTTCAAGCTAAAGAAAACTCCAAAGGAGTTTAATATTAATAGCCCAGAATGAAATCCGGGATTAAAAGTATGGATAAAAACACTAAAAGTCCTGTTTGTTTTTTCAACGGGTTAATCCCGATAAATAGGGGCCGTTGTTACAAAATGTTTCGTTCCTACGGAACTTTAAAGTTTATAAATGTTTAGAAGAAAAAACCATCAATTAAGTTGACGCTAATGCGAAAGCTCTCGGGTAAACGGTAATTTATCTTTTGCCAATTGCTTATTAGTAAAATTGCCCATTGTCAATTGTCTATTGCTCATTCTTTTATCGTTTTCAAACAACTTTGCCATAGTAAATCAGCAGTTTTGTTCCAGCTAAAAAGTGCCTGGCGCTCGAAACCTTTGCTAATTAAAGTTTGCTGTAAATTGGTATCAGAATAAAGCATTTTCATGGCATGGCAAATACTTTCTACACTTGTAGGATTTACCTGTATGCTGGCTGCTTCGCCAATTTCTTTCATGGATGAAGTGTTACTGCAAATAACTGGAACCCCACTTTGCATGGCCTCAATTATAGGAATACCAAAGCCTTCAAAAAGCGAAACATAACACATGGCAAATGCCGATGCGGTAACTTTTGCTAAATCTTCATTGCTTAAATAACCAGTAAAAAGCACATCGTTTTTAAATTCCATTTGTTGGTAAATGGCGTTTACTTTATCGGTTTTCCATGCCATTCGGCCGGTTAGTACCAATTTATAGTTGCTATTGGTTTGTTTTTTAAAACTATCAAAAGCTTGCAATAAAGTAGCTACATTTTTACGCGGATGAATAGAACCTACGTATAAAAAGTAATCAAAACCTTGGCTGTATTGTTTTTTTATAGATGTTTTTTCTTCATTATCTAAAGGTTTAAAAAGGTTATTTGCGCCATTGTAAACCACATCAATTTTGTTTGGGTCAATGCCATATTTTTGAACAATATCGTTTTTAGAATATTGGCTAACAGTGGCTAATCTATTTACTTTTTTGGCAAATTTTGGAGTGTATTTGCGCATGTATTTTAGCTGTATTTTCGAAATTCCATCTTCAAAATGTTCAAAAGCCAAATCATGGAAAACGCATAGTTGCTTCACTTGGGTATTTAAACAAGCATATCCATCAGGACTTAAAAATAAATCGGGCTTATTTTTTTTTAACCAAATGGCTATCGAAACATCAAACCAAATATACCATAAAACAGGGTGCCTAGCTGGTGGTGGAATTACAACTGGAGTAACATTGCTTGCGTAAATATAGCTTTTGTCAAATGGCCTATCAAATAAAAAGTAAAACTGAACGGTTGGGTTATTTAAAACTATGCGCTTGAGCGTTTCGTTGGTAAAATGTCCAAATCCTTCTAGCTTATTTTTAAGTAAGAAACGAGTATTTACAGCTATTTTCAAAGTTATAAACTATTTTGAGAAGGCGCAACCAACCATTTGTAAAACATTTTTTCAAGAGTTTCTTTAACTACTGGTTTACTAACGTATTCATCCATTCCAGCATCAATACATTTTTCTTTTTCACCCAATAAAACTCCTGCTGTAAGTCCTATAATTGGTGTTCTGAATCCAATGTTTTCTAATTTTCTGATTGCTTCAGTAGCTTCGTAACCATTCATTACAGGCATTTGTACATCCATTAATATGATATCTGGTCTTTGTTCAGAATATTTATTGACTGCATCTAGTCCATTTACGGCCTCGAAAATTATAGCGTTTGGTAGTATTTTTTTAACAAGTATTTTCGAAAGAAAGATATTAACCGAGTTGTCATCTACAATAAGAATTTTGGTATCTTGTTTTAATTCTGAATTACCCATGTTTTGGAGTAATAAACCATGATCGGTTGCATTGTTATCAATACCTAAAACAGATTCATCATTTACTTCAAAATTTACATCAAAATAAAAAGTACTTCCTTTTCCAAGTTCACTAACCACATTTAATTTACTTTTCATTAAGCCTAAAAGTTTATTTGAAATAGTAAGTCCTAAACCTGTACCACCAAATCTTCTTGTAGTTGTGGAGTCTTCTTGTGTAAATGCTTCAAATATTTTTTCTTGATTTCTTTTATCAATACCAATTCCTGTATCAATAACTGAAAATCGTATGGTATTAGTTCCGTTTTTATGAACCGCAATTGTTTCAATTTTTAATTCAATAAAACCTTTATTGGTAAACTTTATGGCATTACCTAATAAGTTAATTAAAATTTGTCTTAGCCTCATTTTATCACCTTTTACCACTTGAGGGAGGTTGTCTGAGAGCGTTATGTTTAATTCTAATTTTTTCTGAATAGTCTGATACTTTATGGCTTCAATAACTTGGTTAGAAAGTAATTTAATTTTAAAATTATCTATATCTAGCTCCAATTTACCAGCTTCAATTTTA
>JAAFJM010000007.1 GCA_013298895.1 Bacteroidota bacterium | reverse complement strand
TATTATCTCCAAAGGCTTTGTTAGCTGCTGTACTAAAGTCGTAACTTGTTGTTCCGCCTATTAATACTGAATCTGTACTCCACGTTTCTATTGAGTTACGGTGCTTTATTACTATGTAGTATTTATTGCCTACTACTGCTCCTGGAAAAGTTAAACTCGCTTGTCCATTTACACTCAAGGTATCTCGTACACTATAAGCTAAACTATAATCTGGATTGTGTAATTCTACTGTAATAGTATCTGCTATTGTAGCTGGACTTACCCCATCTGAATAGAATGGTGCTGAGTTCATCATTCCACCTCCTGTATACAAGCCCTGTAAATAGGCCGTTAAGTTTATAGTAGCATTGGTTGAAATGGTAGTTGTGTCATTTAATACAACTGAACTTGCAGAAGAACCACAACCATTTTCAGCTCTAACACGAATATAATAAGAAGTGTTTGAAGCTAAACCTGTTATAGACTGGCTTGTGCCTGATACACTTGCATTAGTATAACTGCCTAACATTGAAGAGAAACTAGCATCTGTTGCTACATCTATTCTGTACCCTGTTGCATTTGCAGTAGCATTCCAAGTAACATCTATTGAATTTGAAGTTTTACTAACAGTTGTTGGCGCATTAGGAGTAATTGCAGCTGGATTAACAGTAATTAGTACTGAATCTTTTGATGTACAACCATATACGTTAGTGTTTGTTCCAACAATATATTTGGTAGTTAAAGGACCAGCATAAATTGAAGCTGCTCCACCTCCAGAATAGGCACCAGTTCTATTTGAATTGTTGAACATATCATTTGTAGGTGACCAAGTAATTGCACCAGTAGCTACTATAAAACTCATTTGTGGTCTTCCATTTGCTACAGTTGTTCCTGTTGTTGCTGTACAACCTGTTGTAGATGCAGCACAATTCGTAGCAATAAAACTAGTGTTATTAGTAGCCATTGTACAACCACTACCACTAACTGAAAGCGTTCCACAATTTTCAACTAATAAATTAGAAACACCATCCCAAACAAAATTAGTAGTAAAGGTATGGTTATTTGAACCATTCACAGGACTATAACTTGATAATGTTAAAACTGGGGTTACAGGAGAAGTTTCAAAAGTTGTTGATAATGATGTAACATTAGTATGACCTAATGATAAACTCCAATTTGACATTGAACCTGTAGGTGTATTTGTAACTATGAACGAAATACCTGATAATTCGCCACCAAAAATTCCATTTGCATTTAACTCACTAGCTAAAATTAAATATTGGTTTTTTATTTGGCTATTCAAAGTAGTACCTGTTCTATATGGAACACCAGTAGTGGAAATTTTAGTAGCAGCATCATCAGCACCAATGGTTTTGCTAGTAGGTACATTAATATTTGTATTTGACAAACTAACTGTTGTACCAGCACAAATAGTAGCTGAAGTTGGTGAAAGTATAACAGAACCTGGTGTTTCATTTACTCTCAAACTTACAGATGATGAAACTTGACATCCAGTAGAAGCCTCATAGGCAGTTACAGTATAGGTATAATCACCACTATCAGTTGGAGTTACAGACGTAGGAGTAGATAAACTGCCGGCAACTGGTGAAGTCATTCCACTTGTAGTTGTATTATTGGCGGTCCAAGTTAATGCATAAGTATTACCTGTTAATGCTTGAGAAACAGATAAGTTAAATGCTGAATTTCTACAAACATTAGCTAATGAAGAAGAAGCAACAACAGCGTTTGGTACTGTTACAGTAACCACAACTGGTGTTCTTGCACTCTCACAGGTTCCATTGTTAATAGCTACATAAAAAGTTGTAGTACTAGCAATTGAATATGAACTTAAAGTTCCATCAAATTCACCTGCAAGCGCAGTTCCACCTATAGAACTTAAATACCACCTGTATTCTCCAGAAGAAGCACCTGAAGCTGAACATGTAGGAACTAAATTACCACAATGAGCAGATGGAGTTGTAGTTGGTGCATTTGGTGAAATATTGGTATTAATATTAATTTGCACAGTATCAGTACATCCTGAAATATTCATCGTAGCAGTATACAAAGTATTACTTGTAGGAGAAACATTGATAGGATTTGTTGTACCAACAACACTAGCACCGTCAAACCAACTTATACTTTGAATAGTTTTACCAGTCATCCCTAATTTAATCCAAGGTCTATTTGCAAAGGTAGCACCTGTTGTAGCTGAACATGCGCCAGCAGAACCAAGTAAATTAACATTTCTTACTGATGAAGGCGTAGTTGCAGATAAAGTAGAAGAACCACCAATTACAGAAACATTATAACAAATGTTTACTAATAAATCAGAAGTACCGTCCCAACTAAAAGGGGTGTTAAAACTATGTAAGTTATCACCATTAACTGCTGTATATGTTGCAACAGTATATACTTGTGTTAAAGTAGCGGTATTAAATGTTGTAGTAGTAGCGGTACCAGGAGTAACATTTGCCAAACTAATAGTGTAATCATTCATATCACCAGTACCAACACCATTAACATTAAATGTTAAATCTGTTAAATTTCCAGCACCAAAACCTGCAGCTTGTAATTCAGCAGCTGTATATAATAATTGGTGTCTAAAATCTCCAGTACCAAAGCCAGTTCTATAAACGCCACCACCAAATTCTGTAGTAGTGATGGTACCAATTCCTGCATTTAATGTTAATCCAACATTAGCGCTTAAAGTGGTAGAATTACCTGTACAAATGGTTGAAGCTGATGCAGAAGCAAATTTAGGAACACCAACAAAAGGAGCAATTACTCTTACTGTATCATAAGAGATAGCTGTACAACCTAAAGTAGCATCTGTACCTGTTATGGTAAAGTAATAAGTACCAACCGCAGTTGGAGTAATTAATGCAGGACTACTTAGAGAAGTTGAAGTAGCGCCAGTTAAACCACTAGTTGTGTAATTTGAACAAGTCCAAAGTAAACTATAATTATTTCCATTGGTAGTTGAAGGTTGGGTTACACTGATATTAGTTGAATTACCCAAACAAACAGGTGCACTATTATTTGACGAAGGTACTAAAGCATCATATGGTGTTATAGTCATATTTACTTGAACCCTAGTTGAAGGATTACAAAATCCATTAGAAACTTCAACATAATAAGGAGTAGTAGAACTTACAACTGGAGTTGTAAATGTAGCACCAGAACCAATCATTGTTCCACCTGTTGGAACACTGTACCATTTAATTGAATCAATGCTTGAATATGAAGCAGCATTTGTTACAGTTAACACACCAGAACCAGAGCCACAATTACTTGCACCAGCAACAGTAGGAGCAGTTGGAACATCTAAAGTTACTATTCTAATTGTATCTGGATTTGAAGCATTGGTACAACCTGTTGTAGTATTAGTTAATGTTAACGAATAAGTGGTTGTTCCTGATGTAGCTATATTGGTAGGAACAGCAAAAATATTGGTTCCTGATGCAGTTCCTGTAATTGAAGCCGAAGGAGACCAAACTGTAGTATAATTGGCCGGAGGACTAAAACGATAAGCAAACGAAGTAATAATAGGATTATTAGCGGCTGCAGTTGTACCTGAGGCATAAGCCAAAACACCTATTGTTCCATTTCCATTATTTATACCTACTAATTTATTTCTGTCTAAATTAGTTGATGAAGTAACATGTACTTCAATAACACCTGTAGTTTCATAAAAAATTGCTTGGGCAGTGCTATACTTAGTATCACCATATTCCTTCACCCCTTGATATTCCACTACAAATTTTCTATTTGGAGCAACACCTTGCGTCCAATAAACAATTTTTCCAGATGTTGGAGTTGCTGCAGTAAGGTCATTATCCATAGCTAAAACCGCAACCATATTAAAAGGCTCTAAAATATTTGGTAAAGTTGTAAACGTAAAATCAGCAAGTGATGTTCCATTATAGGTTCCAAACATTAATGTTCCATTAGTACCTATGTTTATAGTTGAATACGGAGTACCAAAGAAATTAAAGTTAAAGCCTACCGGAATTGAACCCCATCCTCCATCATCTAAAGTACCACTTGTTAAAGCGGGTGTAGCTATTCCATTGTCAACCAAAACAGATGCTGTAACGGGTGCAGTTAATGGTGCAAAAGTTATGGCTGATGAGTTAAAATTACCCGCTGCCAAACCAGTACCTATAGTAACTGGGGTACCTAAACAAACCGTATCATTTGGTGTAGTAGTAAATGCTACAGTAGGGAAATTATAAACACCAACGGTATATTCAGCATTTTGAGTACAATTTCCATCGGTAGCAGCTAAAGTAAATGTACTTGTTTCAGTTAAAGAAACTGTTGCTGGAATTACAGTTGTGCCACTACCCGTAAAACTTGCGCTTGGGGTAGTTGAAGCCCATGTATAACCAGTCATAGTTAAATTTGAACTAGTAACATTTAATGTATCAAACTGAGTACCCGTACCACAAAAACTAGGGGTAGTTGGAGTAATTGTTAATACGTTTACAGTAGCAGTAACTGGGGTTCTTACCGATTCGCATAAGGTAACAGTATCGTATTCTACTACATAAAAAGATTTTGTAGCATTAAGTGATGAAGTATAACCATTAGCATAAGAGTTTTGAAGTGATGAACCATTGGTTAATGAGTCATACCATTTATATTTAGGGGCACCATATCCTGAATTTGAACTTACAGAAACTGTAGGAACCCCTGGACACCATGTGGTGCTTGTTGTTGATACAGCCGCAGGCGGTGTAGCCACGTTTAAGTTAATGCTTGGGCTCGAACTAAAAGTACATCCTGCAGCAACAATCGTTGCAGTATAGGTTGTAGTTGAAGTTGGCGAAACTGTTACAGGGTTAGATGTTGAGAAGGTACTTGAACCATCACTCCAAGAATAAGTTGGTAAGGTACTAGGTGTAAAAACAAACTTTGGTCGGGTTGAACCAGTAGCTGTACCACCAGTATAAGCTGCCATAGCTGCCATGGTTTGAAGATCAGCTTGGTTATAAACAGAACACACAAAACCAGGATTATCCACTTGCATAGTAGTAGCAGTAGAGGTAGATGCAGTAGGATTTAGAGACCAACTGATTGAAATTACAATATTTGAAACACCATCCCATGTGAATGAACTTGCTGAACCTGATCCAGTACCGAATACCAAATTATTAACAACATTTGCAACTGGTAAAATACCAGCATTAGTTAATGGACCTTCATATACCTTTGTTAAACTAGCGTTAGGAACATAGGTGAGGGTGGTGGTGGTTTGTGTAGTATGACCAATTAACATTTGAAATCCTTGATAAGTTTGTCCAACAACCGTTGGCACATATCCAATTTGGGTAATTCCACCTGCCAAAACACCAGCAGCAGCTAATTCAGAGGCTCTGATAATGTATTGAGTTTTTGCTCCACCCCATCCACCTGGTAAGAAAGATGCAGCAGTTGCACTAGATGTACTAGCGCCAGCACCAATAGAAACAACACCACCTGCACCTGTATAATTCACTGTTAATCTTGCACTAGATCCCAAACAAACAGTTGGAACCGAAGATGTAATATTTGCTGATGAACTTAACAACGGTTCATCTTTGTAAGAAATACCATTAGCAGATTTTGTTAAACTATTAGCATCAGTAGCAGTTACACTCCAAGTTACAGAAGCATTTACAGGAGTAACAGTTGGAATATCTCCTGTCCAATCATTACCTGAAGTATTTGTCATAGCGATTGGTGTTTGTGCAACTCCATTAACCGAATAATTTAATGCAACACCTGTTACAGCCCCTCCACCTGGAGTTGCAGTTACGGTAACAGTTCTTAGTGCATGTGTACATAAATTTCCTGTAGGCGTAATTGCCAAAGCACTTAATGTAGCTGCAGCTTTATTTCCCATAGAATAAAAACCATCTAATGTAGTAACTGCGGGAGCTGTTGATGTTAATGATGTACCTGTTGAAGTTATTGTTGTACCTCCAACATTTGTATATGAACCTGTCAAAGTAGTGCTCGAAGCAATTGCATCTGCACCTGCAGGGGTGGCATTTAATCTTATCAATGAACTGGTAAAGTTGGCAGCACCTGCAGTAATTGAGGCAGTCCAGTATCTTGAAGTACTTAAAGTACCAATTAGGCCTGAAGGGGTTCCTGTAGAACCTGAATCTACCACTTCTGCTCTAATAGTAACAGTACCTCCTGCATTTGTAATTGGGTTAACCAATTCAAAAGCATTAATTGCCGATTTACCAACTGGTAAAATATAAGTTGTTCCTGTTGCTAATGATGCTGGTAAAGTAATTGCCATAGGACCATTAACGTAAGCAGTTGCCAATGTTCTAACAATACTACCGGTAGTATTACCTGTAACTGTTAATAAATTAGAGGCATTTGTAGTAATATTACCACCTGATAATGCATTAAAGGTTAAAGTACCTGTTGCTAAATTACCTCCAGAAATGGTTAAACCATTAGAGTTGGTTACAGTTAAAGCACTAATAACTCTTGATGCAGGTATTTCAAAACCTGAAGTTCTTGCTACACTTTCTTGCGCATAAATTACATTGTATGCACCAGTTCCTAAATTTAAAGTAGGATTGGCATCAAATGAACCACCCGGAGTTAATAAACCTGCTGCTCCAATTTGAACAGTAGTATTCAATGCAGCACCTGTTCCAATAGTTATTTTGTTACTGTTAGTAATAGTACCTAAGAATAGATTTACTCTTAACGTAGGAACTTGGTTACTAGTTGAAATAGTTAAACCACCACTATTCTGAAGAGAAATTACTCCCACATTGGTTGTTACTGTTCCTGTTCCAGTAAAGGTTTGTGCAACATTGGTAGGTGAAAAGAACTGTAATGTTGAAGTTGCAGCAACTCCAGTTAAGGCACCATTATTGGTGAATGTAGTACCTCTTTGTGAAAAGGTACCGGCCAGTATATCAATGATACCATTTGCACTATTTGTTGTGTTTCCTAAAACTATTAAAGTTCCAGTTGAACTTGCAGATTGAAATCTACCTTGTGTTACCACTACATTTCCGTTTACTGTTAGTGTACCTGTTGTTACAGCTCTAAATATACCAGTTCCAGCAGTTGCGCCAGCGGCAGTAATGGTTAAATTGCCTTTAACTACTGCAGTTGTTCCTGTAGCAAAATATGAGTATGTTGAAGTTAGCGATGGGCAATTAAATATTAAATTACCATATGATTGAGTTGCATTTGTAGGGGCTGTAGTAGAAGTTGTAAGTCCAGAAATAGTTAAATTAGAGGTAGTAGCCCAAGTAGCTAAAGGTACTGGAGCAGCTCCAGTTGTAGCTCCTGTAGAATTACAATTTGAACCTGCTGCAAATGATAAAGTTGCAACACTCCCAACTAAACTATTTCCTGCAGCACCTAAATTTATGATACCAGTAGAAGACACAGTAACTAAAGTACCTGTTCCACCTGTAGTAGTTAATAAATTTGATGTTGATCCACCAAAATTTAATGTACCGGAAATATCACCTGTATTACCTGTTCCTGAAAATGCAAAACTTATGGCATTTGTAGTATTAGTTAAATTTAATGAACTTCCAGCTTCAATTACAAAATCGTCACTAGGCCCACCAGTAATGGTAATAACTCTTGTAGTTGCAGCACTTGAAGCCAATGTCAAAGCAGTATTACTTGTAACTCTTAATTGACCAATAGAAAAAGAAGTCGCATCAACACTAATAGTAGTAGCAGCACCTGCTGTGGTACCAGCACCATCAATTATTAATACATCGGTAGTTAAAACTGATGTTCTTGTTGATCCACCACCTGCCGGATTTGTATTCCAATTAGCAGCAGTAGCCCAAGTTCCACCTGAAGTACCTACCCAATAGTATGTAGTACCTGCTGTGGTTGCTTGATTACCTGTTAATCCAACACTTCCTACACCTTCAGTGTTAGCAGTAATTCTATAGAAATAAGTTGTACCAGCACTTAAGCCAGTTTGAGCTGAAGTGTATGCTGTTCCAGTAACTGCACTAGAAGTACTTGCCACACTAGTAACAACCACATTTTGAGTAAAACCAGCATCTGTAGCTCTTATTACATTAAAACGAAGTTCATTGGTACTATTATCAACCCAGTTTACTGTTGTTGTTGTAAAATTCACTCCGGTAAAACTTAAAGTAGTGGGGTCAGAGGGTACTGAAGCAGGAGGTGTAAATGTGTAAACTCTTCTTGAACCATTTGCAACTGAATTTAAATTGGTAACTGCAGCACTAGCAGTGGGAGTATTAGCTGCAAAAGTTGTTAAACTTACCGCATTAGTAGTATTAGTAATTGATGCTAATGTATTAGTGGCTGTTCCTACAGAAAAACCAATAGAACCTGCACTTACAGTTGCACCTGCAGTCATTGAACCATAAACAAACTCAATCACACCAGTAGTTTCATAAAGTCTTACTTGAAATTGACATGGGCTTACTAAATCTTGGTAATTTAAAAAGGTATTGTTTTCTATTACCAAACAACGGTTAGGAGCAGTACCAATCACTTTAGAACGAACTCCGTTAGTAGTAGTTAGTGCATCAGAACCCCAAGCAGCGATTCTTGGAGAAGCAACTGAACCTCCACTTGCTACGTATATTGCTGTTCCTACAGCTGTACTTCCAAGCTGGATAGTCCCATTTGATGAAGCTGAGAACTGAGTATAAGTTACCCCCATCAAAGTGAAGTTGAAACCTATACTGTTAACGGCAGAGGCGCCTTCATCAACTCCCGCTGCAACTAATGCAGTTGCACCTGTTGATAAATCAATTGTGTTGCTATTTGCATCTAAAGCCAATGAGCCCGATGTACTTGTAGAAAAAGCATAATTTGCCGTACTTTGTGCATTCAGCAAATTTGTTCCAAGCAGTAGTAGTAAAACTACCGTGGATACTAGGGACCACGCCCTTCGTTTTGTAGATTTTTTTGTCATGTTGTTTTATTTATTTATTTGTTTTTGTTGTTTTATTATTAAATGCAAAATACATATTCATGTAGTATAACAACTACAAATTATAAATTCGGGACAAAAAATTATATAATCGGCAGAATACTTGTTTAATTGGTTGTTATTGAATAATTATGATATCCATTTTCTAATAATATGATATAAAAAAGGATTAAAAAAGTGGAAAACTATTCTTTTTAAAATAGTTTATTTTAAATTTATGAGTTTAAGGCTTATATCATAACCTGAAACTTCATTTTTTTCTTGTTGTGTTTCCACAAAACGGTTTCTAAAATAAACCAATCCAACTTTATCTTGGTAAACAGAAACTCTATAATTGTCAAAAATAAAATCCTTATTTTCCCATTCCGTTATTTTTATTGTATTTTGAAATATTGTATCAGTAGTTACGAATGTTTCATTGACGAAATTTACTTTTGATTTGATATATCCTAAATTATTAAATAAATTACCATTCCAAACTAGTTCATTTTTTATAGGAAAAACTGCCTTTAATAAAACCTCATTATTTTCAGTATATAAAAATTTATTATCGTAAAATTGAATAAAATGGTTTTGGATTTCAACAAAATCTAGTGTATCACTGTATTTGGCAAAACGACTCACGCGCCATGTTTGAACGCCTAAATTATCAAAAAAACTATTAGATAGGACAGTTTTTAACTGGTAATGAAAAGTATCAATTCTTTTCAAATTTTTATTGTAGGCTATGCTATCAACTGAATAAAAATACTGTTTTGTAGAATCAATTGGAAAATAGCTATAACCATTGTCAATTGAGGTAATATCAGTATTATTTTTATTACATGAAACTACTGCTAAAAAGCAAACAATAGCTATAACTTTTAAAACAATTCTCATGCACACAAATGTAGGAATCAATTTTGAATTTTGAATGCTAAATTTTGAATGTGGAAGTATGAATGTTAAAGTATAAAGTACAAATTATGAAATCAACTTTATTAACTCAACTAACCAAATTAACTTAACAACCAATCAACTCAATTAACAAAAAAGCTAAACATCAAATCCACTTTGAATCCAGCCACCGCCAATTACATCGTTTCCATCATAGAAAACTGCACTTTGACCAGGGGCAATTGCCTTTACATGGTTGTTAAATATTACTTTCATTCTATCGCCTTCTTGTTCAATGGTGGCAATACTTCCAGCATCTTTATACCTAATTTTAGTAAGCGATTCAATTGGATTATCAATTGAAGCAAATTTACCCATGTTTACATTACGCACCCACATGCCTTTTTTACTCAACTCATTTTCACGGCCAAGAACAACGGTATTGGTTTCTGGAATAATTTCTAACACAAACATTGGCTCACCTAAAGCTATTTCTAAACCTTTACGTTGACCAACTGTATAAAATGGATAACCTCTGTGTTTGCCTAATATTTTACCATCGGCAGTAACAAAATTTCCACCTTCTACGCGTTCTTCTAAACCATCAACTTTGCGTTTTAAAAAACCTCGGTAATCATTATCTGGTACAAAACAAATTTCGTAGCTTTCGCTTTTATTAGCTAACTCTTGGTAACCCATATCAATAGCCATTTGTCTGATGTCGGTTTTTCTGAATCCGCCTAAAGGAAAACGTGTTTTAGCCAAACTTTGTTGCGTTAAACCCCATAAAACATAAGATTGATCTTTATTATCATCAAGTCCTTTACTAATAACATAACGGTCATTTTCATGACGAACTTGTGCATAATGACCTGTAGCTATAAACTCACAATCAAGCATATTTGCACGTTTCAATAAAGCTTCCCATTTGATATGGGTATTGCAAAGCACGCAAGGATTTGGTGTTCTTCCGGCTAAATATTCTTCAATAAAATTTTCGATTACAAAATCACCAAACTCATCTCTAATATCCAATATCATGTGATGAATATCGTGCTTAACGGCAATAGTTCTTGCATCATTAATACTATCTAGGCTACAACAGCCTGTTTCTTTTTTGGATCCACCGCTATTTTGGTAGTCCCAAGTTTTCATGGTTACTCCAATTACTTCGTAACCTTCTTCACGTAGCATTACAGCTGCTACGGTACTGTCTAAGCCGCCACTCATGGCAACTAAAATTTTTCCGTGTTTACTCATTTTTCAAAACATTTCAGGGTAAATAGCCCTGTTGATTGATTTTTTATTTAATTAGAAAGATTACAAGATTTAAAAATTAAAAGATTTTTTAAATTTATTCGAACTTTCTAATCTTTCAATTTTTAAACTTTGTAATTATTAAATTACAAATTCAGATTTAAATACATCGCGATTAGGGTTAACACACATAACAGGTACTGTACCTTCGGCATTAACAATTCTTTGAGCGTATGTATCAATTAAATATTCTGTAAAGGCCTTATCTTCTGATTGAGTCATAATCATAATTAAATCAGCTTGGCTATATTCTGCAAATTTTAAAGTTTCTTCTGCAAAATCGCTGCTCGATTCATCTACTTCTTTAACCGTAAATTCAATGCCATTTTCAATAAAAATATTTTCAACTTGGTGTAAGTTAGCAATCATTTTATTATTCAAGAACTCATCACTTACCTTATTGTATAAAATATGAATAGTTGATTTATATGATTTTCCTAAATGGATAGCCATTTTTACTTTTTGTTTTGATTCAACCGACAAATCAAGAGGGAAAACAATATTTTTGTACGCGTTATTCACTTTATTGCTTTTTACTACAATTACCGGTACAGTACTATAGTTTATTACCTTACCAGCGTTACTTCCAACTATACGTGTAAATCCACTAGCACCGTGAGTTCCCATAATGATACAATCACAACCAAATTCAACAGCTGTTTCAATTACAGTTTTGTAAATTCTTCCAACTCTAACCTCAGGCTTACAGCTAACTCCATATTTCTCTTCTATAGAAACTGCCAATTTTTCCAATTCAGGAATTGTTTTTTCACGTGCTTGTGCTTCCTTCTCTTCATTATTGCTAAAAATTGAAGTCAACAAATTTTCTTCAACTATACTTAGAATAATTAAATCGTTATCAAAATGCTTTGCAGTTTGTGCTGCATGTTCTAAGGCGTTTAGGCTAATTTCGCTAAAATCAACAGGAACTAGCATTACATTCTTTTGTGTTTGAGTCATATTATTTTTAAAAGTATTTAAATTAAATAGTTTTAGGCTTCAAATGTAATAGTTTTTTACGGATGTTTGGTTCACAAATTTTGATTATCCTTTTTATTAATACTGATTACAAGCAGTTTTGAAGTAATTTACTTTATTAAACTACTAGTTTGTTAACTGATCGGCTGCAGTAACAAACCAAGTTTTTTCATGCTGAACATACGCGGTTATACGTGTTTGTTTAAAATTAAATCCTTTTGGTATAATCCAGTATGATTTACCCTTATTTCCCTTTACTTTATCTGTTTTAAAAAGCCTTACCACATTGTGATGATGCAGTAATTTTCCTGCATTTTCGCCAGCAGTAACTTTAGAATAAATATTATTATCGGTTATGGCATAATTTATCAATAAACTATCTGTGTTGCCAAATATTTCATACTCTAAAATAAGTGTATCAGGATGAGTTTGAAAGGCATTCAGCTTCAAAAAATTTTCACTTGGCCTTGATAAAGTTTGTTTTATAAAATTAGTGATGCTTTTTTTATCGGAACCAGGAACAGAAAGTATTCCATTTAAAAAACTTTGTGGTGTGTACATAGGAATACTATCCTTTTTAACCACATAGTTCATTTGCCTTTGGGTATAAAGTGAATCGCTGTATTTATCCACCCAACCACTCCTATTCCAAACATCCACATGAAAATCTAATACATATACAGGCTTGGAGGTACTATCGGCTAAATGTATTACCTCTCCCAAAAACTTATCGGCCTCAGGGCAGCTGCTGCAACCTTCAGAACTAAAATTTTCGATCAATACTACAGGCATAAAACCTTTTTTTTCAGGCTGTTTAAGTAGTTGGCTATAACCAAAATTACTCAAAACAAAAAGATAGGTAAATGTTAAGGTTAGTTTATTAAAAGTTTTGTATTTCATTTTTAAATAAAAAATCTGGTCAAAATTAAGCGTTTGTTTATTAAAATTTGACTGCTAAACTTAAATTTTACTTATTTTATTTATAATCACAATATCCTAGGTAAAAACATTATTTGCTTTATGCTTAAAATTTCATTCTAAGTCAAATATGGCATATAACTGAAGAATTTTTTTATACATTGCTAAACAAAAAATTAGTTCAACATTGTAATGGGCAAAAAGATACATTAAATTTATAAAACTCTTGACTAAAACAAAAAGTTAAAAATCAGCCTTGCAAAAAACAAGGTTTCAATGCCAATAATACCCAATTAAAAAACAATTTATTCACAATGTTTTTAAAGGTTTGGAGATGTAAAAGCAATATTTGCATATTGCACTATGCAATTTAATGGTTCCATAAAATCAAAACTTCCAAAAGCCAATACAAGTATTTTTGCTGTTATGACAGCACTTGCAAACGAACATCAAGCAATCAATTTAGCACAAGGTTTTCCTGATTTTGAAGTATCGCCAAAGTTAATTGAGTTAGTTAATAAATACATGAAAGCTGGTATGAACCAATATGCGCCAATGCCTGGTTTACTTAGCTTGCGCGAAAAAATTGCTCAAAAAACTTATGAACTTTATTCAGCCCAATATGATGCCAATACCGAAGTAACCATTATACCGGGCGCTACTCATGGTATTTATGCTGTAATGAGTGCCATGATCAGAGAGGGAGATGAAGTAATCATCATTGAGCCTTGTTATGATAGTTATGTGCCAGCCATTGAACTTAATGGAGGTAGGGCAGTGTTCGTAGAGTTAAAACTACCTGAGTTTAAAATTGATTGGAACGAGGTGAAAAAATTGGTTAATTTCAAAACCAAAATGATTTTAATAAATACCCCACATAATCCCACAGGCAGTATTTTAAGTGCACAAGATTTACAAAAATTAGAAAAAATTGTTCGTGGTACAGATGTAATTATTTGCAGTGATGAAGTATATGAACACATGGTTTTTGATAAAGTAGAACACCAAAGTGTGGCTCGTTTTCCGGCATTGGCAGAGCGTAGCTTTATCATATCATCATTTGGAAAAACATACAGCACCACAGGTTGGAAAATGGGCTATATTTTAGCACCTGCTAATTTAACTGTAGAGTTGCGAAAAGTGCATCAATTTATGGCATTTAGCACCAATACTCCAATCCAATATGCCATGTCCGATTTTTTTGATGATAAAAGTGTTTACCTTGAACTGTCGGACTTTTATCAAGAAAAACGAGATTACTTTAGGAAACTAATTAAAGGCTCCAACTTTAAATTAATGCCTTGTCAAGGAAGCTACTTTCAACTATTAAATTACGGAAAAATAACACAAGAAAAAGACACAGATTTTGCCGTAAGATTAACAAAAGAACATAAAATTGCAAGCATTCCTGTGTCGGTATTTTATCATAAGCAAACTGATAATCAATTGCTGCGTTTTTGTTTTGCTAAGCAAAATGAAACACTTGAAAAAGCTGCGGAAAAACTCATGAAAATATAATTTAACTTATTATCAAATTTAACCCAAAATGACAACAGCAGACTCGTTAAGAATTACGCTCATTCAAAGCAATCTTTTTTGGGAAGATAAACGGACCAATATTCAACAATTCACCAATAGAATTTTTGAAATTACCGAACCAACAAATTTAATTATTTTACCTGAAATGTTTTCGACCGGTTTTACTATGAATAGCAGTAAACTAGCCGAACCAATGGATGGATTTACAGTAAATTGGATGAAGGAAGTGGCATTGGTTAAAAACACTGCTATATGTGGTAGTTTAATTATTGTAGAAAACAGCCAATACTACAATAGATTTTTATTTATAACACCTGATGGGAATGTGCAATTTTACAATAAAGCACACTTGTTTAGAATGGGTGAAGAAAACAAACACTACACCCCAGGAAATAGCAGAATTTGTATTGAATATAAAGGATGGAAAATTGCCCCTTTTATTTGCTATGATTTGAGGTTTCCTATTTGGCTAAAACGCACAGAACAATTTGATTATGATTTAATGATTGTAGTAGCTAGTTGGCCCGAAAAACGCATCACGCATTGGCAGGTACTTAACCAAGCAAGGGCAATTGAAAACCAATGTTATATAGCCACTGTGAATAGAGTTGGTGAAGATGGAAATCAAATAAATTATAGCGGACAATCGGCATTATATAATCCTCAAGGAAAATTATTGAATGAGTTAACTCACGAGGAGTATGAAACTACTTTTACCATACATTTGCCTGAATTAAAAACTTATAGAAAAGCATTTCCAGTGTGGTTAGATAACGATAATTTTGAAATTATTAATTAGTTTCTTTGTCTTCAAACCAGAATATTGGTTTATACTATTTTTTAAAAATTCTTTATCCAAATTAAACAAGCAACTTAAACCCAATTTAATCAATCATTACAGCATATAAAATAAAAAATGAATAAAATAATTATAGTAGTAGTTTGCCTTTTAATCCATGGCAATATTGCATTTGCGCAAAAAAACAAGAACAAACAAAACACTTTAAAAGCTGCCACAACTGAAGTAAAAGTAGCCGAAAAATATGCAAAATTTATTCTTGAAGAAAAACTTCACGACTTTGGTATTATAAATGAAAATGGTGGATTGGTTTCTTATAATTTTGCAATTAAAAACATAGGAAGCATTCCTTTAAAAATAAAAGATATACAAGCAGAGTGCGGCTGTACTAAAACCGAATATACTACACAACCAATTGAACCTGGTGCAGTTGGAAACATTAAGGCAGTTTTCAACCCTATGGGCAGACCTGGTTATTTTGATAAATCAATAAACCTATTTTTAAATACTGAAGAAGGAAAAACCACTATTTTCATAAAAGGAAATGTGGCTCCTGCAAAGTATGAATTTAACTCTACTTATACTTATCAGTATGGACTTTTGGCAGTAAATAACAACACATTTAAATTTAATGTAAATCCTGGAAAAACAGATAGTACTTACCTTAAAATGTATAATTTAAGCAATAAAAAAATTATAGTAAATCGAATTGAAACACCTTCAAATATTGTCGTTTCTGGTAGTAGTTTTGAATTAATTCCTAATACAGATATTGATTTACTAATTAAGTTTTGGCCAAGACTTGATCATGGTTTTGGAGATCATAGCCAACAAATAAAATTATATACCAATGATGACTCCATTCCAGTAAAAATTATTTATATTAACTCAAATGTTAGTGAAGATTTTTCAGTTTTAACGCCAAAACAACTAAAAAAAGCGCCAAAATTTACCATTGATAGAATTTTGCACGATTTTGGAAATATTGGTCACCGTGATAGTTCAATAACTTACTTTGTTTTAACCAATAAAGGTAAAAGTGACTTAATTATAAGAAAGGCTAAGCCTTCGTGTAATTGCGTTAATTTAGAGCTTGAAAGCATGGTTATAAAACCTAAGCAAAAAATAAAAATGAAGGTTGACTATACTTCATTTAATGTGGTTGGGCTTGACATTAGAGGAATAACCCTAATTACTAATGACCCAGAAAAACCAGAGGTTAATATTTCCATAAGAGCAAATATTGTTAGATAAAATTAATAAAAGTATATGTTGAAAAAAGTAGCATTTGTAGCAGTTAGTTTTTTTAGTGGAATTGTAGGTTCTTATGTGTTTTATAAAATGCACTCCCCTACTGTATTAGTACAAGATTTTACCGAACGAAATTCGTCAAATGGAAACAATGTTGAAGCAGTAAATTATAAAGGGGCAGCAATTAACAACACCGATTTTATTAAAGCATCGGCTAGTAGCACACCAAGCGTGGTTTTTATAAAAACCCTAAGCAATCAGCGTAATTATATTGACCCAAGTTTCGATTTTTTTAACAGCTTCGATTTTTTTGGTCAACGTGGGCCAGTAGCTAGTTCGGGTAGTGGTGTTATAGTTTCTGAAAATGGATACATAGTTACCAATTACCATGTAATTAAAGATGCCAATACTATTGAGGTTATTTTAAACAATAAAAAACAATCTTACCAAGCTAAATTGGTTGGTAGCGACCCTTCAACGGATATTGCCGTTTTAAAAATTGAAGCCAAACAATTGCCGCATATAGTATTTGGCAATAGCGATAATGTTCAAATTGGCGAATGGGTTTTGGCTGTAGGAAATCCGTTTAACCTTACCTCAACTGTTACAGCAGGAATTGTAAGCGCAAAAGGTCGTAATATCAATATTGTAAACAATCAATTTCCAATTGAATCGTTTATTCAAACCGATGCAGCTATTAACCCAGGAAATAGTGGTGGTGCTTTGGTTGATTTAGAAGGCCGCTTAGTTGGAATTAATACTGCTATTTCTAGTCAAACAGGTAGTTATATTGGTTATGGATTTGCTATTCCTTCTAATATTGTTTCAAAAATTATCAAAGATTTGATTGATTTTAAAGAAGTACAACGTGGTTATACCGGAATGGACATTGCCGATATAGATTCGCGTTTGGCACAAAAATTAAATATTAGCAATAACTTAGGTGTGTATGTAAGTTCAGTATTGGCCGAAAGTCCTGCCGATAAAGCTGGCATAAGAACAGGTGATGTAATAGTAAAAATTAATGATAAAGGAATTGATAGTAAAGCCATTTTTGATGAGTATTTGGCTTATATGCGCCCGGGCGATAAAGCTAAATTTACTTACTTGCGCGGTGGAAAAGAAACTGAAACTAGCTTTACTTTAATTAACAAAGAAGGCAATACCGCTATTTTACGCAAAGGAACAGTAAGTTCTGAAAGTTTGGGTGCCGATTTTCAAGCTTTACCTAAATTAGAAAAAGACAAATTAGGTATTAAAAACGGTATCAAAATTTACAATATTAGAAACGGAAAAATTGCCAATATTGGCTTAAGCGAAGGTTTTATATTGATAGCCTTAAACAAAAAACAATACGAAAAACCCGAAGAATTGATAGCCGATTTTGAACAAGTAAGAGGCCAAGTAGTAATGGAAGGAATAATGCCAAACGGAGGCCGAATGGTGTTTAGTACTTATGTTTATTAAGTAGATTAGAAAATTGAAAGATTAGAAAATTAGAAATTTTTTGAATTGAATATTGAAAAAATCCGTTGCAGTTTATAACAAATTTTTTTTGTTTTATTTATGTTTGATTAGCGAGACTAATAAACAAATTCGTGCTATATCCATACTATCTGCTACTTGATAAAATTTATTTATTTAAAATTCGTTTATTCAAGGGTAAGTTTAAATTAACATAATTTGGTGCGGGAAATTGTAGAGACGTAACATGCATCTCCATGTAAAAAGACTTTGCAGTGCAACGTCTCTAACTAATTATTAGGAAATCCAATGGTTTTCTTATGGCAAGAAAGAGACATTTAATTAAACGGCTTTACAGTGGATATATGTTTCTGTAATTGGTATTCTTTTTTCTGTGAATGCTAGTTTATTGAATTTGTACTTTACAAAATAAATAAATCTATATTTGCGCAGCCAATGAGAAAAACCTTTGTACTCAATCTTATCATTATGATGGGTGTTAACCTCCTTATCAAACCATTTTGGATTTTAGGAATTGATAGGGCGGTGCAAAATCGTTTGGGTTTTGAGGCTTATGGCCAATATTATATTTTATTCAATTTTGTATTGCTGCTTTCGGTTTTGTTAGACTTTGGTATTGGCAATTACACCACTTCTAACTTAGCTAAAAACCCCAATTTATTAGAAAAACAGTTTTCTGCATTACTAACCATAAAAATATTTTTTTCAGCACTTTACATAGTAACTACTTTAATTTTAGCTGTCATTTTAAATTACGATAAAAGCATTTGGTTCTTAATTTTTATGCTTTCGTTTAACCAAGTGTTATCGTTTTTTCATATTTATTTCAGAAGCAATGTAAGTGGTTTGCAGCTTTTTAAAACAGATTCTATTTTTTCGGTTTTAGATAGACTTTTGATGATTATATTTTGTTCTATTTTACTATTTACCAATATTTTTGAATTAAATATTACCAATTTTGTTTACGCCCAAACTTTGGCTTATGGCATAAGTGCTGCCATTTCTTTTACTTTTATCAGTAAAAAAATAAGCAAGATTACTTTGGTTTTTGATAAAGTTATTCTTTGGGATATTTATAAAAAAACTGCTCCTTATGCGTTGCTAGCTTTGTTAATGACACTTTACACGCGTGTAGATAATATACTGATAGGAAAACTATTACCCGATGGCGATTACCACGATGGAATTTATGCCCTTGGCTACAGATTATTAGAAGCCGCTAACATGATGGCAGCATTAGTTGCCATGCTTTTACTCCCTATTTTTTCAAAAATGATAGCCGAAAAGCAAAAGCTAGAACCTTTGGTAAATACAGCTTTAGGTTTATTGATTGCTCCCAGTTTTATATTTGGAGTTGCTTGTTTTTTCTTCCAAAGCGAAATATTAGTTATGCTATCGCCAAAAGCCAATGATTACGCAACGCAAGTTTTTGGATGGGTAATTTTATGCTTTATTCCTTTATGCTTTATGTACATTTTTGGAACATTGTTAACGGCTAATGCATCGCTTAAAATTTTAAATATTTTAGCCCTCATTGCCTTAATAACTAATTTTGGCTTAAACCTTCTACTAATACCCAAATATCAGGCACTTGGCGCAGCTTACGCAGCCATAATTACACAAACATTTATTGGCATTACCAATTGTTATTTTGCTTACAAAGTACTTAAACTAGAATTTAATAAAGTAATTTTTTTAAAATTATTGATGCTTTTTATAATGTTATGCATAGTTGCACTGTTATGTAAAACCTATACTATTTCTCTGCTTGTGTCGTTAACTATATTATGCCTAATTGGAGGGTTATCAATTTTTGTTTTTAAACTGTTGGATATAAAGCAGCTAGCTAATTTAGCTAAAAGCAAATTCAATTAAATTTTACACCTAAATATATTTTTATATTTTTGAACTAACATATTTAAGAAATGAGTCAAGATAAAAGAACGTACTACTTTGAATTAGTTGATGTAGTAAAATTTTTAATAAAGTATAAAAAGCCTCTCAGTATAATTTCTATAGGTGCTGGAATTGCAGCCATCATTTTTTCAAGTCCTTGGTTTATAAAACCTTTGTACAAATCTACTGCTATTTTTTATCCATCTACCAATAACTCCATTTCAAGTGCTTTACTGTCGGATACTCGAATAAAATCAAAAGATCCATTGGAGTTTGGTGAACAAGCTACTGCCCAACAATTCATTCAAATGCTTGAAAGTGATAACTTAAAAAATAGGGTTATCAATAATTACGGATTACGTGAACACTATCACATAAAAGAATCAGATACTGAAAAAAATTACAAAATGGGTAAACTTTTTACCCGACATATAAGTGTCCATAAAACACCCTTTGCCTCAATAGAAGTAAATGTTTTGGATGAAGTTCCTGAAAAAGCAGCAGAAATTGCCAATGGAATTGTACTAATTTTAGATAGTGTAAAAACAGATGTTCAAAGACGTGTGGCTTTACAAGCATTAGCTATTATTGAGCAGCAATATAAAAACAAAGAAGCAGAGGTTAATAGCATCAAACAAACCATGCGCGACCTAGGTGCAAAAGGAGTTTATAGTTTTGAAGAGCAGTCAAAAGCCATAACCGAATTAGCAGGTAAAGGCGGTAATCAAGCATACATTACCAAACAACAAAGTAGTTTAGCTTTGTATGGTTCTGAAGCGCTTTCATCGCAGGAAACCTTGGTATTAGAACTTGATAAATTAAGCGAGTTAAGAAAAAAATTGGAACAAGCAAATGTGGATGTAAATGCTAATTTAAGTAACGTATTTTTACTTCAACAAGCTACTCCAGCAGAAAAAAAAGAATACCCTATCAGATGGTTAATTGTTGCAGTTTCCATGTTTGGATCATTTATGTTAGGTTGTGTTATTTTATTATTTAACGAAAAAATTCGTCAAATTAACATTAATGCTTAAGTTTTGGAACTAAATCAAAGTAAGAATTGGTTTTATGGTATTAGTATTGGTTTTATTATACTTAATGCTATTGCTTTAACACTTGGATTTAATTGGCTTGGTGTTTTTCCATTGGTAATTTTGGTTTTAATTACAGCCATTTACCGTTCCGATTTACTTATTTTATTATTATCTTTCATTATTCCATTGTCAATTGAGTATGAAGATATTGGAGGTGGACTTGGGATTAGTTTACCAGATGAACCTTTACTAATACTACTTACCGCAACTGTTTTATTCAAATTTATTATTGATGGTAATTATGATTATAGGATTTTTAAACAACCTATAACCATTGCTATTTTTATAAACTTAGCATGGCTCATTTTCGATACCTTTTTTAGTCAAATGGTTTTGGTATCTGTTAAGTTTGTAATTGCGCGCATTTGGTATATTACTACCTTCTATTTTTTAACAGTAGTCCTATTTAAAAATATAAAAAATATACATGCCTTTTTATGGCTTCACATCGTTGGTTTAGTAATTGTGGTTTTATATACTTTTGTGAGGCATAGTCAGTACGATTTTGCTCAAATTGTATCGTTTACTATCATGCAGCCTTTTTATGTAGGACATGGCGTTTACGCAGCTGCATTAGCATTTTTTATACCCTATTTACTCCTTAATATAATTTATGCCTTTAGGTTAAAAATACCCTCTTGGTTACTCGCTATTACAATTATAACACTCTTGATTTTTTTATTAGGGGTAATATTTAGTTATACCAGAGCAGCTTGGATAAGTTTAGCAGGTGCCTTTGGATTACTTATTTTAATTTGGTTAAAAATTAAATTCCGTACGCTAATAGTTGCTTTATCCGTTTTTATTGTAATTATAATTTTGAACAGCAACGATATCATTTACCAACTTTCATTTAATAAACAAAATAGCGCTGAAGGCTTTGATAGGCACCTAGAATCAGTAAGTAATATAAATAACGATGTTTCAAATCTTGAACGTGTTAACCGTTATGTGGCAGCTATAAACATGAATAAAGTAAAACCATTTTTGGGTTTTGGTCCAGGAACTTATTCATTTCAATATGGCGTATACCAAGAGCCAGAATTTGAAACTCCCATTACGACTTATTTTGGCGATAATGGAACCTGTCATAGTGAATATTTAGGACCTCTAGCTGAAAGTGGTTGGCTAGGGTTACTTACCTTTTTGGCTATTATAGCAGTTGCCTACAGCAATGGTTATAAATTGATTTTCAATACAAATAATATTGAAGTGAAAATATTAGCCACATCAACCCTTGTTGGCCTTAGCACTTTTCTAATTCATGGCCTATTGAACAATTACAGCGAAACAGATAAAATTGCTATTATCCTTTGGGGTAGTTTTGCTATCATCACAGCATTAAGGCAATATCATTCTAACAATATTCCAGAAGAAAATTAAGCCTCCAACACAATCAAATCATTACTAAAGGTATTGGCGTTTTCAAGTACTTTGGTTATCAAATCGTCAAACATATTGATATCGTGCATCATCACGTTTTCAATTCTTTCTTGAAAAGTGCCATTTGGAAACACGCGTTCTTTTAATTTTAACAACTTGGTAATATTGTCTTCTTGCTTTTGTTCGCGGGCTTTTTTATAGGTTTTAAAATGTGTAATCAATGTTTTTTTAGCTTCTAACTTGTATTGCAACAATTCTTTCCCCGTATTTGGGTCAATGTTTTTTACTTCGTCAATCATTTGTTGCAATAAAGCATCCACCTGATTGGCATTTTCCATAAAACTAGTGGCTGACTGTTTTTGTAAATATTTTTCGGTTAAATCAGCATCAGCCAATAACATATCGGCTATGGTTAAGCCCATTTTTTCTATTTTATCTTTGGTTGATTTACCTAACAATAAATAAGAATTGCGCTGCATAATTACTGGAAACGGTACTTGATGTGCTTCAAAAACTTGTTGCAATTGCAGCCAATAAGCCACCTCTGCCGGACCTCCAATATAAGCCAAATTAGGCAATATCAACTCCTGATATACAGGACGTAAAACCACATTTGGACTGAATCGTTCTGGATATTTCTCCACTTCAGATTTTAATTCATCAGCAGTAAAAACTACTGAAGTATCGTTTAATTTAAACTGATTATTTTCGGCTTTAATTAACCTGCGGCCAAATTCAGGATGCAAGTAAAAAAAGTTCACTTCCCTCCCATTTATTTGTAACTTATAGTTTTCGCTTAAGGCTTTATTGGTGTTTTGAATGGCGTTGAAACTTTTTTGCTCAAAAATATCTCTTACCATT
Source organism: Bacteroidota bacterium (assembly GCA_013298895.1). Classification (GTDB taxonomy): domain Bacteria; phylum Bacteroidota; class Bacteroidia; order UKL13-3; family UKL13-3; genus JAAFJM01. The sequence continues at coordinate 114,272 of JAAFJM010000007.1, read as the reverse complement.
ACTGGTTTTAAAAGCGTTTTTAAAGCTTTATCATCTGCATCAATTATTACCAAACCTTGGTTTTTAAATAATTCATGAACCAATTTTCGAGTTCCAATGCTAAAATTATTGTTGGTTAAATAACTTTCCTGCAATAATTTGATCCATTTCTTGGCTTTGTCTCTTTCACCCAAAATTGGAATTAATTGTTCAATTAATGCGTCAATTCCTTCATTATCTAAATGTCCAACAGGTTTTGAATTACTTTCCTTTTGCCATTTAATTTCTTTACCAAATAAATAAATGCTGCCAATTTCTTCAAAATCGTGGTCTTCACTCGCCATCCAAAATACAGGCACAAAATTTTGTTGTGGGTATTTGGCCTTTAACTGATTGGCTAAATTAATGATGGTAGCAATTTTATAAATAAAGTACAAAGGCCCAGTAAACAAAGCTAATTGATGACCAGTAGTTACTGTAAACGTATTGGCATTTTTAAGCGATAACGTATTTAAATATGTTCTATCATTTTCACTTAAAGCAATTTCCGCATTTTTATATTGCTTCAATAATGCTTCCACTAAAACATTTCTATTTTCTTCTGTAAAATGCTTATTTTTAATTACTTCTGCAAACGAGTCAATATTGGGCTCATATTTGTAAAAAGGTTTTAAAGCCGCTTTTTGCTCTAAATAATCTTTAGTGATACTCGGTATGAGGCCAGTATTGGCCATTGGAATATTTATTGACATTGATGTTTTTTGTTATTCGTCATTGCGATGAGTAATTTTTTTCAAAAAAATCAAAATAAAATAACTTCAGATTTCTATTTTAATTATAAAAAAATTGAACCACATAGAAACATAGAAAACATAGCTTGCAAACTATGTAACCTATGTATCTATGTGGTTTTTTATTTTACTCAAAATACATTTATTTTTTTAGACTGACTGACTAATGACTTTTATTTTTTAAACTATTTTACCATACAAGTCAAAATCTTCGGCACTTTCAATTTGTACATTGGCGAAATCACCAATTTTAGCATAATATTTTTTAGCATCTACCAACACTTCGTTATCAACCTCAGGACTATCAAACTCAGTACGACCAACCCACATGCCATTTTCTTTTCTATCAAAAAGCACTTTATAAGTATTGCCAATTTTTTGTTGGTTTATTTTTGCAGAAATTCCTTGTTGAATTTCCATTACAATTGCAGCGCGTTCTTCTTTCACTTCTTGAGGCACATCGTCCACCATGGTTCCGGCATGTGTTCCATCTTCGTGGCTGTAAGTAAAAATACCTAACCTATCAAATTGATTATGCTCTACAAATTTGCATAAATCTTTAAAATCTTGTTCAGTTTCGCCCGGATGGCCAGCTATTAAAGTAGTTCTTATGGCTATTCCTGGAACTTTTTCTCTAATAGAATCAACCACTTCTTGAGTTCGTTTGCTTGTAATTCCTCTACGCATAATTTTCAACATATTATCGCTGGTATGCTGCAAAGGAATATCAATATATTTACAAATGTTGCTGCGTTCAGCCATTACATCCAAGGCGTCCATAGGAAACTGACTTGGGTAAGCATAATGTAAACGCAACCATTCTAATCCATCCACATCTGAAATTCTACGCATTAATTCAGCCAATTTACGGTCGCCATAAATGTCTAAACCATAATAAGTACTGTCTTGCGCAATCATCAAAATTTCTTTGGTACCATTTTTTACCAAATTTTTAACTTCAGTTTCTAATTGCTCAAAAGTTTTTGAAACGTGTTTGCCACGCATAATTGGAATGGCACAAAACGAACACGGTCTATCACAACCTTCCGAAATTTTTAAATAAGCATAATGGCTTGGCGTGGTTAACAAACGTTCGCCAATTAATTCATGTTTGTAATCGGCACCCAAAGTTTTAAGTAATTGAGGTAAATGTAAAGTACCAAAATACTCATCTACATCAGTAATTTCTTTTTCTAAATCGGGTTTATAGCGTTGGCTCAAACAGCCTGTCACATAAAGTTTATCAATCTCTCCTGCTTGTTTAGCCTCGGCATAACGTAAAATAGTATCAATACTTTCTTGTTTGGCATTATCAATAAAACCGCAAGTATTAATTACAATGATATTCGCATCATCCTTGGTAGATTCATGCGTAACATCCATGTCGTTAGCCTTTAACTGACTGTATAACACTTCGCTGTCAACAATATTTTTGCTACAACCAAGTGTAATTATATTTATCTTATCTTGTTTTTTGTTTTTTGTCTTCATGTATAGTTTTAGCCACAGATTTCACTGATTTCATATTTAGCTAAATTGAAAAGAAGTGTAGTTTTATGCGGAGTCTATTATTTTATTTTTCTGAGAAATCTTTGGCTTAGTTAATTAAACAACGAATCTACAAATTCAACTTTATTGAAAACTTGTAAATCATCAATTCCCTCGCCCACACCAATATATTTTACTGGAATTTTGAATTGATCGGCAATGCCAATTACCACACCACCTTTTGCTGTTCCATCTAATTTTGTCAATGCCAATGCATTAACTTCAGTAGCAGCTGTAAATTGTTTGGCTTGTTCAAAAGCATTTTGACCTGTACTTGCATCCAAAACCAATAATACTTCGTGTGGAGTTCCTTCTTGCACCTTGCTCATTACACGTTTAATTTTTGAAAGTTCATCCATTAAACCAATTTTGTTATGCAAACGTCCTGCTGTATCTATAATACAAACATCAGCATCATTATCTTTGGCATACTGCACCGCATCAAAAGCTACCGAAGCAGGATCGGTATTCATTCCATGGCTTACCACATGAACACCATTTCTAGTTCCCCAAATTTTTAATTGTTCTACAGCCGCAGCTCTAAAAGTATCGCCTGCACCCAAAACTACCTTTTTGCCAGCTTTTTTAAACTGATTGGCCAACTTACCAATGGTGGTAGTTTTACCCACGCCATTTACCCCAACTACCATAATTACATAAGGTTTTTGTCCTGGTAAATTTTCAAAACTGCTTAAATTTTCGTTTTTGTTTTCATCTAGCAATAAAGCAATTTCTTGCTTTAACATGGCATTTAACTCAGAAGTGCCTACGTATTTATCTTTAGCCACTCGAGTTTGCAATCGTTCAATAATTTTAAGCGTGGTATGAATACCCACATCAGAGCTAACCAGAATTTCCTCTAGTTGGTCTAAAAAATCATCATCAACTGATGATTTACCGGCAATGGCTTTGCTTATTTTATCAAATAAACTCGTCTTGGTTTTTTCTAAACCTTGATCAAGCTTTTCTTTTTTTTCTTTACTGAAAAAGTTGAAAATTCCCATGGTAATTTTTTTGATAGTACTATTTAATTGACTTTGAAAACAAATAATACCTGGGGTAAAATCTAATTTTCAAAAACACAAAAAGCATTCTGAATAACTCCAGAATGCTTTTCATTATATTAATTAAAAAATGAAATTATGCTTTAAAAGCAGCCTTAACATTTTCGTTAGGTACAATTTCAGTTTTAAAAGAGTAAGCTCCTTTTTTGTTTTTTACTGCACGGTAAACTTTAGCGTAATCTTTACCAGATCCTGTTTTTAACGTTGCAACTACTTTCTTTGCCATAGTTTAAATTCCTTTATATTTAAGGGTTAATTACTTAATTTCTTTGTGTACAGTTTTACGCTTTAAAATTGGATTGTATTTTTTCAATTCTAAACGCTCAGTTGTATTTTTTTTGTTTTTAGTTGTGATATAACGGCTAGTTCCTGGCATGCCTGAGTTTTTATGTTCAGTACATTCCATTATCACTTGAATTCTGTTACCTTTTTTTGCCATTGCTTGAATCTCCTAAATTAAATTTTGCCGTTTTTAACAAAATCGTTTAACACTTTCGAAATTCCTTTTTTAGAAATAGTTTTAATGGCTTTTGTGCTTACACGCAAAGTAATCCATTGACCTTCTTCAGGAATATAAAATTTTTTATCTTGTAAATTTGGATAAAAACGTCTTTTGGTTTTTGTATTCGAATGCGAAACGTTATTACCTTTCAATGCTTTTTTACCAGTTAAATCACAAACTCTCATCGCTTTTTTCTTTTATAAGGGCTGCAAATATCTGATTTTTATTTTTAAATACAAGCATTAATGAAAAAAAACTTTAAAAAAGTTTTTATCACCTACACTTGCTCAGTATTTTTAGCCTTGGTTGAACTGCAATAGTACAAAAACTATAAATATTATCATACTTTAAAATTTACAATTTCATTTTTTATACTTTCGCACTATGATTAAATGGTGGAAAATAGCCGGTTTTATTTTAGTACTCTATTCTATTATACAGGGTTTATTTGGTGCAGTTCCTAATTTACCCATTTTAGAAAACAGTATTCGTAATTTGTATTTTCATGTGCCCATGTGGTTTACCATGATAAGCTTATTGCTTTTTTCATTTATCAAATCAATTCAAACTTTAAATAATAAAAACACCGTAAATTTAAATTACGATTCTGAGGCTGAAGTATTTGCTAATACAGCCATGTTTTTTGGAGTAGCTGGATTGTGTACTGGAATGATTTGGGCTAAAAACACTTGGGGCGCATATTGGACCAACGATCCTAAATTAAACGCTGCAGCTGTAGCCATGCTTTTATATGCCGCTTATTTTGTATTACGCAGCAGCATCGTTGATGAAGAAAAGCGCGCGCGTATTTCGGCTGTATTCAATATTTTTTGTTTCCCTATTTACGTTGTTTTGGTATTTATTTTACCTCGTTTAACCGACTCTTTGCACCCAGGAAATGGTGGAAACCCTGGTTTTAATTCTTACGATTTAGATAGTCGCCTGAGAATGGTATTTTACCCTGCAGTAATGGGTTGGATTTTAATTGGATTTTGGATAGCCGATATTGGCAAAAGAACTAAAAAATTAAGTAACTTAACATGAATTTTATAACAAATCAAGCTAAAATAGATGCTAGCCAAATGACTGATTTATTTGGAAATGGCAAAATGGATGTAGTAGTAACCGTAATTGCTATTATTTTTACCTTACTTTGCGGTTACCTAGTAATGATGGATTTACGCTTACGTAAATTAGAAAATAAAGATAAAAAATAAGAAAATGAAAAAATCGAGTATCATCATTATAGTGTTAATAGCCATTGCTATTGGCGCCATTATAAGCACCACTAGCGATGCAAGTAGCTACGAAAACTTTTCGGTAGCAGCCGAAAACCCCGGAAAAGAATTTCATGTGGTGGGAACTTTAAACCGCCAAAAAGAAAAATATTTTGACCCTAAAAAAGATGCCAATTACTTTAGCTTTTACTTAATTGACGAAAAAGGACAAGAGCAAAAAGTAGTTTACCACGCTCCAGAACCAGCTGATTTTGAAAGAAGTGAAAAAATAGTAATTATTGGAAAAATGGAAACTGACCATTTTGAAGCCAGCAAAATTTTGTTAAAATGCCCTAGTAAATACACTGATAATCAAGTAAAATCATAAAAAACAAAAAAGAGGCTTTCGGCCTCTTTTTTTTGTTTATTGTATTTAAAGATTTTATTCTGAAGTAGTATTCTTTATTGCTTCAAATATTTTTTTTAGTTCCAAATTGGTTTGGTATTTATAAGTATCACTTTTTATTGTTTCATTCACGTATTCAATTCTGGCATCAGTTACCGGATGTGAACTTAAAAATTCAGGAATTTCAATATCAATTTTATTTCCTTCTTTCAGTCGTAAAAACAAGTTACTCATTCCGTTTGGATTAACTTTGTTCACTTTCATTATTTCAAAACCTTTTAAATCGGCTTCTCGCTCAAAACCTCTAGAAAAAGTTAAAGAATAAATTCCATTTGCATTATCAGCAATCGTAGCAATTACACCATTTGCATCGCTTAAAATAGCCGAAATTAATAAATAACCAGCTATGTTTCTGCAAAGCATTTTAACAGAATGTCGCTCGTTTACATGTGTTGCCTCATGGCCAAGTAAAGCTACCAATTCTTCATAATTTTGCATCAAATCTAACAAACCTGTAAATACTATGATGTGCCCATCGGGCAATGCAAATGCATTTACAATATCTGACTTAACCACTGTAAAATGAAGTTTTTGTGAATTATTAAATTGTAGTTTTTGAGCAAATTCCTCCAATTGTTTGGTTTTAGCTGAATCAATAACATTGTATTCTACAAAATGTTGGTAAAACTCTTCACCCATCTTATCATCATAAGATTTAGGCACTAAAACCACTGCTTGTTCGGCCACAAAAGGCAAAACAAAAAAGTAAGAGCCTGCAATTAATCCTAAAATACTAAGTGCTATTAACAAATGTACTTTTACGCCTAAATTAATAAGCTTTTGATACCATGTTTGGATTCCGTTTGCGCTTAAATAATTTTTCAGATATTTTATGTATTCAGCGTCATCAATTTTTATGGTTTGAATCGGACTAGTACCAAATTCAATAATTAACAAACCACTATGATTTGAAATTTTAGCATCCATAACTGAATGTTTTGCATTACCCAATTGTGGAGAGCCGAAAATAAAAATTGCATTTTTTTCATCCAATACAAAATCAATTGATTGTGCAATGGATGAATTTCCATCAAAATAAATTGCTTTGATATCCTGCATTACAATGTAATGTCTAAATCTAAAAAGTCACTTACATCCTCGCCTGTAGCATCTGTAAACTCATCTTCAGTTTGGCTAATGGTATCTAAATCAATATTTCCTTCTAATTCAATATTATTTGCAAAAAAGTTCATGGTGCGAACCTGTGTCCATGCAAATCCTAATCCTAAGGTGAATACAATAATTAATAAATTTCCTAAAATTAATCCTAAAAAGCCAACTCCAGTTGCTGTAGATTTTAACATAATCTCTTTGTCATCTTTATGCATACTTATGTTGTTAACATAAAAAGCAAAAATCTCACTCATCCACCAAAAGGAATAAATACCCAATGTAATAATAGATAAAAAATAACCTTTGAGTACTAATACAAAATAACTGCTTCCTCTTGCGTTGGATTTAAATTCAATATTACCAAACTTGATATTGCTAAAAATATAATTTCTTAAATTCATGGCAAACCAAGAACCATAAATACCAATGGTTAATATTGATAACAAAATTCCTTTAATAAATACGCCAAATAATTGACCTCTTTCTCCTCTGTAACCAAATCGAATCCCTCTCCAAGAAGTTCTTGACATTCTGTACTTGTATGTTCCATGAATAGCCAAAGGAATTAAACCAAGAAATCCAATATAGAATATTGCAAACCCTAAAATTTCTATATGAAATACAACTGAAACAATAAGAATTCCATACAACACCACAAAAATTATTAAGGCCTTTATAAAACCTTTGAACATTTCTTTACCAGTACCATGAAATGCAAAACGATCATTATTTAAAGATGTTGCGCCAAACATATAGCTTAATTGTTTGGCTTTTGCCCACGGATAGTAAAATCCCAAAGTAATTACTGTTAGTAACCAATTTACAATGATAATTCCGAAAAGTTCACTTCCTGTTCCATGAAAACCAAGTGTGTAATTTTTTTGTTCTTCAACTGTTTGTTCAGTAGTTGTTTGTTCCATTTGTTAATGTTTTTAATTTGTTAGAAAATCAAAAATATTCATTAAACCAGAAAAACCAAATTATGTCAATGTTATTTATTATTTATATCAAGTTTCTCTATTTTAATATCAATAGTTAAACACTCAGATCATAAACACATACGCATATACGCAATCAAACACTCAGAACTTAAACACCCCAAAACTACTTGACTTCACTCATACTTTTTTTATCCGTTTTCATTACTTAGCTTTACTTACATTTGCCGTTTAAATTTATTACATGAGCAATATAATTTTTGAAGGTGAACATTTATGGATTGGAAACTTAGGCCGCATGGCGGTGGTTTTCAGTTTTATTACATCTATATTATCAGCAGTTAGTTACTACTTTGCCGAAAAAAAACCACAAGAAACCCATTGGGCCAAAACAGCTAAACTAAGTTTTTATGTGCACACATTGGCAGTGCTTACCATCATTAGCGCGCTGTTTTTTATTATTTACAAACACTATTTTGAATACCATTATGCATGGCAACATAGCAGCCGCGATTTGCCTGTTCATTTCATGATTTCGTGCTTTTGGGAAGGTCAAGAGGGTAGTTTTTTACTTTGGATTTTTTGGCAGATGGTTATTGGTTGGTTAATTTTAGCTACTGCCAAAACTTGGACCAATCCTGTAATGTTTGTGGTTATGCTATCGCAAATAGCTTTAACCAGTATGCTTTTAGGAGTAAAAATTTGGGGAATAAAATTTGGTAGCACCCCTTTTGAATTATTGCGTAATGCCATGGGCAATGCACCTATTTTTAAACAACCTGATTATTTAAGCAAGATAAAAGATGGCAATGGTTTAAACCCATTATTACAAAACTATTGGATGGTAATTCATCCACCAACATTGTTTTTTGGTTTTGCTACTACAGTGGTTCCGTTTGCTTTTGCCATTGCAGCTTTAATGCGTAAACAATTTAGCGAATGGATAAAGCCAGCTTTACCATGGGCATTGGTAAGTGTTATGGTATTGGGAACTGGTATTATTATGGGTGGATTTTGGGCTTACGAAAGTTTAAGTTTTGGTGGCTATTGGGCTTGGGATCCTGTAGAAAATGCATCACTAGTGCCTTGGTTAACTTTAATTGCAGGCTTGCACTTAATGCTTATTTATAAAGCTACAGGCAATGCTTTACAAGCTACTTTTGCCTTTATTATTTTAACCTTTATTTTGGTATTGTATGCTACTTTTTTAACCAGAAGTGGGGTATTAGGTAACTCATCTGTTCACTCGTTTACCGATTTAGGTATGAGCGGACAATTATTGCTTTTTGTATTGATGTTTGTTTGGATTGTGCCATTGGTTTTGGAGAAAAAACCTTTAATTTTCTGGATCAATTTTGGTGCATTAATCTTATTGGTGATTGGTATTTTATTAAGCGAAAAATTAAACATCAACAAATGGCCTCTAATTGTTATTGGCTCATTGTCAGTAATTTCGAATATTTATTACTTAGCTAAATACATTCCATCGAGCAAAAAAGATGATGAAATTTATACCCGCGAGTTTTGGATGTTTATAGGCAGTTTAATGCTTGGTATTTCGGCTTTCCAAATTATTTTAACTACCTCTATTCCCGTATTTAACAAAATGTTCGATTTAAAATTGGCCCCTCCTACCGATGTAATAAATCATTACAATAAATGGCAAATGCCTTTGGCAATTATTATTGCTACTTTAACAGCGGTAGCCCATGTTTTAAAATACAAAAAAAATGGTGCTGATGGCATTAAAAAAATCATAACACATTTTATAATTTCAGGTGTAATTGCATTTGTTTTATTCTTTGCCTTTAAGATAGAAAATTATGTATTCATATCTTTATTGTTTGCTGCTGTTTATGCCATAATTGGTAACGGAAGTTTATTAAAACCAATTTTTAAAGGTAAGGTAAAATTAGTAGGCGCATCAGTTGCGCATATTGGTTTTGGTGTTTTATTAGTGGGTGTTTTGGTTTCATCGGCCAATAAAAAAGTAATTTCTATAAACGAAAGCGGTAAAGTTTTAAACCCTGAGTTTGACGACAAAAACAATATTGAAAATGTGTATTTAGAAGGTGGTAAACCACTAAAAATGTCGGATTACGAAATTACTTATGTAGGCGATAGCCAACAATGGGTAAATACTTTTTACCAAGTAAATTATAAAAAACTAAACAAAGAAACAGGCAAAGTTGATTATGAATTTAACTTGTATCCAAATGCACAAATAAATCCTAAGTTTGGTTTGGTGGCTAACCCCGATACCAAACATTATTTAAGCCACGATGTATTTACATACGTTAGTTCAGTGCCGGCCGAAAAGAAAGAAGCTAAATTTGTAAATACTAAAAAACATGAGTTAGCGCAAGGCGATACCATTTATTTGAGTAACGCATTTTGTGTTTTAAAAAGCATCAGTTCTAATGTGCAAAAAAGCAATAATGTAAACCAATCGGAAATATTAATTGGTGCAGAAATAGCCATTCATACACTTGATAATGTATATAACATTACACCGCTTTATGGCATAAAAGATAGGCAAGTGGCTAGTTTTGATGCTTACAGCGAAGAAATAAAAACCAAGTTTAGCTTTAAGGAAGTAAATCCTGAAACTAAAAAAATAACCATTGAAACATCGGAAAAAGACAATACGGGTAATTTCATCATTATGAAAGCCATTGTTTTTCCTTGGATTAACTTAGTTTGGGCCGGAACTATTATTATGATCATAGGATTCTTTTTATCCATTTTAAAAAGAATTCAGACAAAAGAAATTAACAGCAAAACTATTTAAAGAATTTTTTTTCTCCCCATTTTTAATTGAAGATTTATTGAATTTTGTATTCAATAAATCTTTTCTATATTTGCACTACTTATCCAGAAAGACGGAGGGAATAGGCCCTATGATGTCTTGGCAAAACTACCCCAAGTAGCAGAGTGCCAATACCTATCTCCAAAAGAGAGAACTGATAAGTGAATGAATGCCTCGGTTACGAGCTGCTATCAAACACCCAATCGGAAAAAGTTTACTGGATAATCTTTAGCAACTGGCAGCTGGCTTTTGGCCGCTGGCAAAGCTTTTGTGTTTTAAATAAAATTGCTAGTAGCCAGAAGCTAGTAGCTAGAGGCAAAATAAAAAATGAACATATACGACATACTAAAGAAAAAAATTGTGATTTTGGATGGTGCAATGGGTACCATGATTCAACGACATAAATTGGAAGAAGCTGATTTTAGAAATGAGGCTTTGGCAAATCATGCGCATCCTTTAAAGGGAAACAATGATTTACTTTCAATTACTCGTCCTGAAATTATTAAAGGCATTCATCGTTTGTATTTTGAGGCAGGCGCAGACATTGTTGAAACCAATACTTTTAGTGGAACTACAATTGCGCAAGCCGATTATCATTTAGAACATTTGGTTGATGACATCAATTATTACTCAGCAAAAATTGCCAGAGAAGTAGCTGATGAAATGACTACAAAAGAACCACACAAACCTAGATTTGTTGCAGGTGCAATGGGACCAACTAACAGAACTTTATCCATTAGCCCAGATGTAAACGACCCAGGTTACAGAGCTACTACTTTTGATGAATTGGTAAAGGCATATAAACAACAAGCTATTAAATTAATTGAAGGTGGTGTTGATATTTTATTGATTGAAACCATTTTTGATACTTTAAACGCAAAAGCTGCATTATATGCAGTTGATGAAGTTTTTGAAGAACTTGGAAAACATTATCCAGTTATGATTTCAGGAACCATTACAGATGCTTCGGGCAGAACATTATCAGGTCAAACAACAGAGGCATTTTTAATAAGTATGCAACATGCACCTTTAATGAGCATTGGTTTAAATTGTGCATTAGGAGCAAGTGCATTGCGTCCGTATTTACAGGTAATGTCAACACATTCGCCATTTTATGTAAGTGCGTATCCAAATGCAGGTTTGCCTAACGAGTTTGGACAATACGATGAAAGCCCGGCAGCAATGGCAAAACAAGTGGAAGAATTTTGCAAGGAAGGATTGGTAAATATTTTAGGTGGCTGTTGCGGAACTACTCCAGATCATATCAAAGCTATTGCAGAAATGGCAGCGAAGTATGAACCGAGGATTTTGCAGGAGGCTTCTAGCAACTAGCCTCTAGCAGCTGGCTTATGGCAGACAACTTATAGCTAGTTTTAGCATATAAAAAAGAAGATTATTATAAAACAAAATTGAAATTGGCCAGAGGCTAGCAGCCGAAAGCCAGTAGCAAAAAAATGAGAGATTTTAAAAAATACGACATTTGGAATGACAGCATGAACTTGGTTAAATTAGTATATCAATTTTCATTGAGTTTGCCCAAAGAAGAAAAGTTTGGATTGATTTCTCAAATATGCAGAGCAGCGGTTTCAATACCTTCTAATATTGCTGAAGGTACTAGCAGAAATAGTGATAAAGAATTTAAAAGGTTTTTAGAAATAGCAATTGGTTCTTCTTTTGAATTAGAAACCCAACTCCTATTGTGCAAGGAAATTGGCTTTACAAACGAAGAAACCATAGTACCTTTAATTAATGAAATAAATAAAATTCAAAAACAGATAAATAATTTGATTTTGAAGATTAAACAAGACAATAAGTAAAGAGCCTCTGGCCTCTGGCACTAGCTTCTGGCTAGATGCTAGAAGCCAGCTGCTAGAAGCAAAAAAAATGAACAAAGATTATACATTACGCCTTTCGGGCTTGGAGCCATTGGTAATTACTAAAGATACCAATTTTGTAAATGTGGGAGAAAGAACCAATGTAACGGGTTCTAAAATGTTTCTACGCCTTATTCGTGAAGGTAATTTTGAAGAAGCCTTGGCTGTTGCTCGTCAGCAGGTAGAAGGCGGAGCGCAAATCATAGACATCAATATGGATGAAGGAATGATTGATGGGGTAGAATCAATGGTGCGCTTTTTAAATTTGATTGCATCAGAGCCAGATATTTCACGTGTTCCAATTATGATAGATTCTTCTAAATGGGAAATTATAGAAGCTGGATTAAAATGTGTGCAAGGTAAATGTGTGGTAAATTCTATCTCGTTGAAAGGTGGCGAAGAAGAATTTATCCGCCAAGCTAAAATTGTTAAACGTTTTGGAGCTGCAGTAATTGTAATGCTTTTTGACGAACAAGGACAAGCAGATAACTACGAACGCAGAATTGAAATTGCAGAAAGAGCTTATAGAGTTTTAACTGAAAAAGTTCATTTCCCTGCGGGTGATATCATTTTTGATCCTAATATTTTTCCTGTTGCAACTGGCATGGAAGAGCATAGAAAAAATGCTTTAGATTTCTTTAACGGAACAAAATGGATTAAAGAAAATTTGCCAGGTGCAAAAGTTAGTGGTGGCGTATCCAATGTTTCTTTTTCGTTCAGAGGAAATGATAAAGTACGTGAAGCCATGCACTCAGCGTTTTTATTTCATGCTATCAATAATGGTATGGATATGGGCATTGTAAACCCAAGTCAATTGGAAGTGTATAGCGAGATTGACAAAGAATTGTTAGAACATGTAGAAGATGTTTTATTGGACAGAAGAGACGATGCCACCGAACGTTTATTAGAGCTTGCAGAACGTGTTAAAGGAAAAGGAAAAGAAAGTATTGTAGATGATGAATGGCGCAAAGGAACGGTTCAAGAGCGTTTGAGTCATGCATTAATAAAAGGAATTGTTGAGTTTGTGGAAGCCGATACCGAAGAGGCAAGGTTAATTTACGACAAACCACTTGAAGTGATTGAAGGCCCGTTAATGGCTGGAATGAACATTGTGGGTGATTTGTTTGGTGCTGGAAAAATGTTTTTACCGCAGGTAGTTAAAAGTGCACGTGTAATGAAAAAAGCAGTGGCTGTTTTAATGCCTTACATGGAAGAGGAGAAGCGTAAAAATGGAAATATGACCACCAACCAAGGGCGTATTTTAATGGCAACTGTTAAAGGCGATGTGCATGATATTGGTAAAAACATTGTAGGTGTGGTATTGGCTTGTAACAATTACGAAATAATTGATATTGGGGTAATGGTTCCTGCTGATAAAATTTTGGAAACTGCCATTAAAGAAAATGTAGATGTAATTGGTTTAAGTGGATTGATTACACCAAGTTTGGATGAAATGGTGCATGTAGCCAAAGAAATGGAACGTTTAGGAATGAAAATTCCATTGTTAATTGGAGGAGCCACAACCAGCCGTGCGCACACAGCAGTAAAAATTGACCCAGTTTATAGCGGACCAGTTGTACATGTGTTAGATGCAAGTAAAAGTGTGCCTGTGGCGGCAAGTTTAATCAGTCCTGACCAACGAGCAGCTTCGGAAAAGAAGTTTAAAGACGAATACGAACAATTTAGAATTGATTATAAAAACCGTAAAAAAGATAAAAACTCAGTTGATTTAACAAAAGCAAGAACCAATAAAATTTCGGTGAGTTTTGACAATATTGTTGCACCTAAATTTTTAGGAACAAAAGTATTTGATAATTTTCCGTTAGAAGAATTGCGCCAACGAATTGATTGGACTCCTTTCTTTTTAACTTGGGAATTAGTGGGGCGTTATCCTACTATTTTTAATGATGAAATAGTAGGCATTGAAGCCAAAAAATTATTTGACGATGCCAACAAAATGCTCGATAAAGTAATTAACGAAAAACTACTTACCGCACGCGGAGTAATTGGTTTTTATGAAGCAAATGCTGTTGGTGATGATGTAATTATTTCTAACAACGGACAACCAACAACTTTCAACTATTTGCGTCAGCAAGGCGAAAAAGCCGATGGACAACCCTACTTATGTTTGGCTGATTTTGTGGCACCGAAAGAAAGTGGCAAAAAAGATTATTTAGGCATGTTTGCGGTAACTGCCGGAATTGGAATTGAACCTTTGGTAGAAGCATACGAAAAAGACCATGACGACTACAATAGCATTATGATTAAAGCCATTGCCGATAGATTGGCCGAGGCTTTTGCAGAAAAAATGCACGAATTGGTTAGAAAAGAATATTGGGGTTTTGCACCTAACGAGCAATTAACCGATGATGAAATTATACGTGAAAAATATAACAGTATTCGTCCTGCGCCAGGTTATCCTGCCTGCCCAGACCATACAGAAAAACGTAAGTTGTTTGATATATTACACGCAGAGGAAAACGCAGGAATTGTATTAACTGAAAACTTTGCCATGTATCCGGCTTCGGCAGTAAGTGGTTTTTATTTTGCCAACGAAGCAAGTAAATATTTTGCAGTAGGTAAAATTCAAAAAGACCAAGTAGAAGAATATGCCAAACGCAAAGGCGTAAGCATTGATTACGTTGAAAAATGGTTAGCTCCTAATTTGGGTTACGATAATTAGTTGTTAGTTGGCAGTTGATAGTTGTTAGAAATTACCGTCTGACGATTACGTTAAGGTTTGTGTTGGTAAGGCGTCAGACGGTTATTTGAATAGGAAATTCGAATAAAGAAATTCGAATAACATACCGTCAAACGATTGCGTTAAGGTTTGCGTTGGCAAGGCGTCAGACGGTTATTTGAATAGGAAATTCGAAAAAAGAAATTCGAAGCACATACCGTCAGACGATTGCGTTGAGGTTTGCGTTGGCAAGGCGTCAGACGGTTACAGAGTTATCAACTCACTTGGGTTATACGATAATTAATTATA
Source organism: Bacteroidota bacterium (assembly GCA_013298895.1). Taxonomy (GTDB): domain Bacteria; phylum Bacteroidota; class Bacteroidia; order UKL13-3; family UKL13-3; genus JAAFJM01. The sequence goes on along the minus strand of JAAFJM010000007.1, from coordinate 98,982 downwards.
AAAATAAAAACCGCTTTAGTTTTAATACTAAAGCGGTTTTTTTGTAATATTATTTTGTTGTTTGAACACGTCAAATAATGTCATTTTTGATTATTTTTAAGAACTCCAAATGTCGTTAAAGACACCCATTAAAGTTAATGAATTATGATTGGAAAATTGAGCGATGTATGGATATTCTGGAAAAGCATCTGCCGATTCAGAATATCCATTGTTAGCTCTTTCAAAAAAGAAAGTTACATTATATTTAAAATTATATAATTTAAACTCATTATTGTTCTGGTCATAATCAACTCGTTTTCTAAAATCTATTAATTCGATTTCGTCAATTTCAAAATTCCCAATTTCTTTTCTATAATCGGAATCATTTAAATGAACATTCTTTTGAAACTCTTGAATCGAGGTTGAGCCTATGAATTGAATTGACTCAAGATTACTTATAAAATGATTAATAAACTTTTCAACAAGTTTCCAATCTATTAAAAAATCACTTTCACTTTTTTTGAAAATTGACTCATTAAAAATAAAGTTTAAGGAATAATCTAGGTATGACATTGAAGCAATCCAATTCTCAGTTTTTCCTTTTCTAAATACTAATTCGTTATTTCTGACAGCTATTTTCATAAAATTACAGCTAATTTCTATATATGCGCTACTCAATAGTTTTATTTCCCTTCAATAATACTCAATTTTCCTAATACTTTCTTTTTGAAAATCCCACGCTCTTATTTCGTTTTTATTGTTGTTGGGGTAGTTGATATAAAATATTTAACTAATTAATTAATTAATTAAAGGAAGATGCTTAAAGCATGACTGAATACGAATGCTATTTAGCAGCCTTTGGCTGTAATAAATCATTGTATAGACGTTTAATTAAACGTTTATATAGAATAAAGGCAAGGTAGCAAGCACTTACTTCATAACAAATAATTTTTCACATAATTTTATTTTTTTATTGAAACTATAATTTGCAGCCCATTTTGGTTCATTATATTGCGCTCCAATATCTATGATTAAATTTTTATCCCAATACACCACCAAACAAGTATGGCTACAAGCACTATTGCTTTTGGTATGTTTTGGAATTGGGTTTTACAATTTCCCGTTAAGTTTAGTAAAAACCAATTTTAGCTATATGCCAGGCGATATAGGAGATGCAAGGTTTATAAACTTTGTATTAGAACATGGCTACCAATACTTAATAGGCAATCAACCTTCGTTTTACGATGCTACCTTTTTTTATCCTGCTAAAAACACGTTGGCTTTATCGGATAATATGGTGGGAACATTACCCCTTTATGCCATTTATAGAGCCTTGCATTTTGATAGAGAAACAGCTTATCAATGTTGGTGGTTAAGCATATTTGTACTCAATTATTTTGTAGCATTTTATTGTTTTTATAAAATTACAAAAAATAGTTATGTAGCCATTTTAGGAGCCTACTTGTTTACTTTTTCCATGATCATGTTTGGGCAATGTAATTTTACCCAACTCAATATCCGTTTTTTATTGCCCGTAATAGTTTTAGCTGCTTATAATTTAGCTACTCTTGCCAAACCTAAATACTATTATTATTTGGTATTAGCTGTTGCTTTGCAATTTGTTTTGGGCGTTTATTATGCTTTTCTATCAGTATATTTATTGGTAATATTTTTTGCATGTTATGCCCTCATCATGCGCAAGTTTGATTTTATAATACAACTGTTTATTAATAAAATTCAAAGCATAAAAACCATTGCTTATACCATAATAATTGTTGGTTTATTAGCGCTTTACATGCAAAACTATATAGAGGTGGCAAAACATGTAAGTTTGCATAAATTTAGCGAAGTATTGCACCTAATGCCCACTTTTACCAGCTATACTTTAGCTAACGATGCTAGCACCTGGGCCTTTACCAATAATTATGGTAAAAACTTATTGGCCGATAGATGGTGGTTAAATGAGTTTTTTATGGGAGTATTTGCTATTGGGTTATTAGTTAGCTACACCTTTTTTACTTTTAAGAAAAAAGATTCCAATAGATTTTTAGTAGTAGCCATTGGTATGGCTATCATTTGCAGTTTATTGTTTGCCAATAAATACAGTGTGTTAGCCATTTTTTATTACTTACCTGGCTTTGGTAGTTTATCGGTATTGGTGAGGGTAATTACCGTAATTTTTACTTTAATAGTATTTGCCAATGTGCTATTTTTAAATGACTTATTTTTAAAGTATAAAAAATGGAGTTTGCTCATTTTTATAAGTTTGTTTGCCTTATTGTTCATAGATAACCATGTAGATGCTAGCAAACTAACCAGAACAAAAAAAGAGACCATTTTAAACCGATACAAAACCATAGAAACTCAAATTGGCAACTGTAAAAAACCTATTTTAGCCATAGTAAGCGAAGGCGATGATTGGAAAAACTTTAAATTTCATTTAGATGCTACTTTGTATGCGCAAGCCCATCAAATGAAGAGTATTAACGGTTATTCGAGCAATGCTCCGCAAAATTTTGGAAGCTTTTGGGAAAAACATAACCGAAAAACCTTGAATGATTGGTGTATTTATAATAATATTGACACCAGTAAAATAATAATAATTGACAATATAAACCCAGTAACTTCGGTTAATAACGAATAATAAAACTATGTTAGATAAATTTGGCATTGCAAAACGAATTGCAAAAGAATTAAAAGACGGATATTATGTAAATTTAGGAATTGGCATTCCTACTTTGGTGGCAAATTATGTTCCTGAAGGAATTGAAGTAATCCTGCAATCGGAAAATGGACTTTTAGGAATTGGACCTTTTCCATACGAAGAAGAAGTAGATGCTGATTTAATCAATGCTGGAAAACAAACTGTAACTACTAAAAAAGGTTCTAGCTTTTTTGATAGTGCTATGAGTTTTGGTATGATTAGAAGCGGAAGAGTTGATTTAACCGTATTAGGTGCTATGGAAGTAGCTGATAATGGAGATATAGCCAACTGGAAAATTCCAGGAAAAATGGTAAAAGGAATGGGTGGTGCAATGGATTTAGTGGCATCAGCTAAAAATATTATTGTAGCTATGCAGCATGTAAATAAAGCTGGCGAATCGAAACTTTTAAGCAAATGTTCATTACCTATCACAGGCTTAGGTTGTGTTAAAAAAGTAGTTACCGAATTAGGTGTTTTTGAAATTACCGAAGAAGGTTTTAAACTATTGGAATATGCACCAGGTGTTACCATTGATTATATCAAATCGAAAACCGAAGGACGCTTAGTTATAGCCGACAATGTGTTTGAAATGAGCATTTAACATGTATTTTTAAATGAAAAAATTTTATCAAGAACAACCTTTAAATGCCATATTGATTGTGGCATTTTTAGTTAGATTAGTAGCTGTAATTTTTAGCCAAGGTTATGGCATGAGCGATGACCACTTTTTAATTATTGAAGTTGCTCAAAGTTGGATTGATGGCCGAGACGATAGCCAATGGTTACCTGGTCCAATGAACCCAAATGCAGTAGCTACCGGACATGTATTGCTTTACACAGGTTTTCATTATTACTTCTTTAAATTTTTAGCGCTTTTGGGCATAATAGAGCCTAATACCAAAATGTTTATTGTAAGGCTTTTTCATGCTTTGCTTTCATTAATTGTGGTAAAATATGCTTTTAAAATTACTGAAAAATTAAGCAATGTAAACGATGCCAAGTTAGTGGCTTGGTTATGTGCATTGCTTTGGTTTATTCCTATGTTAAGCGTAAGGAATTTGGTAGAGGTAGTTTGCATTCCACCATTGATTTATGGAACTTGGTTAGTGGTAAGTAACGATAATAAAAAAATAATGCAATACTTACTTGCAGGTTTTGTTACAGGTTTGGCATTTTCTATTAGGTTTCAAACATCTACTTTTATAGCTGGATTAGGCTTGGTAGTTTGGATTCAACATCAGTTTAAAAATGCATTCTTTTATGGTGTAGGAGTTGTTCTATCAATATTGGTTTTTCAAGTAAGTGTAGATATGGTAATTTGGGGGAAACCATTTGCTGAGTTTCTAGCTTACTCGGTTTATAATGCTGCCAATGCGTATAATTACATTGTAGGCGATTGGTATAATTATTTGCTATTGGTAGGTGGTATTTTAATTCCACCAGTTAGTTTATTTTTAGCTTACGGATTTGCTTTAAGCTGGCGCAAATATTTGGTATTGTTTTTACCTGCATTTTTGTTTTTTGTATTTCATTCAGCTTTTCCTAATAAACAAGAACGTTTCATTTTGCCCGTAATTCCATTTATAGTTATGGCAGGTGTAATTACTTTTAATCAAGTAAAAGAAACCAATGCATTTTTACTTAAAAACAAAAAGTTTGTAGCTGGCAGTTGGAAATTCTTTTGGGTATTTAACACCATAGTTTTAATAGCTTTAACCCCCTCATCAACCAAGTTAAGCCGAGTAGAAGCCATGAATTATTTATCTAAAAAAACCGATGTAAACTCATTTATTTTAGAAAGTAGTAATTCGGGTACTGTATTAATGCCTCGTTATTATTTACAAAAATGGGTTCCGTATTACAATATAACCAAAGAAATTCCAGCAGATACCTTGTTAACCCAATTGCATACCGAAAAGGCTGAATTGCCCAATTATTTGGTAATTGGCGAAGCTGAAAAATTGGTAAACAGACTTACGCCTTGTATAAAAAGTTTTGGTAAAGTTGAATATTTAACCACCATAGACCCTAGTTTTTTGGACAAATTTATGCATTGGTTAAACCCTTACGGTAACGAAAACCAAACTTATTATATTTATAAGTTTGATAGGAAATAATGAGCCAATACATTAATTTACACACACACCGAAAACCACGCGTAACTGGAGAAATAGCCATTAGAAATGGCTTTTTAAAAACCATTGATTTTAGTAAAGTCAATTATCCGGTTTCAATTGGTTTGCATCCGTGGCATGTGCATAAAACCGATTTAAATTGGGCATTACAAGTTATTGAACAAAACCATACTCAAATGATTGCCATTGGCGAATGCGGGCTTGACAGGGCCATTAAAACTCCTATTGAACCGCAATTGTTGGCTTTTGAAAAGCAAATAAGCTTAGCTGCGCAATATCAATTACCTGTAATAGTGCATTGCGTAAAAGCGTATGCCGATTTTGCAGCTTTTGCCAAACAACATAGTCAAGTTAATTTTGTGCTGCATGGTTTTTCGGGCAATGATGAAACCTTGCAACAGCTTTTGGCTTTTAAAAATGTGTATTTTAGTGTAGGTAAATATTTATTTAATCCGCAATCGAATGCCAGTTTAGTATTGAATAAAATTCCACTAAACCGCCTATTTTTAGAAACGGACACTACCCCACTTTTAATTAATAATATTTACGAAAAGGCATCACAAATTATTGAAATAGAAGAAACTGTTTTAAAAAATCAAATCTTTTCTAACTTTGCGCTCCTTTTTAAAAATAATAACTTTTAAAACATGAAAGAAGTACAACTCTGGATGGGAAGAACCGAGCTTTTGCTTGGACCTGATAAGTTAAAAACGTTAATTAACTCTAATGTGTTGGTGGTTGGTTTAGGTGGTGTGGGCGGTATTTGTGCCGAAATGATAGCCCGTGCAGGTGTTGGAAAAATGACTATAGTAGACGCAGACACAGTTGACCCTACTAACAGAAACAGACAAATTCCTGCTTTAAAAAGTACCGAACATAAAATAAAAGCCGATGTTTTGGCTGAACGTTTGTTAGATATCAATCCTGATTTAGAGTTACAAGTTTTACCAGTTTATTTCCGCGACCAAATAACCGAAGAAGTTTTAAATAACAACAAATTTGATTATGCAGTTGATTGTATTGACACCCTTTCGCCAAAAGTTTATTTTATTAAAGCTTGTATTGATAGAGGTATTCCAATAGTTAGTTCAATGGGTGCAGGTTCAAAAGTTGATCCAACTCGTTTGAGAGTGGCCGATATTTCGGAAACTTACAACTGCCATTTAGCAAAATATGTGCGCAAATATTTACATCGCTTAGGTGTTTATAAAGGCGTTAAAGCTGTGTTTAGCGATGAACAACGCATGCCAGAATACCAAGTGGTAGAAACACCAAACGATACCCGTAAAAAATCGGTAGTGGGAACAATAAGTTATATGCCAGCCGTATTTGGTTGCACAGTAGCCAGCGTTTGCATTCGCGATTTGTATAATAGAAAACTATAATGTGTCCATTTACACAATAAATGTATCCAAAAAAGTGTTTTATTTTATGGAAATGGATACACTTAATAGAACACAACACAGTTTGGTTGCAAACATAAAAAACACAAACAACTAAAGAACAGTAATTTAGAAAAATATGTCGCAATATTGATACTTTTGGCACAGTGATTGCTAAATACTAATCAATAATACTTTTTTCTAATTCATATAAAGTAAAAACCCTTGATTATAGCTAATCAAGGGTTTTTCTATTTTAGGCCCATAAAAAAAACCTGAATCATTTCTGATTCAGATTTTGAAAGAGGAGTCATTTTAAAAGTTACTATAAAGGTATCTTATTCTTGATATGTTAATATGGATATTACAGTAAAAATAAGAATATTTATTGCTCTTTCGATGAGTATTAACCCATTGAATGGAATCCCACCTTGTTTCCTTCAGTATCAATAAAAAGTGCAATAAAGCCGTTGTTCCCAATAGCAGTTTTGGGTAGAATAACTTTTCCACCGGCACTTTCTACTCTGCTTAATGGAACTGAAAGATCATTTCCACCATCGAGGTAAATAGTTGTGCCAGTTATTGCAGGAACAAAGTTTTCGCCAAAACCAATTGCTCCGCCAAATCCACCTTTTTCTGGATCAGAAGGTAAGTAGGCATATGCCCTATTAGGGTCGTCATAAATTTGAACATCTAAAACTTTTGCATAAAAAGTTTTTGCTCTTTCGAAATCTGTTGCTGGTATTTCAAACCAATTTAAAGTATTTACCATGTTTGTTAAAGTTTATTTGAGTATTTATTTGAGTTTTTTGTTTTAAAATTAGTTAGGCACAACTTCATAAATGGCGTTGATATTCGCTTTTGTTGCTTTTGAATAAGAACAAATAGATTTTGTGGCTTCTACCAGTTTTTGCGCAGTATCGTAGTCTACATCATTTATTTTAACTAGCAGATGGGCTCCAAGATCAAAATTACCGTTATCATGTATTACGGCAATTTTAGCAGTAACAGATACTTCTCCAATTTTAATTTTTTCTATTCCGGCTGCAACTGTTACACTTGTTCCAAAACAAGCCGACCAAGCTGCTGCGAAAAGTTGTTCAGGATTTGTAGCGCCTCCAGCACCACCCATTTCTTTCGGGAATCTTACATCTAAATCCAATAATCCATCTGATGATTTTGCGTGACCGTTTCTGCCTGCTAACGTTGTCACTTCTGCTTCATACAATTTTTCCATTTTTTAAATTTTAGTTATTAATATTTGATTTTTAAATTGTTTTTAATTGACTACTTTTGTACTTGCAAATAACAAGTACAAATATAAAAGCATTTACTTGTAATTTGCAAGTAAATAGGAAATAATTTTTATGGTAGATATAAAAAAGACGAGATCGAGCTGCGGGTTATCGCAATCATTAGACATTTTTGGAGATAAATGGTCTCTATTAATTATGAGAGATTTGGTTTATTTTGGAAAGGAAACTTATGGGGATTTATTGAAAATGGATGAAGGTATTGCTACCAATGTGTTAGCAGATAAACTTGTAGTTTTAGAAAAAGAAGGTTTGATAACTAAAGAAATCTTTGTAGGTAGTAAATCAAAATTTAAATATAAATTAACCCAAAAGGGTATAGATATTTATCCAATAATAATGGAGATAATTTTTTGGGGTGCAACATACTGCGAGGTGTATCCTGAACAAAAAGCAATTGTTAAAATGTCTAAAGAAAATAGGGATGCTTTTGTACAAGATATTATGAAAAATAAACTGAAAGAGTTAAAAGAGAAGAATTAGCTTAATTAAGACAAAATAGGGAACGTAAAAAATATTCAGTTTATTGGTATTTGATTTATGCTATAGTTTAAGGTTCAGATCAAATAATTCCAATAAATCGGGGACGATTTGCAATCTACTTATTAAAATGCTTAGCTATTTTTGCAAAGCAAATGCTTTTAGCAATTAAGTGCGGCATGCAAAACCGCTCCAGCTGGCTAAAAATCAAATTGAGAACTCTTTATTCATTTTGATTCAACAGTCTTTTTTCAAAGGTTAGCCTTCAGAATTCGGAAAGGATGATGATTATAATTAATCAAGGGTTTTTCTATTATAGGGCCATAAAAAAACCTGAACCATTTCTGATTCAGGTTTTATAAAAAGGTATTTCAACTGTTAGTCTTGTTTAAAAACTTTTTTAACTACCGTATTTCCATCTTTCGAAATTATTTTAACCAAATACAAGCCATTGGTGTATTCTGCTATATTTAATTCTGCATTTAAATCGTAAGCCTCTATATTTTTAGTAACTAATAACTTACCAGTAATATCAAATATCTGAACAGAATTAGGTTTTTGACCTGAGGTTTCCCAATCAATTTTAACTATTCCATTAGTTGGATTTGGATAAACGTTAAATGATGCTGTTTCTTTAACTTTTGGTTGTTGATTAATAGATGTGCTAACTGTATTTTTTCCAATAATTATGTTTATACCTGAAACTTTATTTACTGAAGTGTTAATATTTGCCAAAGCAGGAATGGTTTGTTTTCCGGCCATTTCACCCCAAACTTTATAATTTCCAATTGGTACTTTTCCAAAATCAAATTTACCATCTGTATCGGTGTGCGTGTACGATACTGCTTTGCCTTTATCGTCAATCAAATAAACCAACATTTTGTCGGCAGGTTTGCCTACTTCTATTGGTCCATTTTGATCCACTACGCCTGTTCCATATTTAACAAAACCTGAAATGGTTCCTATTCCTGCCGAATCGTAAGTGAATGGAATTAAGTCAATATCAACCGAATCTCTATTTGAAGCAATATAAATAACATCCGCAAAATCCCAATTCAATTTATTTTTATAATAAGTTGGTAAGTAAAAACCATTATTAAACGGATCGAAAGCAAAATCGGCTTGCACCAAATAAAAACCTTTTTTCAAACTGATTGAATAATTACCATTTTCATCGGTGCTGGTATAATTATTTTTGTATAATAATCCTGAAACTGAATCGTAACTATAAACGTATACTCCTGAATAATATGCAGGCAAACCACCTTGTCTAATAGTTCCACTTAATATATATTCAGGTCCAACACTCACAATTTTTGTGATTGAATCAATACAACCTGCAGGATTATTCATTATTAAAGTTACATTGTAACTTCCTTCGTTAGCATAAGTATGGTTAAACATTCCGCTGTCTACTCCAGAGTAAATAAATCCATCACCCCATTTTAAAGTAATATTTGAAGGGATAGAACTGCCATAGGCTATTGATGCATTATAAGCAACTGCACTGAATGCACTGCTATATATATCAAAATTAGCTTTACAAATTGCTGTTAAGCTATCAATTCTAATGGTTTTACAACTAACTAACTGAACGCCACATAAATTAACATACGAATAAACACAAACCTTATAACTTCCTGTATCGGAATAAATATGCGAGGTAGTGTTGCTTTCCATATAATCTTGGTTTAAATCACCAAAGTCAATTAAGTATTTTTCGAACAATGGTTCAGTATTACTTGAAGTCACTGTGAACAATACTTTTTGGTAGTTAACTAGACTGTTAAAGCTTATATTACACAATGCTGTATCAGGCTGATTTATGGTTTTTTGAATGGTATCGCCACAACTTGGACCAAACATGTATAATTTTACTTCATAATTTCCAGCTGCTGCATATTTGTGAATTGGATCTATTAAATTACTTGCATTTGAATTATCGCCAAATACCCAAGTAAAGTTAACGTTCGTATCAGGGCTAGTGCTTAAGTTTTTAAATTTAAATTGATTATCAATGTATTCAAAATCAAAATCAGCAAAACAAGGCGTGTTAACAGTTACATTCAGCGTATCGTGGTATATATCAAAATTATTGTTGCTATCCAAAATAGTTAAACTTACAATATACTGACCTGTAGCATGGTAATTATGTTTCACTAAAATGTCATTACTGGTAACTCCATCACCAAAATCCCATTGATAGGTAACGATTGGAGAACCAGAAGTAGTGCTTGAATCGCTAAAAAAATAATTGCCATTTCCTAAATCAACAATTCTAAATTTGGCATTCACTTCTTTTGAATTGCTTACCACAATGCTATCGCAATACACGGCATTGCTAGTGCATAAACTATCAACCAAACAAACACGGTATTTGCCAGCTTGGGTGTAATTATGGCTTAATTGGTAATCGCCATTGTTTAAAACAGGGCTGCCATCTCCAAAATTCCAGTAAAAAGTATTGATACCGATATGCCATTCTGATTTATTTACAAAAACTACTGTTTTAGCATTTTTGTAATAATCAAATTTAGTAGCACAAGGCTGAGCCAATAGGGCTATAGCAGAAAGCAGAAAAAATTGCAGTGTTAAAAACACTTTACGTAAATTCATGGTGTTAAAAATTTTATTTTTCATGTTATATAAATTAATTGTTTTTTCTTTAAAAATTATACTTTAAACCGGTTTGTATTTGTATGGTATTAGGCTGATGTAAAGAGCCATTTATATATTTTAAAAAATTGGCCGAAAAATTAAGTGCCCACTTATGATAAAGTTTTTGGTAAGCACCCACACCCAAAGTTGGTGCAAACAATAATTGGTAATTATTGTTGCTTTGGCTAGTTTCATTAACCAATCCAATATTTTGTATTTTAGTTTCAAGTTGATAAACTACAGTGCCAGTAACACCTAAAGCCCCATAAACACCGCGTTTTTCATTTCCTAGTTGATAACGTATTTCTATTGGTAAGTTGTAAAAAGCAACACTGTTTTGATATGAACTATTTGTTTGATGCTCCACATTTCTTTCACTCATTACAGTATCTATTTGCATCATTAGTCTTTTGTAAAAAGCATTATATTTAATGGTGGTATCAATGCTTTCAATATGCTTTTCGGTAGTTACAAAAGCATTTTTATTTATTTTGGTTTGATTAAAAAACAAAGCACTTAAACCAAAATTTAAACTCCAATTATTACCTATTTGTAAGCCTGCTTTAGCCCCTACTCCATTAAAAAATAAATCATTTGAATGATTAAACTGTTTATAAACATTGCTTTGCAACAAATAACCTAACTCTGCATAAGCTAGGTTTACCTTTAATTTTCCTTTGATTTTGATAGTTTCATTTTTTGCCGAATTAGTATTTACTGAGTAAATTTCAGTTTTAAATAATTTTTTATTTTGAATGCTAATAAATTGTGGCTCACTCAAACCCAATGCTTTATTGCTGCTTGCTAAAATGGTTACATCACTATAATTCTTAATCAATTCATATTGGCTATCAGTTCTATTAAAAGTATTATGATTTGCAATATTCGATTCATTTCTAAAAGTGCTATTATTACTTTTGACTTTAAATTTTTGAATCCTTTGCTTATCATTTAAGCTAGTAACCGCATCTTTATTTGGTGTTAGCTTGGTTTTATTTTTTACAATTCTTGGAGTTGTTATTTCAGTTTTTGTATCAATCTCCAATGGTGTTGGCCTTACTTCACTTTTTGCTATTTCCTTATTTTCAGTTGTTTCTACAATATTTACTTGGTTATGAGTATTTTTGTTTGAATAAATAGCATAAAAACCAAATAACGAAACAGTTAAAACACTAAACCAAATAAAAATAACCATTTTACGCTTTTTATTTGCTTGTTTATGGGCGCGATAAGCCTTATCAAAGCTTGCCCAATCACCATTAGTGGGCTGCTTTGGCGTTACTTGGCTAATTTTATCACCAAGTAATTTAAAAAACTCATCGTCCTTGTTATAAAACATACGTATTTAAACTATTAACTAATTTTTTTAAAATGGCTCTTCCTTTCGATAATTGAGATTTGGATGTTCCCTCACTAATGCCCAAATTTTGACTTATTTGCTTATGGCTTAAACCTTCAATGGCATATAAATTAACCACTGTTCGATAGCCATCGGGTAATTTCTGCAATAAACTCAAAGCTTCATCGGGCGAAAGTTCTTTTACCAATTCGTTATCAAAATCGGGTAAATCGGGAACCAAAAACTCATTTTCACTAATGGATAAAAATGAATTTTTATTTTTTGCTTTTAAGTAATTTATGGCATGGTTAATCATTATCCTGCTTAACCAAGTACTCAAGCTACTTTCAGTTTTAAATTTTTTTATTCCTTCAAATGCTTTTATAAATCCTTCTTGTAAAATATCTTTAGCTTCATCTTCATTTTTGGCAAACCTGATACAAATAGCAAACATTTTAGAATAGTATTTGTCAAAAAACAGGCGTTGAAAACGACTATCTTCCTTGATACAACCTAATATGATTTCTTGATCGGTAAAATCCTTCATTCCATTTACTGCTAAATAGACACACTTTTATAAAAAGGTTGCCTAGTAACTTCTTGTTTTTTCTAAAAACAAAAATTTAAATAAAAAGATTTGACAATGAATAATTTAAATAAAGTCAGGATTATTCAACAATATTTTAAATTTCCAATGCAAGCTTATTTCAATTCGTGAAACAACAAATATTATTGTTCCACAACTATTTTATTAACTATTAGCACTCTGCAAAACCAAAGCTCAGTTATCAACACACATGTTGACAAGGAGTGCATATGTTACCTTGCCAAATGGCGTTATTTGGTTAGAAGAAAACTTAAAAATAATTGGTGTTTATTTAAAAACCAATTGGTTAAATACTAAATATTTTAATTTCAAAAAAAAATATAAAATTACGTTGAACAAATACTTAGCATGGCAAAAATAATAGCAATAGCAAATCAAAAAGGTGGAGTTGGAAAAACTACAACTGCCATTAATTTATCGGCAAGTTTAGCAGCTTTAGAGTTTAAAACTTTATTGGTAGATGCTGATCCTCAGGCTAATTCAGCTTCAGGTACAGGATTTGATCCGCGTGAAGTTTCAACTGGTTTGTACGAAGTGATGGTTAATGAGACTCCAACCTCTAATGCAATAGTGCATACAGAGCTGCAATACATGGATTTACTCCCTTCAAATATCGACTTGGTTGGTGCTGAAATTGAATTGGTTAATTTACCTAACAGAGAAAAGTTGTTAAAATTTGCATTAGATTCTATTAGAAAAGATTACGATTTTATCATTATTGATTGCTCGCCAAGTTTAGGTTTAATTACCACCAATGCTTTAGTAGCTAGCGATAGTGTTATAGTTCCAGTTCAGTGCGAGTATTTTGCACTAGAGGGTTTAGGTAAATTACTAAACACCATTAAAATTGTACAACAAAGTTTAAATACCAATTTACAAATTGAAGGTATATTATTAACCATGTACGATATGCGTTTACGCTTAAGTAACCAAGTGGTTGAAGAGGTTAAAATGCATTTTCAACAATTGGTTTTTGATACCATTATTCAACGTAATACTAAGTTAAGCGAGGCTCCAAGTTTTGGAAAACCAGTAATTCTTCATGATGCAGAAAGTCGTGGCTCAATCAATTACATGAATCTTGCAAAAGAATTATTAGCAAAAAATGGCTTAATTGAGGGTTTTAATAATCCAAATTCAGACACACAATCGTTAAATTAGTAGACAAAAAAAGTAGTAGAAAGATATAAAATGAGTAACCCACGCAGAAACGCATTAGGACGAGGATTAAGTGCATTACTTGAAAATGCCGCAACTGATATTACAACAACCGAATCGAAGCCGGTTAATTCTATTAGCGAAGTTCCTATTTCGCAAGTAGAAGCAAATCCCTTCCAACCCAGAACGGATTTTAAAGAAGAAGAATTAAACGAATTAGCCGAAAGTATAAAAGTACATGGAGTAATTCAGCCTATTACTGTTCGTAAAATTGGATTTGATAGGTACCAATTAATTAGTGGAGAACGCAGAACGCGCGCCTCTCGTATTGCAGGTTTAGAAAAAATTCCGGCATATATTCGCTTAGCCGATGACCAAGGAATGCTAGAAATGGCATTGATTGAAAATATTCAACGCGAAAATTTAAACGCTATGGAAGTGGCTTTAAGTTACAAACGTCTTATGGACGAATGTAAATTAAACCAAGAGGAATTAGGTGATAGAGTTGGTAAAAACCGCAGTACAGTTAATAATTACATGCGTTTATTAAAATTGCCTGATAATATTCAAGCAGCTTTAAGAGACGATAAAATTTCGATGGGTCACGCACGTGCCATTATAAATATTGACAATGCCGATGAGCAGCAGTATTTATTTAACGAAATGGTTTTAAAAGATTTGTCTGTTCGTCAGGTAGAAGCTTTGGTGCGCGAGGCTAGTGAAAGAGCAAAACAAGATCAATCACTAATTGAAGATGAAAAACCTAAAAGCAAAAAAGTTTCAAAAATACCTTTAAGTGAAGTAGTAACTGAGTTTCAAAAACTATTAACCGATAAATTTGGTAATAAAGTAAAAATTACCAATGATGAAAAAGGAAAAGGAAATATTACTATTCCTTTTAAATCTGAAGCCGACTTGAATAAAATTTTAGATATGCTATCGTAATTGATTCTATAAAAAAAGCCAACTTTAATAAAGTTGGCTTTTTTATCTAAAACTCCCACCAAATGCTGTCAGGATAATTTTCATTAATTGTAATTACTTCTCCAATCAATGGCGTTGTTATAGGCATATTCATTTCTTTGGCCCTAGCTGTTACTTTTTTTATAGGCTCATTCCAAGGATGCAAAGCCAAAGTAAATTTACTCCAATGTACGGGCATTAATACGTTAGCTTTTAAATCAATGGCAGCTTGAACCACCTCTTCAGGCATCATGTGAATATAACCCCACATTTTATTGTATTGACCACATTCTAATATAGCCAAATCAAAGGGACCATATTTTTGTCCAATTTCCTTAAAATGAGTATCAAATCCACTATCCCCTCCTAAAAATATTTTTTCGGTGGGAGTTTGTAAAATATATGAAGCCCATAAACTTTGATTTCTTTTAAATTTTCTGCCAGAAAAATGACGACCTGGAGCAGCCGTTAGAATTATGTTATCGGTAACTTTTATTGAGTCCCACCAATCAAATTCGGTAATAAGCGAGTCGTTAATACCCCATAAATTCAAATGTGCCCCTGCCCCTAACGAAGTATAAAAATGTTTAGTTTTATTTTTTAGTTCTGTTATCGTTTTATAATCCATATGATCGTAATGATCGTGTGTAATGATAACCATATCTATTTGAGGAAAATCGCTTATTTTATATTCATTGCTACCGCTAAAATTTTTTCCAAAAAAACTAACAGGCGAAGCATTGCCACTAAAAACAGGATCTACCAATAAAGTCAAACCATTGGTTTTTATTAAATAACTTGAATGTCCAAACCAAATAATTTGAGTTTTATTAGTATCAAGATTATTTAAATTGGTTTTTACAAAAGGTAATGAATGTGGTGGCTCCGTGTTTTTGGGTTTGTTCAAATACGCTTTTAAAATATCCCAGTAACTAGTGCCTTCTGCCAAATCAGGCGTAAAATGTTGGTTTTGGAAAGACCCATCTCGGTAATTGGGTGACTTTTTTATTCGTTCCAATCTGGTTCCAGTTGGCAATTGTCCAAATTGTTTTTGTTCTAAAAACAAATAGCTTCCTGTTGATAAACTAAGTAAAATTGCAATAAATATTATCATCCGTTTTTTTGTCTTTGACACTTGTTTAATGTTTAATAATTTACAAATGAAACCAATTATTAGTTTCAATTAAACCTTAGTTTTATTATATCAGCCGAATAATTATATAAACGGAAAATTATCGATACAAATTATTTTCGTCTATAAATTCTTTAACAACTTTTGGCACCAAATACCTGATTGATTTACCTGCTTGTAATGTTTCTCTAATATAAGTAGATGAAATATTGAGCAAAGGAACCTCGTATAAACTAATTTTTTTGTGGTTGGCTAATAATGGATTTTCATGAAATCCAGCCCTGCGGTATACAAATAGCTGATAGTTTTCTAAAATGCTTTCGTAGTTTTTCCATAAATGAAAACTCTGTAAATTATCTCCACCAATAATGGGTGTAAACTGATGTTCAGGATATTTTTCAGTAAGCGTTGTTAGGGTTAAATAGGTATAATTGGGTTTGGGCATTCCAAATTCAATATTGCATGCTTCAAATCTGTTATCATCGGCTATAGCCATTTCTATCATTTTTAAACGCAAATTTTCATCAAGCAATTCATCGTTTACTTTAAATGGATTTTGCGGACTAACCACAAACCAAATTTTATCCAACTCGGTATATTCTACCATGTAATTGGCTATTAATAAATGCCCTGTGTGAATGGGATTAAACGACCCAAATAACAAACCTATTTTCATTGTTTATTTTGCTATAAAATCATTTACTAATTGTTCTGCTTTTTGCAATGCTTCAGGTAAATTTTCGTTTAATAACACCGTTTCAAACTTATTTTCGTAAGCCAATTCCAGCACAGCTTTACCAATTCTAACTTGCAAGGTTTCTTCAGTTTCGGTAGAACGTTCTTTTAACCTTTGCGCCAAAATTTCCACACTTGGTGGTTTTACAAAAATGGCCAAGGCTTTATCTTCAAAATGCTTTTTAAGGTTCAATCCACCCACTACATCTACATCAAAAATCACTACTTTACCTTCAGCCCAAATCCTGTCAATTTCAGACTTTAAAGTACCGTAAAAATTACCTCCATACACCTCTTCGTACTCTAAAAACTCACCATGAACCAGTTTGTTTTTAAAATCTTCGTGAGTTAAAAAATAATAATCTTTACCATGCACTTCATTGGCTCTTTGCGCGCGTGTACAAGCTGATACTGAAAAAGCCAACTGCTTATTTACACTTAATAAATGTTTTACAATGGTGGTTTTTCCGCTGCCACTTGGCGCACAAAATATAATTACTTTATTCATTTATTCTATTCTATATTTCCCGCAGATTTCGCAGATAAACGCAGAAATTGCCGGTTACTTTAATTATTATTTTAACAAATCAATCAAATTTTCTTTGTAATCTGTGGCTAAAGTGCTTAGCAAATATTATTGATTTGTTCCTTAATTTTCTCTAATTCATCTTTCATTTCTACCACCAATCGCTGCATATTGCTATCGTTGCTTTTGCTACCAATGGTATTTATTTCTCTGCCCATTTCTTGAACTATAAAACCTAATTTTTTACCATTAGTATCTTGGTTTAAAGTTTCTAAAAAGAAAGTGCAATGCTCGGTTAACCTCGATTTTTCCTCGTTAATATCTAGTTTTTCAATATAATAAATCAACTCTTGTTCAAAACGGTTTTTATCAATTAAATCAGTTTGTAAACTACTTAACTCCTTAGCTATTTTAGCCCTTACATTTTCTATTCTTGCTGTTTCAAAAGGTGCTAACGCAATCAATTTACCTTGAATACTTTGGCATAAATTAATCAATTCTGCTGCTAAAATTTCACCTTCGCGTGTTCTAAATTTATTAAACTCAACCAAGGCATTGTTAACAGTATTCACAATTATTTTCCAATCATCTTCATTGGTGCCTTCATCTTCCTTGCTTTGAATAATTCCGGGAAAATCAAAAATTGATTTAAATAGTTGGCTACTTGGTATATTAGTTTGTGTAGAAAGGCTGTTTATTTGGCTTAAATAAAATTGCGCTACATCTTGATTGATGGGCAAATATGAATCGTTGGTATTTTTGCTTGTAATATTAATACTAATGCTAATACTGCCTCTTTCTAGCTTTTTCGATAAATCATTGCGCAGCTCCAACTCCTTATTTTGCAAATTGCGGGGCATACGAATATTAATATCTAAAAACTTACCATTTAAAGCTTTAATATCTACTTTGCATAAAAATTGGTCCGTATCGGTTTCAGCTTGCCCAAAACCAGTCATTGATTTTATCATATTTTTCAAAAAAAGAAAGCGAAAGTAGGTTAAATTTGTGAATTATGATTTATGATTTGTGAAGTTCACCATAAGTATTTAATTCATTAGCATCAAGACAAAAATCAAAGATCAAAAATCAAAACTCACTTAATCTTTTAATCATGCAATCTTTCAATTTAGTTTATATTTGCCTTTCATGAAATCAATAATTTTTGTAGCCCTTGGAGGTGCTTTGGGAGCGGTTTTACGCTATTTGTTTTCTGTATTGCTAAAAGATTATACCCAAGTACAGTTTCCAATTAACACTTTTTTGGTAAATGCCATAGGCTGCTTTTGCATTGGTTTGTGTTATGCTTTATTTTTAAATGCTTCGACTCCGCTCAGCAACCCCAATCATTTCGATACCATCAAATTGCTGCTTATAGTTGGCGTATTAGGTGGTTTCACTACTTATTCTGCTTTTGCTTTCGAAACAGTTTTGATGTTTAAACAGCAATTATTTAAACAAGCGTTTACTTATATTTTATTGAGCAATATTACTTGTATTGCTTTTGCTTACATAGGATTTTCAATTAAAAGCTAATGGAAGGAATTGTTGTAAAATCAACGGGAAGTTGGTACGAAGTAATGAAACCCGATTTGCAAATCGTAAATTGTCGGTTAAAAGGTAAGTTTAGATTGCAAGGTTTAAAACACACCAATCCTGTAACCGTTGGCGATAAAGTAAATTTTGAAATGGAACCCAACAGTGAAAATGGGGTAATTTTTTCAATTGAAAACCGAAAAAATTATATCATTCGTAAGGCCAGCAATCTTTCAAAACAAACACATATTATAGCTAGTAATATTGATCAAGCTATATTAATGGTAACTATTGCTTTTCCTACTACTTCGTTAGGTTTTATTGATCGTTTTTTAGCTACGGCCGAAGCTTACCATATTCCAACTACCATTATTTTTAATAAAGTGGATTTATGTACGGATATATTGGAAGATATATTGAACGATACTATTCATTTATATCATAATCAGGTTGGGTATAATTACATAAAAACTTCCGTAAATGACCAAATAGGGTTAGATGAAGTAAAGGCTTTATTGAAAGATAAAACCACTTTAGTTGCTGGTCATTCGGGTGTAGGAAAATCATCGTTATTAAACGGAATTGAGCCTAACTTAAACTTAAAAACGGGCGAAATTTCAAAATCGAGTTTTAATGGGCAACATACCACCACTTTTGCACAAATGCATCCTTTAAGTTTTGGTGGATTTATTATTGATACACCCGGAATTAGAGAGTTTGGTGTAGTGGATTTAAACAATGCAGAACTATCGCATTATTTTAAAGAAATGAAACCCTATATTGGTAAATGTAAATTCAATAATTGCAAACACATGAACGAACCTCAATGCGCGGTTTTAGAAGCCATTGAACAAGGCATTATTCCAGCCGAACGTTATCAAAGTTACCTCAGCATCATGGCCAACGAAGATGTGTTTAATTAGGGTTGTATGAAATGACTTTTGAAGAATATTTTACCTATTTAAACCAACTTGTTAAAGTTGAAAATATTCAGAGTGAATCATTTTCTGAAAATTTGGCTATACTGTTGAAAGCATTTATTGATGATAAAAATGGCTCTTCTAATATTGAATTCAAAAAGTGCGGGCTGTCAAATTCCCCTCAAAAAGAGGGGTGGTCGCAGACCGGGGAGTTAAAAAAGCCATATAGAGTTATTGCTATTAATGATATTATTTTAACTCAAAATCCAATTACAGAACTGCCTTTTAACCCTAATTTGAAAGAAAAAGCAAAGCAGTTAAGGCAAGCACGAAATTTATCGGAAGTATTGTTTTGGAAACAAGTAACCAAAGGTGTTTTTCATAATATTGACTTTGATAGGCAACGAGTTATTGGTAACTATATAGTCGATTTCTATGTTAAAAGGTTCGGTTTGGTTATTGAAATAGATGGTTCTAGCCACGATAGTAAAGTAGAGTAAGATAATGAAAGAGAAGCATATTTAAAGCAGTTGGGGTTAAAGATTTTTAGAATAAAAGTAATTGATGTTTTTAAACGTTTAACTTATGTAATGCAAGAGTTAGAGGTTTTTTTTATTGAGAATTATACTGATAATTTTGATGGAAATACATTGATTTTGCCACCCCGATCTTCTACCGATAATTATCGGTACACCCCTCCTTCGGAAGGGAATTTTGCTCCCGAACAATTTTCACAAGAGCAGTTTTTTAAAACCATACCAAATAACATATACAATTATAAAATAGGTAAGTTCCATCCAATAATTTATTGGTTTGAGTTAAATAAAAACAAGAGTTTTACTCATAATGATTTTTTGTGTTTTAAAAAAATAATTAGAGTAATTGAAGAAACAAATAAGATTTATAATAACTAACACATGCGCATTATTATCCAACGAGTTACAAAAGCTCAAGTACATATTGATAATAAACTATTTTCAGAAATTGGAAATGGATTATTAATTTTGTTAGGAATTGAGGATGCCGACATCGAAGAGGATATCAATTGGTTGGCTCAAAAAATAGTAAACCTCAGGGTGTTTAACGATGAAAATGGCGTAATGAATATTTCACTCCTAGATGCCAATGCCGATATTTTACTAGTAAGTCAATTTACGCTTTTTGCATCTACTAAAAAAGGAAACCGACCTTCATATATCAAAGCTAGCAGGCCTGAATTTGCCATTCCTCTGTATGAAAAAATGATAGCAAAATTGGAAGAACTTTTAGGCAAAAAAATAGCCACAGGATCATTTGGTGCTGATATGCAAATCAGCTTAACCAATAATGGTCCTGTGACAATTATGATTGATAGTAAGATGAAGGAATAGTTTTTGGAGTAGTTGATGGTTGATAGTTGTCAGTTGATAGTAGTTTATTTAGTCAATTCAAATAAATCACTGAATGCATTTCGTAAACTGCCATAACCACATGGAAGATAGAATAAATTGTAATTATTTTCCTCTATATTTCTATGCCTTTTTCCTTCCAAAATATAAGTGTTGCAACATAAAAATTCACCATCATCTTTATTGTTTGATAAATTCCAAAAATAACTGTCAGAAATTTTTTCTTTAAAATCTAACCAAACTTTTAACCTAATTTTTTTAGTAACATTTTCAATTAAAGAGTCAGCTTTGACAGGAATTCCATTGTTCCAAATAAAACATTTTTTAGAGAGGGTTATAGAATCATTTTTATTTTCTAAGGTGAATATAAAACTCTTAGATGGTTTTTCATTTAAAACCCAAACACGGTAAACTTCACTTTGAGAAGAATCTATTCTTAAG
This sequence comes from Bacteroidota bacterium, assembly GCA_013298895.1. GTDB lineage: Bacteria > Bacteroidota > Bacteroidia > UKL13-3 > UKL13-3 > JAAFJM01. The sequence goes on along the minus strand of JAAFJM010000007.1, from coordinate 77,586 downwards.
TCTTTTTCATTTATAGTTTTATCAATAGGATAAATATAGTTTTGATAAATTACTTTTTCTTCTATTTCATTTTTAAATTGCCTAGTTGTTTTATTATTACTACAACTAAGCAAGCTAATACATATAAATGTAAAATAGAAGGAAGTCAATTTCATTTTTTTCTTACTTATTCAAATTAAACCATCACGTTTGTTTGCATATAGAATATATTTCTCTCCAAACTCAAGTTCAAGTCCAATGCGTATCAGCCCCTGAAATGAAAACCAAAATCCATTTTCAATTTTTAGTTCAAGGTTGTCAATTGATTTGTCCTCTCGATACCATTTCAAGTGTTGGTCGTCTAATGGTTCGCCATCGATTTTCAATAACATTGTTCGATGCCTAGTCATTAAGTTATTAAATTTTTCCACGGTGTCAACACCAAAGTCAAATAGTTCATTTAATTCCTCTTCATAATCTGATTGTGAAAAATCGTTTTGAGAAGGAAACAATGTTAACATAGTCGAATATACTTTATTAGCTGTCAATTTCATTTCTTTACTTGATTAAAAAACCAATCAACTGACAACCAACAACTGTCAACTATTAGCTATTAACCAAACTCGACAAACTCTCAAACATAATGCGGCCATCAGTGTTGTAAATATCAGCATCTAAAGCGCGTTCAGGGTGAGGCATCATGCCAAATACATTGCGATTTTTATTACAAATTCCAGCAATATTATCTAATGCACCATTCGGATTTGTTTCAGCAGAAACATTTCCATTTTCATCGCAGTATCTAAATAATATTTGGTCGTTTGCTTTTAACTCTTGCAATAATTCATCATTGCAATAAAATCTACCTTCGCCATGCGCAATAGGAATTTTCAAAGCTTTTCCAACTTCATTTAAACTGGTAATTTTACTGTTATTGGTTTCGGTTTTTATAAAAACATTTTTACAATTAAACTTCTGATGGTCGTTATGCAATAATGCGCCTGGCAATAAACCGCTTTCGCATAAAATTTGAAAACCGTTGCAAACTCCCCAAACCAATCCGCCATTATTGGCAAATTCAATTACACTTTGCATAATAGGCGAAAAACGGGCAATTGCACCGCTGCGTAAATAATCGCCATAGCTAAAACCACCTGGCAAAAACACCAAATCTACATTTTGTAAATCAGTATCTTTATGCCAAAGTTCTACTACTTCTTGGCCAAACATGTTTTGAAATGCCCAAACTGCGTCTTTATCGCAATTACTTCCCGGAAATATTAATACACCTATTTTCATTCTTATAGCTTTCGGCAGCTGGCTTCTGGCAGCTAGCCATTTGTTTATTTTTAATATTCGTCATTGCGAGCGTAGCGTGGCAATCTCAAGTGAGATTGCTTCATGCCTTGCAATGACGTTATTCTCTAAAATGCTTTCCAACCTTGAGCTTTTAACTCGTGTTTTTGACCGCCTTTGCTAATCATGTTTACACCTTCTTCAGGTTTGGTAACATGGCCAATTACGGTAAAATCAGGATGGTTTTCTAATTTTTTATAATCGCTTTGTTTAATGGTAAATAACAATTCATAATCTTCGCCACCGCTTAAAGCAGTTAAAGTTGGATCTAAATCTAACTCGCGCGCCATATTGTAAGTAGTGGCATCAATTGGAATTTTTTCTTCGTAAATGGTAATTCCCATTTTTGATTGATCGGCCAAATGAAAAATTTCAGATGCCAAACCATCACTCACATCAATCATAGCTGTTGGTACAATTTCCAAAGCCTTAAACATTTCAATAATGTCTTTTCTAGCCTCGGGTTTTAATTGACGTTCCAAAATATAATCGTGTCCAGCTAAATCAGGCTGCAAATCTGGATTATTAATAAACACACGCTTTTCGCGTTCTAATAACTGAAAACCAGCATAAGCACCGCCTAAATCGCCCGTTACACAAACCAAATCATATTCTTTTGCACCATTTCTGTAAACCACTTCGTTTTCAGCAGCTTCGCCAATTACGGTTACACTAATTACCAAACCTTGTTTGCTTGAAGTGGTATCGCCACCAATAATATCAATTTTATATTTTTCGCAGGCTAAATTAATGCCTTCGTAAATTTCTTGAATAGCTTCTACACTAAATTTACTGCTAATTCCTAAGGAAACTGTAATTTGTTTGGGCGTTCCATTCATGGCATAAATGTCGCTTGCATTTACGCTTACAGCCTTATAACCCAAATGTTTTAAAGGAAAATAACTTAAATCAAAATGAATTCCTTCTAGCAACATATCGGTTGAAACCAAAGTAACTTTTCCGTTAGTAGGATTAATAACTGCGGCATCATCGCCTACACCTTTAAGTGTATTGTTCTTTAATTCAATGTGTTGCGTAAGTTGTTTAATTAAGCCAAATTCGCCAATTGTTTCTAATTTTGTTATTTCAGGTTCATTAAACATGGGCGCAAATTACTAAAAATATAATAAGTGAAAGAATAGAAAAAGCTATTTTTTATTTTTTTGTAACAATTAAAAACCCAATGTTACATTTGGGGTTATAAATCAAAGATGAAAATAGTAATAATTGGCTCTGGAATAGCTGGCTTAGCCAGTGCTGTTAGGCTTCAAGCAATGGGCTTTAAAGTAACAGTTTTGGAAGCCAATGCTTATTTTGGCGGAAAATTAACCGAGTTTACTCAACATGGTTTTAGGTTTGATGCTGGTCCTTCGCTTTTTACATTACCTCAGCTTGTGCTTGAACTGTACGATATTGCAAAGCAAAATAAAAACAGTTTTGAATATTTGCAGTTAGAAAAGGCGTGCAATTATTTTTACGAAGATGGAACACGTTTTACAGCTTACCATCAGCCAGAAAAAATGGCTAATGAGTTAAACCAAAAGTTAGGATTAACCAATCCCAAACCATTTTTTCAATACCTTAAAAATGCTGAGTTTAGGTATAATACTACCACGCCTATTTTTATAGAAAGCAGTTTACATAAGGTAAAAAACTTTTTAAACTTAGCTACACTTAAAGGCATTTTAAGTATTCCAAAACTTAATTTGTTTAACAGCATGAACCATGAAAACGAGCAAATTTTTGCCGATAAAAGGTTGGTTCAATACTTTAACAGATTTGCTACTTACAATGGCAGTAACCCATATCAGTCACCAGCTTTGCTAAACATGATTCCGCATTTGGAAAGTAATATTGGAACTTTTTTTCCTAAAAATGGCATGCACCAAATTAGCCAAAGTATTTACCAATTGGCTTTGGGTTTAGGTGTAAAATTTGAGTTTAATAAAAAGGTTTCTGAAATAGTTTTAACCGAAAATAACAAGCAAGTAAAAGGTGTAAAAGTAGGTGAGGAATTTTATGAAGCAGATATTGTTTTATCGAACATGGATATTTATCCAACTTATAAAAAATTATTGCCTCAAGTAAAACATCCTGAAAAAATATTGGTGCAAGAAAAGTCTTCCTCAGCATTAATTTTTTATTGGGGAATTAACAAACAATTTGCGGAGTTAGATTTGCATAACATACTTTTTACCGAAAATTACCAAGCCGAATTTGACTATATTTTTAATAAAAAAACCATTTATAGCGACCCAACTATTTACATTAACATTACCTCAAAATACAAGCCAGATGATGCACCTGCGGGTTGTGAGAATTGGTTCTTAATGATAAATACACCCAATAACCAAGGGCAAAATTGGGATGAATTAATTGCTGAAGCACGGAAAAATATTGTATCAAAATTAAATCGTTTATTGAAAACCGATATTGAAAAACACATTGTAACAGAAAATATACTAGATCCACGAAGTATTGAAAGCAAAACCAGCAGCCACCTTGGTGCGCTTTATGGTAATGCAAGTAATAATAGGTATGCAGCATTTTTAAGGCATAAAAATTTTAGTTCTGATATAAAAGGATTGTACTTTTGTGGCGGTTCGGTGCATCCAGGAGGAGGAATTCCTTTGTGTTTAAATTCGGCTAAAATTGCTGCTGGTTTAATTAAGGATGATTATGGAAAGTAATTTCATTTCAAAAAGCTCAATGCCCTTGGTCGTTGAGCTTGAGGAAACGAGTAATAATTGAAAAAAAAATCTTCATTCTGAATGGAACGAGGTGGAGTGATGAAACTTTAAAAGTGATTTTACAATAGAAAAATTAAACCACATAGGAACATAGAGAACATAGCTTTGTTCGTCATTCTGAATGGAACGAAAATCTTTAAAAAGGGTTTAATGATATTGATATTATAAAAATAAACCACAAAGGAACATAGCATTTAAACTATGTTTTCTATGTATCTATGTGGTTTTTATAATTAATTAACAAAGTTAATGATAGTATAACTAAATAATTTCAAAACTGGATTCTTCCATTCTTTGAACGGATTAATTAAATTTGACAAAAAGTAAATGAAAAAAGAAAATATTGCCACAATAATTTTAGCCATTTTATATGCTGTGGGGCTTTTTGGCTCGGCAGTTTTTAAATTAGATTTATTATCACTTTCGCCAATCAATTTAATTATCAGTGCAGTGGTGTTATTTTATTTCCATCAACCTAAAAATACTTTTTTCTGGATTTGGGCAATTGGTGTTTTTCAAGCTGGTTATATTTTAGAACTTTTGGGAGTAACCACGGGTAGAATTTTTGGTCAGTATTTTTATGGAAATAACCTTGGCTTAAAAATGGCCGATGTGCCTGTAATTATTGGTTTAAATTGGGTAATGCTTTGTTATGTTTCTATGCATGTGGCCGAATTGTTTTTTAGTAAAATAGGTAAACAAAATACTGTTAACCCAATTATAAAAATTGCTTTAAGTGCGTTGCTTATGTTGTGTGTTGATTTTTTAATCGAACATGTAGCTCCGCAATTAGATTTTTGGTACTGGAAAAATGGAAGTATTCCTATTCAAAACTACACCGCTTGGTATATTTTTGCCTTTGCTTTTATGTTTGTTTACCAAAAATTAGAGTTACCATTAACCAATAAAATTGCACCTTGGCTGTATGCTTTGCAATTGGTGTTTTTTGCCGGAATGAATTGGTGGTATTAGATTTTTCTAAAAACAATTTACAATTAAAGTGTTTAGTATAATAAAGCGATTTTAAAAATATATGTGGTTTAATATTTTAGTAGTGTTTCTTACTTTTTGGTTCATGGAGTTTATGGCTTGGTTTACACACAAGTTTATTATGCATGGTTTACTTTGGTATTTGCATAAAGATCATCATCAAGTAGAACCAGGTTTTTTTGAAAAAAACGATAGTTTCTTCTTAATCTTTGCCGTTCCAAGTGCTTATTGTTATGTAACAGGTTTAATGTACAACGATTTTAGATTGTATATTGGAATCGGTATTTCTTTGTATGGATTTGCTTATTTTATTATTCACGAAATAATTATTCACCAAAGGTTTAAACTTTGGTCGCGTTTAGATAACAGATATATAAAAGCCATTCGCAGGGCACATAAAATCCATCATAAATATTTAGGAAAAGAGCATGGCGAAAACTTTGGAATGCTTATAGTTCCGCTTAAATATTGGAAAAATCCTAATTCAACCAATTAAGCCATGAGTTTATACGCTTGGTTAATGGTGGTATCCTTTGTTGGTCCTTTCGCATTAAGTTTCGATAAAAAAGTAGCTTTTCACAAATGGTTTAAACCTCTATTTATTGGTATTGGCTTAAATGCATTACTCTTTATTTTATGGGATGGTTGGTTTACCCGAGCGGGTGTTTGGGGCTTTAATAATCAGTATGTTTGGCACTATCGTTTTAACGATTTACCTATTGAAGAATGGAGTTTTTTTGTGGTAGTACCTTTTGCCAGTGTGTTTATTTATGCCTGCCTAAAAGCCTATTTCTCCGATAAATTTTTTAAGCCATTGGTTACTTATATAAATTATTTTTTTATAGTAATTTTAGCAGTGGCTTGCTTGGTGTTTTACCAAAAAACTTACACTTTGGTAAACTGTTCTTTGGCTTTGATATTATTGCTTTGGCATCAGTTTTATTTAAAGAAACCCTATATGGGTTATTTTTGGTTTGCGTACTTAGTGCACTTAATTCCTTTTTTAGTGGTAAATGGTGTGTTAACTGGAGCTGTAACGCCTGAGCCCGTGGTGTTTTATAATGCTAACGAAATTATTGGTTTACGCATAATTACCATTCCGATTGAAGATACCATTTATGCCTTAACCTGTTTGTTAATTCCAATAACAGTTATGGAATATTTATTGAATAGAAAATAAGTATAAAAAACAGTCTAATTATTTGAATACAAAATAGATTCTAATTTTTCTTGTTTTAATGGTTTATTTAAAAAGCCTTTTACGACCTTATACTTTTTCGCCTTATCGTTGTCGTTTTTGTCAATGGAAGAGGTAAGCATGTAAATTGGAATATTGATTTCTCTAGCACCTACTTCTTCAATAAAATCCCAACCATCCATTAGTGGCATATTTATATCTAACAAAATCACATCAGGTATTATTTTATTAACCATCAAATCGTTTAACGCAATTTCTGCACTTGAATAGCTATATATTTCAATCGTTTTATCAATAGAATGAATAATTCTTACATTTAACCAATGCTGCATATCATCATCATCAATTAAACAAATTTTTTTAAAATTTAATTTGTGTTGTAAAATATTTTCCGAATTTATTTTATCTATCATTTATCTCCCATTTTGAGCCAAAATTCCCATAAAAAACCGCTATTACGAAATAGAATATAACCTCAAGCCCTATAAACACTGCTTTAACTTAAATTTACTGTTCTTTTTCAAATTAATAACTGCTAGAATCAGGCCAAAAAAAATCCTAGTTAAACAAGTTCAACTAGGATTTATGCAAAAATTTTAAAATATAGAACTAAGTGGTCTTAGTAGTTTTTTTAGCCGCTGCTTTTGGAGCTTCTTCATTTACCTCAATTGAAGCTACACTACTCTTTTCTTTTTCAAGGGTGTTAATGCGTTTTTTCAATTCTTGGATTGTTTTGTATAATTCATCCATCTCACTGCGATTAATAATTGGAAATTTCTCTAATGATTTTTCCATTTGCTTTTCAATTTTTCCTTTAAGGTTCAATTGCAATGCACTAACTTCACTCATCAATTTTGAATATTCAGGAGTTTCAAATAATTGAACAAAGTGCTTGTCATTGGTATTTAACCAATTTTTATAAACATCTGCAAATTCCTTTACATCTTCACCATTTCTAACCTTAGCGTACATATTTTCGGCCATATCATCCATTGCCTTCATGCCTGTTGTGTACATCATGTATTGCATTTGATTATTTTTAGTATTGTATTCAGTCATCATTTCCACTAATTCTTTCATAGTTTCCATGCTTGCCATATTTGAATTAGTGCCAAATAATTTGGTTAATGGAGCCATTGAAGTTTGCATTTGAGTGTACATTTGATTGTAATTACTCATCATTCCGTCCATTATTGGATTTGAGTTAAACATATTACCCATGTTATTTTTCATGTTATCGTAATTTGTTTTACCATTATCCATCATTTTATACATGTTATCTTTCATGCTTGCCATCATGGTATTATCCATAAAGTTTTTCATCATATCAGGATTCATGTTAAACATTTTATCCATCATGTCTTTATATGCTTCTGTATTGAACATACTTTTAAACATTTCAGGAGTAAAAGTTTTATCGTTTAAACTTTTCATCATTGGCATAAAAAACTGGAAGGTTTTCATGTACATTTCTGAATTATTAAACATATCAGAAAAATTATTCTTAGTTTCACCATTATTGAAATTTTTCATCATTTCATTATAGCTGTCAGTCATAGTATTTTTCCAAGAGTTGAATACATTCATCATGCTATCCATATTCATGTTTTTCATATCAAAACTATTATTAATGTTTGGCATCATATTTTTACTCATTTCCATCCATTGTTTTGCCATTTCATTTTGTTTGTTCATGTAGTTTGTAAAAAACTCCATTCCATTATGCATGTTATTATTTTCGCCACTAACTTGATTAAACCAATTCATTTGGCCGTCATACCATTTTTTAAAGTTTTCAGAATCCATATTAATATTGGTTCCATTTGCCATTGATTGTTGCATAGTCTTAGCAGCATTTGTCATAGTTTCCATAGCTTGTTTTTGCATATCAGCCATAGTTTCAAACATGTTTTTTGTGTTGTTTTCCATAATTGTAGTTTTTATACTTTTTGGTTTGATTTTGAACAAATTAGTGTTTCAAATCGGGCGCAAAAGTAAGTATTATTAAAAATAAGTCAATCAATATGTTTACTTCCTAAAATTAATTAAAGGCAATCGCTTTACAGTGGCTTCAATTCATGGTACTTGATTTTTGTCATGCTAACTTATTGATTATATTGGGGCTGCGATAATATTGATATTATTTACTTGTATTTAATCTAACAAAAAAAGCCTGTTTTGAACAAAACAGGCTTTTAATAGTATTGTAATTGAATATTACTTATTTGTATTATTTTCGATGACTTTTAATAAATCTGCTTTGGTAATTAAACCAATATTGGTGTAAACACGTTTACCGTTTTTATAAAGAATTAGGGTTGGCAATTCTTCTACATTTAAGTTTTTTACTATTTCTTGGCTTTCGTCAGCATTTACTTTTATAAATGTTAATTTATCTTTTTTCTCTTCAGCTATTTCGGCCAAGTAAGGAGCCATTTTTTTACATGGGCCACACCATGGTGCATATACATCAACCAATACCAATTGATTATCTGCAATTTGTTTATTTAAGTCGGCCAATGATAAGCCAGTAGTTGCAGGTTTTACTGGTTCATTTCCAATAACCGAAATTGGTTTCGTAGCATTGCGCCAAGCATTCACACCGCCTTTTAAATCATATACTTGGGCAAAACCCATTTCTTTTAATTTAATAGCAGCACTTGCGCTTCGGCCTCCAGCTAAACAATATACATATACTGGTTTGGTTTTATCTAATTTGGCTGCTTCAGCAGCAAAGTTATCGCCATTCCAATCAATGTTTTTTGCAGTTCCAATAAAACCTTCGGCATATTCGCCAGGCGTTCTTACATCAATTAATTGAATATTTTTATCGGCATTAATATTTTGCTCAAATGCATTTACATCAAGCTTTCCGCCAGCTCCATTGGCATTATTTTGGCAAGATGAAATATTGATAACAAAAAATAGCGCTATAACTGCTGTGGTAAAAAATTTAATAATTTTCATTTTTATAATAAAGTTACAGGCGCAATATAATTGGTTTTGGGAACACTTGTTTTTGAAATTTCGGTAAATCCTCCAATTACATCCACAAAATTATTCCAACCTCTTTGTTTTAAAATAGATGCAGCCACCATACTTCTATATCCACCAGCACAATGTAAAATAAATGACCTATCTTTTGGAAACTCAGCCAAATGATTGTTAATTTTTACTAATGGGATATTTAAGGCTCCAATTACATGACTTGATTCAAACTCGCTTGCTTTTCTAACATCGATAACCAAAGTATTTTTTGTTTTATAAATTTGCTCAAATTCTTGAGCTGTAATTCGGTCTATTACATCAAATTCATGACCACTATTTTTCCAAATATTAAATCCACCATCTAAAAATCCAATGGTTTTATCGTAACCAACGCGTGCTAATCTAATAATGGTTTCTTCTTCGCGGCCTTTATCAGTTACAATAATAATTTTTTGGTTTATATCGCTTATTAAATCGCCAACCCACATAGCAAAGTTACTGTCTAAGCCAATATTTATGCTCAAAGGCACACTTCCCTCGCTGTAATCATTTGCATTTCGTGTGTCTAAAACCAGCACATCAACTTGTTTTGACAATAATTCAAAAGCCGAAATAGTAAGTGGCTGCATGCCTCGTTTTATTATTTCGTCAATACTTTCGTAACCATTAATGTTTAACAATACATTTTTAGGAAAATAAGCCGGTGGAGTGGTTAAACCAGTTAATACCTCTTTTATAAACTCTTCCTTGGTCATATTAGGGCGAAGTGCATAATTGAATTTCTTCTGATTCCCAAGGGTGTCAACCGTTTCTTTGCTCATCATTTTACCGCAGGCACTGCCGGCACCATGATTAGGATAAATTACCAAATCATCGCTCAATGGCATAATTTTATTTCTTAACGAATCGTATAAATGACCTGCTAAAATTTCTTCAGTTAAATCGGCTATAACGTGTTGCGCTAAATCAGGCCTGCCTACATCGCCAATGAATAAAGTATCGCCAGTTATTAAACCTTTTTCTTGGTTATTTTCATCAATCAATAAATAACAAGAACTTTCTAAAGTATGTCCGGGAGTATGAATTACTTTAATTTTACAACTCCCTACTTCAAACTCTTGATTATCCTCTGCTACAATTGCTGCAAAATTAGGTTTTGCAGTTGGGCCGTATACAATCAAAGCATTGGCTTTTTTAGCTAAATCAATATGCCCCGATACAAAATCAGCATGAAAATGTGTTTCGAAAATATATTTTATTTTGGCTTTATCGTGTTTGGCTTTTTCCAAATAAGGAGCCACCTCACGTAATGGATCAAAAATAGCTGCTTCGCCATTACTTTCAATATAATATGCTGCATGAGCCAAACATCCTGTGTATATTTGATTAATAATCATTTTATGTAAATATTTATTTACACAAATTTTAACTCAAATAATTGGATAACAATTGACTAGAATCAAGTATTTTAATAAATTATGCTACTAAAAAACTTAATTACCACTGAATTGAATATAAAAGGTTGTTCCTACTCCTACTTCACTTTCTACATGAATTTTACCACCTGTTTTATTTAAAAAATCTTTACAAAGCAATAAACCCAAGCCTGTTCCTTTTTCATTATCGGTACCAAGGGTGGTAAAGGTTTCAGAACCAAATAATTTTTCCACCTTATCAGCACTCATACCTATCCCCGTATCTTTGAAAATAACTGTTTCTTTATCATTGATAATTTGTGTTGAAACTATGATTGAATCTCCAGATTTACAAAACTTAATAGCATTTGAAAACAAATTCCTAAATACTAATTGCACAGTATTTCTATCAGCATTTACAAGATATTCATTTGTTATTTCGTTAATAATTCGAATATTTTTTTCAGCTGATAATTTGTTAAAAAAAGTTATTTCAACCTCAACCAAATCCTTTAACAATATTGGTTCTACAACTATTTTTACAGCATCAATTTGGCTTTTCGACCAATTAAGTAAATTTTCTAACAAGGATGAGGTATAATCTACGTTTTCTGTCAATTTAGGTAAATACTGCTTAAACTCATCATGCGAAATATCGTCATCACTAACAATTCGGAGCATGCTAACTAAACTAGCAAAAGGAGCTTTTAAATCGTGGGCAATTATTGAAAACAATTTATCCTTTAACCTATTAAGTTCTTCTAATTCTTTGGTTTGTTTCTCTAGCTTTTCTTTTGCTAACTCACTTTCTGTAATATCTCTAAATATTAATAAACTTCCTTTATAAACGCCTTTCATCGGGTTTATTTCATTTGCAGTTATATCAAATATTCTATTATGGGTATTTATTGTAAAATGAATTCCATTTGCTAATTGTAAATGTTCAGTTAATAAAGCTTTATCATCAATTATTTCGAGTAAATTTTTACCAATAATTTCATTATGAGTCGCATTCAAAAATTTTAAAACAACTGAATTTATATCCAAAATTCTATATTGTGAATCAATTATAATTACACCCTCACTCATGTTTTCAATGACCTTTTCTCTAGCTATTGGAATTAAGTTAAATAAACTATGCCTTAATAGAGAAAAAGCAATGGTAGAGGAAGTAATTATGAAAGCATAGGGCGTTAAATCTATATGTCCAAAAGGTCTATAACCAACTATATAAATCAAATTGGTTATCCATGGAATCAATGCCGCTAAAATGATAGAGATGTACTGCTTTTTATAAATAAAATAGCCTTTGACAAGCGTATTAATTAACAAATACATGCCGAAAATAAGCATACAGTAAAAGTAAACTGTATGAATAATGTAAACAATACCAGGCGAAAAGGATAGTAAAGGAATACCATCGGAATTATCAATGGTAACGGTTTTATACTGTAATTTGTGGTAATTGTTCGAAATTACGAGTGTGAATTCAATAATTGAAATAAAAAAAATCAAGGACAGATTGGCCTTAGTTAACCATTCAACTTTATTTACAAAATTTAAAACAAAAACAACCCAAATTGCAGGCAAAAAGGCAATACCCAAATATTCAACCTTAATAAAAAATAACATTTGCTCCAAAGTTGAACTAGCCAATTCAAAAGAATAAGCTATACTCCACAATGAAATAAAAAACATCAAGGAAGCAAACCACTTAACAATTTCGCCATTACGTTGAAAAAGGATAACTGCTAGAAATAAATTAGCACTTCCAATTATTAATAATACTAATGCGAAAACATTGAAGTCAAAACTCATTAAAAAGGGATATGTTTACTAAATAATAATAACTAATATTATTTGTTTTGCTTGCCTAGTAACTCTTCTATTTCTTGTTCAATTTCATTTGCGTCAGCATCAATATCAGTAATCAAATGCCTATGAATATAAACAGGTAATTGACCTAATATAATAGCCATACCAACAATTACTGAAGCTAATACCATAATGTTTGTATTTCGTAAAAGAACAGCCACAAAAATAAAAAGCACATTAGTTACATAAAGTGTTAAACAAACTTGATTATGCGTTAATCCAATCTTTATAAGCCAATGATGTAAATGATTTCTATCTGCTTTGAAAGGAGACTGCTTATTTACTATCCTTAAAATAAAAACTCTCAAGGTATCGTACAAAGGAATTATCAAAACTGCAATTGCAATAATAGGTGCTGTAGTTAATAACAATCCATCTGTTCTAACAATATTTCCAAACTCAATAAATTTTAAAGTAAAAATCGAAATCAAAAAGCCGATGGTCAATGAACCTGCATCACCCATAAAAATTTTAGCTGGGGCGTAATTAAAAAATAAAAAACCTAAAAGAGAACCACTTAAAGCGAAACTAATTGTAGCCCAACCAAATTCACCAATAAGATAAAACCACGCAGCGAAGGCTAATGAAATTATCAAACCAAGCCCGCCTGCGAGTCCATCTACCCCATCAATTAAATTAAAAGCATTGGTAATTACAATAAGTGTAAAAATACTTATTGGTATACTTAAATAAATAGAAATATCATTAACACCAAATAAACCCTGAAAACTTGTAATTCTAATACCTTCTGCCATACAAACTAAACTTGCAGAAAAAATTTGCATTACCAATTTATTAATGGGCGATATTACAATAATATCATCTTTCAAACCTGAAAAAAAAAGAACAATTAAACCTGCAGTTAAATATTGTAAACGAGGAACATTAGAATCGGCCCAAAGGCAAACAGAAATGGCAAAAGCAGCAAATATGGCTAATCCACCCAATCGTGGTATCTTGCTTGTATGTAATTTCCTGTCATTATGTGAGTCATACAAACCCTTGAGTTTAGCAATTGTTATAATTGAAGGAATCCCAAAAAGGACAATAATAAATGAGGTAATAAATAAAAGTGTGGTATTTAACATAATAAATGAAATACAAAGAAGTATAAAAGAAATGATAAAAAGAAATTTAAGCAAAAAAAACTCCGACTATCAATAGATAATCGGAGTTTCTAATAAATTTATAAAATTATTCTGCAGTTTCTGTACCAACCTCAGTAGTAGCTACTTCTTCCTTCTTAGGAGCTCTTCCACGTCTCGTTTTCTTAGCAGTAGATTTAGCCGCTTTCATAGAAAGCATGGCCTCATTAAAGTCAACTAATTCAATAATTGCCATTTCAGCATTATCACCTTGACGATTCATCAACTTTAAAATTCTTAAATATCCACCTGGTCTATCAGCTACCTTAGCAGCTACAGGTCCAAATAATTCTTTAACTGCTTCTGCTTGCTTTAAATAAGAAAAAACAGTTCTTCGGCTATGTGTAGAGTCTGTCTTTGATTTGGTAATTAAAGGCTCAGCAAATAATCTTAGCGCCTTAGCTTTAGCTAAAGTAGTTGTAATTCTTTTATGCAAAATCAATGAAGAAGCCATATTGGCTAACATTGCTTTTCTGTGAGGTGCAGTTCTACCTAAATGATTAAGTTTGTTTCCGTGTCTCATTATATTTTTTTTTATATCGTACTATTACGACTAGTCTTCGTTTAATTTAAATTTAGCAACATCCATCCCAAAGGTTAAACCTTTGTCGCGAACAAGCTCTTCTAACTCTGAAAGTGATTTCTTACCAAAATTTCTGAATTTTAATAAGTCAGCTATATCAAAACTAACCAATTCAGATAACGATTTAATATCAGCTGCTTTTAAACAATTATAGGCACGAACAGATAAATCCAAATCAGATAAAGGAGTTTTAAGAATTTTGCGAACATGTAGTAAATTCTCATCTACTTCCTGTGGAACTTCTTTTACTTGAGTATCCAAAGTAATTAATTCGTCACTGAATAACATAAAGTGCTGAATTAATATTTTAGCAGCTTCTTTTAAAGCTTCTTCAGGATGAATTGAACCATCAGTACTGATTTCAATATTTAACTTTTCGTAATCGGTTTTTTGTTCAACACGGTAATCCTCAACTAAAAATTTAACATTTATGATTGGAGTAAAAACAGCGTCTATTGGAATTACACCAACAATAGAGTCCTTAGTACGGTTCTCATCAGCAGGCAAATATCCACGACCTTTTTCTACAACAAGTTCAACTTCCAAATGAACAAAACTTTCCATATTACAAATTACCAACTCGGGGTTAAGTATTTTGTAAGCGTTAGTATGCTTTGCAATATCGCCAGCAGTAAATTGCTCTTGACCTTTAATGTTAATATAAATTTTTTCGTTATCAACCCCATCCATTGTACGTTTGAAACGCACACGTTTTAGATTAAGAACTATTTCAGTTACATCTTCAATTACACCCTTAACTGTTGAAAACTCATGATCTACACCAGTTATTTTTACGGAAGTAATTGCGTAACCTTCAAGTGAAGACAATAAAATTCTTCTTAAAGAGTTACCAATAGTAACTCCGTATCCTTTTTCAAGAGGACGGAATTCGAACTGACCAAAAAAGTCAGTATCTTTATGCATGATAACCTTGTCAGGCTTTTGAAAAGCAAGTATTGCCATTTATAATATTCTTTTTTTAAATTATTATTTAGAGTATAACTCTACTATTAATTGTTCTTTGATGTTTTCAGGAACTTGATCACGCTCAGGTAAAGAAAGGAAAGTACCAGTAAGTGATGAAGAATCCCATGATAACCAATTGAAACGTTTAACATTAGAATTAGCTAGGCTGTTAACTATAACCTCTACTGATTTTGATTTTTCTCTAACTGCTACAATATCACCTGGTCTTAAAGTATAAGAAGAAATATTAACAACTTTACCATTTACTGTAATATGTCTATGGCCAACCAATTGACGAGCAGCTGCTCTAGTTGGAGCCAATCCTAAACGATAAACAGTATTATCCAAACGAGCTTCTAAGAATTTAATCAAGTTCTCGCCAGTTACACCTTTACGTCTAACAGCTTCTTCAAAAATTTTATAAAACTGACGCTCTAAAACGCCATATGTATATTTTACTTTTTGTTTTTCACCTAACTGAATAGCATACTCAGTTTGTTTTGTTCTTCTTCTAGCATTACCGTGTTGTCCAGGAGGAACAGTACTACGTTTTTCGTAATATTTGTCGCTTCCAAAAATCGGATCTTTAAAGCGTCTTGCTATTTTGGTTTTTGGACCTATATATCTTGCCATTTTGTATTCTTATTTAAATGATTATACTCTTCTGCTTTTTGGAGGACGACAACCGTTGTGAGGTAGTGGAGTAATATCTTTTATAGATAAAACTTCTAAACCACTAGCTTGTAAAGTGCGGATAGCGCTTTCTCTTCCACTTCCTGGTCCCTTAACAAAAACATCAATTTTTTTCATACCAGCATCTACAGCAACTTTAGCACATTCTGAAGCAGCAGTTTGAGCAGCATATGGAGTATTTTTCTTAGAACCTCTAAATCCCATTTTACCGGCAGAACCCCAAGATACAACCTGACCAGTTGCATTGGTAATAGAGATAATTATATTATTAAAAGAAGCTTTAATGTGAGCTTGACCATGCGTGTCAATTACAACAACTCTTTTTTTACTAACTTTTTTATTATTTGTAGCCATTATTCTTTTTTATGCTATTTATTATTTAGTAACTTTCTTTTTACCTGCTACCGTTTTACGTTTACCTTTTCTGGTACGTGAATTGGTTTTAGTTCTTTGACCACGAACAGGTAATCCTTTACGATGACGAAGACCACGATAACAACCAATATCTAATAAACGTTTAATATTTAATTGTTTTTCTGATCTTAACTCACCCTCAACAGTTACAAAATCAGTGATGTGTTTACGAATAGCACTTAATTCGTCATCACTCCACTCACTAACCTTTTTATTTACATCAATATTATTAGTATTTAATATTAACGTAGCGGTTGAACGCCCTATTCCGTAAATATAGGTTAAACCTATTTCACCTCTTTTATTTTTTGGTAAATCTATACCTGATATACGAGCCATATTATATTATTATCCTTGACGTTGTTTAAACTTTGGGTTCTTTTTGTTAATTACGTAAACTCTACCTTTACGTTTTACAATTACACAATCCTCGCTGCGTTTCTTTACAGAAGCTCTTACTTTCATTTCTTCTATTTATTTTTTTATTTGTATCTATAAATAATTCTTCCTTTTGTCAAATCGTATGGACTCATTTCACATGCAATTTTGTCACCAGGTAAAATTTTGATATAATGCATTCTCATCTTACCAGAAATATGAGCAATTATTTGATGTCCATTTTCCAACTGAACTCTAAACATTGCATTACTTAAGGCTTCAACAATAATACCGTCTTGTTTTATAACTGATTGTTTTGACATTTTTAATTGGGGTTGCGAAAATAATATTTTTTTTTTATTAATCAACAACTAATTAAGCCGCTGTATTACTTCCACTTCTGCCTTTAATTTTTCCACTTTTCATTAATCCATCATATTGACGCATTAATAAATGACTTTCTATTTGTTGTAAGGTATCTAAAACAACACCTACTAAAATTAATAATGATGTTCCTCCATAAAACTGTGCAAATTGGCTATTTATGTTAAACGCGCCTGCAAAAGAAGGTAAAACTGCAACAAAAGCTAAGAAAATCGCTCCAGGTAAAGTAATTCTGCTCATAACATTATCAATAAAATCAGCAGTAGATTTACCTGGTTTAATACCTGGTATGAAACCATTATTCTTTTTCATATCATCAGAAATTTGATTAGCATTCACCGAAATTGCCGTATAAAAATACGTAAACAATACAATTAATAAACCAAAAGTCATATTATATGCGAACGATAAAGGGTTGGCAAAAGAAGATAGAAAACTATTTGCTTCTACATTTGAAACAAACTGCGCAATATAACCTGGGATAAACATCAATGCTTGAGCAAAAATAATTGGCATAACACCAGCCGCATTAATTTTTAATGGAATATATTGTCTAACTCCACCAAACTGCCTATTTCCAACTATTCTTTTAGCATATTGAACAGGAATTCTTCTTGTACCTTGTACTAATAAAATAGTTATCATGATTACAGCGAATAAAGCAGCAAGCTCTATTACAAAAATAACCAATCCACCACCACCAGTTGACAATTTAAAGTTGAATTCGTCCCAGAAAGCTATTGGTAAACGAGCGATAATTCCTATCATAATTATTAAAGAAATACCATTACCTATACCCTTATCTGTTATTCTTTCACCTAACCACATTACAAACATTGTACTTGCAGTTAAAATAATCATAGAACTAAAAGTAAACATAAAATCAGACACAACATCAGCAGAGATAATAGCCGAAGGGTTTGTGTTTTTCAAATTAATTATAAAACCATAAGACTGTACAACAGTAATAGCTATGGTTAAATAACGGGTAATTTGATTAATTTTCCTTCTACCATCTTCACCCTCCTTCTGCATTCTTTGAAATGAAGGTAATGCTAAAGATAATAACTGAACAACAATTGATGCGCTAATATATGGCATTATGCCAAGAGCAAAAATAGAAGCTCGGCCAAAAGCGCCACCAGCAAACATATTAATGATACCAAATAAACCACCATCTGCCTGCTTAGTATCTAACAGATTTGGATCAATTCCAGGTAAAGTTACATAGCTACCAATTCTGTATACTAGTAATAACCAAAACGTGATTTGAAGTTTAAATCTTAAATCATCAATTCTCCAAATGTTCTTTAATGTATCAAATAGTTTTTTCATTCGTTATTAGATTTTTACTATAGAACCTCCAACTGCCTCGATAGCTTTTTGAGCCGAAGCAGAAAAAGCATGTGCTTTAACCTCAACAGCAACGCTAATATCTCCTCTTCCTAATATTTTCACAAGGTGATTTTTACTTACAATACCATTTGCCACCAAAACATCAAAATCAATTGATTTCAATCCTTTTTCTGTAGCAATGATTTGTAATTTATCTAAATTGATACCAACGTATTCAACTCTATTCAAGCTTTTGAAACCAATCTTTGGTAAACGTCTGTATAAAGGCATTTGACCACCTTCAAAACCACGCTTAGTGCTAGTACCACTTCTAGAACCGGCACCTTTATTACCACGTGCAGCAGTTCCACCTTTTCCACTACCTTCACCTCTACCTACTCTTTTACCTTCTTTATGAACTGAACCAGCTGCTGGTTTTAAATTATGTAAATTCATTAATTAATATTTTTAAATGTTTTCAACTTTTAATAAATGAGCAACTTTATTGATCATACCTAATACAGCAGGAGTTCCTTCAACCTCACGAGATTGATTTAATTTTGAAAACCCTAAAGCTTTAATAGTACGCTTTTGACCTTCAGGTCTGTCAATGATGCTTTTTACGTATGTAATTTTAACCTTAGCCATTATTCACTTCTCCTCCATTAAAAACTTTTTTCATCGATATACCACGAGTATTTGCAATAGTATAAGCATCACGCATATTTAACAAAGCATCAACAGTAGCTTTAACAACATTGTGCGGATTTGATGATCCTTTAGATTTAGCCAATACGTCTGTAACCCCAGCACTTTCTAAAACTGCACGCATAGCTCCACCAGCAATTACACCAGTTCCGTGCGCAGCAGGCTTAAGAAAAACTCTTCCTCCACCATATTTTCCAAGTTGCTCATGAGGTATAGTACCTTTAAGAACTGGAACTTTCATTAAATTCTTTTTAGCGTCTTCTACTCCTTTACTGATAGAATCAGTTACTTCGTTAGCTTTACCTAAACCGTAACCAATAACACCATTTCCATCTCCCACTACAACTAAAGCTGAAAAGCTAAAAGTACGTCCACCTTTTGTAACTTTTGCTACACGGTTTATTGCAACTACTCTTTCTTTAAGCTCTATGTCGCTTGATTTTACTCTTTTTATATTTTCTGTAGACATAATATTTATTGTTTTACTTTATGCTGATAACAACATAAAATGATAAAAGCAATTTAAAACTTTAAACCTCCTTCGCGAGCACCTTCAGCT
This sequence comes from Bacteroidota bacterium, assembly GCA_013298895.1. Taxonomy (GTDB): domain Bacteria; phylum Bacteroidota; class Bacteroidia; order UKL13-3; family UKL13-3; genus JAAFJM01. The sequence goes on along the minus strand of JAAFJM010000007.1, from coordinate 57,870 downwards.
AAACTTTTGATACGACCATGGTATAAATAACCATTTCTATCAAAAACCACTTCGGTAATGCCAGATGATATTGCCTTTTGTGCTATTTCTTTACCTACTATAACAGATAATTCTACTTTACAAACTTTCTCAGTAATTGAACGTGAAGAAGAAGACACTAAAGTCTTTCCTGCCACGTCATCAATAATTTGAGCATATATAGCTTTATTGCTACGGAATACAGATAAACGTGGTTTAACAGGAGTACCTTTAATACGGCCACGAATTCCTCTTTTTATTCTAGATCTGCGTAATTCTTTTTTGGTTGCCATAACTTTTATTATTTAGATGCTGTTTTACCCGCTTTTCTTCTTAGAACTTCACCAACAAACTTGATACCTTTACCTTTATAAGGCTCAGGAGAACGTAATGAACGAATTTTAGCAGCTACTTGACCAATCAATTGTTTATCGGCACTTTCTAAGGTAATGATTGGGTTTTTACCTTTTTCAGTTTCTGTCTTCACAGTAATTTCTTTTGGAACTTCAAAATAAATATGATGCGAAAAACCTAAGATTAAATCAAGAATATTTCCTTCATTTGTTGCTTTGTAACCAACACCTACTAATTCTTGCTTTTTGGTGTAACCTTGAGTAACACCTACAATCATATTATTTATTAATGATCTGTAAAGACCATGCAAAGCTCTATGTCTCTTGTGATCTGTTGGTCTTGAAACCAAAATCTCACCTTCGTTAAGAGTAATTGTAATATCCGCATCAACTTGTTGATGTAACTCGCCTTTAGGACCTTTAACAGTTACTAAATTGCTGTTGCTAATTTTAAAATCAACACCAGCTGGCAATTTTATTGGGGCTTTTCCTATACGTGACATGAAATTGTTCTCCTATTAATTAATAAATATAACATAAAACTTCGCCACCAACATTAAGTTTTCTAGCTTCTTTATCAGTCATTACACCTTTTGAAGTTGTAAGTACAGCGATACCTAAACCATTGATAACTCTAGGCATACTTTCAATACCTGCATACCTTCTTAAACCAGGGCGACTAACGCGGTCTAGTTTTTTTATAGCAGATGCTTTTGTAATAGGATGATATTTTAAGGCAATTTTTATTGAACCTTGATGATTTACTACGTCCTCAAATTTATAATTTAAGATGTAACCTTTTTCGAAAAGAACTCTTGTAATTTCTTTCTTCAAGTTTGACGCAGGAATTTCTACGATGCGATGATTTGCTTTGATAGCATTACGCAACCTTGTTAAGTAATCTGATATTGGATCTGTCATTATGTTTTTATTTTACTTGTTAGCAGTAAGCCAAGGGCACTCTTACTAACTAAGTTGTTTATATTTTATAAAGGGGTGCAAATATAATTATTTATACACCTTTAGCAAATTTATTTTAAATTACCAAGAAGCCTTAGTAACACCTGGTATTTTACCCATAGAAGCAAGTTCACGGAATTGATTACGGCAAATACCGAAATCACTCATGTAACCTTTTGGTCTACCTGTTAATTTACATCTATTGTGTAAGCGCACAGGTGATGAATTTCTAGGTAACTTTTGTAAACCTACATAATCACCAGCTTCTTTAAGAGCCTTACGTTTGTCTGCAAATTGAGCATTTAATTTTTCTCTTTTGCGTTGACGAGCTTTAACTGATTCTTTAGCCATTTGTTAATTATTTATTTTGATTTTTGAAAGGTAAACCAAATTCTTTCAATAAAGAAAGACATTCTTCATCTGTTGCAGCAGTAGTAACAAAAGTGATATCCATACCATTAATTCTAGTAACTTTTTCAATTACTATTTCCGGAAAAATGATTTGCTCAGTGATACCCATTGTATAATTACCGCGGCTATCAAAACCTTTTTCATTTAATCCAGCGAAATCTCTAACACGTGGTAAAGAAACTGAAATTAATCTATCTAAAAATTCGTACATTTTTACACCTCTTAATGTTACGCGAGCTCCAATAGGAATGTTTTTACGTAATTTAAAATTTGAAATATCCTTTTTAGATTTAGTACCAACAGCTTTTTGACCTGCTATAGAAGTCATTTCAAGTAGTGCTTGATCAACTATTTTTTTATCTGATACTGCAGCACCTACACCTTGGTTTAAACAAATTTTAACCAATTTTGGTACTTGCATTACATTTTTATATCCAAACTTCTCTATCATGGCAGGTTTTACCTTGGCATCATAGTCTTGTTTTAATCTAGGAACGTATGTTGTTGTCATGTTCTTAATTAATTATATCTTGCGATTTTTTTGAAAATCTAACAGTTTTTCCTTCAGCATCTTTCTTACGACCGATTTTTGAAGCAACACCATTATTATCTAAAACAGCTAAATTACTTATACTGATAGGTGCTTCTTTTTTAATGATACCACCTTGTTGATTTTGTGCATTAGGCTTTGTGTGACGGCTAACAATGTTAATACCTTCAACTATAGCTTTATTTTTTGCAGTAATAATTTCTAAAACTTTTCCAGTTTTACCTTTATCATCACCAGCAATAACTTTTACGCGATCATCTTTCTTGATACGTAACTTTATCTTGTTGTTTACGTTTTTTTCCATGATTATAATACCTCCGGTGCTAATGAAACAATTTTCATGAATTGTTTTTCTCTTAACTCACGTGCAACTGGGCCAAATATACGAGTAGCACGAGGTTCATCTTGCGCATTTAATAACACACATGAATTATCGTCAAAACGAATGTAAGAACCGTCAGCTCTACGAACTTCCTTTTTGGTTCTAACAACAACAGCTTTAGAAACTGCACCTTTTTTAACTCCCCCTGAAGGTAAAGCTGACTTAACTGTAACTACAATTTTATCACCTACAGAAGCATATCTTCTTCCAGTACCACCAAGAACTCGGATACATAATACCTCGCGAGCTCCACTATTATCGGCTACTTTTAGTCTTGATTCCTGTTGTATCATTTTATTATTTAGCTTTTTCTACTATTTCTACTAATCTCCAACGTTTATCTTTACTTAATGGTCTTGTTTCCATTAATTTAACGATATCGTTCATGCTACTTTCATTTTTCTCATCGTGAGCTTTAAAAGTAGAAGTCATTTTTATGAACTTCCCGTATTTTGGGTGCATTACTTTACGCTCTACAGAAACAACAATTGTTTTTTGCATTTTGTTGCTTACTACTTTCCCAATAATAACCTTACGTGAATTTCTATTCTCTGCTGTTATTTCCATTTTGTTACAGTATAATTAAGCAGTAGCTAACTGACGAGCTTTCTTTTCAGTAAGAATTCGTGCAATAGTTTTTTTGCTTTCGTTTATCAATCTTGGATTTTCGATAGGTGAAACTGCATTTTGTAGAGATAGTTTTGAAAAATTCAAACGCTCTTCCTTTAAAGCAATATTCAATTCTTTTTCCGATAATTCTTTAATTTCTTTATTATTCATAACTAGTTTCCGTTATAATCTGGTTTAACAATAAATTTGGTGATTACAGGTAACTTTTGAGCAGCTAAGCGCATTGCTTCTCTTGCTGTTTCCACTGGAACACCTTCTGCTTCAAATATAATTGTACCAGGCTTACAAACAGCTACCCAAAATTCAGGAGCTCCTTTACCTTTACCCATACGAACCTCTGCTGGTTTTCTAGTCATCGGTTTATCAGGGAAAACTCTAATCCAAACCTGACCTTCTCTTTTCATGAAGCGATTTAAAGCAACACGAGCAGCTTCAATTTGCTTAGAAGTTAAGAAGCAAGTATCAAGTGCTTTTAATCCAAACGAACCAAAGGCAACGGTAAAACCTCTAGAAGCATTACCTTTTACTTTACCTTTTTGTTGTTTCCTAAATTTTGTTTTTTTGGGCTGTAACATTTTTACAGTTATTTAATATTATTGATAAAACTAATTTATTTTTTTTCTCTTTTTGGCTTTCTATCGCCACCTCTACCAGCTCCACCACGACTATCTCTTCTGTCATCTCTTCTATCACCTCTGCGATCAGGACGTTGGTTTTGGCCTTTTGCTTCAGCTACACCTTGGTTAGGAGATAAATCTCTTTTTCCATAAATCTCACCTTTGCAAATCCATACTTTAATACCGATTTTACCATACACAGTTAAAGCCTCAGCAATTGTGTAGTCAATATCAGAACGTAAGGTATGTAATGGAGTTCTTCCTTCTTTATAAGATTCAGAACGAGCCATTTCTGCTCCACCTAAACGACCACTGATTGTAACTTTTATACCATCAGCACCCATTTTCATGGTGTTTGAAATAGCACCTTTTAAAGCTCTTTTGTATGAAACGCGAGCTTCAATTTGGCTAGCAATTTGCTCTCCAACAAGAACCGCATCTAACTCAGGACGCTTGATTTCAAATATATTGATTGCAACGTCTTTTTTAGTTAATTTTTTGATTTCTTCCTTGATTTTATCAACCTCGGTTCCACCTTTCCCAATTATAATACCTGGACGTGAGGTGTGAATAGTAATGATGATACGTTTAATTGTACGCTCAATAACTATTTTAGACATACCTGCTTTTACTATACGAGCACGTAAGTATTTTCTAATTTTCTCATCCTCAATTAATTTTTCGGCAAAATTTTTACCACCAAACCAATTGCTTTCCCAGCCTCTGATTATGCCTAAACGTAATGCTATCGGATTTACCTTTTGTCCCATTATACTTTAGAATTTTCTTTATCGTTTGTTGTTTCTACTGAATTATTAGCAACCATGCTATCAACTATTAAAGTTACATGATTAGAACGTTTACGGATTCTATGTGCACGTCCTTGAGGAGCAGGTAAAACACGTTTCATCATTGCACCACCATCAACAAAAATAGTTTTTACATATAATTCGTTGTTTTCAGCACGTGAACCTTCGTTTTTTTGTTCCCAATTTGCTATTGCACTGCGTAATAATTTTTCAACGCGGTGAGCACTTTCTTTTTTATTATTGAAACGTAAAGTATTGAAGGCTTCTTCAACTCTTTTACCACGAATCAAATCTACAACTAACCTCATTTTACGAGGTGAAGTAGGACAATTATTTAATTTTGCTACTGCTTCCATTATTAATCTTTCTTAACTGGATGTGATTTAAATGTACGTGTAGGAGCAAATTCACCTAGCTTATGACCAACCATATTTTCAGTAACATAAACAGGTATAAATTTATTGCCATTATGAACAGCAAATGTATGTCCTACAAATTCTGGAGATATCATTGATCTGCGACTCCAAGTTTTAATTACAGATTTTTTCTTTGCCTCATTCATAGCATCAACCTTTTTTTCAAGTTTGAAATCAATGAAAGGACCTTTTTTTAGTGAACGAGCCATATTCTATTACTTCTTACGCTTTTCGATGATAAATCTATTTGAATATTTTTTAGGTGTGCGGGTTTTGTAACCTTTTGATTTCATACCGTTACGAGAACGAGGATGACCTCCTGAAGCTCTACCTTCACCACCACCCATCGGATGATCAACTGGATTCATTGCAACCGGACGAGTACGTGGTCTAACACCTCTCCATCTATTTGCACCAGCTTTACCTTTTCTTTCCAAGTTATGATCTGGGTTTGAAACCTGACCGATAGTTGCTGAACAAGCAACTAAAATCATACGAGTTTCACCTGATGCTAACTTAATAATTGCATAGCGACCATCTCTATTCAATAATTGTGCAAATGAACCTGCAGAGCGGACTAATTTTCCACCTCTACCTGGTAACATTTCAATATTATGAATTAAAGAACCCAATGGAATTTCAGATAATGGTAAGGTGTTACCAATTTCTGGTGGAGCACCAGCACCACTTTGAACTATCTGACCAACCTGAAGGTTTTTAGGAGATAAAATGTAACTTTTTTCACCATCAGCATATTGAATTAAAGCAATACGAGCTGAACGATTTGGATCGTACTCAATTGTTAAAACAGTAGCTTCACCTTGTTTAGTTCTTTTAAAATCAACTAATCTATATTTTCTTTTATGCCCACCACCAACGTAGCGAATGGTCATTTTACCAGTGTTATTTCTACCACCAGATTTCATTAACGATACAGTTAAAGACTTTTCTGGACTTGAGGCGGTTAATTCCTCAAAAGTATTAGCAGACTTAAAACGTGTGCCTGGCGTTATCGGGTTAAATTTTCTAATTCCCATTTTGTTTACTAAACGTTTTGGAAGAAGTCAATTTTTTGATCTTCTTTAAGTGTAACAATAGCTTTTTTGAAAGCTGTTCTTCTGCCAGAGAATTGACCTCTTTTAGTAGATCTAGTTTTATTTTTACCGGCATAAACCATTGTACTGATACCAGTTACATTTACGCTGTAAATTTTTTCAATCTCGCTAATAATTTCAGGTTTAGTTGCTTTTTTTTCTACAATAAAAGCAAATTGATTCAATTTTTCGCTAAGACGACTGAACTTTTCAGTGATAAGTGGCTTTTTAAGTATACTCATTACTTATTTTTATTAAAAAGGTTATCAATAGCTCCTAACGAATTTTCTACTAAAATTACATTTTGAGCATCCAAAATTTCATAAGTATTTACATCACCTACTGTTACAACTTTAGCTTTCGATAAATTGCGACTAGATTTGTAAATGAAATCATTATAATCCGCCATTACTAATAATGTTTTAGCATTATTTAACTTTAGATTATTTAAAACGTTAACATAATTCTTAGTTTTAGCAGAATCAAAAACGAAATTCTCTAAAACAACAATGTTATTATTTTTAGCTTTGTAAGCAAAAGCTGACATTCTAGCTAATTGTTTTAATTTCTTATTTAACTTGAAACTATAGTTTCTAGGTTGTGGTCCAAATATACGAGCACCACCTACTCTAGTTCCAGATTTTATACTACCCTTACGAGATCCACCAGTACCTTTTTGACGATGTAACTTTTTAGTAGAACCGCTCACCATACTACGCTCTAATGAAGAGTGAGTACCTTGGCGTTGGTTAGCTAAAAATTGTTTAACGTCTAAGTATATAGCATGGTCATTAGGTTCAATTCCAAAAACTTCTTTGCTAAGAACCACTTTGCGGCCAGTATCAGCACCTTGTGTATTTAATATTGCTAATTCCATCTGCTTATTTCTCCAATAATATAAATGAACCTTTAGCACCAGGAATAGATCCTTTAATTACCAAAAGATTCTGATCTTTCAACACTTTTAAAATTTGAAGATTGGTTTTCTTCACTCTATTACCACCCATTCTACCAGCCATTCTCATTCCTTTGAATACTTTTGAAGGATCTGAAGATGCACCAATTGAACCTGGAGCTCTTTGACGATCATGCTGACCGTGTGTAGCCATACCAACACCACCAAAACCGTGGCGTTTAACAACACCTTGAAAACCTTTTCCTTTTGAAGTTCCAACCACATCTACAAACTCTCCTGCTTCAAACAAATCAGCCATCAAAACATCACCTAAATTTAAAGGAGTTTCAAATCCTTTAAACTCAACTAACTTTCTTTTTGGAGTTGTATTAGCTTTTTTGAATATACCTTTTAACGCAGCGGGTGTATTTTTTTCTCTTGCTTCACCATACGCTAGTTGAATAGCACTGTATCCATCTGTTTCAACAGTTTTAACCTGAGTAACAACATTTGGACCAACTTCAATCACTGTACAAGCTATTTGCTTGCCATCTTGGTTGAAGATGCTAGTCATTCCTATTTTTCTACCTATCAATCCTGACATAATCTTATCTGTCTAAATTCTTTTAATTAATTGATCAAACTTTAATTTCAACATCAACACCACTTGGCAATTCAAGTTTCATAAGAGCATCTACAGTTTTTGCAGTACTGCTATATATGTCTAAAATTCTTTTGTAAGAACACAATTGAAACTGCTCTCTTGCCTTTTTATTTACGTGTGGCGAACGTAATACTGTATAAATTTTCTTTTGTGTTGGAAGTGGAATTGGACCACTAACAATAGCACCAGTGCTTTTTACAGTCTTAACGATTTTTTCTGCTGACTTGTCAACTAGATTGTAATCGAAACTTTTTAACTTAATTCTTATTTTTTGGCTCACCATTATTATTAAGCTTATGCTTTTCCGTTAATTTTTGCTAATATTTCTTCTTGAACATTTCTAGGGGCTTCAGTGTAATGACTGAATTCCATTGTAGAAGTAGCTCTTCCTGAAGACAAAGTTCTTAATTGGGTAACGTATCCAAACATCTCTGCTAAAGGTACTTTAGCTTTTACCACTTGAGAACCAGCTCTGCTATCCATTCCTTCTAATTGTCCACGTCTTCTATTTAAATCACCAATAACATCACCCATATTTTCTTCAGGGGTTAGTACCTCTAATTTCATAATAGGTTCTAATAGAACTGGTTTAGCTTTTCTTGATGCTTCTTTGAAGCCCATTCTAGCTGCTAATTCAAATGATAATGAATCCGAATCTACTGCGTGGAATGAACCATCAAATAAACGAACTTTTAAACTTTCAACAGCGTATCCAGCTAAAACTCCATTGTTCATTGCACCTTTGAATCCCTTTTCAACTGAAGGGATAAATTCTTTTGGAATAGCTCCACCAACAATCTCATTTACAAATTCTAAACCAACTTTATCTGGATCGCCAGGTATTAATTCGAATTGAATATCTGCAAATTTACCTCTACCACCTGATTGCTTTTTATAGCTTTCTCTGTGTGTAACAGGTACTGTAATAGTTTCTTTGTAAGATACTTGTGGAGCACCTTGATTAACTTCTACTTTAAACTCACGTCTTAAGCGATCTACGATGATTTCCAAATGTAATTCACCCATTCCAGAGATTACAGTTTGGCCAGTCTCTTCGTCAGTTTTTACTTTAAATGTAGGATCCTCTTCTGCTAATTTAGCCAAAGCCATACCTAATTTATCTGAATCGGCTTGAGTTTTAGGCTCAACCGCCAAACCAATAACTGGTTCAGGGAAATCCATAGACTCTAATACAATTGGGTGTTTTTCATCACACAAAGTATCACCAGTTTTTATATCTTTAAAACCAACAGCAGCTCCAATATCTCCTGCACCTAAGCTATCAATAGGGTTTTGCTTATTAGCATGCATTTGGAAGATACGAGATATACGCTCTTTGTTACCACTACGAGTATTTAAAACATAAGAACCAGCATCTAATTTTCCAGAGTATGCACGCATGAATGCTAAACGACCAACAAATGGATCTGTAGCAATTTTAAATGCTAAAGCTGCAAAAGGTTCATCATATGAAGGTTTACGTTTTACCTCTTCATTTGTATCAGGATTTATACCTGTAACGCTTTGCTTATCCATAGGACTAGGTAATAATTCCATTACTAAGTCTAACATGGTTTGAACGCCTTTATTTTTGAAAGAAGAACCACATAACATTGGAACTATCTTCATATCAATAACTGCTGCACGTAAAGCATCTAAAATTTCTCTTTCTGATATGCTAGTAGGATCTTCAAAGAATTTCTCCATTAGCTTATCATCGTATTCTGAAACAGCTTCCAATAATTTTTCTCTCCACATTAGAGACTCTTCCATCATTTCTTCTGGAATCGGAATTTCTTGGAAAGTCATACCTTTATCGTGCTCGTTCCAGATCATTCCACGGAAGTTGATTAAATCAACTACACCCTTGAAACTATCTTCAGCACCTATTGGTAATTGTAAAGGAACTGCATTGCTACCTAACATTTCTTTAACTTGTTTAACAACGTTTAAGAAATCAGCACCAGAGCGGTCCATTTTATTAACGAAGCCTAAACGAGCTACGTTGTAATTGTTAGCTAATCTCCAATTAGTTTCTGATTGAGGCTCAACACCATCAACAGCACTAAATAAGAAAACTAAACCATCTAATACACGTAATGAACGATTTACCTCAACGGTAAAATCAACGTGACCAGGGGTGTCAATAATATTGATTTGGTATTTATTACCTCTGTATGCCCAAGGCACAGTAGTTGCAGCAGAAGTGATTGTTATACCACGTTCAGCTTCTTGTACCATCCAGTCCATTGTAGAAGCACCATCATGTACTTCACCAATTTTATGGTTAACACCAGAATAGTATAATATACGCTCAGTTGTTGTAGTTTTACCTGCATCAATATGAGCTGCAATTCCTATGTTTCTTGTTAGTTTTAGGTCGCGAGACATTTTATTTTACTCTTTTTTATTTATTATGATAATTTAAAATGAGAGAACGCTTTATTAGCATCAGCCATTTTATGCGTGTCTTCTCTTTTCTTAACTGAAGCACCTTCGTTTTTAGAAGCGGCAATAATTTCAGCAGCCAATTTATCTGACATAGATTTTTCGCTACGTCTGCGGCTATATAAAATTAACCATTTCATACCAACAGCTACTTTTCTATCAGCAGGAACTTCAATTGGAATTTGGAAAGTTGAACCTCCAACTCTTCTTGCTTTTACCTCTACTGAAGGCATAACGTTGTTTAATGCTTTTTTCCAAACATCGATACCACGTTCTTGAAGTTTAGCCTCTACTTTATCTAATGCTTCGTAGAATATTGCGTAAGAAGTATTTTTCTTACCATTCCACATCATATTATTTACAAACCTTGTAACCAAAGTATCGTTGAACTTAGGATCAGGTGTTAAAATGCGTTTTTTAGGTTTTGATTTTCTCATTGTAATCTATTGCTTTTGGGCTTCTAAATTATTTTTTCTTTTTGCCTTTAGCGTCTGCTGCAGGAGCTGCTCCTGGTTTAGGACGTTTAGTTCCATATTTAGAGCGTTGTTGTGTTCTACCTTCAACACCCGCAGTATCTAATGCACCACGAACAATGTGATATCTTACACCCGGTAAATCTTTAACACGACCACCACGTACTAATACGATAGAGTGTTCTTGTAAATTGTGACCTTCTCCAGGAATGTAAGCATTTACCTCGTTACCGTTAGTTAAACGAACACGAGCTACTTTACGCATTGCTGAATTTGGTTTCTTTGGCGTAGTAGTGTAAACACGAGTACAAACACCTCTGCGTTGAGGACAATTGTCAAGTGCTGGTGATTTACTTTTAAAAACCACATCGGTACGACCTTTTCTAATAAGCTGTTGTATAGTTGGCATATTAATTAAATTCTTATAACCTCTTTTTTAGGGGCTGCAAAGGTAGATGAATAATCTTGCAAAACAAATGCGCAACAAAAAATATTTTAATAAAGAGCTAAAATACTATTTTGCTGAGCGGGTTGAATTGAAAAAACTAACCATCAGACAATGCCGCTTGGGACTTTTCCCGTTTAAAGGGGGTGCAAATATAATTATCTTATTTACTAATACAAGTTTTATTGTGAGTTTTTTTTTATTTTGTTTTGAAAAACAGTCAATAACAAAAAAATTGCATAAAAAAACCACAATTTAAACTGCGGTTCTTGTTTCTTAAATTAATAAAAAATTATTCTAGGCCCCACGAATCATATAGTGTATTAATGAACTTATTTTCTTGGTTTTCCATTTTTGAATCAGCCATGCAAATTTTCATAGCAAATTGTATTAGCTTATTTCTTTCGCTATTGGTGCTTAGTTTGAAGAAATGTTCAGCAGTTTCAATAAAATGAGGCATTAATTCACTTAATGGAAAGGCAAGCAAAAAAGCCTGCTCTTTAATTAAATCAATGGGTTGTTTATAATTTTTCTCTAAAAAATCGAGTAAAACATGGCTTTCTGCTTTTTCTATTTTACCGTCAGCTTTTGATAATATCATTAATATATGAAAACCAGCCTCGGTTTTATTCATTTTGTTTATAAATTGGGTAGACATATTGAGTGGGTTAATTTTTAGTGAAAGTAAAAATTAATTTAACAATTACAAATTAATTTAAACTTTTTATCAAAAATTTTTAGAAGCAAAATATTTGATAAGCCTAAATTTATACTATTAATTTTTAAATCAATTGTTTAGTATGAGCTTTGGTATCTACCTTTTCTATTACCTTTTCAATTATTCCTTTTTCATTAATAACAAAAGTACTGCGCAAAATGCCCATATAAGTTTTACCATACATACTTTTTTCACCCCAAGCACCATAAGCTTCAGCTACTTTGTGGTCAATATCGGCCAATAAACTAAAAGGAAGTTCATATTTGGCTATAAACTTTATATGCGATTTTTCTGTATCGGGGCTAACGCCAAGTATTTCGTAACCTTGGGCTTGAAAAGTGTGGTAATTATCTCTTAAATCACAAGCTTCGGCAGTACAGCCAGGAGTTGAGTCTTTAGGGTAGAAATATAAAACCAATTTTTTGCCTTTGTAATCGGATAATGAAACCTTTTCTCCTTTTTCGTTGGTACTTGTAAATGTTGGGGCTTTATCGCCTATTGTTAGTTTAGTCATATTTTAAGTTATTAGTTTTTAGTACTTAGTTCTCAGTTGCTGCGCTTTTCAAAGCATTAGCTGTTGATTGCTGAGCTTGTCGAAGCATTAATTTTATTATTCAAAAGCAATTGGCATGTTAAAAGTTTTTTCTGCCACATTTCCTTTTTTATCAGTAACACGAATAAGTACTTCTGGTTTTATGATAGCTGTATTTTTTAGTTTACTATCCTTATTTTGAGCTACTAAATTGTACCAAATTTTATCGAAATGATAAGTAAGCATATTGCTTTTAGCATCAAAATCTAATAAAATCCACTCACCGTTAAGGTAACCTTCATATTTACCAATTCCGCTAAAATTATCCTTTATTTCAAAATAAAAATGAAGGCTATCGCCCAAAGCTTCTTCAGTATTTATAAATACTTGTTTTATAGTTGGCGCAATGGTATCCATTGTTACAAAATAATGCCCAAAGTTACTTGCTTTTCCTCTTACAAATCCATTTTCAAAATTACCACCAGCACTTCTAAAATCTTTTCTATCTTTAAAATAATATGCTAAAAGTAATTTGTTTTGATATTCTAGATAAACACTGAAAGGTTTAATAGCAATATTTGCCGCTTTATGAAAGGAAGCTGAAGGGCTGTAAACGCTATAGATTATACTTAGTGCTGGTTCTTGTATAGGTTTTAATGCACCAAGATCACAAAATACAGTATCATAAATTGATTTTGCATCCAATTCAAACAAAAATTCGTCTGTTTTAACAATATTCTTTTTAAAAGGATAAAACACTTTTTTTTCTTTAACTAATTTTAAGTAATCTTGCTTGTCTTTATTTATTTTAAAGGCGACTCCAACGATTGGAACCAATAAAATAAATTTGTTTTGATTAAAATCTTTTATTTCAAAAACTAAGGTATCACGTGTTTTTTTTGTCACTAAAACTTTTCCTTTTAAAGAATTTGATTGATAGGAGCTAAATTCGTTTCCGTCATCAATAAAACATTTTTGAATGCGGGTTTTAGCAGCTTTGTAAAAAGGATAATCGATGTGAGCATTAATGAATTTGCTTTCGTCAAACGCAAATTGATTCAAGGTATGTCTAAATGCAAGTTTGTTTTTATTTTTTAAACTATATTCATAAATTCCTTTTTCATCTTCAGGATTATGAATATAATCGTATGCTTCAATACCAAAACCATACATTTCGGCTGGCAATTCAAGTGCTTTTTTATAAATAAATTGATTGGGATTATTAGTTGAAATAATGCTTTGGTTATTAATTTTTAATACCTGTTTTAGTAAAAGTCCATCAGGAACAAAATTATAAACAAACACATTTTTTATTATAGGATTTAAGGTATCAAAAGGAATAATTCCAAATAAAGCAGGATTGATAATTTTTTCGGATTTAGTGTTTCTTATTTCAAAATGAACATGTGGCCCGGAGCTGCCACCACTATTGCCACTTAATCCAATGGTATCGCCCTTTTTTACCAATAAAATAGGTTTTTCAAATACATAATCAAACTCAAAAGTTTGGTTTTTATACTGATAATTTTGAATCCACTCCGCAATTTTACCTGAGTATTTTTGCAAATGTCCGTAAACGGTTGTGTAACCATTTGGATGATCTAAATAAATGGCTTTTCCGTAACCAATGCTTTGAATTTTGATACGTGAAACATAACCATCGGCACTTGCAAATACAGGTAAACCCTCACGCTGATTGGTACGTAAGTCCATTCCACTATGAAAATGATTATCGCGCAAACCACCAAAAGGCGAAACCAAACTTGGCAATGAATCTAGCGGATAACGGAAATAATTTTGAGGATAATTTTGTGCATTTGTTTTAATTGTTAAAGCCGTAAAAACAATTAATAAAATTAATCTCCATTTTAACATATAAAATAAATTGAACCACATAGATACATAGAAAACATAGCATTTAATAAAAAATAAAATTTATTTTACATCACAAGTAAGCATTAAATCATTGCCAATAAAACCCTCTAGCTTATCGCCAATATTAACTTGACTAACCCCAGCAGGAGTGCCTGTATAAATTAAATCGCCCACTTTTAAAGTAAAATACTGCGATACAAAACTTACAATTTGTTCAAAAGAAAAAATCATTTGAGCGGTGTTTCCTTTTTGCACCACTTGACCATTTTTTTGCAAACTGAAATCAATATTTTTTAAATCAATATTTTCAATATTGATAAAATTACCAATAGGAGCTGAACCGTCAAATGCTTTGGCCAATTCCCAAGGTAAACCTTTTGCTTTTAGTTCTGACTGCACATCTCGGGCAGTAAAATCGATGCCTAAGCCAATTTCTGAAAAATAATTACGGGCAAATTTTTCCTGGATTTTTTTACCTACTTTATTAATTTTTATAACCAATTCTACCTCATGGTGTACATCGTTGCTAAAACTAGGTAAATAAAAAGCTTCCCCATTTTTAAGCAAAGCTGTATCAGGTTTACTAAATATTACTGGATTTTCAGGAACAGCATTACCTAATTCCTTGGCATGTTCGCTGTAATTACGGCCTACACAAAGTATTTTCATTTATTAAAAGTATCAATTTTTGATGCGAATATATTTTAAATAAGCAATTGGCTAAATTTGAAAATGAAAATATTTCATTGAATTGATTTATTAAATTGCACAAACCATATAATTAAATATTTTTGTACAAAAAACCACTATGTTAGTTAAAAATAAAGTAATAGAAACGGTTAACACTTTTTCAGATAATTTTTCAATAGATGAATTAATAGAAAAATTAATTGTACTTGATAGAATTGATGTTGGGAACAATCAATCAATCAAAAATGAGATAATTAGCGAAGAAGAACTTGATAAAAATATTGAAGAATGGTTCAAATAAATTGGACACATCAAGCATTATTTGATTTAAAAGAAATAAAAGATTTTATAAGCCGAGATAGTTCTTTATACGCAAAAAGAACTATTTTAAAAATAAAAAATAGTACCCAAATTTTAAAAAAATATCCTAATTCAGGTAAAGTAATTCCTGAAGTTAGGGTGAGCAACTACAGAGAAATTGAGGTTGGTAGTTTTCGCATCTTTTATAAAATTGTTTCTGAGGATAGAATTGATATTTCCAATCTTTCTAGTGGTGTTTATTTCGTAAATATTATCACGAGCAGTTGGGTTAAGAATGCTAAATTTGTAAAAAATTAAGTTATGAAATTATTGCTCTTTATGCTTACATTTTCTATTTATCAAATAACAAATGCTCAAGGAAATGGGTCAATAAAGACAGAAAATCAAATTGAATTGGGTTTAAACTATGTTGACTTCTTAAGTCAACATAGTAAATTAAATCGCCCATTAAGTGGATATTCTATTGGCTATAAAATTACTATAAAAAATAAGCATTCAATTAAATTAGGCATAGATTATTGTAACTCTGCGTTAAAATATCCTAAATATCCAGATTTAGGAACAATTGCATTAAGTTTCGGTTGTTTCAGTGTTGGATATTCCTATACTCCATATTTTAAAGTATTGAAAATTTCATTAGGAGGTAAACTATGTTATAGATACATGGGCGGGGAAACCGCAGTTTTTGGTTATAGAAGCCCCCCTCCACTGACAGAGCCAGTTGAAGCTAGATTAGAATATAACTCAATTGGCTTTTCACCCAATACAGAAATTGAATTTTTTTTTACTAAACATTTAGGGCTAGGAATCAATTTAAATTTAAACTACTACCCTTTTGAAAATGCTAAACTCAAAGGCGATGGAACAAATCAACCAGACCCTTTTTATGTGCAAACATATAAGCCTAACAATTTAAACTTTATAGCTACTTTTAAATTAGCTTACAGATTCAAATTAGGTAAAAACAACTAACATAGAAATTACATACAAAAACATACTTGTTAAAAAGCTGCTCGTAAATGGAGCAGCTTTTTATGTAAAATATTTCCATTTTCGCAATAATTACGGCCTACACAAAGTATTTTCATTTATTAAAAGTATCAATTTTTGCTGCGAATATATTTTTATATTGAATAAAATGATTGACAAAAAATAATTATCAAAAATCATTCATTATGCTTACAAATACACTTTACTTTGCGAAGCTTTTGAATAACCAAGTAACTATATTATCTAAACTTTGCAGCGATTTTGGAATTGAGCATGCAGTAATTTGTCCAGGCTCGCGTTCTGCGCCATTGGTGTTTGCCTTTAACCGTAATAAAAACATTAAAACTTACGCCATTGTGGATGAACGAAGTGCTGGCTATATTGCCCTTGGTATGGCTCAACAATTGCAAAAACCTGTGGCCTTAATTTGTACCAGTGGCACTGCTGCTCTTAATTTTTTTCCAGCAATAGCCGAAGCATTTTATCAAAAAATTCCTTTAGTAGTTTTAACAGCTGATAGACCCGCTGAATTGCTTAACCAGCAAGATGGACAAATGATTAACCAAGTGAATGTTTTTGGAAGTCATGTAAGGGGAAGTTTAAATTTTGATTCTCAAAATTTAGCAACTGGCAACTGGCAATTGACAATTGGCAATTTATTAGAAAAATCCACACATCCAGTTAAAGGACCAGTGCATATCAATGTGCCTTTGATAGAACCTTTGTACGAAGATTTAGCAATAAGCAATGAGCTCCCGATGCATCGGGAGGCAATAGGCAATAATGAAATAAAAAATAATGATTTTAATGCTACTCAATTAATCAATGCTATACAAAAATGTGATTCTAATAAACCAAAAGTTATTCTTGTTGGGCAAGGTTTTCCTGACCAAGAATTAGCCGCGGTTTTAAAAAGTTTGGAACAAAAAGGCTTTGTAATTTTAGCAGATGTAGTTTCAAATCAACAAGAAAGTACTTCCGCTTCGCATTACGATTTGATTATTGCGCAAGCAGCGCCTAAAATTTTAAAAACTTTAGAACCTGATTTGATTATAAGCTTGGGTGGATCTGTTTTGTCGAAAGCATTAAAACTTTGGCTAAAAAAGCAAAAACCATCCTTTCATTTTAGAATTCAACAAGATGATGTTTTGGTAAACACTTATGATAATGTTACCGATTATTTAATTACAGATAATATTACCCCACTAAAATTTATTACTGAACAATATGTTTCCAAAAATTCATTTTTAAATAATTGGCAAGAAACAAATACAAAAGCCAAACAGCTAGTAACTGATTTTACCCAAAATAATCAAACTGTATTTAATGAATTGGTTGCTGTAAATACTGTTTTGGAGCAATTGCCAAACCAAAGTCAATTACAAATTGCTAACAGCACTGCTATACGCTACGTAAGTTATTTAGGTTTACCAAATAAAAATTTAACCGTTTTTTGTAACAGAGGCACAAGCGGAATTGATGGTTGTACCTCAACTGCATTGGGCGCAGCTTTAATTAATAATAAAATTACCACTTTAATTACGGGCGATTTGGCATTTTTTTACGATAGAAATGCTTTTTGGAATAATTACATTCCAAACAATTTGCGCGTAATTTTATTAAATAATAATGGAGGGGGAATTTTTAACTTAATTGACGGACCAAGCAGTTCGCCCGAATTAGATAAATTCTTTTTAACCAAACATACACTAAAAGCAAAAAATTTAGCTACCGATTTTGGATTAATTTACGAAAATTGCACCTCGCAAAATGAATTAAAGCAAGCATTAAATTCGTTTTTTGAACCTTCGGAAACTGCTAAAATATTAGAACTGAGTTTTGATATGAATAAAAGTGCGGAGGTTTATAAGGCATTTAGGAAGATGGTTATAAGCAGCTAGCTTCTGGCCACTGGCTTCTAGCTGTTGGCAAATAACTTTTAACTAAGTACTAAAAACTAAGAACTAAAAAAAATATGACAAGTAAATATAATTGGACAACTCTAAAGGAGTACAAGGAAATTTTATTTCAATACTACGAAGGTATTGCTAAAATTAGTATTAACCGTCCGCATGTGCACAATGCGTTTACCCCACTTACCGTTCAAGAAATGAGCGAAGCCATGGAATTAGCGCGCCAAAACCAAGATGTTCGCGTGGTAATTTTAACTGGCGAAGGCGGAAAAGCTTTTTGCAGTGGTGGCGATCAAAGTGTGCGCGGACACGGAGGTTATGTAGGCGATGATGGAATTCCTCGTTTAAATGTATTGGATTTACAAATGCAAATCCGCAGAATTCCTAAGCCGGTTATTGCTATGGTGGCAGGTTATGCTATTGGTGGCGGACATGTATTGCATGTAATTTGCGATATTTCAATAGCTGCTGAAAATGCTAAATTTGGTCAAACAGGACCAAAAGTAGGTAGTTTTGACGGTGGATTTGGTGCTGGTTATTTAGCTAGAGTAGTTGGCCAAAAGAAAGCCAGAGAAATTTGGTTTTTATGCGATCAATACAATGCACAAGAAGCTTTAGATATGGGCTTGGTAAATAAAGTAGTGCCGTTGGAATTATTAGAGGACGAAACCATAAAATGGTGCAAAAAAATGATTGAAAAAAGTCCTGTGGCTTTACGTATGATAAAAGCAAGTTTTAATGCTGAGTTAGACGGACAAGCTGGTATTCAAGAGTTAGCAGGAAACGCTACTTTACTTTATTACTTAAGCGATGAAGCTAAAGAAGGCAAAAATTCGTTCTTAGAAAAACGCAAACCCGACTTTAGCAAATTCCCTAAGTTTCCATAATTTTCAAGGTTTCCCTGCAGATAACACAGAATTTCGCAGAGATTTTGTTTCGTTTTTTAAGTAAAATTTGTTCCTAAAAAAATAAAACATTTATTTGCCCCAAATGATTTTAAAACTCAATATTTCGCTTAAACCATTTAATACTTTTGGTCTTGATGCCACTGCATCTGATTTTATTGAAATTGATTCAGTTGAAACTTTAAAGTTTGTTATTGATAATTTCAATTTAGCCAATAGAAAAACACTAGTTATAGGTGGTGGAAGCAATATTTTATTAACCAAAAATTTTGATGGTTTGGTTTTAAAAATGAGCATTAAAGGCATTGAAAAAATAAATGAAGATAACGAATATGTGTATTTAAAAGCAATGGCGGGCGAAACCTGGCATGGCTTTGTAATGCATTGTGTAGCCAATAATTATTCGGGAGTTGAAAACCTTTCGTTAATACCTGGCTGCGTGGGTGCTGCACCTATGCAAAACATTGGTGCTTATGGGGTTGAAATTAAAGATACTTGCTTTGAAATAGAAGCATACAACATAGAAACCAATGAGGTTAAAATTTTTAGCAATGCTGATTGCAAATTTGGCTACCGCGAAAGTATTTTTAAACACGAAGCCAAAGGAAAATACATCATTTCATCGGTTACATTTAAATTGGCTAAGCAAGCTAAAATTAATGTTTCGTACGGTGCTATACAAGATGTATTGAAAAGTAAAAACATTGAAAATCCTACCATTCAGGATGTAAGCGAAGCCGTAATTGCCATCCGCGAGTCAAAATTACCTAACCCAAAAGTATTGGGAAATGCAGGTAGTTTTTTTAAAAATCCTGAAGTTCCAACAGAAGAATATTTAAGTTTAAAAGAAAAATACCCTGCTTTGGTCGGTTATAAAACCAGCGAAACCCACACCAAACTAGCCGCAGGTTGGTTAATAGAACAATGTGGCTGGAAAGGCAAAGTAGTTGGAAACACAGGCTCGCACAAAGACCAAGCTTTGGTTTTGGTAAATTATGGCAATGCCACTGGCAATGAAATTTGGAAATTAGCCATGCAAATTCAAGAATCGGTTTTCGAAAAATTTGGGGTAACCATTGTTCCTGAGGTGAATGTGATTTGAGAAGCCACTGATTTCACAGATTTTTTTTGTTTAACCGCAAAGGAAGCAAGGATTTTCGCGAAGAACGCTTAGGTTTTGTTGATATAGGCTGCACAAATAAAAATGATGTTGGCAATAATGATGCGAACACATGCAATAAAAAATTATTTCAGTTACTTTAACAAAAATTTATTTATTTTGAAATAAATGCTAGTAAAGAAATTTCAAGTTTTAATCAATCTATTAATCTCCACTTTATCATTTGCATTTGGTCAGTCTGAAAGAGACCTGATGTTTAATAATGGGTTACGAGTTTTTGAAAAAGGTTACTATATTTCGGCTATAGAGTATTTTGATCATGCAATAAATATAGATAGCACTTTTGCAATTGCCTATTACTACAAAGGATTGGCTTATAAAAAGGGAACATTTGGAGATATTCATCCCGATATCGTTTCAAATTTCAAAAAAGCGATAGAACTAGATACTATTCAAAATTTTTGGGAAGCTTATTATTATTTAGCTCGTCTATCAGTATTCATTGATAAATCGTATGATACACTTTTTGATAAAGCAATAAAATTGCAACCAAATAATTCCGACATTTATTTAGATAGAGGATTTAATTACTTAATGAAAAGAGACTTCAACAATGCTATTTTGGACTTTGAAAAATCGTTGCAATTAAATAGTACTAACTTTGATGCATTGAAACAACTCGCCTCATGTTATTTAGTTCAAAAAAAGGATTTAGATAAAGCACTTGATTGTTATAATAAAGCACTAAAAATTAAGCCAAAAGACATTGGACTTTTAATTGACAGAACGAGAGTTTTTTGTAAACTTGGAAAAATATCAAAAGCAAAACAAGATTTAAAAACCTTGAATAAAATAAATCAAAAATTCAATACAATTGACGCTGATTGTAATATTATATACGATTAGAAAAAGGCCGCAGATAATTCTGCCATGTCAGACTTCCTAGTCTGCTATCAAATTTTTGATGACGAGAGACTAAGACATCGGTCTTATCAAATTTTCTGTCTAATCTTTAGATAAAACAATCCTTACAAATTTATTTAATCTAACCAACTAATCTACCAACTTAATCAACCAATCAACTTAAAAAAACCTATTTTTGATACGTGAATTTACCCAATAAAAAGAAAATCATTAACGATCCTGTATATGGATTTGTAAATATACCTTTTGAACTTATTTACGATTTAATAGAACACTCGTGGTTTCAGCGTCTACGAAGAATTAAACAATTGGGACTTTCGTATTTGGTTTATCCTGGTGCACAACACACACGTTTTCAGCATGTAATTGGTGCCATGAGTTTAACTTTTCAGGCCGTTGAAATTTTAAAAAGCCAAGGCATCGAAATTACTCAACATGAGTCAGAATCGGTTTGCGCAGCTATTTTATTGCACGATATGGGGCATGGTCCATTTAGTCATACTCTTGAAGGTTTAATCATAAAAGATGTTCCTCACGAGGCTGTTTCATTGCGTTTTATGGAATTACTCAATGAGCAATTTGATGGAAAATTAACCACAGCCATTGAAATATTTACCAATAAATACAAAAAGAAATTTTTGCATCAGTTAGTTTCTAGTCAACTAGATATGGATAGGCTTGATTACTTGCGCAGAGATAGTTTTTACACGGGTGTGCAAGAAGGTTCTATTGGCCATGACAGGATAATAAATATGCTAAATGTGGTGAATGATGAGTTGGTAATTGAAGAAAAAGGCATTTATTCGGTCGAAAAATTTTTAATAGCCCGCAGGTTAATGTATTGGCAAGTTTACTTGCATAAAACTGTGGTTGCTGCCGAACAATTATTAATTAAAATAATTCAACGTGCGCAGTATTTGGCTAGTCAAAATGAAACATTGTTTGCTACGCCAGCATTGCATTATTTTTTATACAATAAAATTGGCAAAGACGAGTTTTATAAAAACAATGAAGCCTTTGATAATTATTGTTTGCTTGATGATGATGATATATTTACCTCAATAAAAGTTTGGTGTAATCATAAAGATAAAATTTTAAGCACTTTGTGCAATATGTTACGCAACAGAAAATTACCAAAAGTAGTGTTGCAAAATGCACCATTTGAAAAAACCATGGTAGAAAGTTATAAATTCATGGCAGCCGATAACTTAGATGTTACCATGGAAGACGCTAACTATTTTGTTTATACCGATTCAGTTCAAAATAAAGCCTACAGCGCCAATAATTTTCATATCAATATTTTATTTAAAAATGGGCAAGTACAAGATATAGCCGATGCCAGCGACCAATACAATATTGATTCATTAACCAAATTGGTTACCAAATATTTTATGTGTTTTGTAAGGTAAAACTAACTAGTTTTATCTATTTCAAAATCTGGCATAATGCTCAATCCAAAAAGTGCATAATCGTATTTTACAGGATCATTTTTATCAAATTTTCTAAGGTTTTCAGTTAATTCCAAAACGGCTTTCCAGTCGCTCTGCGTGCGGCTAAGTAATCCTAATTTTTGAGCAGTTCGTTGCACATGTAAGTCTAATGGCATCATTAATTGACTTGGTTTTATGTGTTGCCAAATGCCAAAATCCACGCCATTATTATCGTTTCTAACCATCCACCTTAAATACATACAAAGTCTTTTGCAAGCGGAGTTTTGTGTTGGCGAAGCAATATGCTTCATAGTTCGATAAGGGACATCGGGTAACGAAAAAAAAGAAACTCTAAAACCATTCAAAGCATTCTCAATGGTTTTATCCTTTGGTTTTAAATGTTTTGAAAAGGCTGTTTCTAAACTTTGGTGGTTGGTGTACCAAAATTTTAAAAACGAAACGAAATAAAGTAAATCAGTATCGTTAAAAGTTCTATGCTTAAAACCAAGTAATTTTTTCAAATCTTTATCTTCATGATTTACCACAAATTGATGTGGAGCATTATCCATTCTCGCCAATAAATCAGTACATTTATTAATGATTGTATTGCGTTGTCCCCATGCAAAAACAGCAGCAAACAATCCTGCAATTTCAATATCTTGTTTTTTAGTAAATAAATGAGGTATGCAAATAGGATCTAATTCAATAAACCCTTTTTGATTATAAATAGCGACTTGTTTGTTTAAAAATTCTTTGTGTTGAGACATTAGTTTGGAGAGGCGAATATGCTATAATTAAGACTAAAATAATTATTTTTTTAAAGCTTTTTAGGGTAACTTTCTCATAAAACTTAACCTTCTCATTTATTTTTTTTCAAAACTTTTTTACTTTCATGCTTTGCAATCGCTGATGCCAATCTGTATTCTACCATTCTCACTATCAAATCGCGGGGTAACTCTTTGTCAATTGGAAATTGCACCGCACCTTTCGAGTATTTATAATTACCTAACTCGTGTTCAAAAGCTGAAATTCCAGAACCTGTAGGATAAAAGCCTATATGATTTTTATAACCAGCAAAATACACTAAACACTCGTGTACCTTGTAAGCAGGCATTTTATAACTTATAATTTCTTCGGCATTTGGAACCGTTTCAAGAATAATTTTCCGCAATATTTGTAATTGCTGTTGCACATTGGCTGGAAATTCAGCAATGTATAAATCAACTAGATTTGGGCTGGTTTTGGTCATAATTGAAAAAAAATAAGTTCGTAATTTTAAATTTTAACAATCAAATATATAAACCTTTCTCTTACTCAAAAAACTTAATTTTAAATGTAAAACTCTAGCTTATATTTGCACACTTTTTAAAATATAATAACATGACTAAAGGACCTATTTCAAATTTTATTGAAACACACTATAAACATTTTAATGCAGCAGCTTTGGTGGATGCTGCCAAAGGTTACGAAACCCATTTAAATGAAGGTGGAAAAATGATGGTAACGCTTGCTGGAGCCATGAGTACTGCTGAGTTAGGAAAATCGTTAGCCGAAATGATTCGCCAAGGTAAAGTGGATATTATTAGCTGTACTGGTGCTAACTTAGAAGAAGATATTATGAATTTGGTAGCACATAGCCATTACAAACGTGTGCCTAACTACCGCGATTTAAGTCCGCAAGAAGAATGGGATTTATTGGAGAACCATTACAACCGTGTTACCGATACTTGTATTCCTGAAGAAGAGGCATTCAGAAGATTACAAAAACACATTCATAAAATTTGGAAAGATGCAGAAGAAAAAGGCGAACGTTATTTCCCACATGAATTCATGTATAAAATCTTATTGAGTGGCGAGTTACAACAATATTATGAAATAGATCCTAAGAACTCTTGGATGTTGGCTGCTGCTGAACGCAATTTACCTATGGTAGTTCCAGGTTGGGAAGATTCAACTATGGGAAATATTTTTGCCTCATATGTGATAAAAGGCGAATTGAAAGCAAGCACCATGAAATCTGGTATTGAGTACATGGCTTGGTTAGCAAAATGGTATCCTGAAAATTCAGGTGGCAAAGGAGTTGGTTTTTTCCAAATTGGTGGTGGAATTGCTGGCGATTTTCCAATTTGCGTAGTACCTATGTTATACCAAGATATGGAAATGACAGATATTCCATTTTGGAGTTATTTCTGCCAAATAAGTGATTCAACAACTTCTTATGGTTCATACTCAGGAGCGGTTCCTAACGAAAAAATTACTTGGGGAAAATTAGACATTCATACACCTAAATTTATTGTAGAAAGCGATGCTACCATTGTAGCTCCGTTAATGTTTGCTTGGATATTAGGCTGGTAATCATTAATAATTAAACAGTTGTATTGTGTAGTGGTTAATTGAATAATTGGTTCAATAAAAATAAAAACCTCCAATTCTTTAAGGGTTGGAGGTTTTTTAATTTAATAATTTAGTTTTACCAATTACATTAATGTTGTGTAAACTTTTACCACATCATCATCATCCTCAATAATATCCAACAAAATATTAAACTCAGCTTCTTGCTCTTCATTTAATTCCATTGGTTGTGTTGGAATGCGTTGTAATTCGGCATTTATAATTTCTATTTTACGAGCTTCTAATTCATGTTGCATTTTTCCGAAATCGGTAAAGGCAACAGATAAAATTAAATGTCCTTCGCCATCATCCTCAATTTCCTCTAAGCCTGCATCAATCATTTCTAATTCAAAATCATCAAGATTAATTCCATCATTTTTTATTCTAAAAATACCTTTACGCTCAAAAAGAAAATCTAACGAACCACTCACCATTAATTGCCCACCTTTTTTATTGAAATAACTTCTTAAGTTAGCAACAGTTCTTGTTGGGTTATCAGTGGCGGTTTCTATAATCATTGGTATATTATGAGGACCTTTACCTTCATAAACTACTTCTTCAAAATCTTTATCTTGTTTACTTGTTGCTCGCGAAATGGCAGCATCAATATTAGCTTTTGGCATATTAATGGCTTTTGCATTAGCAATAACCGCTCTTAATCTAGAGTTACTATCAGGATCACCGTTTCCGTTTCCAGCTTTAATGGCAATGGCGATTTCCTTACCTATCTTAGTAAAAGTTCTACTCATTTTAGCATAACGAGCAAACATTTTATGTTTACGTTTTTCAAATACTCTTCCCATTTGTCGATTTTTATTTCTGCTTGCAAAATAATACTTGCCAAATCATTATCAAAATATATATAATCATGATTTTTAAATATATTAATAATAACTTATAGCAACAAAAAAGCCTCAACAGTAAACTGATGAGGCTTTTCTTATGTTATTAAATAAATAAATTATTTAATCATAATTTTTTGTGATTGTCTAACACCATCAACTGTCATTGTGTAGAAATATACACCAGCCGATAAGTTACCTACATTAAATTTAACTTCGTTAGATCCAGCAACAAAATTATCATTAGCAATATTGATTACTTCTTGACCTAATAAGTTAATTAAACTCACTTTTACATTTTTGTTAGCTTTTAAATTAAATTTAATTGTAACATCATTGCTAGCAGGATTAGGATATGCTTCGCCTAAAGTAAATGAATTTGGAACTTCTTTAGCACTTAAATTAGTTGAAGATAATTTAATTCCAGCATCTAAATATTGGTCATTGGTAAAACCTTGACCTGGGTACCAGCCAGTCCAACCGTTTGTTACTGCATAAGAAAAACGTTGAGGTACAAATAATGAACTATTGTAGTATGAACTAGTTAAAGGAGAACCTTCATTAGAACCCATTCTGTAACAGAAATAATTTACCCATTTTGTATCTGCTGGAACTGAAGCTGAATCTCTTCTATCTTCAAATGTGTAGGTATCATCGTAAGTTGTTCCATTTTTGAACTGTAAAGCATAAGCTACTAATCCATTTTTATTGTTACCTGAATTAGAGTTAAATGTTAAACCAGCTGGAGCTTTACGACCTAATTCAGCTGATGACCATCCTGTTGAACTTGGTTTACCAGTATTAAAATCTTCAGTTAATAATACTGTATCAATTGTGGTGTAATTACTTGGACGTCTTTTTGTAAAGTCATAACCAACGTAACCAAACTTAGAAGTTAAGCCTGTAATTGAAGCCGTTGTAGAAATTTGAGCACCTGTAAAATAGTAAATAAATAAAGTATCTACAACAGGAACTTTATTACCTAAGTTATCATTTGTTGAATCTACTCTTCTGATATAAGAAAATCTGAAAGAGATAGAATCTACTGCATAATTTGTAAACTTAGTCATTCTAATTGTTGGATCTAATGCTTGATTTACTTCAATTGCAGCATCCTTAGGATCAATAATTTGTGCAACGGATTGAAATGTTCTTCCTTGGCTGGCGACTCCTTGATCATCAACAAATTTCGCTAATGAATCATTCATCATAAAACCAATAAAAGTTTTAAAATTACCATCAGCTAAAATGTCTAATGGATTGTACCACTCTGATCTATCAGCTTTATTAAGCGTAGTTTTGTTTTTAGTGGTAATTCTTGGTGAATTATCTAAAATTCCTGTATTGTTCAGGTTTAGATTTTGTTGAGCAAATGCACTTACTGTAAGGCCAATGCTAAAAGCAGAAAGTATTAACTTTTTCATTTTATATTTATTTGTTTAATTTCTATTTGGGGTGGCAAAATAATTATTATTTATAACTTACAAAAGGATAGACAATAAAAACATCATGATAGTTGGATTATTTTTGTCATTTAAACGTCATTTCAAGAAATAACATTATAACTCTACCCAATCACCATTTTCTTTTATCAACTCAATTAACTCATTAACAGCATTATCGCTAGCAATATTACGCTTTACTACTTCTTTACCTTTATATAAAGTTATTTTATCAATTCCACTGCCTACATAACCATAATCTGCATCGGCCATTTCGCCTGGACCATTTACAATACAGCCCATAATGGCAATTTTCACTCCTTTTAAATGGTCTGTTCGTTTCCTAATCATGGCTGTAGTTTCTTGTAAATCGAATAAAGTACGACCACAGCTTGGGCAACTTATATATTCGGTTTTAGAAATACGCGTTCTTGCTGCTTGCAAAATACCAAATGCTATTTGGTTCATGCGTTCCGTTTTAATTTGATTTGATTTAAACATCAATCCATCCGCAAAACCATCAATTAATAAAGCACCAAAATCGGTTGAACAATGCAGCATGAATTGCTCTTCATCGCTCTCATCATGGTAATTATGAGTTAGCAAAACTGGATTTTTTATATTCCAATCGTTTAATTTAAAAAAAGTTGTTCGAAAATCGGTCATTGGGTTGGCTAAACTTGATTCCAAAATAAAAACCACATTTTTCATTTGGTTGGCCGTTTGAAGCAATTCTTCATTAAGTTCATTTACAAGCAAGTGTACAAAATTAAGAGTACTTGAATTTGATTTTAAGTGATTGCTTTGCAATAAATCAACCGAGGTAAATAATGGAAATGCATTGGTTTTATCAATTACCAAATTCCAAGTTTGAGCGTTATAAACGGCTTTTAAACCCATTGGTAGCATAAAATTGGCTTTATTATTTCCTAAGTAAATAAAATCAGCTCCAATATCGTTCATGTGCCATTTATCGAGTTGGGCATCATAAATATGACCAATTGGTTTTAAATCTTCGGCCGTTAAATTTTCATTATTGCTAAAATTAGCAATAACTCTAGGTACTTGATGTGCTCCTAAGTTATAAACTTCGATAGTTTCTCTACGTTTGTAATTAAAAGCACTCCAATTATTATTTTCAGCTGTGTTTAAATTTAACTGCGGATAATTGGTTTGTTCAATTTGAGTATAGCGTGCAATTAATTTTTTAGCCACTGGCACTTCAAATTCAGGGTCTTCGGTTAACGAAACACGAATGGTATCACCAATTCCATCTTCCAACAATGCGCCTATTCCCAAAGCCGATTTTATTCTTCCATCATCACCATCGCCAGCCTCGGTTACACCTAAATGCAATGGATAGTGCATATTATTACCATCCATGGTTTTAACCAATAAACGGTAAGCCTGAACCATTACTTGCGGGTTACTCGATTTCATGGAAAGCACAATATTGTGAAAATTTTCATCTTCGGCTATTCGTAAAAACTCCATCGCACTTTCAACCATTCCATGCGCAGTATCGCCATAACGACTCATAATCCTATCGCTTAACGAACCATGATTGGTACCAATACGCAAAGCAGTTCCATACTCTTTACAAATTTTAATTAAAGGAACAAACTTTTCTCTAATTCTGTCTATTTCCTCTTGGTATTCCGCATCGGTATAATCAATTATATCGAATTTCTTTTTATCGGCATAATTACCAGGATTAACGCGCACTTTTTCAACTATTCGAGCAGCTAATTCAGCAGCATTTGGAGTAAAATGTATATCAGCCACCAGTGGAACTTTAACTCCTTTGGCCTTCAATTCTTTCTTTATTTCAGCTAAATTCTGAGCTTCTTTTAAACTTGGAGCAGTTAATCTAACCAATTGACAACCTGCATCCACCATCCTAATAATTTGCGCCACCGATTTTTGGGTATCCATGGTATCGGTAGTGGTCATACTTTGAGGAATAATTGGAAAATCGCTTCCAATGTATAAATCACCAATTTTTACTGTGCTTGTTTTTCTGCGTAGGTATGTCATTATTATTAAATTTTCTTTTCCCGTGAATTAAAATCCACGATTAGCATTTGTTTTTCTTTTTCCGTGGATTGAAATCCACGGTTACAATATTTTCGAGCCGATGGCTCTTTTGTTGCTTAAATTTCTATTTCGCCCTCAAACACAAATGTGGCAGGGCCTTTTAAAAATACTTGTTGGTATGCATTATTTTGGAACAAATAACTTACCGAAAGGTTTCCACCTTTGGTTTGAATATTAACTTCCATTTCTGATTGGGTATTTTTTGAAAAACCTGAATAAGCAATTGCTGCGGCTGTAACTCCAGTTCCGCAACTAAAGGTTTCATCCTCTACTCCCCTTTCGTAAGTTCTAACTTTTAATTCATTATTGTAAAAGGATACAAAGTTTATATTTATTCCATTGGTAGCAAACTCATTGTTATATCTTATTTTTTTTGCTTCACTGACCAAATCAATTGTATCAACGTCATATTCAAAAAATTGTACAAAGTGAGGCGAGCCTGTATTTAAAACAAAAACTTGGTCATTGCGCACCTCCATTTGGGTTAAATCTTTCATTTGAAGACTAACTAAGTTATTTTGATACGAAGCAGTATGAATGCCATCAATGGCATAAAAAGTAGCAAAATCATTTACTACACCTAAATCTTTGGCAAACTGAGCAATACATCTGCCACCATTGCCGCACATAGAACTTTCTCGACCATCGCTATTAAAATATTGCATATAAAAATCGGCAGAAGGGTGGTTTTGTAATAAAATTAATCCATCAGCACCAATTCCAAATCTTCTATCGCATAAGTTTTCAATCAGTTGCTGATTATTGGCATCAAAAGTTTTGGCTCGGTCATCAATCATTATAAAATCGTTTCCCGTTCCTTGGTATTTATAAAATTTAGTCTTCAAATTTGTGTAATTGATTATCGGCTTGTAAAGCGGTTTCACCCCATTTTGAATGTAATACAAACAAGTTGTTTTGTTTTAAAATAAATATTTCAAAAGGTTTTCTAATACCATAAAGTACCAATTTTTTACCAGTAAACTGATAACCATTAAAACCAACTAATGATTGCCAGAACTCAACAAACAAAGGCTTATTTATATTATTTTGTTTTGATAAAGATTGCAAAGTAAGTCTGTTAACAAGGCTATCAGAAAATGCACTATCTGTAGAGTAT
The DNA here is from genome assembly GCA_013298895.1 of Bacteroidota bacterium. Lineage (GTDB taxonomy): Bacteria > Bacteroidota > Bacteroidia > UKL13-3 > UKL13-3 > JAAFJM01. The sequence continues at coordinate 27,398 of JAAFJM010000007.1, read as the reverse complement.
GTTATTATTTTAAACTTTTCTTTGAATTTTTCTAGGTCAACAACTGTCATCAAACTATCATCCAAAAAAACATCTTTAACATTACTTTCCAAGTTTTTATCGCGCATTATTTGCTGAAACTGATCGATAATTTTTTCTTCAATTAAGCTTGAGTCAACAAGTGTTTGAACTATGCTGGTATCATTTTCTTGTGCTTCCTCCGAACTAAATGTAAGCTGTTTGTAAATAGTATCAAGCTGTTTAGCGCTTTTCTTAAAACTGATTTGTTTGAAAGGCTCAACAAATGCATTTTTAAACCTAGTAACAATTTCTTCTTTATAAGTTTGATTTTGTTTTTGCGTTTCTGCATATTTTTGATTGGCATAAAAATCAATTAGTAAAGCTAAGCCAAACACAGAAACAAGAACCAATAACCATGAATAATTTTTGGGTTTATCTGGAATGATCTCCTCATTATAATACTCTTCTAATTCTTCTTTTAAAATAGAATCATGGTTTAAGGCATATTTGTCAAAATCTGCTTTAAAAGTGGCATCAATGTTCAATTTTTTTTCAAACGCATCCTTTTCATTGCGCGACATTTCTTTGCGCAAATACTTTTCGAAATAATAAGTATGTTTATCGTGTTGCATTTATTTTTAAAATTGCAAATTTCTACTAAGTTTTGATTGGTGCAAGTTTTATTTATTTACCGTTCATCCACCAAAATGTTGGATTAAAACAAAAAGTAAACATGTTTTGAAATAAAAAAACAATTTGCTTCATAAATGTATTAAAACTTAAAGCAAATATTGATTTTAAAAAGTATATATTTTTAAAAAATCAAACATAATTTACAATCGCAATTGGTATAACTTTTGAATGAATAAAATTCTACTAAAATTTAATTGAAAGAAAAATGAAAAAGTACACATTAATTTTCGCAGTAGCTTGCCTTGGAGGCTTGGCTGCAATTGGCTTAAACAAATTATTTGGAGGTAAACAAAGTGCGACAGAATTTTCTCAAAATTACTTAGCAAGGTATGCAAGTTTGTCAGATGGCGGGCAGAGACCTGATTTTGTGGCAATAGCTGAATTGGCAACTCCAACTGTAGTTCACATTTTAACAATAGTTGACGCACCACAAAGTAGAAACGAAACACAAGAAATAAATCCATTTGATTTTTTTGGAGGAAGAGGATTTAGTATGCCTCAGCAAGGCCCAAGAGCAGGAAGTGGCAGTGGAGTTATTATTTCGCAAGATGGTTTGATTGTTACCAACAACCACGTGATAGATGGCGCAACCAAAATAAAAGTAGTTTTAAACGACAAACGAGAATATGATGCTGAGCTATTAGGAAAAGATAATAATACTGATTTGGCTTTATTGCGTATTACAGAAACCAATTTGCCATTTGCGGTAATTGGCAATAGCGATGAGGTAAAAGTAGGCCAATGGGTTTTAGCAGTTGGAAATCCTTTTAACCTTACATCTACTGTTACTGCAGGTATTGTAAGTGCTAAAGGCCGTAACTTAAACATTAACAGAGGAAACGGACAACAGTATCCAATTGAATCGTTTATACAAACCGATGCAGCGGTAAACCCAGGAAATAGCGGGGGAGCATTAATTAACCAAGAAGGTAAATTAATTGGAATAAATACTGCAATTGCGAGCGAAACAGGACAATATGCAGGTTACGCTTTTGCTATTCCTAGTAATTTAATGAGCAAAGTAATTAATGATTTACAAAAATATGGTACTGTTCAACGTGGTGTTTTAGGAGTTGAAATTACCGATATTGATGGCGCTTTAGCTGATAAATTAGGCTTAAAAGAAGTAAAAGGTGTATATGTTAGAAATGTAAAAGAAAACAGTGCTGCCGAAGATGCTGGTTTAAAATCGGATGATGTAATTATTTCGGCCGATGGAACAGAAACCAAAACTACTCCTGAATTGCAAGAAATGATAGGCAAGAAAAATCCAGGTGATGTAGTTAAAATCAAGGTGATTAGAGATGGAAAAGAGAAACTTTTTGATGTAAAACTAAAAGGTTTAGATGGTAAAACTGCTTTAAAAACTGCTGAAAAAACTGAGGTTAACAAAGCCTTAGATACCGATTTTGAAACACTTACCCGCGATGAAAGATTAAAACTTAAAATTGCCAATGGTATAAAAGTAAAAAATATTGGAGGAAAAAGTATTTTAAAAGCTGCTGGAGTGCCTGCAGGTTTTGTGATTACCAATATTGATAAAAAACCAGTTTCTACCGTAAGCGATGTAAAAGCAGCTTTTGAAGGTAAAAAAGGTGCTGTATTGGTAGAAGGGGTAAATGCCGATGGAACGCAAGATTATTTTGCAGTAAAAATTGGCAAATAATTATTAGATAACATAAATTAGTTCAATTCAAAAAGCCGAATGTATGCAAGTACTTCGGCTTTTTGGTTTAATATTGCAAAGCAAAATAAATAAGATAAAACAATGTTGAAGTTAGGCGATAGAGTAAAGTTTGTAAACGAAAATATGGAAGGTATAGTTACCAGTTTTAAACAAAAAAACTTGGTGGGTGTAACTATAGAAGATGATTTTGAAATACCTGTTATGGCAAGTGAAGTAGTTAAAATTGATTTTGACGATGTAAAGCCAAATAATGATAAAAAAGAAATTGAAGACAAACTAAAACCTAAGTTGAGCACCAATCCGTTAGGCATATTTTGGGCATATAACCGATTAGGTGAAAATGAAGTAGAAGGTGTTTTACATAACAATGCTTGCGATACTTTATTGTATGTAGTTTACCAAAAAGAAAAAGAGGTGTATAATCTTTACAAAACCGGTAAATTAAGCCGTGGAGAGGACGCGAATTTTTTAAAACTAAATTTAGAAAATTACGAAAAATGGAATCCACTTTTGTTTCAATTTATTTTAGCGGATGACATAAATATTAACCCTTCCAAGCCTTTAAGTATAGCTTTTAAATCAAATCCAAAAGAGTTTCATCAATCGTTAAAGTTCTGTTTCTTTTTACAAAAACAGTCTTACATGTTTAAGCTTAATGAAGAGTTTAACACACTCAATTTAAATGCATTAAAACAAAAAGATTTTGCAGAAAAAACTGTAATTGAAAAAGTAGATTTAAGCAAAAAGCCAGAACCTATTATTGACCTTCACTTTGATAAATTATTAGAACGTGGCTACACCACGCAAACCAACGATATTATTGGTGTACAAATGGATGTATTTATAAAAACATTGGAGGCTGCATACGTGCATCAAATGAAAAGTATAGTTTATGTTCATGGCATTGGAAACCAATATTTAAAGAATAAAATCCATACTTTTTTAACCAAAAACAAGCGATTAGCCAAACATTTTGAAGATGCCGATTCGTTAAAATTTGGCGGTGGTGCTACTTATATTGAAATTGGTTAGAAATAGCTTTTGTTAGGCTTGCCATTTTTCCTTAATAAAAATGTAAGTTTCTAAACCATAGTGGAATAAATGATGCTTTTGACATAGATATTTATGGAGAAGCCACCTATGAAATTCAAATTTTTAATCGTTGGGGAGCAAAGGTTTTTGAAGGTAATAGTGATGGCTATAAAAACGATGGCATTAATTGGAATGGGCAAAGCAATAACAATGGCGGATCAATAATTGAAGGCGTTTATTTTTAATTATTCATTTAATAAAAATGAATCTAAAAAAGCCATTCAAGGAACTGTAACATTGATAAGAGAATAAAAAATTTAAACTTTCACTTGCTATTTTTCCGCAACTGTTCCCAACCATCTTATTATAACAATCAATTCGCCAGATAAATCTACAACATTTAATTTAGAGATAATATCATGAAATCTATTAAAACTGGAACCTTAATCCAAGATTGATGCCCCAAGCTCTTGGTTTTTCTTGGTTTGGTTGTTGGTCTAAATAGGTTAATCTATGCACCATATTAATGGAAATAATCCTAAAAATATTTTCAAATCCGTAACCAATTTCTACATAAGGAATATTGTCTTTAAACGCATTAATTTTATTGGTTATTTGCCCATCAGGTGTTTTGGGCACATTCGTTAAGTTATAATTACTGTTATTTAAGTTTCCATAAGCCGCTTTTACAAAAGCAAAATTACGCCACTTCCAATTTTTAACCACAGGAATACTATTTAAAAACAATCCTTCAAAATGTTGTACGTATGTAAAATGAGCGTATTCATCACTAATAAACTCATAAAAATTCATCAAACTATAGTTAAAATCGGAATAAAGGAATACTTGGTTACCACGCGCCACATCTAATAAAGGATAAGGCAAAACACCCCATATTTTACCAACAGTTAACCAATAATCGGCTGTTCCAAAAACACTGGTATTTGCATGGTGTTGTAAATTAAATTGCAGCTTATTGTATTCAAAATCACTGTCAAAAACACCTTTAAAACCATGTGTATATGAAAGAGATAAAACAGGCAATAATGATCGAACCATTCTAATTCTATCATTTCCTCTTACTATTAATAATTCTTTGTAAGCCCATCTTATTTCGGTACTTACTTGGGTATTATTAAACGATGTTTTTAAACTATCCCCATCGGTTTCATTGGTTTTATAAGCAAATCTAAATTCACCTAATGGATCAAACATATTAAACTGTGCACCTATTCTATACGACCAATCACGAGAATAATGTTTAAACAATCCTAATTTAACCTCGTGAGTTCTGTTTAACCTAATTCCATCGGCAAAAATACTGATGGCTTGAAACACATTGGAAGTATTATTTCCCGGACCAAAATCGTTGGTTATTCCAAGTACATCGTAATCATCTCGATAACTAGCACTCCAAACCGTCCAATCATGCCTATTGCTTATATAATCAGCCGACAGTCCATATTTAAATCTTTCATCTTTAAATCCAAATGCCAAATGTGATTTTAAAATCCATTTTCTACTAAAAAACTGATTGGTTCTAAAGCCAAGGCGTAATCTACTTCCTTCCACATTATTGTAACCATATAAAAACACATATGGCCCCCAATCAAGTCCTCCAATACGTTTATAACCTTCCACCACTATTCGTACCACGTCAATATATGTTTGAATGGCAGGTAAATTCTTAATTGAATCAACCATGTTATACATTTTGCGTTCAATTGCGGTAAATGCTTCGGGGCGTTTGCAGTTCCAAAAGTTCGAATCTTTTTCTAATTCAGTTTCTTCAGCACGTTCAATAATTCTATCGTAAAATGAAAATTCTTTAGGCTCATTTACCACTATATTAGAAGAAGAATTATAAAACTTAGCAATGATTCCACTAGTATTTTTGGTCATTTCAGCTACATCAATTATCATTCTGTTTTTATATGGAATAAATGGACCTGCTGGTGTTTGCTTTAGTTCTTGTTGTAATTTTAACCTATCAATAAAGTTGATATTGGCATATTTCGAAATTTCTACATCAATGCGAGTTAAAGCCCATGTTCCTTCTTCAATCCACATATGGCCTAAAAAACCAAGGTCCTGTTCATCTTTTAAGTTTAGTTGAAGTTTGTAATTTTTTTTCCCGTTTTCAATGGTTGAATCGAGCAAGGTATAAATATAATAAGTATGACATACATTACTTAATGGCGAAATAAAATCTTTAGCCAAAATACGTACAAAGTTTCTATTAAAATTAAAATTTTGTAAGCTTGTTCCCATCAAATCAGTTATAAAGCTTTTATCGCCAACACCTATTCCGGTGGTATTGCTTGCTATCATAACCTCCTTATTTTTTGAAGGAATTTTATTATAGTAAAATTGACTAAATGATTCGTTAATAAATAATGGAACAATGTATTTTCCATCTTCATTTTTCATTTGAAAAGCAGTATCGAACAAACCTTTTATTGGTTTAAATACCGTTCTATTTTTCATTTCATCACTTATATTATTAAGAGATATGTCAACCTTGTTATAACTATCGTACTGGTAAGCAGTTAAATTTTCTTGATTATTTTTATCCTTATTTTTTCGGGCATTATTTATGATTCTAAGTGCAGGATTTATTCCAACTCTAACAGTTACAGCTTTTAACTCAGAGTTCGCTTCAATCATTTCTATAGTTAAATTTTGAGTTAGACCATAATTAATACGTTTATAATAAGTTTTGTAACCTACATAACTTACTTTAATTGAATCTACTTTTAAAGATGTTTTTAATTTGAAATTCCCTTCAAAATCGCTTGTAACACCAATACGAGTGCCTTTAAAGGTAACTGTAACAAAAGGTAAAGGTTCTTTATTGCGTTTATCTATAATTTTACCACTAACTACAGTAACTTGCTCATCATTTTGCTGCGCCAAAACACCAACACAAAAAACAAATAAAAATAAAAATGTCAGGTTATTTTTCAAAATACAATTTTTTTTTCAGATTATCTTTTTACAAGACTAATATTCATTCTTATATCAATAATTGGTCTGTTGGTTTGTGGATTGGCGTATACAGTTGCAATTTTATCCAACACATCCATACCTGAAACTAACCTACCAAAAACCGTATATTCATCATCTAAATGTGGGGTGCCACCTTTTTCTTTATATAATAAAACCTGATCAGCAGTATATAAAAACTCTTTGTTTTCATACGACTTATCAATAGTTGGCTGTAATTCACTTAAATACTTTAAAATTGCATCTTTACCCTTAGTTTTCTGTAAATCTGCTAATTTATTAGCAATACTAGAATCACTCGAAATAAAGTCATTAAAAATTTTTTGTTTTCGTTTATAATTCCTTGAGTTCATCAAATTCTCAATTTCAGACATAGAAAATTTACGCCCTTGAACTATGTAAAATTGACTTCCACTCGATTCTTTTTTTGGATTAAATTCATCTGCTGTTCTAGCAGCGCAAAGCGCTCCTTTAATATGAACGTTTTCATTCCTAAATTCAGCAGGAATGGTGTAATCAGGGCCTCCATTTCCGAGTATTGCTAAAGAATCGGCAAACTTTGAATTTGGGTCACCACCTTGAATCATAAAATCCCTTATAATTCTATGAAATAACAAACTATCATAATAGTGCATTTTTATCAATTTTTTAAAATTATCACGATGTTTAGGTGTATTATCGAACAAAACAAAAAACATATCGCCATAGTTAGTACTTATTTTAACATATTCCTCTAACTTTTTACTTGGTTTGGGCTTAACTTTAATATTTGGATTAGCAGGTTTTTGCGCAATTAATTTCATGGCAAAAACTAATAGAATACTTAATAAAATGCTCTTTTTCATTGTTCAATTAATCTTTTATCAAATCGTTTTCTTCAAAATATCTAACTACAAGCTTTCGTAAATAATATTCTTGTGACAATAGGTCTTTATATGGAGGTTGTGTTATCAAATCGTAATGAGGCCAGCCTTCTTCATCGGTATATTCGTATTTAAAATAGCCTTCATAACTAAGTAATTTACATGTTGCGATATGAAACAAGTCCATTTTTTCATGTTTTGCAAACTCTCTATTTTGACCTAATTCTCTTATTCCAATTAAAAACAAAATACCGTTCATATCAGGCTTTTTGCCAAATTGCGATTTTAAACCAAATACTATTTTATACCATTTAAGCTTGGTTATCTCATCAAATTCTTCACTAACCATAAGTGTGCGAATATGCTAAAAAAGAATTTAATGTAATTGGTAAATTTTTATAAATGGAAAAATTAAGTTTTGTATTGAATTCAAAAACCAAACTACTTTTATGGTATTTAGAATTTTACCATATTGTTATAATTTAAATTAAAGCCAATTGGGTTATATTTATTACTATCGTAACATGAAAAAAAGTTTACAAAAATTTATTATTACCTTCATTTTAATAGCTCCAAACATATTAATGGCGCAGCCTGCCACTAATTGGTGGAATCAATCTGTTTTTTACGAAATATTTGTACGCAGTTATTTTGATAGCAATGCCGATGGCATTGGCGACTTTAACGGCCTCACATCAAAATTAAATTATTTGAATGATGGAGATTCGAACACCAAAACTGATTTAGGTATAAAAGGAATTTGGTTAATGCCCATTAATGCATCGCCAAGCAGCCATGGATATGATGTAACTAATTATAAAGCTGTGAATCCTCAATATGGCTCCTTAGCCGATTTTAAAACTTTAATAACCGAAGCTCACAGCCGAGGTATTAAAGTAATTATTGATTTTGTAATTAATCATTCATCAAGCCAACATCCATGGTTTGTAAAATCGGCCGCTAATGACCCATTTTACCGTGATTTTTATAGATGGAACAGCACCAGACCAACTTACAAAGGCCCTTGGGGGCAAGATGTGTGGTACACCAAAAATAGCAGTAATTATTATGCCTTGTTTTGGAGCGAAATGCCCGATTTAAACTACAATTATCAACCTGTTAGAGATAGTATTTTTGATGCAGCCAAGTTTTGGATTGATAGCATAAAAGTAGATGGTTTTAGGCTTGATGCTGCTATGTATTTATATGAAAATGGTGGAAACTTAATGAACCAACCAGAAACGTATCAGTTTTGGGCCGATTTTAATACTTACTGCAAATCATTGAATCCTGATTTTATGACCGTTGGCGAAGTTTGGACAGCTACAAGTACTGTTAAAAATTACAATAACAAGTTAGATAATTGCTTTGAATTTGACTTAGCAAGCAATATTTTAAGTGTAATGAAAACCAACAATACACAAGCTTTAAGAACCGAAATTAACTACGCCACAGCCAATTTACAATTCAATAAATTCAGTACTTTTTTAACCAATCACGACCAAAACCGAGTGTTTGACGAAATGAGTGGCGATATTTATAAACTAAAAACAGCCGCTGCTATTTATTTAACTTTACCCGGAACACCTTATTTATATTACGGTGAAGAAGTAGGTATGAAAGGCAGCAAACCCGATGAAAGAATTAGAACTCCTATGCAATGGAGTAGCTCAAGTGCGGCAGGATTTAGTACTGTAAACCCTTGGTATGCCGTAAACTTAAACTACCCAAGCTATAACGTACAGCTCATGAATGCAGATACAAACTCATTATTGAGTTATTACAAAAAACTAATTCAAACTAGAAATGCTACAGCAGCCTTATCGGTTGGAACATACCAAAATATTTTATGTTCCGACACAGCAGTTCTTTCATTTATAAGAACTTACAACAACCAAAATTATTTGGTATTGATAAACACGGCTGCAAGAAATACTAATAATTTGGTGACTAGTTTAAATACTTTAGGCTGGGCTAATGGTAGTTTTAAATCGAAAGACATTTTGAATAATAAAACAGAATACTTAAATATAAATGATAATGTAGGAAGTGGAATCAACTTAGCATCTTTAGAAACTAAAATTATTCAGTTAGATAGAAGTACTTCTACTTCAGAATTGGATATAGTTTCAAGCGTTTCAGCCTATCCAAATCCAGCGCAAAGCCAATTAAATATAGATATTCAAGGTGTAAATCTTAATAAAACTTACCAAGTAAAAATTTACAATTTATTGGGCGAGCTAAAAATGGAAGAAACGGTAAAAGCGCATCAAAACAATGTATTAAACATTGAAGAACTAAATGCAGGCCTTTATTTTATTAAAACAGAAAGCGGAAATACCATCAAGTTTATAAAAAACTAAATTTACAAATTAAAATTCTAACTTTAGAGTGGCACCAACAAATGCTCTTCCAGCTTGTACTCTGTAATCAGGATGCCATTTTAAAGTTAGGTTTTCGCTTACATCAAACTCTTGCAAATGCGCATCTACTGCTGCATCTATAATTTGCAAAGCATATAAACCACCAATTCCAATCCACGATAAATCTCTACTTTCCCTATAAAAATCACGCAGCGAAACCAAATTTGCATCATCCAAAGGTTGTAATGTTGGGTCAGAAATAGGTATTCCTGCCTTTTTATCTAACACTGCTTGGCGAACAATATCGTACTCGTTTTGGTAAAACGAAACTGAATAAATTAAAGCCGCAAAACCACCATAAACAATAGGAAGTTTCCAATATTTTTTATTATAAATTTGACCAAGGCCAGGTACCAAAGCTAAATAAGTTGCTTTTTTAGGTTTACTCCAGTGGGTGGTATCGGCCACATAAGGTTTATCGTTATTTCTTTGAGCTTTAGCTAGGTTAGCAAAAGCCAATATACAAAGAAAAAAAAGTATTTTTTTTAACATAAAGCAATATTGCTTGTTTTTAAAGTTGGGCAAAAGTAGCTATTTAGGTGCTTAATTCAAGTGAATGTTTAAAATACATGCACCGAACAAGTTATTTCAAACATTAGGCCATGTTTATTAATTAACTCATTTACTTGGCATCGAATAAAGATTTTGCCCATGTATTAAAAAAATCTGTTTTAGAATACTTACCAGAAATATAAATAATTTTCTTTTCATTTGGTAGTAAATCGAAGTAATTATCTTCAAATTGATAGGATTTGTTATCAGTTCTTAAAAACACATTTTTGGCTAATTTATCACTTGAAATTTCTATTTGATTTTTATTTAAATATTTAAAATAAATAGTAGGTTTTTGGAGTAATAAATCCTTTGGTTTTACAAAATAATGCAATGCATTTATGTTGGTGTTTTCATCGTTAAAAGAAGCAGATAAAACCAAATTATTAAAGTTAAATTCACCTTTCAATTTACTTTTATCAAAATAATAATAAATGCTGCTAGTATTTGATTTTACAATGGTTTGAACGGTATCGCTGAAAATAGTTTTTCCATCAAAATCAAAAATGTTCAAATTTAAATTCCCTTTTAAATCAAACAGTTTATCAGAAACTATATAAACCAAAACAGAATCCTCTTTTTCTTGAAATGAAATCAATACATCATTAAATGATTGTTTTACTTGGTAATGTGCAGCTTTCCAATTTCCATTATTATCTAAAGAGCTCCATGAGGTAACAGGCCAACAATCGTTTAACTGCCAATACAAACTGCCCATACAGTATGGCATGGCTCTTCTATGTGCTTCAATGGCTGTTTTTATACCTTCGGCTTGCAATAATTGAGAAACGTATACATCGTTTTCAAAAGTTTTTGGAACCCAATAATCGCGCTCCATGTAAGTTTGAATGGTTTTATAACCTATTGGGTGCTTTTGATGCGTTTTTAAAACAGTAGAATCCAACACATTTTGTCCTTCTTTTAAATGCAACGCACCCATATTTTTAAAAGTTTGAACTGATGGCATTCCTTGAAAACCATACTCGCTCATGAATCTTCCAACTTTATTTTGGTAAATTTTAAATGGCTCCATGCCCCACCAAACTCCCCAATAATGGGCATCACCTTGGATTAAACTTTCTTTTCGCCCCCAGCCAATGCTTGGAGAACTTGGCCAATAAAACCTTGAATTGTCCAAGTCATACACCGCATTTTTAATTACAATTTCGAACAAAGTTTTGTACTGCTCCGCAATTTTTGCAGAATCGGCCGTTGAGTATTTAAACTGTTTTTGCCAACCCCAATTTTTCCAGCCTTCATCTATTTCGTTATTGCCGCACCAAATAGCTAAACTCGGATTATTTCGTAACCTTATAATTTGGTCGTTTATTTCGGCACTTACATTTGCCAAAAATTCATTTTCGGCAGGATACATGGCACACGCAAACATAAAATCTTGCCAAACTAAAATTCCATTTTGATTACATAATTTATAAAAATCGTTACTTGCATAAACGCCTCCACCCCACACTCTGAGCATATTGATATTAGCGGATTTGGCATTTTTAATTAGCTCTTTGGTTTTAGCTAAATTTACACGTGGCAAAAAATTATCTTCAGGAATATAATTAGCGCCTTTGGCAAAAATTGGCACACCATTTAGTTTAAAATAAAACGATTGACCAATGCTGTCTTTTTCTTGCATTAACTCAATGGTTCGTAAGCCAAAAGTAACACTTGCTGAATCTACAAATCGTTTGGAATTAGTTAATTTAAAAGCATAATTATATAAATTTTGTTCTCCTAAATTATGGGTCCACCAAAGTTTGGGGTCTTTTATTTCTATTGCTAATTTTATGGAATTTAAACCACTTTGTAAATTAACATTCATATCAAAAACTTTAACAGCATTGTTATCCAAAACTTTAATTTGAAACATATCGTCTAAAGAACTTTTAATTTGCAATTTAAACTCAACAAACGCTTTGGTGCTGGTTAAACTTTTTTGAATAAACTGAATATTATTGATTTTAGCTTGGTTCCAAAATTTCAACTTTACATCTTTCCAAATACCGCAAGTAACAAAACGCGGGCCCCAATCCCAACCAAACTGATATTGGGCTTTACGAACAAAAACTTTTTCATCGCCAGGCAATGTGTAAGGCAATTTAGCAGCCTCGGCTTTAGCCTTATTTACAGCAGATTCAAACTGAATATAAATGGTATTTTTGCCTACGTGTAACCCTTTTTTTATGTCAATAATCCAAGTTCTAAACATGTTATTGGCTTCCAAAACCAACGAATCGTTTACAAAAACTTTGGCATAAGTATCAAGTCCTTCAAACTGTAAATCAATATGTTCGTTATATAGTTCAGCTTTAGTAATTAAAATATTGGTTCTGTAATCCCAGTTTTCGTTTTCTAAATATTGTAAAACACTTTCGTTATTGGCTAAATACGGGTCAGGAATTTTATTTAAAATGAGTAAATCGGTATGTATGGTTCCTGGAACGGTGGCTTTTAACCACTCTGTTTCCTTGGCATTTTTAAACTGCCATTTTTCTTTGCTTAAATTCTTTTCAAATGATTGATTAAAAGCCAGTAAAGGCAATAAGATATAAATAAAAAGTAGTAGTAAATTTTTTTTCAAACTAGTTTTGCTTTTAAATTTTTTACTTCATCATAATCGGCAGCACTTCCTTGTAAAATAGCTGATGAATGAAACCATTTGGAAGGAATTTCTTGCTTTAATTCTGCAATATTGTTAGAACGAACACTGCCGCCTATCATTATATTTATTTGATTATTAGCATTATTGGTGAGTTGTTTTAACAAATCAACACCTTGCATAGCGGTAGGTTGCTGACCTGATGTAAGCACATTTTTAAAACCAATTGCTATTAATTGTTGCAAAGCAACAATTGGATTTAAAACAGCATCAAAAGCTTTATGGAACGTGCAAGGAACAGCATCGGCTAACTGAATTAATTGTTTATTTCTGTTAATATCTACCTCGCCATTTGCAGTTAAAATTCCAAATACAAAACCATTTGCACCTGCATTTTTAAACTGAATAATGCTGTTGCGCATTTGTTCAAAATGGGCATTAGAGTAAACAAAATCGCCTCCACGTGGCCTTATCATTACATAAACTGGAATATCGGTTTTTGATTTTATGGTCAAAAAATCGCTTAACGAAGGAGTAGTGCCACCTACTTCCATATTGGCACAAAACTCAATTCTATCAGCGCCTGCTTGCTGGGCCACCAAAGCGGACTCAGCGTTAAAACAAGCTATTTCCAGTTTTCTGTTCATATTACTATTATTAAACTTTTATATGATAACCTGCATCTATCAATCGGTTTCCTGAGGCATCGTAAACGGCATAGTTAAAACCACTTTGCACGCAATACGAACCGGTTTCGCCATTTTTATTCAGTGCTATAAAACCAACTTGAATATCTTTTAAATCCTTTTTACGTAAATCCATTAATTTAACTACCCTAGCCACAGCTTCTTCGCAAGCTTGTTGAGGTGTTTTTCCTTGGCGCATTAACTCTACCACCAAATGGCAACCAGCAATTCTGATTACTTCCTCGCCATGACCTGTGGCCGTGGCAGCACCAATTTCATTATCTACATATAAACCTGCACCAATTATAGGTGAATCGCCTACTCGGCCATGCATTTTAAAAGCCATTCCACTTGTGGTACAAGCACCTGATAGATTTCCATGACTATCTAAAGCTATCATGCCAATGGTATCATGGTTTTCAATATTTGCAATGGGCTTATATTCAGATTTTTTTAGCCACTCTTTCCATTCTTTTTCTGACTCTTCCACCATCAGGTTTTCTTTTTTAAAACCTTGCGAAAGCGCAAATTGCAGAGCGCCATCTCCAACTAACATTACATGTGGCGTTTTTTCCATAACAGCCCTAGCTACTGAAATTGGGTGTTTTATAAACTCCAAACCTGCTACTGAACCAATATTTGAAAGTTCATCCATGATGCAAGCATCTAAAGTAATGCGACCATCCCTATCAGGCCTGCCGCCATAACCAACACTGCGTTCCTTTGGGTCACCTTCAGGAACCATAACACCTGCTTCTACCGCGTCTAAAGCTTTACCGTTTTTACTTAAAATATCCCAAGCAGCTTGGTTAGCTTCTATTCCAAAACGCCAAGTAGAAAGTACAATGGGTTTGTTTACTTTGGTATTAGCTTTGGGTTTATCAGTACTGCAAGCATTTACCAATAATGCAGCTGAAGCTAAAGCCGATGTTTTTAAAAATTTTCTTCTATCTGTCATTAATTGGTGGTGTTAAAGTGTTTGGCATAATTGGCTTTCATTCTGTCTAAAATGGCTGAATGAAGCTTTAGTCTATCAATAAAACTTTGGTAATTTTTATTTTCGGTATTAGTCCATAAAACCTCAGAAAGTGCGCTCATTCGTGGCAACGACATGTATTCAACATGTGAAAATGTGGTAATATATTCTGTCCAAACATTGGCTTGAGCACCCATAATGTATTTTTGTTCATAGGCATTTAACGAATCGGGTGTTGGATTATAATTATAAACCGAATCGAGCGGATTAAAACCACCAATAGCCACAGGTTCTTTGTCTTTAGCACGGCTTTGGTAATGGTCGAAATAACAAGGACGACCGGGACTCATTACCACAAAATGTTTTTGTTTGGCTGCGGCAATGCCTCCATTAATTCCTCGCCAACTCATAACAGCTGCATTTGGCGCAAGGCCACCTTCTAAAATTTCGTCCCAACCAATAATTTGGCGTCCATTGGCATTCACCATTTTTTCAATTCTGGTAATAAAATAGCTTTGCAATGCTTCTTCATCTTCCAAATGTTCATCGGCTTTGCGTTTTTGGCATTTGGGGCAAGCTTTCCATTTGGTTTTTACACATTCATCGCCACCAATATGAATGTATTTACTAGGAAACAACTTCATTACTTCAGTTAAAATATTTTCTAAAAAAGTAAATGTTTCATCGTTTCCTGCACAATAAACATCATCGGAAACACCCCAACGGCTGAAAGTTTGAAAAGGGCCAGGATTACAAGCAAACTGAGGATAAGCAGCTAAAGCAGCCAAGGAATGGCCTGGCATTTCTATTTCGGGCACTACGGTAATATGGCGTTTTTGGGCATAAGCCACAATTTCTTTTACATCTTGTTGGGTATAAAAACCTTGGTATAAAGTGCTATCATACTTATCGTTAGGCGATGGATTACCATTGGTATCAAAAGTGGGTTTACCAATTAAAGTAGCGCTGCGTTTGCTTCCAATTTGGGTTAATAATGGGTATTTTTTTATTTCAATGCGCCAACCTTGGTCATCTACCAAATGCCAATGAAATACATTTAGCTTATAAATGGCCAAATAATCAATATATTTCTTTACTTCTTGTTTGGTGAAAAAATGTCGGCTACAATCTAAATGCATGCCACGCCATTGGTAGCGTGGAGCATCGTTTATAATTAAAGAAGGAACAGTTAGAGCAGCATTTTTATCAATTGGTAATAATTGAATCAATGTTTGAATACCATAAAAAATTCCAGTATTGGTTGTTGCAAATATTTTGATTGAGTTAGTAGCAACATTTAATTGGTATTCTTCTTTGTTGTTTTCACAAGCTTTTTCAGTTGCTTTTAAAAAAGTAATTGTATTTGTTTCGTACTTTATTTTATGGGAAACCTTCAATTTTAAACCATAATTTTCTAAAATGTATTGCTGCAAATAAGCTGCTTCGTCCGAATTTTTTTCGGCAAAAATAATCGTATTTTTATTAATAGTAAAATTACCTTTTTGTAACTCCACTTTATTAGGTTGGGGAATCAAAGGCAATACTTGCGCATGAGCGTTTAATAGCAAAACACAAATGGCTAATACAAAGGAAATCTTTTTAATCATTAGGATATTTGATGCAATTATTGAAAAACAATACTACTAAATTTAGCGATTATTCCAATTTAAAAACCTAAAAATTAATCTTATAGAATACTAACTTATATGCAAACAATTAAACTTTACATCATCCACTAATGTCAACCCAATTATATTAAAGTAAAAAGTTATAAAAATTATTTAATCCTTACAAAGCCACTGTTTCTTTATTTCTATTAATCAAGCATTTGCCATCCATTTCTGTTGGTTGGTTTATGCCCATTAATGCTAATACGGTTGGGGCTAAATCGGCTAATTTACCATTATTTAAATGATGTGTGTGTTCTGTTTCTACTAAAATGCATGGCACTTCGTTTGTGGTATGTGCTGTATTGGCCGAGCCATCATCGTTCAACATAAATTCACCATTTCCATGGTCGGCAGTTATTAAAAAAGAGTATCCATTTTTTAAACCTTCAGGAACAATTCGTCCCAAACATTCATCTACTTTTTCTACTGCTTTTATTTCGGCACTTATCACACCTGTATGTCCCACCATATCAGGATTTGCAAAATTTACCACCATAAAATCAGCTTCGTTTTTGGCTATTTCATCTAAGGTAAATTGGCAAACACCTTCAGCATTCATTTCAGGTTTAAAATCGTAGGTTGGAACATCCTTTGGCGATGGTGCCATGTGGCGTGTTTCACCAATAAACTCATTTTCTTGTCCGCCACTAAAAAAGAAAGTTACATGCGGATATTTTTCAGTTTCGGCTATGCGCACTTGCTTTTTATTATTGGTTTCCAACACTTCGCCTAAAGTATTGTTCAACTCAATATCGGCAAACATGACTTCTACGTTTTTAAAGTTTTTGTCGTAAGCAGTCAACGTAATGTATTTTAAAGGCAATTTTTTCATTTGCTGTTCAGCAAAATCTTCTTGCGTTAAAGCTTGTGTAATTTCGCGACCTCTATCGGTTCTGAAGTTGAAACAAATTACTACATCATCAGGACTAATTGTGGCTAAAGCATTGTTATTTTTATCAACACAAACCAATGGTTTTAAAAACTCATCGGTTTCGCCTGCATCGTACTTTTGCTGAATTGTGGCTAAAATATCATTGGTTTTTTCGCCAGCTCCATTCACCATTAAATCGTAAGCCAGCTTTACTCTCTCCCAACGTTTATCGCGGTCCATGGCGTAATATCTACCAATAACACTTGCCAATTTTCCATTGGTTTTTTCTAAATGTTGTAAAGTATTTTTTAAATAATTGATGCCATTATTGGGGTCAGTATCGCGGCCATCTGTAAAAGCGTGCAAGTAAAAATTACTAAAATTAGCTTCTTTGAAAATAGTACATAATCCTTTTAAATGATTTAAGCTGCTATGCACGCCACCATCGCTTAATAAACCCATTAAATGAATTTTTTTGTGGTTGGTTTTGGCATATTCAATGGCATTTTTTAATACAGCAATTTCAGCCACTTTATTTTCGCGAAACATTTTATCAATCAATACCAATTGTTGGTAAACCACTCTGCCCGCACCAATATTCATGTGACCTACTTCGCTGTTTCCCATTTGCCCATCGGGCAACCCAACCGATTCGCCACTGGTTTTTAATAAGCAGTGCGGATTGGTTTTTATTAAATGATCAAAGTTTGGAGTATTGGCTAATTCAATAGCATTGCCTGGGTATTTGGTTCCTTGTCCCCAGCCATCTAAAATTAAAAGTATAACGCGCTTATTCATGCTGCAATTTAATTATTATTTTAATGATTGAACAAGGATATTTGTTACAAAATTCCTATTTAAAAGCCAATATTAAAGTTGATTTTGGTAATCATTTTAGTAGAATCTGTTATAAATTGCTTTTCACTCCCTATTGTATAAATAATTTTATACTTGATGTATAAAGCAAATTTACTTCCATCTTAACTATTGATTTTAAAATTTTTTAGTTAGTTAATTTCATTCAAACAAAGCTGTTTCAATCAATAATAATGGGGTATTTTAACAATAAACCCGACAAGCCTGAGGAAGCGAAATGGGCATTTTTCACCTTGTTTACTTCTAGGTCAATTCCATAATTATAAGCTTTTCTAAAATCTACTTTTTCTAAAATACTCTGTTGGAAAACGGCCAATGTTAAATCGCATTCCACAAACCTAGATTCAGTTAAATCGGTTTCGTTAAAATCAACTTCTTTTATACTGCAATCTTTAAAAATGGTTTTCTTGATTTTCTTTTGATAAAACGAAGCAAAATCGAGGGTGCAGGTATCGAAATTAAACGATAATAAAAAGTCTTTACACCTACTGAAATCGATGCCTAACAACTTACAATTGATAAACTGCGCATTGTTAAATGCCGTATTATTTACCTTAACCAAACTCATATCGCAAGTTTTAAAAGTACAATCAATAAAGGCTACCCCCGATAAATCGGCTTTAGAGAAATTACAATCAGCAAACAGCACCGAATCGTATTCCATATTTGATAATTTGCCATTTGAAAAATCTTTTCCTTGTATTGTTTCCATGTTTTTTTAGTTTTTTCACGCCTTGCGTGATTTAGTTTTTAGTTCTTAGTTCATGATTTAATCCACAGTCTAAAGACATGTGGCAATTCATTCATAATTCAAAATTTATAATTCATCATTCAAAATCCATAATTCAAAAATCATAAATCATAAATCATAATTTCATCCACAGGCTAAAGCCATGTGGCAATTCATTCAGCATTTATAATTCAGCATTCAAAACTCTTTGTTCATCACCTCATCCACAGGCTAATTCTCGAAAGTTTTCGGAACATGTGGCAATTCATAATTCGTAGTTTATAATTTGCAATTCAGCATTCATAATCCAGCATTCATAATTCAACATTCATAATTCAAAAATCATAATTTAACAATGCGTCCATCTTCCATTTCAATAATGCGGTCGGTGCTGTTGGCAAATTCGTTATCGTGGGTTACAATTAACAGTGTTTGCTTAAACTCCTGTGCCAGTTCTTGAAAAATATCGAATACAATTTTACCATTTTTTTTGTCCAAATTTCCTGTTGGTTCATCTCCCATAATTATCAATGGATCATTAATCAAAGCGCGGGCTATAGCTACACGCTGTTTTTGTCCGCCCGAAAGTTGATTGGCCATTTTGTGGGCTTCGTTTTCAATGCCTAAAATCTTCAGTTTTTGCATGGCTCTGTGTTCTACTTCTTCTTCCGAGTATTTGCCTAGTTTTAAACCCGGCAACATTACATTGCGCAGCACACTAAATTCGTTTAACAAATAATGAAACTGAAATACAAAACCAATTTTTTCGTTGCGCACCAAAGCCAACTGACCTTCTTTTTTATTCCTAGTGCTTTCGCCATCTATCAATAACTCGCCCTGAAAATCGGTATCCATAGTTGATAAAATATAAAGCAAGGTGGACTTGCCACAACCTGATTTCCCTATTACCGACACAAACTCGCCTTTGTTAACCGTAAAGTTGATGTCTTTTAAAATTTGAATGGTAATAGGGTCGTGAAAACTTTTGTTAATCCCCTTTGCTTGTAATACTATTTGGCTCATGTTATTTTCCTCTTATTATTACTACAGGGTCTATTTTACTGGCTTTGCGCGCAGGAAATAAACCAGCAAAGTAGGTGGTGATTAACGAAAAAGTAATGCCTATGGTATAAAACTTAGGATTGTAATTAATGGGATAAGTTTTAATGGTAGGTAATGAAGCTGTATTAAACGGAATTTGATCAATGACTGACGACAGTCCAAAACCGAACAAAAGCCCTACCAAACCACCAAAAAAGCCAATGCTTAAAGCTATTACCACAAATATGGTATTTACATCTTTACCCGAAAAACCTGTGGCTTTTAAAATGGCAATAGAATCCATTTTTTCGTAAATCATCATGTTTAAAATATTGTAAATTCCAAAACCTGCTACTATTAAAAGTGTTATTCCTACTGCATACGAAATCAATGTTCTTATTGAACTTCCGGTTTCAAACTGTGAATTAGCGGTTTGAATATCTTCGGCATCTATTCCAAAAGTATTGGCATATTCTTTAGCCAATACAGGTGCAGTGGTCATGTCGTTCAATTTAACTTGAATATCGGTAATGTAATTACTCGACTTGCCTAATAATTTCTGAGTGGTAGTTAACGAGCAATAACTTTGAACTTTATCTAACTCAACCAACCCCGATTGAAAAAAGCCAACTACTTTCAACTGAATTCTGTCGCCTTTAGGAGTAGTAATTTGTATTACATCGCCAATATTAGCCAACATTTTTTCGGCTGCTCCTTTACCTAAAATAATACTATTGGGCACATTCAGTAAATCAATATAATTGCCCGCAGTTACATAATCGTTAAAGAAAAATAACTTGTTTTCAGCTTCTACATCTATGCCATTTATAACGCCTGTAATATCAATAGCACCCACATTGTAAAACACTTGCGCAATTATTTTAGGTGCAATGCCTTTTACCCTTTTATCACTGTTCAATGCTTTTAAAATGGCGCCATTATTATAAATTTCTTGCCTGGCATTACTTGGTTTTATAGAATGTATAAAATGATAGCTGCTTTTGAATTTATCCGATAAATCAATAGGTTGGTCTTTGGTGGCTTTTATTTCGTTAAACAATTTGATATGAGCCGTTCGGTTTAAAATCAAACCATCCAATAAATCGTTAAGGCCGCTCATAAAACTAAGCAAAGTAATAAACATGGTGATGCTAAAAGTAACTCCAATGGCTGCTACCAATGTTTGTCGCCACCGCGCTAGTAACAGCGATTTGGCTATGGTTAAAAGTAATTTGATGTTCATTATTTGGCAGGTACTATTAATTCGTCAGCTACTGAAACACCACTTAAAATTTCAACCATTTTATAATCTTTCAAACCAATTTTTACTGCTATTTTATCGCCTTTGGCATTGGTTACAAAACCATCATCGCTTACCACATTACGAGGCAGGGTAATTACATTTTTTTTAGTTTGAATTACAATATTGGCTTCGGCAGTAAGGTTTGGATACAATGTTTGAGGCTTTTTGGTAAACTTAGCTTCTACTAAAAAAGTTTTGGTTCTTTCGTTCATAATGGGGTTAATTTTACTAACCGTAGCCTCATACACTTGGCCTTTGTAACTATCTAACGATATTAAAACCAATTGCCCTAATTGCACCTTTACAATATCGTATTCGTCTATTTGCAACTCCAATTTAAAATCGTTGGCCGACCCAATAATGGCAATGGGTGTTTGGTTATTTACCATTTCGCCTTTTTCTTTTAAAATGCTATACACCTTGCCTTCTATTTCGCTTTTAACCACAAAATCGTTCAATTGCTTTTGGGCAATGCTTAAGTTTTTTTGCGCCTGTTGCGATGTAAACTGTAACTGACGTTTTAAATCTTGGTACTTAATTAAAGCCGATAAATAAGTGGTTTTGGAGTTTTGAAAAGCTAGTTCGCGTTGGTCTAAATCGTTTTGAGAGCCTACTTGCTGTTTCCATAAATTTTGCTGACGTACATATAACGATGAATCGGTTAAAAACTTAGCCTTGGTTAAATCTATGGTGTTTTTTAAATCGTTTAACTTGCTTTGATTAGCGCTAAAATCGTTAAAGCCTGCGGCAAGTTTGGCGTTTTCTGAATTTAATTTAGAGGCTTCGTTTTGAACCGACAATAAAGGCGTATTTAATTGTACCAAACTACCTTCGGTTACCATTATTTGGTTGATAATGCCATTAACCGCAGCATAAACTTGGTATTGGTTTTCGGCCTTAATGGTACCCGATGCATATACCGATTCTGTAATATCTTGTTGAATTGGTTTAATCTTTTCAACCTTTTTTTTGCAAGCCGTGAAAACGGAAACTATAACTATTGCAAATACCCATTTTTTCATAGTTCAAATGTATAGTTTAGTTTGAAATTGAGGTATGATGTGGGTCAGTAAAAAAGAGTATGTTGGTTTTTGAGTTACGGGTTGAAGAGTTGCGAGTTTTGTTTGATTCTTAATAGACCATGGACGATGGACCATTGACGATGGTCAACGAAAATGGAATTAATTAACGGTCACTGAGCTTGTCAAAGGCTTTGTTTAATTGGTTAACTGATTAATTGTTGAATTGTTGAATGGCTGAATGGTTGGAAGGCTTATTACTTTTTGCTTATTGCCCTTTGCCTATTGCCTATTGCCCTTTGCCTATTGCTTATTGTTGCCCAGTCATGCCGAAGGCATCTTCCTTAACAAGGGATAATCATTGCTTTCGTATTCAGTTGCCTGCCGTTGTTCGGTCGCTGAGCGAAGTTCGATAGCTTTCGGACGAAGCGTAAACAACACTTTGATACTATAACTTTCCTTCATTTAACTGAATTCATATTCCGCATTCTACATTCCGAAATCCGCATTCCGTATCGGTTATTCAACGACTTCGTAGTTGCTTTTGTTGCATGTTTCATTGTACCACGAATTTCATTCGTGGCTATTCAAATTAAACCCTTTCAGGGTTTTGATAAACTTGCTTTTATTCATTTACAATCGAATTCAAATTCCGCATTCAACATTCCGAACTTCGCGTTCCATTTGTTTTCTGTTTACTATAAAAGCCAAACAAAAACCAAACACCAATTAAAGCCACACAAGCATGCTTAAATAAAAATTAAAATTAACTTGTTTTAATGCGTGTAATAAATATGTTTGTAATATAGAAAAGTAAAACAAACCATGCCAAAAGGTATGGTTTGTTTTTTGGGGAAGTATCAAAAAAAACCTCCTCAATAAACAAGTTACAATCAAACTTAGTACGACACTCAAAAAAGAAAATATGTTTACTAAAGAACAAGAAAAATTACTTAACAATTTTGCAGACAAAAGCGACCAGTTATTCGACCTAGGAGTTATTGCTACGGACAGTTTTACCGGTGAAATTGGAGAGTATGTCGTTTGCAAACATTTCAACTTAAAGAAATCAAATAGAGTAACACAAGCAGTTGACGGAGTTTCTGAAAATGGAGAACGCTATCAAGTAAAAGCAAAGGTTATTTCTAAAAACAATTTTAGTTATAACTTAAAAGATTTGGAACATAACCTGTTTGACACTTTAGCAATTGTTTATTTTGACAGACTCTATACACCATTAAAAATTATCATTGTTCCATCAAAAAAAATCAAGAACGGAGAACTTAAAATTACCGCTTCGACAATTTCAACTTTTGAGCAAATAGATGGAGCAAAAATTAAAATACCCACCAAAGCTAAAACAGCAATAAATGAATTTGCTGTTGCTTATAACAGCTTAGAAGAATCAGAAATCATACGCAGCAGACGCATTGTTGGTGACATTGGAGAGTTTTATGCTTGCAGAAAACTAAACCTAAATCAAAGTGAAAACAAAAACGAGAAAGGAATTGATGCAAGACACGAAAACGGATTGACATTTGAAATTAAAACAAGGCGAGTTTACGAGAGCGGACGAAGGGTTAGCGAAACAAGACGCCTAAATAATTTGGTAGGCAAATCAGCAGACTATTTGATAGTTGTTACACTTGATAGGTCTTTTAAATGTGCTGGTATGTGGTTAATACCAATCCAAAATCTGATAAATCCCAAATCAGCAAACTTAAAAGTAGTAAATAGTACATTAGGAACATTGAACATAATTCCAAGTAAAATTTCTTGGTTACAGACGGGTGATAAGTTTAAAGGATTTGAACTAAAAAAAGCCCCAACTAAATCTAATTCGCCCACAAAGAGAGCATAACCCCCCCCCTCACCCCCACCTCATAAAATACGCTTTAATTTGTATTATTGCGGCATCAAGTAGTTTTAAGTATAAGTAGTAAATGAAATATAAAAACATTAGAGAAGAAGAACTTAAAAATAAGGTGGGTGCCGATTGGTTTAAAGCCTTCGATACTACCGAAATTTTAGGAAATATTGACTTTACCGTATTGCCAAAACAAGATAGTTTATTTGGCAGAACACCGCTACTTTGGGCAGAAGCTAAAACTGGTAATTTTGATGTGGCTACTATGTTTGTGCAGCTAGTATTAACCATTGGCAAAGCCCGCACCTTCGATAAAACTTTACCTCCTGCTTTTCTAGGTGCTTTCGATTTTAAAAAAATTGCTTTTGTGCCATACATCAGCATTCAAGATATATTTTACCTTAACGACTTTAACTGGAACGTAACCCCAAGTAACCACGATACAAAGGAATTTAAACTCATTAGGGAAAGAATAGAAGCTACCCTTAATAAAAATAGCTCCGTTTACGATTACCAAACTGACGAAAAAGAGTTAAAATTTTTTATAGCCAATAACATAGCCAAAGCCACCGAAGCAAGCAAAATAAAAATAGATAAAAATAATTTTATTCCTATTTATATCCGTTGGCTCGAATTTGTAAAACCCATAATAGATGTAAATTGGGACGACCTAAAAAAAGCCAATATTTTAGACAGCGATTTTTATTTGGCCGATTTATTTGTAGATGATAAAGACACGCAAAAAATAGACGATGATGCTTCTATTAGGGACAACTTGTTTGTGGTGTTTCAAAACCAAGGTTATACCATAGCCAAGGAAAACATCAAGCAAATGTTTGATGCCACTATTAACATAAAAAACAGAGAAGTTTATCAGCACTTTTGGAAACGCTATAAACGCCCACCTATTAAACAGTTTCAAGATTATATAATTGAGCGCAGAGACTTACTAGTGCCTCAAGATATACGCGAACGTAAAGGTGCATTTTTTACACCTAGGCCGTGGGTTGAACTTTCGCAAAAATACTTAACCGATGTATTGGGCGAAAACTGGCAAGACGAATATTATATTTGGGATTGTGCCTCGGGTACAGGAAACCTATTAGTAGGCCTTACTAACAAATACAATATTTGGGCAAGCACCTTAGACCAAGCCGATGTAAAAGTAATGCACGAACGCATTGAACATGGTGCTAACCTTTTAGAAAGCCATGTATTTCAATTTGATTTTTTAAACGATGATTTTTCAAAACTACCACAAGGGTTACAAGACATTATAAACGACCCTGAGAAACGCAAAAAATTGGTTGTGTTTATTAATCCACCATATGCTGAAGCATCGAATGCTAAAACAAATAGAGGGACAGGAGAAAATAGAACTGGTGTTTCTAATTCTACTAAAGTATATGAAAAATATCAAAGTAAAATTGGTACAGCTGCTCGTGAACTTTTCGCATAATTTCTGATAAGATTATATGACGAAATCCCTACCAGCAAGATTGCAAATTTTTCAAAGTTGAAAAATTTGCAATCTTCAAACTTCAAGGATTTCCGCCAAAATTTTCGAGCGAAGCTCGAAAAAATTTTTTTAACACCAGCAGACACTTTTGATAATGTAACTGGAAAATTTCCAATCGGATTTTTTATATATGACACAGCAAAAAAAGAAGATTTCGACAAAATAAGTGCTGATGTTTTTAATGCAAAAGCAGAATTTATTGGAACCAAAAATATTTACTCTTATAAAAACGATAGATACATTATTGAATGGTTGAGAAACTATTACGATAAAAAAGGAGAAAGAATAGCATATCTCAGAATGATAGGAACAGATATGCAAAACAACAGAGGTGTTTTTATTACAAACGTTTTAACGGAAAATGATTTTAAGAAAAAATTATTTACAATTATTACAAAAAAAAATATCATAGAAATGTGTATTTATAATACTGTTCGTCATACTATACAAGAAACTTGGTTAAATGACCGTGACCAATTTTTATATCCTAATGATGGTTGGAAAACAGATACTGAATTTCAAAGCGATTGCTTAACATTTACTATTTTCAGTAATAATATTCAAAGCAATTTAGACACAAACCATTTGATACCTTTTACAGAAAGTGAAGTAAATGCAAAAGAAAAGTTTGAAAGTAACTTTTTGACTGATTTTATAAAAGGAAAAATAAAATCAGAAAAACAAGATGATGGTTTATTTAACCAAGAAAATAAAGCCAAACTAGCAAGTTACAGCACCAATCAAGCTTTACAATTTTCGGAAGAAGCAACCGATGTTTTTGATGCAGGTAGAGAACTTTGGCGTTACTACCACTCGCAAAAAGATATTAACGTAAATGCTAGCTTGTACGATATTAGAGAGTATTTTCAAGGCCGCAACGATAAAGGCAGAATGAACTCAAAAAGCACAGACGAAACATATACAGAACTAATTGGCAACTTACGCCAAAAACTAAATGTATTGGCTCAAAAAATTACTCCTAAAATTTACGAATACGAATTTTTGAAACAATAAAATAAACTTGCTAGAATCTTGCTGGTAAGCATTTCAATAATCCTTTGGCTTTTTGCCCATATGGTGTTTAGTAAAGCATCACCAACAAGAAAAAGTATCGCCCCTATGGGGCTTTGAGTTGGTGGGGTTTATTTGTTTTGTTACCATAGTTTCGCTCCGATGGAGCTTTTGCATGAGGTTGGTATTTTTATATAACTTTAAATCATACACCGACAAGCTACTCAAAACATAGCTTGTGGTGTTTATAAATAGGATGCTATCATTTTTTATACTTTTATGTGCCAATTTTCGTTCAGATGGTAAATGCTTTTTTAAAAAACTGATATTATTTAATGAGACTTCTGTACACCATCCTATTTGTGTTTTCGGCATCTTTAATTGGATGTAATAACCCCGTAACAAAAAATTCGGTAATTGAAAACCCAACTATAAACCTAATTCAAACTAAAACCAAAGCAAAACTAGCGTTTAAGTTTTGTAAAACTCAGCATTTCAATACTGAGTTTTGTATTTTAATTGACATGAGTTTACATTCTGGTTTGAAAAGGTTTTTGGTTTGGGATTTTAAAAAAGATACCATCGTCAATAGTTTTTTGGTTGGGCATGGCTGTGGTGATAATCCATGGAATAATGATTTTTCGAAGGAAAATCCTAAATTTAGTAATACCGATGGAAGCCACTGCTCTTCATTAGGAAAATATAAAATTGGGGAACGTGCATATAGTGATTGGGGAGTACATGTAAAATATGTTTTACATGGTTTGGAGCCTACCAACAGCAATGCGTTTAAGCGGTTTATTGTATTTCATTCGTGGGAGGTTATTTCAGACGAAGAGGTTTATCCTGATGGAACTCCAGAAGGTTGGGGATGTCCAACTATTTCCGATAACAGTTTCAAAATAATTGATCCATTGTTAAAATCAAGTGCTAAACCTGTTCTCATGTGGATTTATAAATAATAA
>JAAFJM010000069.1 GCA_013298895.1 Bacteroidota bacterium | reverse complement strand
GAGTTGCTTTGTTAGTTCGAGCGAAGTCGAGAACCTATCCGTTGCTGTTCTCGACTACGCTCGAACTGACCCAAAAACGAATTTTAACTAAAAAAAATCCGTAAAGTTTTAGCTTTGCGGATTTTTCATTTAATGATGCCACTGTTGGTGTTTACGCGCAGAGGCACCATCAATCAAGATTTGTTTTTTAAAAAACTACTGCTTCGCCATCTTTATCTATAAATCGGTAATCCACCATTGAAAGGGTGTTTACTTTATTAATTTTTATCCAACGTTTGTATTTAATAAACCATTTCATACGTGGCGATTTTAAACCACCATGAATAAAATAGGCTGCTAAATATGGGTTTAACTCCAAGCTAAATCCTTTGTGGTGTACATTTTCTATTAAATACTTTACTTGATTTTCAATTTCATCAAGTAGTACTACACTATTTTGAATTTCGCCTGTTCCATTACAAGTTGGGCATTTTTCGGTAGTAACTACATTCATTTCTGGTCTTACGCGTTGGCGTGTAATTTCTACCAAACCAAAAGGACTCATAGGCAAAATTTTATGTTTTGCTCTATCGCTTTTCATTTCTTCTTTCAGTTTTTCGTAAACCAACTTACGGTTTCCAGCAGTTTTTTGGTCAATAAAATCAACTACAATAATTCCACCTAAATCGCGTAAGCGTAATTGGCGAGCCACTTCTGTTGCTGCTTCTAAGTTAATTCGTAAAGCATTATCCTCTTGTGCTTCATTGCGTGCGCTAATGTTTCCACTGTTTACATCAATAACGTGCATGGCTTCGGTATGCTCTATAATTAAATAGCAACCACCCATAAAATTAGCTTCTTTACCAAAGCTAGTTTTTATTTGTTTTTCTACATCAAAATGCTCAAAAATGGAAGTTTTACCAGTATAATGTTTTACAATTTTTTCAAGTTGAGGGCTTTTTGATTTAACATAGTTCTTTATTTCGCCATACAAGTAACTATCATTTACATGAATTCCAGTAAAATCTTCGTTCACCAAATCACGCACCAATGTTAAAGTACGCTCGCTTTCGCCTAAAAGTTTTTGAGGAGGATTGGCATTTTTTAATTGAGTAAAAACTACTTCCCATTTGGCCATTAATTCTTCCAAATCTTTTTGTAATTCTTCTACACTAACGCCTTCGGCATTGGTTCTAATAATTACGCCAAAATTAGGTTGCTTAATGGTTTGCATCAGCTTTTTAAGTCTGTTGCGCTCATCGTGTTTTACTATTTTTTTCGAAATAGAAATATTGTTATCAAATGGAATTAATACAATAAAACGCCCTGGTAAGCTAACTTCGCTCGAAAGACGGGGTCCTTTATTGGAAATTGGTTCCTTAACAACTTGTACTACAACTTGTTGAAAACGGTTCAGTAAAGTACCAATTTTACCGTGTTTTTCTATATCTGGCTCCATTACATCGTTTTCAATAGCCGATGTTAATTTACCATTTCTAACAAGTTTTATCCATTTTTGTAATGATTGAACCTGAGGTCCAAGGTCATGATAATGCAAAAAGGCATCTTTTTCATGGCCCACGTCAATAAATGCCGAGTTTAAACCCGTCATTATTTTATTTACAGTACCAAAGTAAATATCACCAACCAAATAAGCATTATCTGCTTTTTCATGATGAAGCTCTACTAGTTTTTTATCACGCATCATAGCAATATGAACATTGCCATTGGGGTCTGCGTTTATTATAATTTCGTTATTCACTATTTAAAGTTTCCCTTTTTTAAAATATTTTCAATTACCATAGGTTGAGGTTTTTTCGTTAGTTAAATTGATAATTGAAGGGGATAAGTTTTAAATAAATACCATATTTACTTAAACATAAGTGATTAATCAACAAAGTATTTGCATGTAAATACATGTAAATTAGCACTCGTTTAAAACAATAAAACTTAATCAAAGGTATAATAATACCCAATTGATTAAGTTTTAATGAATTGAAGCCTTAACCGGTTTATCCGAAAGCGGTTGGCTTATTTAAGATTACAAACGTAATTTAGTTGTTACACTAAACTATTTTTTCTTATGTCTGTTTTTACGAAGACGTTTTTTACGTTTGTGCGTTGCAATCTTATGTCTTTTTCTTTTTTTACCGCTTGGCATAGTTTTTATTTTGTTTGTTTAAGATTATCAATTAATTTTTTAATATCCTTTTTCGAATCTTCGTTAGGAATTAAATTCATACAAGTTTCGTAGGCAATAATAGCTTCTTTTTTCATATTTAAGCTACTGTATGCTTCACCTAAGTAAAAATATGCTTCACTATTCAAAGGATCTAGCTGAGCTAATTTTTCGAAACGTATGCGTGCTTTGTCCCATTGGCCGCTTCTTCTGCTTAACATTCCTAATGTATAATTCGCTTGTACATTATTAGAATCGCGCTTTATTACATCTTTTAAAAGTTGAACTCCAGCCATTACATCTAAATCGTTTTGAACATAGCAAATAGCCATTGCGTTTTTTGCTTCTAGGTTGTGTTCATTAATTGCTATTACTTTTTCAAATGCAGCAATTGCTTTTTTCGATGCATAAATTTGAGCGCCTGTATCTGCTGTGTTAGCTGCAAAATCATAAAATTTAAAACCTGCATTAAACCACGATCTCTCGTCATTTAGTCTTACTGCTATATCGTTTACATATTGCGCTGCAATTAAACCTAATTGTGCGTCATCGTATAAACGAGCAAGTAATACATGTGCTTGATAATTTCCAGTATCGCTTTTAATTAAACGCTCTAAACTATCAATTTTGAATTTTATTTCAGGTTTGATGCTATCTCTTACTTGTAAGAAATATTCATCATAATCAAAAGGCTTGGTTAAAGTTGATGTTGAATCAGCAGTTTCAATAGGAACTTCGCTACCACTTGAGTTAAAATTTAAATAAGCAAGCCCACTCGCTAGTAAAACAAGCGAAATAATTATAACTATATATGATTTATTGGTTTGCATAATTTATATTTTTAGCTCAAATTAGTCTTCTTTCATAGCTAATTTAGCTTCTCTTTCGCGTTTTGCAGCGTTAGTTTTTACTGATTCACTTTTTTTAATTTTATCAGTAAAGCTTTTAGCTGGTTTGAAAGCTGGTATATAATGCTCATCTATAACCATTGCAGTATTTTTTGAGATATTACGAGCAATTTTCTTAGCACGTTTTTTCAAAATGAATGAACCGAAGCCGCGGAAATACACGTTTTTTCCTTCAATCATATTATTACGTACTACTTTGAAAAACGACTCAACCGACTCTTGTACTTGTAATTTGTCAATTCCTGTTTTGTTTGAAATTTCTGTGATAATTTCTGCTTTTGTCATGTTATTTATACTATTGATTTAATGAATTTTATGTTTTTTATTTAAACAAGGGCTGCAAATGTATAAAATTGATATTTAATTTGTTGAAAAAAAATGAGATATTTTTAAAGAACTAATAAAAAGCAGCATTTGCCTGAATATTATTGACTTATAGGTTAAATTTAGTACTTTTTTTTCTAGATTTAAACAAAAATTTAACAATTTATCATTTTGTAAAACATTTTCGCGCTCTAATTTTTTCTTAAATTACCTAATAATTACACGTTCATGCACCAAAAACTGCACCATTGGTATCAATTAAACAAACGAGATTTGCCTTGGCGCAATACTAATAATCCATATATTATTTGGCTAAGTGAGATAATTTTACAACAAACTAGGGTGGAGCAGGGTTCACCTTATTTTATAAATTTTGTTAAAAATTATGAAACCATTACTCAATTTGCCAATGCCGATATAAATGATATTTTAAAATTATGGCAAGGTCTTGGTTACTACAGTCGTGCTAGAAACATGCATAATACAGCTCAAATTATCAGGGATAACTATAATGGTGAATTTCCAAATAATTACAATGAACTAATTAAGTTGAAAGGTATTGGGCCTTATACAGCTGCTGCCATTGCTTCGTTTGCATTTAACGAACCTAAATCAGTGGTTGATGGAAACGTTTATAGGGTTATAGCTCGTTTTGCTGGAATTTATACCGATATTAACTCAACAGAAGGTAAAAAAGAATTTGCTTTGGCCGCGCAAGAATTGTTGGATAGCGAAAACCCAGCTACGCACAACCAAGCTATGATGGAATTAGGTGCTATGGTTTGTAAACCACAAAACCCTGATTGTATAAACTGCCCAATTCAAGAAAATTGTTTTGCTTTTAGTAAAAAAGAACAAGCTAATTTACCTGTAAAAATTAAGAAACTTAAAACCAAAGAGCGTTATTTTAACTATTTTGTATTTGAGTTTGGTAATAAAACCTACTTAAAGCAACGTGGCCCTAAGGATATATGGCAAGGTTTATTTGAGTTTCCAATGTTAGAGATGTCTCTGTTAAAAAATCCATCAGAGGTTTTGGATGAGTTGGTTAAAAATGAATTTATTTCGAAAACTGAAAAGGTTAAAATACAATTTTTAGAAAATTACAAACATATTTTAACTCACCAAAAATTGTTTGCTTCGTTTTGGAAAATTACTTGCAAAACGAAGCCCAATCTATCAAATGAGTGCATTGAGATAGAAATTGACGAAATAAAAAAATATGCGGTACCCCGATTACTTGAAAAATTGATTTCAAATGATAAATTGCAACATCAATTATTTTAAAAACTAAATTTAAAAAGCTATAAACTATGTCGTACAACAAGATTATTTTGATAGGTAACTTAGGCCGTGATCCTGAGTTGAGGCATTTAGATAACCAAAAAGTAGTTGCTTCTTTTTCGTTAGCTACCAACGAAACTACTACAGACAGAAATGGTGAAAAACGCACTGAAACCGAATGGTTTAATATAGAAATGTGGGATAACCAAGCAAAAATTGCTGAGAGGTATTTAAAAAAAGGAAGCCAAGTATACATAGAAGGTAAATTAAAAACCGAAACTTGGAAAGACAAAGAAGGAATTGAAAAATCGAGATTG
>JAAFJM010000067.1 GCA_013298895.1 Bacteroidota bacterium | reverse complement strand
AAAAAAACTGGAATAACACATATTTACTTCAAGCAAATGGTAAATGGGGTTGAGGTTTTTAACTCGCAAAGTAGCGTTCATATTGATAAAAATGGGAATTTAGTTAAACAAAACATTGCCATTAAAGCTACCAATTTGGTTGAAAACAGTAAAAAAATAGGTGCCAATGAAGCTTTGAACATTGCTTTAAATACAGCAAGTATTGTAAAAAAAGCGTTAAATAAAGTTACATTAACTGATAACATGGCGTTTAAAATAGAAGATAAAGGTCTATCGAGCGAAGCAATTGTTGGTAAACCAATTTATTACGAAAAAAATGGTTCTATTGTAGCAGCTTGGCAAGTTGATGTTTTAAACGATGAAACTGCTGATTGGTTGAATATCATTATAGATGCAAACACAGGTTTAGTTATCGAAAAAAACAATTATACCACTAAATGTAGTGCAGAAAATATCACTTCATCAAACTTAAATAAACCTTACTTTTTTGAATTTGATGATAATAATAATTTAGGCAAAGCAGCTAATACAGGAACTTATAAAGTTTATCCAATACCAATGGAAAGTCCTGCTCGTGGTGATAGACAATTGGTTTCGGATGCCAATGACTTGAAAGCTTCGCCTTATGGATGGCATGATACCAATGCAGTTGAAGGACCCGAATTTTCGATTACAAGAGGAAATAATGTTTGGGCAAAAGAAGATACATTAGCTAATAATTCAACAACAACTGCTTACTCGCCTGATGGTGGAACGGATTTATTATTTGATTTTCCATATGGATTAGATGCTGGTCCCAGACCTAACTTAAACGCAGCCATTACCAATTTATTCTTTTGGAACAATACCATGCACGATGTTTTTTATCATTATGGTTTTGATGAAGAAAGTGGCAATTTTCAGTCTAAAAATTATTCAAATTTAGGATTAGGAAAAGATTTTGTTTATGCTGAAGCACAAGATGGAAGTGGCACTGATAATGCTAATTTTGCAGCACCAGTTGATGGTACAAATCCTAGAATGCAAATGTATTTATGGGGAGGAACAGCATCAAGCGCTACAAATATTTTACAAGTAAATGAACCTTCTTCCATAGCTAATAAATATGCAGCAATTGCCGCATCTTTTGGTCCTAGATTATCTGTTTATCCCATTACTGCTAAAATGGTTTTAGTAAATGATGGAACCACCAATAGCAATGGTAATTTAGGTTGTGCCTCTTTGGTAAATGCCGACTCTGTTAGGGGGAACATTGCAGTGATTACAAGGGGTGGAACAGGTTGTACTTATCAAACAAAAGTACTATTTGCCCAAGAAGCAGGCGCAATTGGTGTAATAATGATTAATACCTCAAATTCGGCTATCGCAATGACTGGTGCAGGAACAGGAATAAATATCCCTTCTGTTATGATAAGTTCTTCAAATGGTACAATTTTTAAAAATGCAATTGCCACAGAAAATGTTGAAATCAGCATGTATGATTCGACAATTTTTAGTGCCGCTAACAGAACTTACGATAGCGATTTTGATAATGGAGTAATTGCCCATGAATATGGACATGGTATTTCAATAAGATTAACAGGTGGAGCAGCCAATTCATCTTGTTTATCTAATCAAGAACAAGCAGGTGAGGGGTGGAGTGATTTTTTTGGCTTAGCATTAACTTCTAAACCATACGAAACAACCCTTATAGGAAGAGGTATTGGTACTCATTTAATTGGCCAAGATACATCGGGAATTGGTATTAGACCCTATAAATACAGCAGGAATATGACTGTGAATCCTGTAAATTATAATAATATCAAAACACTATCAATTCCACATGGTGTAGGTTTTGTTTGGTGCAGTGCTTTGTACGATATTTACCTAGATATGATTGATAAGTATGGTTTTGATGAAAATGTTTATACGGGTAAAGGAGGCAATAATAAAGCAATGGAATTGGTGGTTATGGGTTTAAAGCTTCAACCTTGTAATCCTGGTTTTATGGATTCGCGCGATGCAGTAATATTAGCTGATTCATTATTAAACGGTGGTGCTAATAAATTATTACTTTGGAAAGCATTTGCTAGAAGAGGAATGGGTGCAGATGCCAAACAAGGTTTATCTAGTTCTAGAAGTGATGGTACAGCAGGCTTTAAAATGCCTTCTGAACTTTCAGTTTCAAATAATGAAGTTATGAGCAGTCAAAGCATTGAATTATTTCCTAATCCGAATAAAGGTAATTTCACTGTTAATTCATCTTTTGATTTAATCGATTGCACTTATCAATTAACAGATATAAATGGAAAAAAAGTAAGTTTTATCCTTAATAAAACAAATGATAATGAATTGAAATTTGATATCAATAATTTAGATGCTGGCGTTTATTTTCTTTCCGTTAAATCTGACCATGGATTAATAACAAAAAAAGTAATAGTTTATTAATTTAGTTGAATATAATAGTTTCAAAAGCCAATCATTAGTTTGATTGGCTTTTTTTATTTTTTTTACATTAACCTGCTTCCGTTTGGAGTTGGTTTTTGAACCGTGGTAATTATAATATTTTCATTTTCATCAGCAAAACCTGTGAGTAGGAATTCACTAATAAAATTGGCAATTTGTTTATGTTCAAAGTTAATTACGCCCACTATTTGCAAGCCTAATAAATCTTGCTTTGAATAATGAAAAGTTACTTGGGCCGAAGTTTTTTTAACGCCTATTGATGTACCAAAATCTACCCAAATTTTATAGGCAGGTTTTTTGGCTTCGGCAAAATCTTCTACTTTAATTATAGTGCCAACATGCAAGGCAACTTTTTCAAAATCGGCCCAAGTAATGGAATTCATTTCTATTAATTAATCATATCGAAGCCAGTGTAAGGAACCAAAGCCTTTGGTATTTTAATTCCTTTTGGCGTTTGATGATTTTCTAACATCGTAGCAACTATACGTGGTAATGCCAATGCACTTCCATTTAAAGTATGCACCAATTGGTTTTTACCATCAGCACCTTTAAAACGACACTTCATTCTGTTTGATTGGAACGTTTCAAAGTTTGAAGTACTGCTTACCTCTAACCATCTTTCTTGTGCTGCGCTATAAGTTTCAAAATCGTAAGTAATAGCTGAACCAAAACTCATATCGCCACCACATAAACATAAAATTCGGTATGGTAGTTCTAATTTTTCTAATAATCCTTGCACGTGCATAACCATTTCGTCTAAAATAGCTGCTGATTGATTTGGATGTGCTATTTGTACAATTTCTACTTTATCAAACTGATGCAAACGATTCAAACCACGTACATGCGCACCATAACTTCCAGCTTCACGTCTGAAACAAGGCGTATAACCCACATTTTTTATGGGTAATTCTTCTTCTTTTAAAATTACATCGCGGTATAAGTTGGTTATAGGCACTTCGGCAGTAGGAATTAAATACAAATCATCAACCGTAACGTGATACATTTGTCCCTCTTTATCTGGCAATTGACCAGTTCCAAAACCACTATCAGCATTAATCATTAAAGGTGGCATTATTTCGTGATAACCCGCTTTGGTAGCTTCATCTAAAAAGAAATTGATTAAAGCGCGTTGTAACCTAGCACCTTTGCCTTTATAAACCGGAAAACCTGCACCAGTAATTTTATTACCTAATTCAAAATCAATGATATTGTATTTGGCCGCTAATTCCCAATGAGGCATGGCACCTTCGTGCAATACTGGGATTTCGCCTTTGGTGAATACAGTTACATTTTCTTCTGGAGTTTTTCCTTCGGGAACCACGCTGCTAGGCAGGTTAGGAAAAGTAACCAATATGTTAAAGATTTCAGTTTCTAATTGTTTTAAGCGCTCTTCTAATTGCTTGGCGTTTTCTTTTAATTCAACCGTGCGTGCTTTAATTGACTCAGCTTCGGTTTTATTGCCAGCTTTCATCAATTCGCCAATTTTTTTCGCCAATTGATTGCTTTCAGCTGCATTGTTTTCGGTTTCTACTTGTGCTTTGCGTTTTTCTTCGTCTAATTGCAATAATTCATCAACTGCAACTATGTTTTTAAAATGTTTTTTAGCCAATCCCGCCTTCACGGTATCAACATTTTCGCGTATAAAATTAATCTGTAACATGTGTATTTTCTATTGGAAGCAAAGATGCTTTTTTTGGTTGTAAATTAAAAGGATGTAATTGATTTTTGATTGAAATAGGTTCGATAATACTTTTCAAAAGTACTGAGGAATTAAATTATTCATTTAATAAACGATCGCAAATAATAGCAGTAGCAATTGCAGCATTCAAACTTTCGGCTTCACCTAATCGTTTTACACTAATTTTTTTTGTTATGTATGAGTGTAAATTAGCATTAATTCCTTTGCCTTCGTTTCCTATTACTAGTATAGCCGGTTTTACTAGTTTGGTTGTTGATAGGTTTTCTCCTTCCATAAAAGCACCATAAACGGGTAATGTATTGTTATTGAAAAAAGTGATTAAATCAATATAAGTTATATTTACTCTAGCTATGCTTCCCATGGTAGCTTGAATACACTTATTGTTATAACAATCAGCTGTATGAAGTGAACAAACTACATTTTTTATTCCATACCAATCGGCTATTCTAATAATGGTACCTAAATTACCAGGATCTTGAATTTCATCAAGAACTAAGGTAAGTGAATTTTCTATTTTGTTGTTTTCTATTGGTTGGTTGTTAATTTTTACTTGTAAAACTACATCTCTTGTGCTCTTTAATGAACTTATTTGTTCAATTTCTTTTTGAGTACAAACCACAAGTTTGGAACTGTTTTTGTGTTTTGGGTATAAATTGCACCAATCAGTAGTAGCATATATGGCTTCTATTTGTAAATTTGATGCAAGTATTTCAACAGCAGTTTTACTACCTTCGGCCAAAAAATAGCCTTCGGTATAGCGAGTGCTTTTGTCCTTTAAACTTTTTAAAAACTGAATAGTACGTTTGTTAAGCATAAATAAAAATATAAAATTAATAGTAGTGTTAGCTAGCGCAATGCTATTAAATGCTTGCAATATAAGTAGATTTCACAAACGTGAAGGGGCTAAATTAGTTAAAAATAAAATTGACATTTTTGAAAAGAAAAAAAGCCGCTTTTACGAATCTGATTTAGAGAGTCAAACTAAGCAAAAACCAGGAGTGAAATTCTTGGGTTTGGTTAGACTAAATGTATTTTTTTATAGACTTGGTGATGCATCGAAAGGCGATAATAAATTAAAACGAATCCTACGCGATGATTTGGGAAGAGTTCCAGTTATTGTGGATACTACCATGATTGAAACTAGCATTCGCGCTATGAATATTTATTTAAAATCGCAAGGTTATTACTATTCTGAAATTTCTTATACAGTAACCAATACCAAGTTTTTAAAAGAACGTAAAATAGTAACCTATTTTATAAAACTGAATAATCAGTTTAAATACGCTAAATTGAATGTAAATTGTCCTGACAAAAAAATTTATAAGCTAGTTCAAGCCTCTCTCGATGATAGTTATATAAAAATGGGTAAGTCACTCAAACGAGAAAATTTAATAGAGGAGCAAAATCGTATTTTAAATTTACTGCGTAATAATG
>JAAFJM010000066.1 GCA_013298895.1 Bacteroidota bacterium | reverse complement strand
TGTTCTCTCCTTCGGAAGATGGAACAACCACATTATTACATTTAGAAAAACTAAACGAAACAATTGACATTAACCAATAAACAGTTTGGCGGTTACAAATAAACAATCAAAACAAAATGAAATTCCTATACCTTTATATATCCATATTCATAGTTCTAATTTTTATAAATAGCTGCGCAACCAAGCAGATAACAGCACCAAAGCCAATTGCATCTGTTAATATTCCAATACCAAAACCAGTTTCTATTATAGGTTTACCTATTCATATTAATACTGATGGAATAACTAAATCTATTAACTCAAAATTTCCTTTAGAGTTATACAAGGACGATAAATTTGATGACAATGAAAATGATAATTTAAAACTCACTGTTTTAAAAAGAGGTGATTTGGTTTTAACTACCTCTGCAGATGGATTAAATATTTCTGCACCTATACATATTGATTTTATTTATAATGTTAAACTATTTGGTGGATTTGAAAAACCAATTAGCCACTCACTTAACCTAACTGTATTTTTTACTACCACACCATCAGTTGATAGGGATTGGAACCTCAATTTAAATAGCGAAGGAAGAATTATTTGGGACGATTTACCAAGCATTAACTTAGGAGTAACTACTTTAGATTTACCAAAACTTTTTGGAAAAATAATGCAAAGTCAAGTAGATAAAATGGCTGCAAAAATTAATAAAGAAGTGCCGAAAGCTCTGAATTTAAAACAAATAGTGAGTAATTCATGGAAAACATTAGCAGAACCAATTTTATTGGATTCGAGCTACAAGGCTTGGTTACTTTTGAACCCCAAAAATATATTTATTACACCTATTACTTATGCCACAAATGAAATGGAAATAAAATTGGGCATATCTAGCATTATAGAAGTAATTTCAGGTTATAAACCAACCAATGACTCATTTAATGTAAACTTACCACCCTTAAGGCAAGTTAATAACCTAAATGATAATGTGAAAATTAATCTAAATGCAACAGTTGATTTCAATCAAATAAATGAAACATTGAGTAAACAATTTATTGATAAACCAATGTTGTTAGAGGGTGATAGTTATAAAATAAATATAAAGGAAGCTAAAGCATTTCCCTATGGTAATAAAATTATGATAGGCATTGATTTGGATGGAAAGGTAAAAAAGGGAATTATAGGAAAAGGAATTAAAGGAATAGTTTATGCTACAGGTATTCCAAAATACAATATACAAAACAAAAGTATTGAAATAACTGAATTTGATTTTGACATAAAAACAAAAGACATTTTAGTTAAAAGTGCATCTTGGTTATTGAACTCAAAAAAGTTTAGAGAAAATATAGAAAAACAATTGGTTTTTTCTATTGCTAATCAACTAACTGAAGCTCAAAAAATGGCAAATGAGGCCGTTAACAAAAATTGGAGTAATAGCATTAACCTAAACGGAAACATAAAAAAAATTGAACCCAATACTATTTTTGTTACCCCAAATGCGCTCAATTTAAATATCATCACGGAAGGTAATTTAACACTTAATTTGACTGGTTTTTAATAGTAAAAATCTAAGAAAAAAAGCGTTAACAATTAGTTGAATCGAAAAAAGATTGGAGGTAATCAACCTTTAAGTTACCACACAAACAAGTCAACTTTAAAAGTTGGCTTGTTTGTGTGAAATCTAATTCTTTTATTTTATTATTATTCCAAGCTTTTCAATCGCAACGTCAATTGGAATAGAAAGATTTAAACCTTCGGAACCTTTAAATTTATATGTATTTATACCAATAACTTCGCCCTTCTCATTGAGTAAGGGACCTCCGCTGTTACCTGGGTGAACAGAAGCATCAGTTTGTATGAAGCTACGGCCTTCAAAAGTGCGTTTTGCGCTCAATATTCCTTTGGTAATTGTTTGTCCAAATTCTTCCATTTTTGGAGTACCAATAGCAAATACGTCAATACCAAGAGGAGCTTTTTGAGAGTTACCAATTGGTATTGGTGTAAATCCTTTTCCTTTTAGTTTAAGTAGCGCTAAATCAAAATCAGCATTGCTATAAACAATTTCAGCCGGAATATTGAAGCCATTTTCAAACAAAATGGATACTTCTTTTGAACCATCAATTACATGGTGATTGGTAATTATATAACCATCGGCCGAAATAATAAAGCCACTACCATGTCCACCATCGCTTTTAACCGTAACACAAGATTTAATAGAATTACTGAGCATGTCTGCTCTTGTTTTAAAAGTTGTTGTTTGTTTGGATATATAAATTGTGTTTTGGTTAAAGCTTTCATCTAGTTTTTTAGTAGCTTCTTGACCTAAAATAACTGTCGAAAAAGTATCACTAAGCATTAAGTTAATCAATGCTTCTCTAAAACTTTCTTTTATAACAAAATCAGCATTTCCATCAACTTTTGTAAAAGTACCTTTGGTAAAATAATTAAAAACTACTTTGTTTTTTACACGGTTAAAAACCTGCCATTCTATTTCTAAACTACTACTATTTATAGCCATAAAACCATTGTTGTAATTACTTGTATAATTTAAACTTTTAAGGTTACCTCCAATTAATAATTTGGGATTAAGTGACTCCTCTTCGGCAAATAGTTTGGATTGTTTTACCACCTGATAACCACCATTACTCAATTCTCTTTCGGCAATATTGTTAAACTCAACTGTGGCGTTATTAATTCCTGATTCTTCCCAGTAAAATGGTTTTTTGTTATTATAACGGGTTATTTCGCCAATTTTTTGTCCATTTGTAAAATCTATCACCATTTTTTCAAAAGCAATTGGCAATTTTTGTTCGCCCTTTGGAATTATTTTATATTTCCTTTTTAAGTTGAATTCTAACTTATTTCCATAGTTTTTATCAAATTTTGAATAATTATCTACATCAATCCAAAAGCTTGTATCGTAATAACCATTGTGCTTGATGGTAAGTTTATATTTTAAATATTCTTCAAAATTAAGTGTTACATTTTCTTGCAATGGAGTAACTCCAACCACATTGTTATTTAACATTATAATAGAAGAGTCAGGCATAACTAATATGTTAAGTTTTATTTTTTGTGCATAGCCATTTGAATTATGCATAGTAGCTACAAAAAGTAAAAGGAGGAATTTTGATTTCATCATATTTTTTTTATTCAACATCTAACTGTACCACTGAAGTAAACTTTGTTGGACATGTTTCGCTGGTAGTTAATTCTATGGTGATAGGAATTTTAGTACCTACTGGGCAATTAGAAGCAATTTTAGCGCTAAAACCAACTAAAGTGTTACTTGTTTCGTTTTGGTTTATTGTTCCATTTGTTATTTGAATACTTAAATCATCTAAATATGATGATGTAGTCGAAATTTTGGCACCACTTTGAGAAAAAGCCAATGCTCTACCTCCTGAATTTTTTACAACACAATCAATAAAAACCAATGAACCCGGATTTAGGCCACCATTCCAAATTTCGAAGGAGGTAAAATCAAGCTTTGCGAGATTTTTAAACATTTTTACAGTAATTTGTTTTTCTATCGATCCACCAAATTTATCTGTTATAGCAACATTCAATACTAAGTTGTAATTGTCGGGCATATATTGTGGCAAACAATCAAGAGGAAATTCAAAATTACCTGCATTACTTGAAGGTATTATTGCATCAAATTTATTTGAATATTGATAGGGATATGAAGCATCCAAGCTTGTTATAGTAAAGTTTAAATAGTCATCGTATTCAGTGTTCGCATTATTGTTAATTTCCATTCTAATATATGGAGTTAATCCTTTAGTATAAACCCGAGTACTTCCAACTGCATCTTCAAATCCCTCAAAAACTACCGAATTAAAGGATAAATTACTTGGCTTAAAATCACTTACTGTTAAATTTAGTGTTGTGTTAAATACATTTCCAGCCTTATCTATTAGTTTTACATTACAAGTAAACATTTCGCCAACATTAGCGTTGCTAGCTACTTTTATTCGCAAATTACCTATAGAATTTGTTTTACCAACATAACACATCATTGTATTTTCTAAACTAAAATTCTCAATAACTAATTTGGTACTATTACTAGTAAATATTGCTGAAGTTAGTTGAGTAAGTTTAGTTCCTGTGTTATTGACCAACACATTTAAGGTAGCAGTTTCATTTTTCTGTAAT
The DNA here is from genome assembly GCA_013298895.1 of Bacteroidota bacterium. GTDB lineage: Bacteria > Bacteroidota > Bacteroidia > UKL13-3 > UKL13-3 > JAAFJM01. Next base: position 1,574 of record JAAFJM010000066.1, on the reverse strand, counting down.
TTAGTATCTCCATTATTGTCGCTAATAACTTTATAACCATCAATAGCCAAAATAGGTGTTCCATCACTTCCCAATATATCATTTGGATTGGTTCGTTCATATTTTGAACACGAAGCTATGGTAACAACCAAAACCCATAATATTATTTTTTTAGGATAATTTTTAATTGCCATTATTTAAAATTTATAAGATAAAGTAAATTGTGAAATACTATTAGGATTGCTAAAAACGGGTGGCAAGTAGCCTACTTTAAAACTTGAAGTATTTTTAGCAGCTGCGCTCATTTTTTTATCCGATTTGACCTTTAAAGCCACATGCAAAAGATCTAAAGCCCAAATGCCTATACCAATTCCTGTAAAAACCATAAATTGGGTTTGACTACTTTCAGCATCGTTAAAGTGTTTATCAATGTCGTTTTGCAAATAAGCATCTTTGTAACTATTATATGAATTGGTGGCTTGGATTTTATTATAAACACCATAAGCAATGCAGCCATAACTTGCAATGGCAATTCCTGCTGCTAAAACTCCACCGTTTTTATATAAATTTTTATTGCCCAACCCCGGTACAAAAACAGATTTAAGAATTGCGTTATTATTCACAATAATGGTGTGTTGTGTTATATTTAAAAACATAACACCGTATATTAACTTTGGGTCTAAACTGTTTGATGAAAAAGGGATGCGAATTGTTCTAACTCCTCCACCAACTACATTATTAATATTTCCAATTATTTGAGTAGGTGTAATAATTTTAAAAGTAGTTGAGTCTAAAAGTTTTAGTGTAAAATCATACTTATTGGCAGAATTAGCATCTAAAATCTCAAAGTTAACAACCAAATCAGTTTCAGATTGATTAACAGCAATTACTTTTATTTTGCTTAAATGCTGGGATTTAGCCAATAACTGACATAGCATAAAACAAAGAAACAAACTAAATACTTTCATGTGAATTGTAAATTTAAATTGGGGCAATATAAAATCATATCAACAGTTATCAAAAATATATTGGCATTAATAATTATTACTCCTAAGTGAATCATTCGTAAACATAAAATAATTTCAAACTTGTTATGCAATTGAATGACATCATTATTTTAATAAAAAAAATCCCTAAGCGAAAGCATAGGGATTTTTTTATTAAACAATATTTACTTAAATGCTATTTCGCATCCTTCACCTTGGCTTTTTTGCCAACAAGGTAAACTCCTAAAATTGTGAGCAACATAGCAATTACTACTTTGGCGTTAATCACTTCATTTAAAAATACCACACCTAAAATAACCGCTACAATGGTGTTGATATAAGCATAAGTTGATACCAATGCGGCCGGCAATGCTTTTATAATGTACATAAAACAGCCGTAAGCCAATAAAGAACCAAATAATATTAAATAAACCAAAGCCCAAACTGAATTGGTACTTGGGTTAAAATTGTTCCAATCGCCAATTAATGTTGAAAAAACTAACAAAACCAAACCTCCAGGAATCATTTGCAAGCCTGCATTATACAAGGCAGGAAAAGGAGAAGTACTAGATTTGGAAAACACGGTTCCAAATGCCCAACAAATATTTG
>JAAFJM010000065.1 GCA_013298895.1 Bacteroidota bacterium | reverse complement strand
AGTTTGTTTTGCAATACTTGCGCAAAAAGTTGCGCAATATTGCGCACTGCGCAAACCTGTGCGCAAGTATGGTTTAAATTGGAAAATAAGTGTTTAATGTATGAATGGCTTGTTCCATATTTGGTAATTGGTATTTTAAAGTAGCTGATGGCCTTTTGTGTCCAGCTAATAATTGTACATCTTCTACTGGTATTTGGTATGTATTAAGCCAATTGGCTATTACACTTTGCCTAATGGTTTGTACATTTAGTTTTCTATCAGGAAACAAATACCTAAAAGTTTCTATTAAATATTGCACATCATTGGCTTTTATTGGATTACCCAGTTTATTCAATAGCAAAAATTTGGTTTCACTTCTTTGCAGTTTTGGTCTGCTTAAGCGCAGGTATTTATCCAGTAAAACAATTTGATTTGGCTTTAAGTTTAAAATTCGTCTGTTTACCGTTACACTTCCTTTAATTCTTATACTTGCCTCATCCAAGTTTATATCTGTTAGCCTTAATTGAGTAATCTCCGAAAGGGTTAAACCTTGATAGATTAATAATGAAATTACTAACTTGTTTCTGTATTTTAGAACCGCATACCTTTCTTCTCGTTTGAGCAGTAAATTGAGTTCTTGGGTTGTAAATAAATCACGGTGAATGATGTGTTTGTTTTTCTTCTTTATGCAAATAGTTCGGCATGGATGATGATAAATTACACCAATGTGTATTAAATAGTCATAGTACTTTTTTATTCCAGCTTGCAATAAAATAATTCCTGAACGGTTATTCAATAATCGCTGTTTAAAATAATCCATTATTGCTTTATAATCGTATTGCCAAGCATCTGGATTTTGATTGAGGTATCTATTAATAATGAATAAATAGCTTTTTATGCTATTTTGAGTGTGTTTTTGCAGCCTTAAATATGCTTTTAGGGTAAGTTGTTCCATTTCCTACCTAAAAGCTCTTAAAATGGCTGATTTTCGTTTTCGTCTTGTTGTATACAAATTTGTTGTATCAATACTACTATGTCCTAAATAGGTTTGTACAAAAGTAATAGCAGCACCATTATTGATTAAATGCACTGCTATACTATGCCTCAAACAATGTAAAGTAATGTTTTTACTTATCAGTTCATGGTTATTGGTACTTAGAATAATTGTTTTTAGGGATTGGTTAATTTTACTGCCTCGCATTCGGCTACCATTTGAGCTAATAAAGCAAGGCAATTGCTTAAAATTGTTTTGTTCAAAATTGTTTTGATGATACTTTAGGTACTTTTTAAAATGTTTTGCCACTATATCAGAAAGTGGAATTAACCTTGTTTTTCCTCCTTTGGCTACCCTTACTAAAAGTGTTTTATTCTATAAATCAATATCGCTCACATTTAAGTTCACTATTTCGTTTCTGCGCAATCCGCAGCCTTAAGCGCAGCTAATAATTGCTTTGTTTTGAAGTGTTTTGGCTTTTTTATAAATCAATTTTATTTCATCTACAGCAACTATATTCCTTGGATTGTGGCCTGAAATTCTAAATTTAGGAATCCTAGCAGGAGAATAATCAATTTCTTTACAATCGAGTAAATAGTCAAAAAATAAGCGCAAGGCAAGCATTTGGTGGTTAATACTTGATGCGCTTAAAATTCCTTTGGTTCGTATCTTTGGCCTATTACTTATGTATTGAAAATATTGGCTAATATGGTGTTGGTTTACATCTTTAACTAAACTTATATTGTTAGTTTTTAAAAAATGTAAAAATTCTTTGATGTTGGATGCATAGGCGGTCTCCTTTCCATTGCCATATCCAATGGTTTTAATCCATTCATCAAATTGCAAATGCCAATAAATAAAGTGTGCATTGGTTAATACTAAGTGTTTCATTTTGTGTTTGTTTAAGCAACAAAATTGATTTTTTAGTAATAAAAAATAAAAAACTGCTTTAGTTTTGGATAAAGAGGTTTGGGTTTGTTTTATTCCTTGGAACACGTTAAAGACGTACATAAGCTTTGCAGAGTTTTCTTTTGCATTGGCTAGGACTTTTGCCATTAAATATGTAATTCTACATGGATTATAGCTCTACAAATTTAAATTAAACAAATCCTCCTGAAAAAATATAACTAAATAAATGGTGTCGCTTTTACTATTTTTAAAATAAGCATTTGTACTTATTGAATTTCCTTTAACTGTACTATATTTATCAAAGGATTTTTTTTGTTAACTACTTTTAAAATTGCATATTTGCTAATAGAAGTTATGTTCGAAATTTAAACCTCAAAACCTCAATATGAAAAAGTTTATAAACTTAATACTACTCTGTTTACTTTTTTTACATACAATTAACGCTCAACCACATATTACTAAGGGAACTCAACAAAAAAAGGCAGCGTTTTTTCAAAAATTTCTAGGTAAAATAGGTAGTAAATTTTATTATTTAGAAACTGACAATAAAAAAACTTTTTTATCTGTTTTTAACTATGCATTAGAGTTGGAAAAAATAGTAGAATTGGAAAAACCTTTAATTAGTGATGTGTTTTATAGGCATAAAGAAATTATTGTTGGAGATAAAATTTACCTAGTTGGCTTTGCAAATAATGCCATTTCTAAAGAAGGATATTTTTTAGTTTCTATTTTAAATGATGACCTAACAACCATGAAAAATTGGAAACAATTTTATAGTCTTCCAATAGGCAATTCTGCTGAATTTTTTTATTTAAAAAACACCAAACAGTTTCTAATTTTAGATAAAGGTTATCTAGAATCTGAAAAAAATATCACTTTAACAACAATAATACTTAATGACAAATTAGAATTTGAAAAAGAAAATAAAAATGAATTGAACTTTAAGTGGAAAGAGAATAATATTATTGAAGAATTTGTTACTGATGCAGGAAACTACATAATGGTTGGCAAAAAAGATAAAGACGATTTAAAAATAGTTTTTAATGTATTAAGCAATAAACTGTTTGTTTACTCTAACCCTAATTATTTAACTTTAAATATTATTGAAAATACATCTCAAAATAAATTGTATTTAGCAGGTTTTTATTCGTTATCAGCCGATAATTTGGAAGGCATTTATTTATATACAATTGATTCTAAAACTGGAGTAGTTTCAGACACCACAAAATCCGTATTTAGCAAGGAATTTGTAAATAATTACTTAACGAAAGAAAATGAAAAAACAGGAGCAAAAATACCTTTTCATGAAGTGAAAAAATGTTTTATCAATAAGGAAGGAAATATAATTTTGATATCCCAACTAACAAAAGTGGTGAAAGATCATATTAGGACTCAAAATGGGTCATTTTCTTCTACAAGTGTAATTTACCGAACCACTTCTTACGATATTTTGGTCGTATGCATTAAGCCAGACGGGAAAATGCTTTGGTCGCAAATTATTCCTAGGCTAGAAGGTGCTTCGTACGAATACTCACCAATAGAATTAGAAAATAAATTGGGTTATTCTTTTTCATTATATGAAGATGAAAAGTCTTTAAATTTTATTTTTTTTGATAGTGAAAAAAACTATCGAAAAATTAAAAAGTCAAATAAATACTTAACCGATGTGCATTGGAGTATGGACGGCAAAGTAAATTTAATGAAAATTAATCTGTTAAACGAAAATGGAAATTCTAGTTTCTCCGTTTTAGGAGGTACTAAAGACTTTGGCTATCTTGTTCCTACTAAATGTTCTGTAATAAACAACGAATTTATTTTATATAATTTAATTTCTTCTACCCTTTTTAGTTGGGGTGATAAATATCGACTAGATAAATTTAAGTTCTGAGCTAATAAGTTAAATCTAATATTCTGCTATTTAGTGTATGCCAAATAGATTCACTAACTTTGCAACTAATAGAGAGTAAAAGCACCACTAATGTAATTTTATTGGGCTTCCTTTACTTAAAATCAAATCTGTTGAACCGTTTGCCACTTAATAAAAATACATATTAAGTTTTGATGCTGCTAATGCGCTTTGGTTTGTATTTTTCTTTTGTTGGTTTGTAAACGTGTTATGACGTGCACCAGCGTTGCAGGTTTTGTTCGTGCACTAGCTAAGGCATCTATCTCAAAACTCTTGTATGATTTTGGCATGTCTTTTTGTATTGGTTTTATTCAGTGAACGCCTATGAACCGATTGTGGTACAAAAACGTATAGCGAAGCATATTCGTTTTTGGTTTGCTTTACAAGCTACACTCGCTTTTTATGCGAGTGTAGCTTGTATTTTAAAATACAAAAAAGAGGCTTTTATTGCCTCTTTTTGTTTTAGTAAATATGTATTTATTCCTATAATATAACCCTTTATAAATCACAGTTTCTTAAAAGTGATAAATCGAACATTATCAAATCGAATAATTACCCACTACCTGTTCAATCTAAAAATTATAAAAATTAACCCTCTCCTTATAAATTCTATATAATTCTTCTTTATTAATATCCAACAGCTTACTACATTTATCAATCCAATTGTCAGGATATTTTAATGAGTAATACTTAAAAATGATATCAAATGTAGAAGGATTATTAAAATCCTCTTTTTTAAAACCTAAATTTCTATTATTTTGCTTTCTATAAGTATTTTTCCAGGAATTATATAAATAAAGATAAAATAGAACTATTTTACAACTTAAGTAATCAAGTTCTTCAGGAATAAACTCATCAGCATAGTTAGTAACTAAATGCTTATAATGAGAATTTACAATATTAAAATTACTTTCTATCAAATAAATCAAATTTTCGGTATTTTGATTTACAAATAAAATGGTATCATTATCAAAGAGTAAATTAACTGATTCATAGTCATTTGATAAAATAAGTTTAATATTATTTAAGTGAATTTCTTTATTCATAATTATTTTAGTTTCCTGGAATTATTTCCACTCCTTTTTTAATTAAAATTGGTTTTTCAAACTGTAACCATATTGAACCAGCATTTTGTGTGCCAAAAAAATGCACAGATCCTTTTGCCCCTTTTGCATACTGAATTGACAATCTTGCCCACATTGGTCGAGCTTCAATCCACGGAATATTCCTAGTTGTAATTAATTTTTGCAAATTTTGCCCTGCTCTTGTCATTCCTAAAGTTGTTTTACCAGTTTTCATAGCAAATGCTGTAGCTGCTTCCATTGCATCTTCACCTCCAGACCAGAAAATCCTTTTGCCCGCTTCGGTTGAAAGTCTTGCAGATAATCGGAAGCCTGTATTTACAACACCATATAATCCTCCTGCAATGACATCAACTGGGTCTATAGTAGGAGATACTAATGCACCACTTCCTTTAGGATATCCAGTATAAATATTATAATCTCCCATTGCGAGACTACTTTCATACTGCCATTTAATAGATCTATTAATCACATCATCTCCAAAATCAAATCCACCAGTACTTAAAAATTTAATGTTATTCTTTTTAGCACTTACTCGAAAGTCTCCGTTTGAGTTTCGACCAGAAGTGTTTGTATAAAAATCAACACTGATATTTTTATTGGTAATATCTTTAATTTTGCCCCCAGTAGCAGCAGCAAAATCTCTAGCGGTTCTTCTTTGCTCTGAAGTTGAACCAAATAATCCAAAGAAATAAGCTCCGTCATGATCGATGTTTAAAATAGGATTATTGTCAAATGTAGAATAATTACTCAAGCTGGGATCAGGTTTAGGATCAATATTCCATCTTCTACCTAACCTACTATCATACTCCCAAAAAGTGGCAGTCATAGTATTTCCAGCACCAGCGACCTCATCATCTTTCTCCTGCCCATTGAAGGCGA
>JAAFJM010000064.1 GCA_013298895.1 Bacteroidota bacterium | reverse complement strand
AAGGGGTTCTCGTTTGGTAAATTCCAAAATACTCTGCTCTGAAAACTTGATGTATTAATTAATACTGCTGGACTGTTTATCCAAACAGTATCTGGTGCGTAAAAATTGGCAATGGGAGGCTGAGTGGCTGATGAAGATGAACCTAAAACCTGAAATGTATAATCTTCATATTCACCAAAAGTAGCTGTTTGAGCACAAGCATCAGTTCCAGGAAGCACATTATAAGTACACATAACCCTCATTCTTGTATTACCAAAAGTTGCAGTATTTGGAATAACAAAAGAACCTGTAAAAATTACTCCAGCAGTAGTTACTCCTGAGTTCCAAACAGATTCGTTAGCTTCAAAAGTGAAATTCTGATTCCAATCTACCCAAATTCTAAAACCTTCAGGCCATTGATTAGCAGCAGGATTAGGTGCATTCGATTGTACAGAAATATTTATACTATTACCTCGAAGTCCAGAAACAATTTGGGTATTGTAAAAAATACCCGTATTACATCCAGTTGAATTGTTAGTAATATTGCTTACTCCTCCTGTAGTAGAAAAGTTATTGATAGCATCACCAGCGCAACCATTTAGAAAAATTGGATTACAATACTGGGCATTGACACTGGTGCCAATAAATAAAGCAAATACTAACAATAGTAAAAGCTTTTTAAAATGTAAAATTGATTTCATATATTTATACTTATTTTTTTAATTTAGTTATTTTCACTAATTACAATTTTTTTGCAAATAAAATTGTTATTATCAATTTTAAACTTAACAATGTAAATACCAATTGGAAGGCCTGTTTCGAGAACACCATCTTTAGTAAAACCAGAACGTAAATACTGCCCAGTTAATGAAAATAAATCGTATTGAGAATAATTACTGAATTTATTTGTGTTTTCTAGAGATTTAATATTTAATGTTTCTTTTGAATTCTCACTTGAAATAGCTATTGGAGAACCACATTTAGTTATAATCTCCAGGTTATTTTCACTAGTTGGTAATACATCTCTTACCAAAAATAAACTAGTTTTATTTAAACCAAGATTGACGTTAACAATATCTGCTTCAAAAACATTTGCATTGGCATCGAATGAGCAATTTGAACTAATTTGCGAATTGAGTAGAGAAGCATCCAAATACCAAAAAAACTTATTGTAAACGCGAGAGTCTATTGAAGTCCCACTTACTATTAATCTATTGTCATTAGTTAATAAATTTTTTGACATGCAGATTGTTTCAAATGAAATTGAATCTGTATTAGATAATGAATTTAATTGCCTAATTTTTTGTATATTAAAGGAACCATCTATTGAATATAACGAACCTTTACCAACAATATTCCATTTAATATATGAATTAAAAAATGAGGTTGGAGTAGTAAAATTAAGGCCTTTAGTTATTAAATAAAAACTCTTGGAAATATCATCATGCACTACATCAACAATACATTCATCATTAAAATTTGAATTAGTTTTAAATCCCTTAGTATTGACAATATTAAATTTATTGTCAAGCTCCATTAAAAGAGGTTGAAATGAAGAAGCTGTAGATTCATAACATCCAAATAAAAAATAATGTCCTTTATTATAAATTAACTTTCTTATTGAAATTGTTTCCAAATTTAAAGCATTTACACCAAAAACATTGTTACTTATTAAGTTTTTTGTGTTAATGTCAATTATACTTAAAAAACTATAATTATGTAAACTAGCAAGTGGTGAATTAAAGGTTCTTTTACTGTTATTATAAATATTACCAACTACACACAAGTCATTATTTAGGTTTACAACTAAGTCAATACCTTCAGAATTCTCAACATTAAAAGGAGAAAGCATTGAAGTATAAATATTAGAAGACGTTATATTTAAATTTAGGTCAAAGCTGGATAACAAAAATACTTGGTTATCTGAATTTCCATCATCACGGTAGGAACCTACAACATAAAATTCATTGTTAAAGAAAATAATTTTATTTAACCTGACTTCAGAATTAGGATTACTCAAATTTGAATAAGTAAAAAAATCGATTAATCGACCACTATCATCTAATTTTCCCACAATTGCCCTAATTTGCGCACCATAATCGACATAACCTACAAAATAGTTAAAATCTTTATATTCAATAAACGAATTAACGAATATTCTACCATCGAAGGTAGGTGAAAACGGTGAAATACTGAAATTAAAATTATTTCCATTGTATCTTGTTTGAATATTTCCTCCTAGATCAGTTTTCTGAAAATCAATTGATTTAAATTCAAAACCATTCTCCAAACCAGAACAATTATAATAATTCCCATCCTTTATGAAAGATGACTGAAACGAAGAAGAGCGCATATCATCATTTGCATTGTAAAGGACATTTTGCAAAAATTCCGTTTGTGCAAAAACTGATTTAATTAAAAAAGTTGTTATAATGAAAAGATAAATTGATTTCATATATGTTTTATTTGATTATTTCTTTTTTTTTCAAATTTATTAATTCTAACCAAAAATCAAAATATTTTATATAGCTACTTGCCAACAAATAATTTTCTTTTTAGTAAAATAATATTATTAGTACCATTTGTAATTAATTTATAAAATTAAAATAATACTGCTTACTATCATTACGCAACATTTATAAATGAGTTAGTAATATTTAAAAAAAAAATACAAACCACTAATAATCAGCTATAATTATTTAAAAAATATACAATAAAAGCACTTTTCAAAAATTGAAATGTTTAAAATTTCAATATAAAAGCTATAATTTATTATTAAGTTTGTGTCAAAATTTAAAAAAAATAACTTATGGCAAGTTTTGACATTGTTTCAAAAATAGACTTACAAAAAATAGATAATGCAATCAATACCGCTTCGAAAGAATTGGTAAATCGTTATGATTTAAAAGATGCCGAATGCAGTATTGAGATTGATAAAAAGAGTAAAATTGTGAAAATTGCTGCCAATCAGGATATGGCATTGACCAGTATTATTGATATTATTCTAGGTAAATTTAGTAAACAGCAACTTGATGTTAGGAGTTTAGATTTAAGCAAGGAGCCTCGTTCAAGTGGAAAATTAGTATTACAAGACTTACCTATAAAAGAAGGAATTGATAAAGAAACAGCTAAAAAAGTTATCTCGTTTATAAAGGAAACTAAAATAAAAGTACAAGCAAGTATTATGGACGATCAAGTGAGAGTTACGTCAAAGCAAATTGATGATTTACAAAACACCATGTCTGCCATAAGAGGTCATGATTTTGAAGTTCCCTTACAGTTTGACAATATGAGAAGTTAGTTTTAAAATTAATTTATAAAACTACTTCCATTTTAGAAGAGCTACTTCTACCAAAACAAATAATATAGCTGCCAATAAAAACCAACGCCATAAGGGAGTTCCATTAAAACTCAATTCAATTTCTTTTTGGTGTTTAGCCAAATCGTTGGTTTGTAAAATTTGTCCGTTTGCGGTTTGTAAACTATCGCTAGTTATAATACTTAAATTGCTTTCGGTTCTATTTAAATTAAACGAAACATCAGCCAAATCTTCGGTTTTATTATTGGCCATGATTTGATAACTGCCAGCTTGTTTAATATTGCTTAAGTTAATAACACTTTTATTATTACTATTAGTTACATCAAAAGCTATTTCATCCTTTTTATCTTTTAAATAAACTACTTTGCTATTGGTGTTTTTTTCAAAAACAAAATTAATAGGTTTATCAATATTATAATAAAGTGTGTTGCTGTGTTTATTTACCAAAGGTAAACGCAACATAAAAGGCACAAATAATGCATGTTCAGTAAAATTACTCCAATCGTTTTGAAGTGGAGTGCAGCTTAAATAAACTATTCCGTTACCATACTTCGATTTAAAAATAAAAGGAGCATCATTGTTCAAAGCAGCTACCATATTACCTTTAATAGCACTATTAATTTGCATATTATAGTTCTTAGTTAAAGTAGGCCAATTGGCTAAATCAGGTATTTTACTAAATACATTTTTAAATACTTCATCAAAAGTATTGATACGGCTTACCTTTAAATTTTGAGTAACCATTGGTGCTAATTGTGGTGCATTCAACTGTTTCAAAAAATCATTTGTTTTGGCTAAAGTTTCACTATTTGCATTTGGAATAATATACACCACTCCCCCATTGCTAATGTACTTTTGAATTTCGGTTTGCAAACCACTTGAAAACTCAGGAAGTTCGTTTAAAATAATACACGAAGCTTTGTTAAAAGCACTGTAATCAATGGCATTGATACCAAAGTTTTCAAGTTGGTAATTTTCATCTATTCCATACACTTGCTTAATACTTTCGTTGGCATTTATGACTATTACCGTTTGGTTTCCAAAAGCTTTTAAGGTTAAATACAACTTATCGTCAAACACCACAGGGTTATCCAATAAACTTAATTCTGCTTGGTGATAATTGGCATCATTTAAGGTAAATTGTAACTGTACAATTTGGTTTGAATTGGCTTTACAAGTAACATTTGCTATTCCCTTTTGAAGGCCATCAACTTTAAAAGTTAAAGGCACATCTGTCATATCTAAACTACCAAAATTACTTACTTTAACATATAAAACAGTATTGGTATTTGGCAAAATTAAAGGTTGTTCTATCCAAGCAGAATCTATGCTTAAGTTATTGATTAGATTGGGTTTTATTTGAACCAAATTAACTTGTAAATTGGAATCAATTAGGTTTAAACTATTGAATTGATTTTGCTGTAAATCTGTAATTAAATAAGCAATTTTAGTGGCATTTGGAGCCTCTTCAAAAGCTTGCTTTTGACGGCTTAAAATCTTTTCAAACGATTTACTTTGGTTAGATAATTTAATTTCATCTAAGTACAATAAAAAATCTTTTTTATCTAATAAACGTTGATGTTTTCCTTCAAAATCGTTGGTTAAAATCTGGAACAAATCATTATCGCCATAAAATGAAGCAATGTCTTTGGCTTTATTTTTAGCTACTTCAAGCAATTGCCCGTCTTTGCCAAGCTGACTCATGCTTAAACTATTATCAATAAAAATACTGATGGCTTCATTATTTCTAACAATTTCTTTTTGATTAAATGGAATAAATGGTTTGGCAAAAGCAAACACCAAACAAGCCAAAGCCAAACAACGAGCAGCCAAAATTATCCATTCTTTGATATTCCGTTGCTTTTGATTTTGTTCTGTAATTTGTTTTAAAAATCGAATATCGCTAAATACTACTTTTTTGTACCTGCGCAATTGGAACAAATGAATAATTATTGGAATAACCAATGCCAATAGAGCAAACAAAAACGATGGATAAATAAACTGCATGCTTAATTGATTTGGGTTAATTGATTAATAATTGCATCTATTTTTTTTGCATTTTCTATATTATTAAAATGCTTTGACAATACCGTTTTACGAAGTTCACTTTCGTTTAAATCAAATGTTGTACTGGCTAAATTATTTACCGCGTTTATCATTTCAGTTGCACCATTTGCTTCTGTTACTAACTTTGACAAACCAGTATTTTCAATCATTTCCTTATTGGCGATAATAAATTTACCATTACACAAAACATGTAGTAATTTTAACTTTATACCAGTGGCCTGAAAACTTGGTAAAACGTGCATGTGCGCATCTTTAATGATATCTTCCATTTGTTTCATATTAGGGTTTTTAATTAACCTAATATGCTTGAATGGTTTAATCAATTCAAATAATTCTTCTGTTGGATTATTACCTGCAATTACCAAAGGATAATCAATTTTACTAAAAACCTCTTTTACTAAAAATTGTGCTGCTACATCATTTTCGTTTACATTTAACTTACCATGATATAATGCGTAATATTTACTTTCAATGTCAATATTTAATTCAAAACCATGAAACGCAGGAACCAAATGCACATTGCTTAATTTTCGTTGTTCTAGCTGCTTTAAATCATTGCTCGAAATAGCT
>JAAFJM010000063.1 GCA_013298895.1 Bacteroidota bacterium | reverse complement strand
CAAGGTTCATTTGCTAAATTATCTCTATGCCCAGCGGTAGCTATTTTTCCATTGGCTAATTGAAACTGTGCATTATTGCCAGGTCTTGCAAATGCAATGCGTTCAGGATAAGTATATGCCAAAAGTAATCCAGTTTCAAAATCATCCACAGGTTCATTTTCTACTTCTTGATTCAACATTTTTCGGTAAGATTCAGCAACTTTTTCAATTCGACTAAATCTATTCCCTAAACTATTGTTTTTTCGTCCTCTGCGCAATGCTTCAATGCGAAGGTTTATATCAATTCCACTGTCTTTTGGCAATGGATCGCGCTCTTCTAAAATGGCTGCAATGTCGGTGGCTAAAGCAATAGCATTATCTTGTTTTGCTTTTAAAAGCATGTGTGCAATGCGCGGATGGCAAGGCAATTGATGAATTTCTTTTCCATGTTCTGTAATGCGTTTATTCGAATCTAAAGCATTTAAATTGGTCAATACCTCTTCGGCTTGTGATACGGCTGCTTTAGGTGGAGGTGTTAGCCAAGTTAAGTTTTCAATATTACCAATACCCCATTTGGCCATGTCTAAAACCAATGCAGCTAAATCAGCTTCCATTATTTCAGGAGTTCTGTGTTCTGTTAATCTTTCGTTAGTAGCTTTGGTCCACATTCTGTAACAAACACCAGCACTTAACCTTCCTGCACGTCCTGCTCGTTGGTCGGCTGAATCTTTGGTAATAGAAACCGTTTCTAAACGAGATAAACCTGATTTAGGATCAAATTTAGAAACACGAGCAAAGCCAGTATCAATTACAATTTTAACTCCTTCAATGGTCAAACTTGTTTCGGCTATGGAAGTAGCTAAAACCACTTTTCGTTTGCCATTTTTATTGGGCATAATGGCTGCGTATTGTTCTCGTTGCGGCAATTGACCATAAAGCGGATGGATAGCAAAATCAGATAATTTGGTTTTTAATAGCTCAGCACATTTTCTAATTTCTCCTTCGCCAGGTAAAAACACCAAAACATCTCCTGGGTTTTCATTTACTGCTTTTATAATGGTTTGAAAAGTAGTTTCGGGTAATAAAAACGGATCTTGCTCGCCTACATATTTTATTTCAACAGGATATTGTTTTCCTTCACTTACTTCTACAGGGCAGTTTAACAAAGCAGTTAACTGAGGCATATTTAACGTAGCTGACATTACAATAATGCGCAAGTCGGGTCTTAAAATTTGTTGCGCTTCTCTGCACAAAGCCAAAGCCACATCGGCAAACAAACTGCGTTCATGAAACTCATCAAAAATAACCAAACCTACATTTTCTAAGGCATTATCTGTATGCAACATGCGGGTTAAAATACCTTCCGTTACCACTTCAATTTTTGTCTGTGTGCTAATTCTGTTTTCAAACCTTATACGATAACCAATGGTTTCGCCTACCTTATCGCCCCAAAGTTCGGCCATACGGCTTGCTATACTTTTTGCCGCTAATCTGCGAGGTTCTAACATAATAATTTTTTTGCCAGCTAACCAAGTTTCTTCTATTAAGGTTAATGGTAAAAGCGTACTTTTTCCCGCTCCCGGAGGTGCGTTTACTATTAATGTATTGGAGTTATTTAAATGAGTTTTTACCTCGTTTATAATATCGGCAACAGGTAAATTATATTGGTATGGATTGAAGTTCAATTTTAAATTTTTGCAAGAATAATGAAATGGAAACTGATTTATTTATTATAATTGAAATAGTTTAGATTGTTTTGATAAATAAATATGAAAAAAGTATTTTGGATTTTTGCAGTTGCCATCGCTCTAAACATATACAGTTGTTGTAATTGCGATGAAGTGAAAAAATATTTTGATGTAAATGGATTTTCTGCTGAAGGATATAAAATGGGTCAAACAGGTAAATTAGATTCCACCGCAAAAGTAAATTTTGAGGAATATTACATAGATTTAACATTTAACAAATCATACTACAGTGAATGTAAACAACAACTTGATTTTTCGAACTTATTATTCAACAATGCTTACGCATGCAAATGTGCAATGGATGGTATTTATGGCTCCACCGAAAAAATAGATAGTATACAAATTTATAGTCCTTATTTATTTGATAGTTCAATGGCTGTTAATGAAAATATTTCAAAGTATTTTACTGTAGTAACTAATGTTGGTAGCGAAGTAAATTTGAATGAATACACGCTATCAAAACCCAATCCTTCATTGTTTTACTTAAGGTTAAAATTAAACACAAAACCTACTGCTTCCTTAAAGCAACAATTTACTATAGTTTATAAGCAAACTAATGGAGAAACATATACAGCCAAAACACCAATGATTGAATTTATTGAGTAGTTATTTATGCATTATCTAAAGTCCGAGTTAGAAGCTCGTTAATAGTAATGTTGGCGTAGGAGTGTTTAAGAAAAATCAGTTAATCTATTGCAACTTTTCTTTGCGTGTTTTGCGCATATCTTTGTGAACTTCGCGGTTAATTATTTCTGTATAATCTGTGAATCTGTGGCAACTTTTCTTCACGCACTTTGCGCAAACCTTCGCGAACTTTGCGGTTAAAAAATCTGTGAAATCTGTGGCAACTCTTCTCATTTATAATTACTTTTGAAAATGGCACAAACTAAAATTCCTTTTACCGATTTATTAGATCAATTGAATGCAGAGCAACGCAAAGCTGTTGAACAAATTGATGGTCCAATGTTGGTTATAGCTGGTCCTGGAACTGGTAAAACACAAATATTAGCCACAAGAATTGCTAATATTTTAACCCAAACCGATACCACTGCCGAAAGTATTTTATGCTTAACTTATACCGATGCAGGCACCATTGCCATGCGTAAACGTTTGTTGGATATAATTGGAACCGATGCTTATAGAATTGATATTTTTACCTTTCACGCTTTTAGTAATTCAGTTATTCAACAAAACTTAGATTATTTTGGAATACGAAGTTTAGATGCTGTAAGCGAGTTAGAGCAAATAAAAATTGTGAATGAAATAATTGATAATTTTACTGCTGAAAATCCTTTAAAACGTTACACAGGCGATATTTATTACGAAACCAGTAGGTTACTTAATTTATATCAAGCCATGAAGCGCGAAAATTGGAATGCCACTTTAATCAGCAATAAAATTGATGCTTATTTAGAAGATATAAAAACCCGCGAAGAATTTGTTTATAAGCGCAAATACAAAGAGTTTAACGCAGGCGATTTAAAGCAAGCTGCTTACGATAAAGAAGTGCAAAAAATGCAGTCGTTAAGAGCTGCTGCTGTAACTTTTGATAGTTACCAAGAAAAGTTAAAGCAAACCAATAGATACGATTTTGCTGATATGATTCTTTGGGTGATTGAAGCCTTTAATCAAAAGCCTGATATGTTAGCGCAGTACCAAGAAAAATATTTATACTTTTTGGTAGATGAATACCAAGATACAAGTGGGGCTCAGAATGATTTGTTATTTCAGCTTTTAAAAAATAACGATAAGCCCAATGTTTTTGCCGTTGGGGATGATGATCAATCTATTTATAGGTTTCAAGGAGCCAATATTGAAAACATCAATTTATACATCAATAAATACCACAATCAGGATTTAACTACCATTTCGTTAGAGCAAAATTACCGCAGTAGTCAAGTTATTTTAGATGCAAGTAAAGCCTTAATTGGGCAAAATACAAGCCGACTTAATAACGATAAAACTTTATTGGCTAGCAATGCTCAATTTGCACATTTAGGCATTGCTCCGCAAATATTTGCTTACCAAAATGAGGCCCATCAAAGTACGCATATAGCTATGCAAATAGCCGAATTGCACAAACAAGGTGTTCCTTTAAATGAAATAGCAGTTTTATTTCATAACCATAAACAAGCCGAAGATTTAATTACTTGGCTTCAACAGAATAATATTAATATCAATACACGTAAACGTGCCAATGCTTTTGACGAAATGTTGGTTAAAAAAATGGTCACCATTTTACGTTACTTAAATGCTGAATTGACAAGGCCGCACAGTGGCGAGTATCTTTTATTCGAAATTTTACATTACCAATTTTTCAATTTACCAAGTATTGAATTGGCTCGTTTTGCCAATAAAATGAACGATTTAAACAATAAAATAGATGTAGCTTGGGAAAAAGTTGGTTGGCGCGAAGCACTTAAACAAAACTTTGCCGAACCCAAGCCAAGTATTTTTATTGTAGATGAAAAAGTAAATCAATTATTTGTAAATGCTTCGCAATTAATTGAAAAATGGATTAAAGATGCTACCAATTTAACATTACAGCATTTAATTAAAGAAATAATAAACGACAGCGGTTTATTGTTTGAAGCATTGCAAAGCGAAGAAAGAACTTATAACATGCAATTATTGCATACCTTTTTCGATTTTATAAAAAATGAATGTGCTCGCAATACCAAAACAGCATTGAGGCATTTAATTCAAACCATTGATACTATGGAGCAAGAAGGAATTCAATTGCCTTCGCAACGTTTAATTTATAATACCGATGGTGTTAATTTTATTACCACTCACTCTTCAAAAGGATTGGAGTTTGAGCATGTTTTTATAATTGGTTGTAATGCCAATGTTTGGGAAAAATCCCGTAAACACAGCAGTTATACATTGCCTGATACTTTATTTGAAATAAATAAAGAAAGTGAAATTGAAGAAAAAAGAAGGTTGTTTTATGTAGGTATGACTCGTGCTAAAAAACAATTATACATTAGTTATTTAACTCACGATAATAATAGTAAAGAACTAGAAAAAAGCCAGTTTGTTGCCGAGTTAGAAGAGTTTGCTAAACTTAAAACAAGTGATTATGCTGTTAACGATATTGATTTAACCCAATTTGAATTAACAGTTTGGCAAACTCAAAAACATTTGCCTCAAAATACATTGTTTAACAATGATTTTGTAAATGAGTTACTAGAAAAATACACATTGAGTGTAACTCATTTAAGCTCATATTTAAAATGCCCAACAGCTTTTTATTTTAACAGTTTAATTAAAGTTCCTGCTCCATTAAGTGCCAGCATGACCTTTGGTAGCGCTGTGCATTATGCTTTAGAAAAACTATTTAGAAACATGAATAGTAGCGATGAAAAAGCTTTTGCCTCAACCGAAGAAATGATCAAAGATTTTGCTTGGTTTATGCGTAGAAATGAGCAAAATTTTACACCACAGGAGTTTAAATTACGAATGGAATATGGCGAACAGTTTTTGCCAAAATATTATGATAAATACATCAACGATTGGAATAAAATTACCAGTGTAGAGCGTAGTTTAAAAAATGTGGTGGTTAACAATGTGCCATTAAATGGAAAATTAGATAAGTTAGAGTTTGATGGGAATATTGTAAATGTGGTTGATTATAAAACTGGAAGTGTAGATAATGCACGCGAAAAGTTTAAAATACCCAATCCTGAAAACGTAGCAAAAGACGAAGCAGAGCAAAAAGAGCCTAAGTTTGAAGATAAATTTGGTGGTGATTATTGGCGCCAAGCTGTATTTTATAAAATACTAATGGATTACGATAAAGACCCCAAAACGCAAAAATGGGAAATGCGTACTTGTGAGTTTGATTTTGTAGAACCCGATAAAAAAACAGGAGAATTTACCAAAGTTAGGGTTCCAATTTCACCAAATGATGTAAACATAGTTTTAGGGCAAATAGATTTTGCTTATGCAAAAATTAAAGCTAAAGAATTTAGCAATGGCTGCGGCAAAGAAGATTGCCATTGGTGTGAGTTTATCAAAAACTATTATGCTAGCAATAATTTTAAAATTGAAATGGATAAAGTTGGCGAGGAAGAAGAGTAGGGGAGTTGCTTTGTTAGTTCGAGCGAAGTCGAGAACCTATCCGTTGCTGTTCTCGACTACGCTCGAACTGACCCAAAAACGAATTTTAACTAAAAAAAATCCGTAAAGTTTTAGCTTTGCGGATTTTT
>JAAFJM010000068.1 GCA_013298895.1 Bacteroidota bacterium | reverse complement strand
CTTTCGGTAGCTAATAAAATGGCTTCATTGGTTAAATAACCATGCATTTTTTTTCCAAAAGCTTTCATGGCACCTTGCAAACTTTTAGCTACATAACTGGGTAATATTTCGCTTAAATTTCTGCTAACCGTTCCAGGTAAATAACTGCTATCAGGTAAAATATTACTTGTTTTATTGTTTACAAAATCTAACAAGCGCTGCGCAGGTGCTTGCAATGTTTTATTGCCTTGCTCAAAGCAATTTTTTTCTACCATGCTTTGAAAATACATGCCAGCTAAAGGACCATATTTTTCAAAAGCTTTAAAATCTTCGGCATTGATTGAAACCACCATACCCGAATTGGCAAAAGGATTATTACGTTTGGATGGACTCCAACCATTTACCACAATTTCGCCAGGAGCGGTCATGGCAGGTGCTATAATTCCGCCTGGACACATACAAAAACTAAACACTCCTCTCCCATTTACTTGTTCTACCAAACTATAACTGGCTGCTGGCAAATACGGATTACGCTCCACACCACATTTATATTGAATGCTATCAATCAATGCCTGCGGATGTTCAATGCGCACTCCTAAAGCAAAAGGCTTGGCTTCAATAGCTATTTTTTTACGATGTAATAATTCAAAAATATCTCGAGCAGAATGGCCGGTAGCTAGAATTAAAGTTCGGAGTTCTAAGTTCGAAGTTCGAAGTTCGTTATTTGTTATTTCAATTGATTTGATTTTATCGCCATCTAATGTTATGTCGGTCAATTTGGAGTTGAAGTGTATTTCGCCACCACAACTTAAAATGGTTTCGCGAATTTTTTCAATTATATGTGGCAATTTATTGGTTCCTATATGCGGATGGCTTTCGTATAAAATATTTTCGTCAGCTCCATGGTAAACCAATAGTTTTAAAATTCTATTTACATCACCACGCTTAGAAGAACGCGTATATAATTTTCCATCGCTATAAGTTCCAGCACCGCCTTCACCAAAGCAATAATTACTTTCGGGATTTACCGTGTTATTTTTGGTAATATTGGCCAAATCACGTCTGCGTTCGCGCACATTTTTACCACGTTCAAAAATGATTGGTTTTAAACCCAATTCAATTAATTGCAATGCAGCAAATAAACCCGCAGGGCCAGCGCCAATAATGGCTACTTCTTTGGCATTGGTTACATTTTTAAAATCAAACTGAATAGTTTCTTTTATAGGATTTTCGTTTACAAAAACATTTAAAGTAAGGTTAACTCGCACCGGTTTTTTGCGGGCATCAATCGATTTTTTCAGGTAAGTAAATCCATTGATTTCATTGATTGGAATGCCAAAATTTTTGCTGATTTCGCGCTTTACATCCGCATCAGATTTAAGTTGCTCAGGAAGAGCCGTAAGTTCAAGTGTTCGTTTCATAGTTAGGTTTTTATCCTAAAATTTAGGTCTGCAATGATAAAGAATAGTTTCAGTTATGGCAAAAGGTTCAATTAACTTTCCAAACTCACCAGCATAACTAGCTTCTAATTTTTGAGCGTTCATTTGTAAAGTAATTTCTTTTTTAGCAGCTTCGGTTAAAGTATCGTTTTGTAAAATGGCACTGTATTTATTTTCTACCATTTGCATATTGGCATGAGGGCCGGTAGATGCCAAAACCCACAAAATAACCGATACTGCAATGATTATTTTACCTGCTCCAAAAACAAAAGCACTTCCTTTTTCGTAAATGGTAATTAATAAATTTGAAAATACTGGAACTTTATAACCAGGTAATTCCAAAATAAAATACGTCTTTTCTTTTTGTTTAATAAATAATTTAAAAACCCAAGCACTAAGAATAGCTGCTCCAAAACCAATTAAATACATGAGCATCAAAACCAAACCATGTACGTTAAAAGGGCCCCATTTGGCCGTATCTTCTAGCATCATACCAATTAACAAAGTATAAACTGGTAAACGAGCAGAACAACTCATTAATGGTGTAACCAAAATGGTAATTAAGCGTTCTTTTTTGTTTTCAATGCTTCGAGTAGCCATAATACTTGGCACTGCGCAGGCCATTCCGCCAATTAACGGCACAATAGATTTTCCGTTCATACCAAACGGACGCATAATTCTATCCATAATAAAACCAACACGAGCCATGTAACCCACATCTTCTAAAATGGCAATGAATAAAAATAATAAAATAATTTGTGGTAAAAACACCATTACGCCCGTTAAGCCTGCCAATACACCATGTACAATCAAATCGTTTAAAACACCTGCTGGCAATGTTTTTTCAACATAATCGGTAAAGGCGCCCAAGCCTACTTCCAACCAATCTTTTGGATATTCACTCCAGCTAAACATGGCTTGAAAAACCAAAAGTAACAACACCAAAAATATACCAATTCCGTAGTAACGATGGGTTAAAACTTTATCGACTTTAGCGGTAATGGAAGCTTTGAGTTGCGAAGTATTTTTTATACGCGCATACTTAACTGTTTCATCAATAATTTTATAACGAGTAAGAACTTCATCTTCTTGGAAACTAATTATATCAAACTCGTAATGTTTAAATACTTCTGTTAACCTTTTTGCCTTTTCGCTTATTAAACTCGATGCATTTATGGCATATTGCAAAGCAGCATATTTATTGCGCTTATCAGTAATTTTGCTTAAATCGAGTAACATTTGTTGGTTAACTCTTTCAAGACTAAAATATTTGGCAGTTACACGTAATTTTTCATCTAATAAAACCTCTTTTAGCTTATCAATGCCTTCTTTTTTTCTGGCATTGATGCTAATAATTGGCACTTGCAGTTTTTCTTCTAATTTGGCTAAATCGTATTTAATACCTCTTCGTTCGGCTACATCAAGCATGTTTAACACCAAAACGATTGGCACTTTTAAATCGGCAACTTGGGTAAATAATAACAAATTACGTTTTAAATTACTTGCATCGGCAATAAATACTACCAAATCAGGGTAATTGGTTTCGGCCTTATTACGCAGTATTTCGTAAGTTACCAACTCATCAGCACTTTTAGGGTAAAGGCTGTAAGTACCGGGCAAATCAATGATGTGTGCATTTTTTTCAGGACTCAATTTAAAAGAGCCTGTTTTTTTCTCTACGGTAGTTCCCGGAAAATTTGAAACTTTATGGTTTAAGCCTGTTAAGGCATTAAACAAACTGGTTTTACCACAATTAGGATTACCAACAAGCGCAACGGTTATTTCTTTTTGTTCCAAATTAGTCAATCAGTTTAATTTCTATACAACTAGCATCTTGCATGCGCAAACACACTTTACTTTCACTCAAATTAATGGCAATTGGATCACCAAAAGGAGCAACATTTTCTAACTCCACTTCTTCGCCAGGCAAAATACCCATTTCAAATAGTTTAAGTGCCAAAATTTGTCCGTTTACTTTTGTAATAACGGCTTTTTTACCGTAACCTAGTTGCGTAAGATTCATATTCGAGGTGCAATTTAGAATAAATCTACATAAGATTTTGAATAGTGATAAATGTTTTTGAAATTTATGAATTAAAAAAATATAATCAGTTTGTTTGGCTACCTAAGTTATTCATTTAAAAACAGATAGTCAAATCAACAAAAAAAACAACCATTTAATAATCAATCAAAATACTTTTAAATTGTAATAAAAACTATATTGGCACCAAAATCATACATGCGATATCCGACTAGGAATTATAAATGAAAGAGACGAACAAAGCACATATTTTATTTGCATATTCTAGCTTAAGGCCCATATCTTTAAGTTTTGTAATTTTATATATAATTTTTAGCGTCTCTCATGTTTTTATGTTGCCTGAAGGAAAAGAGAAAAATATTTTAATTACGCTCTCAATTTGCTCCTCGATTTTTTATGCCATCATGAGGCTTTATTTATACAAGCCAAATGTGCATTTTGAAAAGACATTACTGTTATCTTTTTTTCTACTTTTGTTTCCTTTTGTAAATACATTTGTTCACATGTGGCTCTATAACGACCCATTGCAAACCTCATTTTTACTATTACTATTTGTAGGTGCGGGTATCATTATTACATCTAGAAAGGTGCTTTTTTCTATTATTGCTTTCAGTGTATTTCTATGGCTATTATTAGCATACTCCAATGGTTTTTCTGGCTATTGGACACACTTTTCGTTTACGGTAATTCCTGCTCTAGCATTAGGTATAGCAACAAATTTTACAATTAGCTCTAACTTTAACAGATTAGAAATAGCAAAGAATCAAGAAGAGGTTAAAAACAACGAACTTGCCCTTGCTCAAAGAATTTTAGAAAATCAAAGTAAACAATTAAAAAGCAATATTGATATTTTAAAACAATCAAAAAAGGAAGCAGAAGACGCAAATAAAGCTAAAACAGAATTTTTAGCTAATATGAGCCATGAAATTCGAACACCTTTAAATGGAGTAATTGGTTTTAGTGACTTGCTAATGCAATCCAATTTAACCGAAACTCAAATGGAATACATGAATACTGTTAACACCTCAGCTAAAACTTTGCTTGATGTAGTTAATGATATTTTAGATTTCTCTAAAATTGAAGCTGGTAAATTGGAGCTAGATATAGATAATTTTAAAATTAAATTACTTTCTAACCAAGTTATTGAAGCCATAAAGTATCAGACTATTCAGAAAAAATTAGAATTAAACATAACGCTTTCAGACAACCTCCCTCAAGTGGTAAAAGGTGATAAAATGAGGCTAAGACAAATTTTAATTAACTTATTGGGTAATGCCATAAAGTTTACAAATAAAGGTTTTATTGAATTAAAAATGGAAACAATTGCGGTTCATAAAAACGGAACTAATACCATTCGATTTTCAGTTATTGATACAGGAATTGGTATTGATAAAAGAAATCAAGAAAAAATATTTGAAGCATTTACACAAGAAGACTCCACAACTACAAGGAGATTTGGAGGTACAGGTTTAGGACTTACTATTTCAAATAAACTTTTAGGCTTAATGAAAAGTAAATTAAATGTGGTTAGTGAACTTGGT
Organism: Bacteroidota bacterium; assembly: GCA_013298895.1. GTDB lineage: Bacteria > Bacteroidota > Bacteroidia > UKL13-3 > UKL13-3 > JAAFJM01. Next base: position 345 of record JAAFJM010000068.1, on the reverse strand, counting down.
AAAGGAAGCACTTTTTATTTTGATGTAAATTTTGAAGTAAATGATGAATCTGTTTTAGGAACTGATAACAATGCAACCGATCATGGTTTATTACTCCAAAACATGGGTAATTCAGAATTAAAACAAGATACCAAAATTCTTATTGTAGATGACAACTCGGTTAATATCTTTCTTTCAAAAATACTTGTTAAAAAAATACTACCAAACGCTATAATTTATGAGGCCGTAAATGGACTAGATGCAGTCAATAAATATTCTGAACAAAGACCAGATATCATATTAATGGATGTACAAATGCCTGTAATGAATGGTTACGAAGCTACTGAAGCAATCAGAAAATTAGAA
>JAAFJM010000062.1 GCA_013298895.1 Bacteroidota bacterium | reverse complement strand
ACTTTCAATGTTTTTAACATTTTAAAAGTAGGTTTTTATATTAAAAAAATATGGTTCCTTAGCTCAGCTGGATAGAGCAACGGTTTTCTAAACCGTAGGTCGAAGGTTCGAGTCCTTCAGGGACTACCATACAGGACAACTCCAATTTATTTGAGAGTTGTCTTTTTTTTGCTCCTTTCAAACCCTTGTCAATGCTCAATGTTTGGCGTAAAAGTTCGTTAATTCTTGGGGTTCGACATTTGATTCCATCAAAACTGAACTTTTCAGGGAAAATCGAACCCAAAAGCCTTGATTTAGCACTTAAGTCACTGGTTTCGTATATATTAGACAAATTAGACACTTTTGAGATAGATTTTTCCAAGTTTTTAAGCAATAGCTCATCACGCTCCTCTATGTTTGATAATTCAATAACCAATCCTGTTTTTATTCCTTCGTATTTTTTACTTAATTGAGCATAGTCGGCATGAGAAACTTTTCCATCCACTAATAAATCTTGTAAGTTCTCAATTCGTTGCGCTTGTATTTTTATTTGCTCTTTTAACGTTTTGATTCTTTTATCATCAATGGTGGTAGATATACCTAAAGTTTCTTTAACCATGGCAGCATATAACCTTTTTACATCGTTTGATAATTTAAAATCTCCTAAAACTTGTTTGATTGCTTCATTGGCTAAATCAGCTTGAAAACGCTGTTTTTTACAATGATTACAATGGTAATAAAAATGTCTTTTACCAGTATGGCTTCTTGACGCACTACCAGTAATATGTTTTTGACAAACATTGCAAAGCAAAATACCCCTAAGAGGCAATTCCTCTTTTTGTGTTACTTTACTATGTTTATTGGCTATTATTCTTCTACCTGTCAAAACATCTTGTACTTGGTTAAATAACTCTTCTGTAATTAACGGTTCATGTATACCTTTAGTTAAATACTCTTTTTCGTTCTCGCCAGCTGGAACCTTCATAAAACCACAATACATCGGATTTTTAAACATCACATAAAATTGTGTTTTTGAAATATTTAATCCATTTTGTATCAAATAGTTTTTTACTTCAGGCATTGGTGTTCCTTTAGCAATCTGTTCAAATGCATCTATAATATAAGGCGCTTGTTCATTTGGAACTATAATAGGTTTATTAAATTCATCTCTTTTGTTTGAATAGCCCCTAGGTGCTGTTGAAGTAACCCTTCCTTCTTTCCTAGCCCCTCTAATACCTCCGTTTATCTTGATAGAGCGCCTGTCATTTTCTATCTCTGGTAAAGCCAAATAAAATGCTAACATTGCTTTATTTTCAGGGATTGATGTATCAATAGGTTGTTCAATAGCTTGCGCTTGAACACCGAGTTTTTTAAGTTCATTTATCATCATGTAGGCTTCGGCTGTGTTTCTTGAAAACCTATCCCAACTTGTAAATAATAATAAATCAATTGTGCCTTTATTCTTTTTGAGGTAGTTCATGAACTCAATAAATTCAGGTCTATCAAAGGTTTTTGCTGAATGGTCTTCTTTAAATACTTTTGAAATAATTATTTGATGGCGTTCGCAATACTTGGTTAAACTATCCAATTGCACATCAAGTGAGTATCCTTTTGCCTGTTCATCGCTCGATACACGAGCCATCAATACTGCTTTCTTTATCATGGTCTAAATGTTTTTTAAGGGTGATACCTTGAATTTCAATCAATTCTTTTAAAAAATCCGTAATAATTTTTGTTTGTTCTAAAGTGTACTTGTTTCCTTGTTGTTCTAAAATTTTTTTTTTTTTCTAAGTTAAACATAACAGCTTGCTTGCTGTGTAACTAAAAGCTCGGGCTACGAGGTTTTAATTGTTTTTATGTTAGAGCCTTTTCCTTAGGGTCTTTATTTTTATGCTATTCAATCAATTGTTTTATTATTGAGTTAGTCTTTTTTTATTTCTAAAATATAAGTTTTTATCGTTTCGGTATTTTATGTTGATTTCTTCATATTCGTTTAGTCCTAGTATTTTTCGAATGGCAGCGGCCTTTTCATCTGTAATATTGCCATCCTTTACAATATCAATTACTAATTCATTTGATTTATCAAGTTTGATAATTATTTCCGAATAATCCTTTTTTCTAATTGCTTCAAATACCTTCATTTCTTTGGGATTATAGAACCCAAACATTTCCCCATATTTTTCGCTTTTGGGCTCATTAAAAAAATCAGATATGAGATTTCTAATAGGTATTTCAAAATGTGGTTTTAATTTGTATGAAGAAGAAACATTATTTGCAAAATCTAATTTATCATTTGTAATGATGTCTATTTTAAAATTTTGTTCCATTTTAAAAATTATAATAGATGTTTGTCTGTTATGAATAAGAGCAGAGGTAACAATTTCGTGTATAATAGTCATTTCTTCCTCTCTTAATTCATTATTCTTACTCATTTCAAGAGCCTTATTCACTGCTAACTTATGCTCTTTGATATAATTTTCAATTTCAATTTCCCCTAAATTTTTTAACCCTTTGCGTACATTTTGGTAGTATATATCTGAATTATTAAATATTTCCTGAAAAAAGTTTTTGAACAGTGTTTCTTTAACCAGTTTAATTAAATCGTACGAAAATCCAAATTCACGCATGATGCTTATGGAAGAAACCCAAACGTATTCAATCAAATTGAACCTAACCCATTTTCTTTCATCTTCATTGTTTTCCTGACACAAGTTTATAAGCCCATTTTCTTTCCATGAATAAAAATTTCGAGGAGGGATTTTGGTTAAAGATAGTGGAACAATAGGTTCTAATATTCTTGGGTAATAAAGTTCTACTTTTTCCATTACCACTTCGTTAAAGTCTAAAACATTTACTAAAGTTTTCATTTTCGTATTTTGTCCAACAAATGTAATAAAATAATTTAAATATCAAATATATTAATTAATTTTGCCAAGTATTTAATAAATAAAATTATAACAACTCAATAAATGAACAACAAAATAAAAGCCTATCAATTACATAAAGAAGGCAAAAGCTACAAGGAAATAGCATTAGCATTAGGCATAGGAAAAACAACAGCCTATGACCATGTAAAAGAAATGAAATCGGGAATACAAAACACCAATCCGAACACTGTTCCGAACTGTTCCGAACCGAATCCGAACGTTCGTTCGGAACGAAAACCCGAACGAAAAGTGGAAAACACAACAATTATTTCTAAAAACAATGACAATGCCAATAAAATAAGCGTTCCGAACGTTCCGAACAAAAAAATAATTCAAAGTTTTTCTGGCAATGATTTACTTAAAATGAAGTTTGAAACTTTACCATTTACTGGTAGATTTTTAGAACTAATTGGTCAGCCAGAAAAGCACTTTTCTGGACTAATTTGGGGATTACCTAAAGGTGGTAAAAGTAATTTGTCAATCAGGTTTGCTGATTATTTGCAAGAGTATTTTGGCAACGTTTTATATGTAGCTGCGGAAGAAGGTATGAGTGTTTCTATGCAAGAGAAAATCAGAGCAATAAATGGCAGTGATGTAAAGTTATATCCAAGCAAGAATAAGGATGAAATAAAGGATTATGTAAAAAGCTCAACTGCTAGTTTTGTATTTATTGATAGTATAAATGTAGCCAATATTGATGATGCTTTTTTGGAAGAAATGAAACAGGAAAATCCCAATAAATCATTTGTAGCCATTGTGCAAGCTACCAAAAGTGGAAACTTTAAAGGGGATCAATCTTTGGAGCATAATTGTGATTTTGTAATTAAAGTAGTAAGTGGCATTGCTTATCATAAAGGTAGGTTTGGTCCTGAATCTGAAATTCCAATTTTTGAAAAACAATGGTATGAAAAGAATGCAAATAAGGAGAAAGTGGTTGAGAAAATTGAAGAAATAAGGAAAGTGGAAGTGGTAAAGAAACAAGAAATGCCTTTACCTCAAACCAAAACTAAATTGCCTCCAGCTATACAAAACTATATCAACTCATACAAGCAAACAAGCACATTAACAACAAATGAAGATAAAAACACTGTAAATAATTCTGATGCGGATACTTCAATGAAAGATATAAGCCATTTGTTATTTATAGCATAGTGATGTGATTTTATGAAATTTATTTAACCATGAATGAAATTATAAAATCAGAAATTCCCCTCTTGGTTTTCTCTAGTTTGGTAACTACAAACATCTTATTCAAATTTATTATTATTTCAGACTACATAGTTACTAAACGGAGTGACTTTTTTGCTTTTGAAAGAAATTTTTACAGGCGATAAAATTTAATTAACCTAGAAATTAAATTTATTCGTTCATTTGAATAAATAAAATGCTAACAAGTAATTATACCTTTTTATACCCTAAAAATTACCTTTACAGCCAGCCTGTAAAGGGTTTACAAGGTTGTGGGGTAGGTTACTGCTTCGCCTTCAATGGAAAGGAGAATGATGACCAGACTCAAAATCAGGATTATGGAATGAGGATTTATGATTATAGGTTGGGTAGGTTTTTAAGCGTTGATCCAATTGCTAAATATTATACATGGAATAGTACATATGCATTCGCTGAAAATGATGTAATAAAATGCATTGATTTAGATGGTTTAGAAAAGCAAACTGCTATTGACGGTGTGACAGTAGTAAATGGACCTTATGATATAAACAAGATAAACAGCAGCCAAGCCGTTCAAAATAATTTGATTAAACAAAGGGCAATGAATGTGACGCCACCAATTCCAAAATTTAATTCTAAAAATACTAAAAGTAAAGTTCAAAAATCTTCACCAATTAAAGCGACTTTAGCCATTACTTATTCTCAGGATGGTGGTGGCGGTCTAAAAGTAAACGCAGGTGCTGCGAAAATAGAAATTATTGATTCGGAAAACGAAATTGATTTAATTGGTCTTAGAGATAATAAATTTCAATTTGGTGGTAGCGATTATAAAGGTTTCAATAAAGAGACTCATTCAGTTATAACTGGTAACTATACAAGCAGAAATTCATTTTCAGTAAAAATTGGTGAGTTTGGCTTTGCTGCAAAAAAGGAAAGTGGTGGCGAAACACAAATGCAAGGAGAATTATTTGGATTTCAACGTAATTTTACTACCAATGAAAATAAATTTGAATTAGGTGCAAAAGTAATAGTTCCAATATTCAATGTAGGTATAGATGCTTCTTTAACTTTTGACCTAATAAATAAAAAAAAATCAGCCAACCAAGATGGAGGTGTTAAGCCTGCAACAGTTAGAGCCCAATAAATAAATATGGAAATAAAAAATAATTTTGTAGTTCTATTCGGAATATCATTTGTAGTAAAAATAATATTACACTATTGGATAGATAAACTAGAGAAGGGAGAAAAACCGAGTATCAGTAATTTTTTATACGAAAATTTTATTTCTGGATTTAAATTAAAAATATTATTGCCTTTTTACTTCGGTTTTAATTATAAAGGTAATGAAAATAAAGAAATAAAAACACTAAAATTTTTACTTAATTTTTCTATTTTTCTAATGTATTTTTCATTAATAATTGGATTATTCAACTTAAATTAAAATCCAAACAAATGCACTGCCAAAAACAGCTTAGCTAACAACGCTAGAGGACCTCTATGACCCACTATTTCTTCTAGCCAGCAAGGCTATTGCTGGGGTACTACGGATTTAAAATAAAAAAGAATCCGAAAGCTTTCGGATTGTAACTCTTGCTTTATAAAAACGAACTGCATTAGCCAAAACTAAAGCAGTTTTTTTATGTAAAAACTACTTTATTTGAACTACAAAATGTATTTAACCAATTTTCATTTTTATAAGCCCAAAAACTACCTTTACAGCAAGCCTGTAAAGGGTTTGCGTGGTTATGAGGTGGGTTATGGCTTCTCCTTCAATGGAAAGGAAGTTGACCCAGAAGGCATGGGAGGAGGTGGAAGCACTTATGATTATGGTTTCCGTATTTACAATGCACAATTAGGCAAGTTTTTAAGTGTTGATCCGTTGACAAAA
>JAAFJM010000061.1 GCA_013298895.1 Bacteroidota bacterium | reverse complement strand
CATTTCATCTGTATTACTCTGACTTAGAAAAATTTGACTTGAATAAATTAGATATTTGAAAACATCAATGTCTAAACAGAGCATCTCCCAACATTATACTGATAGAACTAACTCGGCTTTGGTAATTCCTCACAAAATGAGGTAATCACCTTAACCAGTAAGACTCCAAGAACCAACGGTACAGAGAAGGTTTATAACCTAGAAATCTACCGAGACCATAATTTTTTGGTGGGAAATGGGAGGCTTTTGGTGCATAATGCGTGTTCAAAAGGTGGTAAATTAATTTCTCAGAAAACTAATGACGTTGTTGACAGAGTGTTTTCAAATTCAAATAAACTTAGCCATCTTATTGATGGCAGTAAAAATTCTGTTCATCGTTGGGAATCACTTGTTCCTGATAAAAATGCTGCTGACGTTTTAGATATAGTTAAAGAAGTTCTTGAACATGGGGTTGATGAGTTGTACGAAAATGGAACAAAAACATATACAACAAAGGTTTCAAGTGTTACAAGAGATGGAATTACAAAAATTGTTCAAATTACCTATTTCATGGTCAATGGGGTATTGACACCTTCTAATGGATGGGTTAAACCATAAAATTATGAAAAAACTGATTGAAAGTTTAAACGAAATGGATATAGATAGTCTTTGCGACTATTGTTTAATTCATTTTGATGACGAAGGCTTATTTCTTTTAAACTACCTAATTCAAAGATTTGATAGAGAAGGAGATGAAGAAATAGCATCAATAATTGATGCCTTATTGAATACAGTGGCATGTTATTGGGAAGGTGCAGATTTATATAAATTATATTTCTATGAATCTGTATTATCAAAAAAACCTGTTTCTATAAATTTTTTAACAGCTATTTTAAATTTTGGGCTACCTCCATATTACGGAAGTATGAATGATTTGTTCGATTTTCAAAAATATAAAAATGATTTATTTGAGTTAGATCCTAACAATCCGATATTTAAAGAATTAGAAAAATATAGTTCTTATGATAGAAATGGAAACCCTATCTAAAACAAAGCATTCCCCCTACGTTACACTGATAAAAAACTGGCAGACGGAACTAACTCAGCCTTGGTAATTCCTCACAAAATGAGGTAATCACCTTAACCCGTAAGACTCCAAGAATCAATGACACAGAGAAGGTTTATAACCTCGAAATCTACCGAGACCATAATTTTTTGGTGGGAAATGAGGGGCTTTTGGTGCATAATTATTGCTTACTGGGCAATGCTCTCAGCAAAGTTAAATCATTTAAAAGAGATGGAATGTCTTTTGCGATTGATTTGCTTGAAGATATTGAACGACCATTAAGTGATAAAGGGAAAGGGCTAATTCATATTTTAGAAAGACATTCCTCTGACTTTTACCCAAGTCATTCAAAAGGTGATCTTTTTCCATCAGGGACAACCATTGATCAAATTGTAAGTGGAATAGGAGAAGTATTTGCAAAGGGGGCAAGACAAACACAGCCAAATAAGACTATGCAACAATTTACAAAAAGAATAAGAATTAATGGGGAATACGCAAACTGTAGTTTATGGGTTGATGTTGAGAATAAAATCGTTGTAACTTTTTATAAAATTGGACAATAAAAATAGATATGACATTCAATATAATTTTGCAAAATGAACATGAGCTATTAGATGAAGATGCACATCTAATATGTGGATATTTTGAATTAGGGGAAACAGATTTTTCTTTTAATATGTTTAAGGATAGATCATGTATGATTATGCTTACATTATCAGAAATTTGTGATTTTTTGATAAATAATAGCCAAAAAACGTTTAATTGGGTAGGTATTGATAATGGGAAATCCTATACACTTAAACGCCAAAAAGAATATTTGAGGATTATTACAAGAGAGTTTGATATTACATTTAACCTACTTGCCTTCAAAGATTCTCTAAAAATTTGCCTTTCGAACTTTATTTCTGATTGTAAAAGTGTGAATAAGGACATCGTAAATCAAGGTGGTTTCAAAGATTTAGTAATGTCATTTAACAAGCTATAAGGCAAACAGGGCATCCCCCAACATTATAATTATAAAAAACTAGCAGAGAGAAGTAACTCTGCCTTGGTAATTCCTCACAAAATGAGGTAATCACCTTAACCCGTAAGACCCCAAGAACCAAGGGCACAGAGCAAGTTTATAACCTAGAAATCTACCGAGACCATAATTTTTTGGTGGGGAATGGGGGGCTTTTGGTGCATAATGCGTGTTTACCTAAAATATCAGTTATAGCTCCAGATTGGGTTACTAAAGGAGGCTGGCAGAACATACATGGGTACGGTTACAGGAGGATTAGAAACATTGGCAAAAGGTAGAGTCGCAGAACTTAGTTTTTTAATAAGTGCATTAAAGAAGATAAAGTAATGAAAATTAATTTAGAGGATATTTTAGACAAAAAAGCATACAATGATGTGAAAATTGGTGAAAAATTCACTACGTTTAAGTCTAAATATCACCATAATTTTTTCGACCTTAGTGAGGAAATACCTCATATCAAAATTGTTAAAATGGATAGTGTTGAATATACGTTTTATAACAACTTTTTGCTTTTTTTTATGATAAACTGTTCTCGATTCAACGTTGATTTTTTTATGGAAAATAATATTATCGACCTCAATTCTTCTGTAAATAAGCTAAAAGAGCTATTAATTACAAAAAATGTTAGCTACGTAGAATATGAAATTGGAAACCAGTTGAATATTAAAACAACGAATAACATAACGTTTATTTACTTAACGTCTTCAAATCAAGTAAATTTAGAAACAATTGTTATTGAATAGAAAGGAAAGCCATCCGCAATCCACAAAATGAGGTAATCACCTTAACCAGTAAAACCCCAAGAACCAACGGCACAGAGAAGGTTTATAACCTTGAAATCTACCGAGACCATAATTTTTTGGTGGGGAATGAGGGGCTTTTGGTGCATAATACTTATGGTTTGATAGAAAAAGCCCCTTCTAAAATTGCAGGCAAATTTAAATTTCTCTACACAAATCCCAAAGGTTTTACTTTTGAGTGGCCAGAAAGAACAATGAATGAAATTAGACAGTCTATTGCAAAAAGAGCATTAGGTAATGATGGTGACAAATTAGAAGCATTAGTTGCACAATTTGTAGATTCACAAGGAAAACTTGTTGAAGCAGGTAAAAAAATAATGAGAACCGCAAGTAAACAACCAGCAGGTGATATTGATGTTGAAGCAATCAGTTGTATAATAGAGTGTAAAAAAACGGTAAATGCCATTGGTGCTTCTATTAATCCTGATGGCACAATAAAGCCAATTACGCAGTTTTTGAAATATTTTGATACGAACAACGTTGATTTTATAAATCCAGATAATAAACAAGTGGTAATATTTTTGGGAGAGAAGATAAACTCTATTACATCACCTAATGAAAAAAAAATATTGCAATGGCTAAAAGACAATGGTGTAAAAGTTATTGATGATTTGTATGATTTACCCCTTTAATTATACTATGGCACTATTAACAGTATATTCAAAAAATAATAGGGATGTTGATGATTTAACAACACGTGTAATTAATATCGCCATCAAAAAACAAATTAACTTTAATATACATTATTATAGAAATACTGATGAAAATGAATTTGAATACGAAATTTTTTTTCAAAAAGATAGCATTCCATACGAAAATGAAATGAATGTGGATGGACATTCCCTTTTTTTTAGCCATGTGCAACTAGTAAAATACAAACTAAACGGGGAGTTATTGGATAGTAATTACAAATATTTTATAATTGATTATTGGAGCAACGGATTAGGGACAGTTGATTTGCTGTTATATGAAATTTTATTAGTGTTGGTAAATATATCTGACGACTTGTATTTTGAATTTTACAATTTTTCAGAACCTACGAAATATTCTAGTGAAGATTTGAAAAAAAAGCTTAGTGAGTTTGTGAATCTATTCAGTTTATAAGATTTGATAGTAAATGAACGAAAGTCGCCCACAACATTATAGGCAGACGGAAGAAACTCAACTTTTGTAATTCTAACAACTATTATTTTTCCTCATAACGCCGACAAGATTATACCCCTATTGGAGAAATTGCCATAGGCGAAGCCATCCGCAACCCCCAAAATGAGGTTATCACCTCCACCAGTAAGACCCGAAGAACCAACGGCACAGAGAAGGTTTATAACCTAGAAATTAACCTTTGGGTGCATAATAGTTGCGATGATTTTGAGTCTGAAATATTAGGTGATGTAGATGACTTGTTAGGAAAGTTACCAAGTTGATAATCAAATAATTAAATGCTATTTTTAAAAGTGACAACTTTTAATAACTTTGCAAAAAGTTATTAAAACAACGATGAGCAAAAAACTAATTCGATTTGACTGGGCAGTAAAGAAATTACTACGCAATAAGGCTAATTTCGTGATTTTAGAAGGCTTTTTAAGCGAACTTCTATTTGACGACATTCGTATTGAAAAAATATTAGAAAGCGAAGGCAACCAAGAAACCGAAGATGATAAGTTTAACCGAGTAGATATTTTAACTCAAAACTCTAAAAATGAGCTAATTGTTGTTGAGATTCAAAACACATACGAAATTGACTTTTTTCACAGAATGGCTTATGGGGCTTCAAAGGCTTTGACAGAAAATTTATCTATGGGGCAAGCCTATGCTGAAATTAAAAAGGTGATTTCGATAAATATTGTTTATTTTGACCTCGGACAAGGGCAAGATTATGTTTACAAGGGTAGCACAAGTTTTTTGGGGCTTCATCAAAATGATACATTAACGCTGTCGGACAAACAAAAAATAGCATTTTCAAAAGATAAAGTTTCAGATATTTTTCCTGAGTTTTATATCATTAAAGTAAACAAGTTCGGCAACATTGCTAAAGATAACTTAGACGAGTGGATTTACTTCTTAAAAAATAGTGAAGTAAAAGACGAGTTCAAAGCAAAAGGATTAAAACAAGCAGGAGAAGTATTAGATTATATGCGACTTCCACAAGACGATCAGTTTAGCTATAATCGGTACTTAGACTATTTGCACTACAAAGCAAGTAAAATGTTGTCTTTGCAGTCAGAAGCAGAGGATAGAGTTAGACAAGACGAAAGACTAAAAGCTAAAATTGACCTTGCAACAAACTTAATTTCAAAAAGTACAGATGATGCGTTTATAGCTGACGTAACTGGACTGACTTTAGAAAAAATCAAGGATATACGAGCTAACTTAGCAAAGAAATAACCGTGTATATGCCACAAACCCTGTTCGTTGGTGGCTACTCTAAGAAAAACTACCTGAAAAATGAACAACATTAAAGACATTATGAAAAAACACATTCTACTACTCTCTCTTCTACTTTGGGTTTCGACAAGTTTTGCCCAACAAAAACAGTTTGTTGCTGTAAACTATTCAGAAAAAGCACTTGAAAAGGAAACTACAGCCCTAAAACCTGCTGACATTTTTCGGAAACCAGAACTTTTACTTCAAGTTTGGGTTGACCAGCCTGTACCTTTGTCGATGTATGATGACAAGGAAAAGCGTTATCAAGAATATCTGAACGAAAAATCAGAGAAGATTGTCAAAACATACTCACCTGTTGCTGATGAGGCTTCTTATACCAACGACAATCTTAAACTTCCTGTTGAGCAACGGAGTATTGATAATGAGCCTATTACGCCCTATACTTGGAAATGGCTTGACTTAGAAAAAGAAGAAAATGGCGAAAAAGTCGTAGCCAAACTTCGCAGACCGAACTGGTGGATACTTGCCAACAAAGCTGACAAAATAGGGAATATCGTTTTTCTTACCCTAACTGAACAAGGAATCTCTGGTGGTTTTACGGTTAAGGGTATCAGAACTAGCCAGATTGACACCCGTTTGATGAAGCCCAAACGAGAGGGCGATTACACCTACAGACCTTTGACAGGTTGGTTTGAACATGAAACCTCAAACGTTTGGAATTATACATTCAGCAATGGCGAAACAATTGGAGCAACACCCAACCACCCGTTTTTCTCCGAACGCCGACAAGATTATATCCCTATTGGAGAAATTGCTATAGGCGAAGCCATCCGCAACCCCCAAAATGAGGTAATCACCTTAACAAGTAAAACCCCAAGAAGCAAGGGTACAGAGAAGGTTTACAACCTAGAAATCTACCGAGACCATAATTTTTTGGTGGGAAATGGGGGGCTTTTGGTGCATAATGCGTGTTTTACGGCACGTTTAGCGGATATTAAAAAATGGGTACACACTGAATTTAATGCTCAAAGTTTAGAGAATATCGCATAT
>JAAFJM010000060.1 GCA_013298895.1 Bacteroidota bacterium | reverse complement strand
GTGCTATAGGGGTTAGGATAAACACCTACTTTTGTATTTTGGTCTTCTTTGGTAAAATTATTGATATTGCTCCCGCTAAAAACCCTGAAATCATTACCACTAAAAGATGATTCAAGCGGTTCAAGATTTAGTTTTTTATTGCCTTTATCAAATGCTGTTACAATAACTAAATACTGCCAACCATTACTTAAATTATTTAGTGTGTAAGAATAATAATATTTGGTTGTATCTCCATCAAAAGTAATAGGTTGCGGTAATTTAATTAAATCAAATCCGTTGTTAAAACCAACATCATTCCCTGTACTATCCCATTGTCCAATTAAATTCCTTGCATCAGTAAAATTAGGTTTCAAATCATCTCCAACTTTACTTGAATATATTTTATATCCTTCAAAATCTTTTTCTCTAGTAATTGGGTCAACTGATGATTCAGCATTATTACTCCAATAAATGGTTGCTTTCTTGTCGCTAGCTATAATTTTTACTTTTGGATCTTCAGGCGGTTCGGGTAATACAAATCTATCCAATCTGCCATTTTTGTTTAAATCTTTATCAATGCTGTAAATACCATTTTCGTCAGAATCTTCACCCACATAGGTTGATCTACTTCTATTAAAATGTTCTTTTAATTCTTTTTGAGAGCCCTCTGTACTTAATATAGTTAACGATTGATTTTGAGTTACCTCTCTCAACTGTTTCGCACAAACAAATGCCATGGTATAAGTCATGCTTGAATCAGGTTCTAACTGACGAAAAGGACCCACACTCATTAATTGTAACCAATTCGATGCAGGTCCGTAAGTTGGACCCGATGTTGAGTTTAAATCATTTGAATCAATACCTGCTGCTAATTTACTAAAACGAGTTTGTTCATCGTTAGGACCAATATAAGGTGGAGTTGTAGAACCAAAGGTCCAAAAATTTGCATTAAAAGTTGGAGCAGTAAAACCTTTATTGGTAAATATTTCGGGTTTTGAAGGATTAAAAAATAAACCTTTCCAATCTACACCCAAAAACTGCATAGCGCCATATGAACTGATAAAGTTATAATCATCCGCATTTTTAGCAGCCATGTAGGCTACAATAGCACTGTTTTTTGTATCAACAAAATTTCTTCCTCTTTGAAAAAATAAGGAACCTGTTTCTCTTGTTACATTTACATTTCGAACCACTAAGTCGCTAAAGTTTCCTATATAAATAGAATCCCAGCGTTGCTTACTTTTATTAGTGATTGTATAATTTAAAATAACAAAATAATCAGCGTATGAATAATTCCAATTTAGGACTTCCACTTTTACTACTGCCTTCAGTGGGTTGTCATGTCCATTAATTGGAATAGAAGTTCCTGGGATAATAACATTACTGTCGGTAATGGTCATTACAAAATCTTGATGTGATATAGCCGATTTAGAATAGTTTGGACTTTTGGTAAGATTTGATTTTTCTACAATATTTGTTAATGGAGTAAATTCAAAATTTGCTGCTCCCGTTGAATAACCAGCGCTGCTCTCTGATGATGAGGTTGAAACTCTTGGTTGTCCATTAACATATGCTCCAATCCAAATTCCACCTTCAAATAAATGTTCAACCCCACTTCCTGTTGGATATGCCATAGAAGGAGGTCCACTTGTATTTGACCTTACATTTGGTCTGCCAATAGTTCCTGAGTTATTTACAGTAAGCCCTAAGCGAGCCGCACTGGTATATTTGCCTTCATTTTTAACTTGACCATAATTGCTGGTAATAATGGTTAACATTAAAAAAGATGTAAGAATTAAATAATTAACTTGTTTTTGCATATTTTACAGTTTGCAAATATGTAAAAATTAATAATACCGAACTGTTAAATTATTATTTTGCAGAATATAATTGATAAAAAATATTTTTCAACAACTTAAAAACCTCTAAAACATTGTGAATGTTAAATTTAATCATACTTGGTGTCTATATTTTCAATGATAATTGTCAATAGATAAAATTATTTTTACTACTATTTGACACCATCATTATATTGCAACACATTTACACAATAAAATTAATAGAATTATACCAATGAAGCATTTGAAAATTAAAGCATCTTTTGTATTAATGATAGCTATGTTACTTTTTAGTAGCTTATCAGTATTTGCGCAAGATATGAACGAGGAAGCAGCTGACGCGGCTCAATCAACAGCTAGTAATATTAACTGGTTAATCGCAGGAATTGCTATTTTGTTGGTTTTTATTATTGGAATGGTTTTCGATATTTTATCGAAAGTTGGTGATGTTCAAAAGAAACCAATTATTAATTGGGGAAGAATTAATGCTAATTTGGCATTAGTATTTTTGGTAGTAGGTTTAGCTGCAACAGTTTGGGAGTTTATGGTTCACGGTAAACTAACATTGTTTGCTTTGCCAGCTGCCTCAGCACACGCTCAAGAGTATGATAATATGTTTATGATTACTCTAGCTTTAACAGGTGTGGTTTTTGTAATAACCCAAATATTATTGTTTTGGTACACCTACAAATACAAAGAAAATTTGAAACGCAAAGCATTGCATTATCCTGATAATCATAAATTAGAGTTAATTTGGACAATTATTCCAACTTTTGTGCTAACAATTTTAGTGGTTAGAGGTTTAATAGTTTGGAATCATATGACTTCAAGTAAATCTGAAAATGCAATGAACATAGAAGTATTTGGCTACCAATTTGCTTGGAACGCTCGTTATAGTGGTGCTGATAATAAATTGGGCAGATACGATTTTCGTCAAATGGGTGTAGTAAATGCTTTAGGTGTTGATAGTACTAAAGAATTTGCTGGTGATGATATTATTACTAGCGAATTACATATTCCAGTTAACAGAGATATTTATTTGCATTTTAGAGCGAAAGATGTAATTCACTCAGCATATTTACCTCATTTTAGAGTTCAAATGAATGTGGTACCAGGTTTACCAACTAAATTTAGTTTTACGCCTACTTTAACAACCAACGAAATGCGTGTTAAATTGGATAATCCTAATTTTGATTACATATTATTATGTAACAAAATTTGTGGAAGTGCGCATTACCGAATGAAAATGAAAGTAATAGTTGATTCGGAAGAAGAATTTGACAAATGGATCAAACAGCAACCTGCTTTAACAGCAAAAGGTACTGAAACTAACAATGCTTTTTCTTTTAAAATAAAAAATAGCCCTTTGGCTTCAAATTAATTTTTAACACTTAGAAATAAAATAATAGATATATATGAGCGCAGTTGCAATGCATACCGATGGACATCACCACGATGACCACGGCCATCACAAAGAGACCTTCATTTCGAAGTACATTTTTAGTATGGACCACAAAATGATATCAAAACAGTTTTTAATAACTGGTATCATTATGGGTACAATTGGAATGTTAATGTCGTTAGTTTTCCGTTTACAGCTTGCTTATCCTGATACTAAGTTTCCAATATTTGAAACTATTTTAGGCGAGTGGGGTAAAGGTGGAAAATTAGACCCTAATTTCTATTTAGCTTTAATTACTATTCATGGTACCATTATGGTATTCTTTGTATTAACCGCTGGTTTAAGTGGTACATTTAGTAATTTATTAATTCCATTACAAGTTGGTGCTCGTGATATGGCTTCGCCTTTCATGAACATGTTATCATATTGGTTCTTCTTTACCTCATCGGTAATAATGATTTGCTCATTATTCGTGCAAGGTGGACCAGCTTCTGCGGGTTGGACAATTTACCCACCGCTATCAGCATTGCCAAAAGCAATCCCTGGTTCTGGTACTGGTATGACTTTGTGGTTAGTATCAATGATTATGTTCATTGTATCTTCACTATTAGGTGGTATTAACTATGTAGCTACTGTGGTTAATATGCGTACCAAAGGTATGAAAATGACTAGAATGCCTTTAACTATTTGGGCATTTACATTTACTGCTATTTTAGGTATTTTATCTTTCCCAGTTTTATTTGGTGGTTCACTATTATTAGTATTTGATAGAAGTTTTGGAACATCTTTCTACTTAAATGAAATTCCTGCTGATTTAGCTGGTGGAATTGAAAGAGTTGGTGGTTCACCAATTTTATTCCAACATTTATTTTGGTTCTTAGGTCACCCTGAGGTGTATATTATTTTATTACCTGCTTTAGGTATTACTTCTGAAGTTATTGCAACTAATGCTCGTAAGCCAATTTTTGGTTACCGTGCAATGATTGGTTCAATTATGGCTATTGCTATTCTATCGTTCATTGTTTGGGGGCACCATATGTTCATTACTGGTATGAATCCGTTCTTAGGTTCAGTATTCATGTTAGGAACATTAATCATTGCTGTTCCTTCGGCTGTAAAAACATTTAACTATTTAGGTACTTTATGGCAAGGTAACTTACGTTTAAATCCTCAAATGATGTTTGCTATTGGTTTAGTATCATTCTTTATTTCGGGTGGTTTAACAGGTATTTTCTTAGGAAACGCTGCATTAGATATTAACTTACATGATTCATACTTTGTGGTTGCTCACTTCCATTTAGTAATGGGTAGTGCTGCAATATTTGGAATGTTATGCGGTATTTACCATTGGTATCCTAAAATGTTTGGTAGAACAATGAACGAAAGCTTGGGTCATATCCATTTCTGGATGACTATAGTTTCTGCTTATTGCGTGTTCTTCCCTATGCACTTTATGGGCTTAGCTGGTGTTCCTCGTAGGTATTATGCATTTACTGCTTACGATCAGTTCAATGTATTTGTTGATATGAACAAATTCATAACTTATGCTGCATTTATTGGTGGAATAGCACAGTTCATTTTCTTATTCAATTTCTTCTATAGTATGTTTAAAGGTAAAAAAGCGGTTCAAAACCCTTGGGAAAGTAACACTTTAGAGTGGACTACTCCAGTTAAACATTTACATGGCAACTGGCCAGGAGAAATTCCTCACGTTTATCGTTGGCCATACGATTACAGCGTACCAGGACACGAAAGCGATTTCATTCCACAAACAACTCCAGATGAAGGTCAGTTAGACCCATTATCTGAGCCAAAAGCAGTTCCTGCACCTGAGCGCAAAAGAGTACCTACTTTAGAAAAAGAAGAGGCAGTTTTATTCTCAGTTGTTAAACGTTGGTTGGGTTTTGCTCAATAATTTTAAATATTAAAACAACCGTGCTTTTAGGAGTGCGGTTGTTTTACAAATAGAATGATTTAAAGTCATTCAAAATAATGTTAGAAACTAAAAAATACGAAATTAGATTTAGAAGATTTGGAATTGCAACCATCATTGCAGTTTTCTTTCTAATTTTTGTAGGAGGTTTAGTTAGAAGTACAGGAAGTGGAATGGGTTGCCCTGATTGGCCAAAATGTTTTGGTCAGTATGTGCCGCCTACCAATATCAATCAATTACCTGTTGATTATAAAACTAAGTTTGCCGTTCAAGGGAAGCAAATAGCTGATTTTGATGTTTACAAAACTTGGATTGAATATTTAAATAGGTTAGTTGGTGTTGTTATTGGTTTATTTATTTTGTTGACAGTAGTTTTTGCTTTTCCTTATTTAAAATCAAATCCTAAAATATTTTGGCTAAGTTTTTTGGCTTTTATTTTGGTTGGTTTTCAAGGTTGGATTGGTTCCAAGGTTGTTGCTTCCGATTTAGCAACTTGGATGATAACCATTCACATGCTGATAGCTTTGTTAATTGTAGCCTTATTAATATTTACAGTTACCAATTCACAAGAGTTCAGTATTATTCAATATAAATCGGATAGTTCTTTAAAATTGTTTATCATCATTGCATTAATTATTAGTTTAATACAAATAGTTAGTGGAACTCAAGTTCGCGAAAAAGTTGACCATGTGGCTAATCTTTTGGGTGAACAATTCAGAACTCAATGGCCCAAATTTTTTATGGAGGAGTTAATCTTTAAATTACATAGAAGCTGGTCAATTTTGAGTTTACTTATTTCAACACTTTTGCTTTTTAAGTACCGAAGCTTGTTTGAAAGAAGTTCTTTAATTTATAAATGTGGATTGGGAATTATTTTGCTGTTATGTTCTCAAGCACTCAGTGGAAGTATTTTGGTAAATTTAGGTTTCCCAAAGCAAGTTACTTCCATACATTTAACAGTAGGAAGTATTATTGCTGGCTTACAAATTTTGGTAGCCATTTTGATTTTTAATAAAACAAAGCTTATAACCGAATAGTTGTAAGCACAAAAAATATAAATTGGATAAAATAGAACAACATATTGCAATTGAAACAACAAGTTTTTGGAAACAAAAATATGGTGATTACATGCAACTTATTAAAATTAGGTTGAGTAGTTTAGTTGTATTCAGTTCAG
>JAAFJM010000006.1 GCA_013298895.1 Bacteroidota bacterium | reverse complement strand
ACTTGGTGTAAAAAATCAAAAGTAAAGTTAGCTTGACCAAAATACTCATCCAAACTGATACAAACGGCCGAAGTTATACAAACAATAAATGCTTGTAATTTAATGGTTTCTATTTTGTTGTTTTCAGTATCGTGGTAAACTTTACTTACCAATTCTTTTATCATTTACTTAAGTTATTAAGTAGTGAAAATTAAATAAAAATACACTGCAGGAACAGCTAAAAACAATCCGTCAAATCTGTCTAGAACACCACCATGACCAGGTAGTAAGTTTCCTGAATCTTTTACATCAATATTGCGTTTTAAAAGCGATTCAGTTAAATCGCCAAAGGTGCCAAATATCAAAGTTAAAATACCGAAAATAATCCATTCATGTAGTTCTAGTATATCAAAATAATCGAATTGAGTAAAAACAAACGCTACTAAAATTACAAATAAAGCTGCACCCATGCTGCCTTCCCAAGTTTTTTTAGGACTAATGCGTTCAAACAATTTACGTTTACCAAGTTTTCGGCCAACTAAGTATGCGCCTGTATCACAAGTCCAAAGCATAATAAAGAAACCAATTGGCAAGGCCCCATCGTAAGTTAAACTGTTAAAACGACCAAAATCGGCTAACATGCTCAATGGAAAACAGATGTAAATAATACCTAAAACTTGGTAAGCCAAGGTATCAAACTCGCGTTTGGTTTTTTCAAAAAGCTTAATAATTATCATCAATAAAAACACCGGAATTAAGTGGTAAAACCAACTAAAATCCCAATCGTTTCTAATAATTAAGGCAAACATAATATTTATAATACTTCCAGCTATTACGCCTAAATATTGCTCAATCCAGTTTTTATCGGGCAGCATTAATTGATAAAATTCGCGCAAGCACAAAAAATTGATTGCAAATAGCAAAATATAAAAAGCCCATTCGTTCATTACTGTGCAAAGCACAATGGCTAATACAAAAAAGAAACCCGTAATGGCTCTTTGCCAAAAATTACTCATGATATAGTTTTACGTTAAATTTTATTTTTTTCAATTAAATGCAAGGCTGTAACCGCATCTTCTTGGTGGCAATATATTTCAATTTTTCCAAAAGCGCCTGCGTAGCTGCTATCGGTTTTGTTAATTTCTGATGCCTCAATGCCATTTTCAGCCAAAAATGTAATGATGTTTTGTGAGGTGAAAATATCCTTTACCTCTGTAACCTTTACCCAATCAATCATTTGTATGTTTTATAAATATTTGGTTAAACCTTAATTTGCTCATTGCAAATAAAACAATAACCACTCCAAAAGCCGCTATTGCTGTTAAATAAATTGGAAAATTATAATCATCTTTAAAATATTCAATTTCAGGATGTTTTTCGGAAATATAAAAAGCCAAAATAGTTATGGTATTGTTTAAAAAGTGACCTAACACTGTTACCCAAATATTGCCACTGTAAGCAAAAGCATAACCTAATACCACACCAAACATAAATCTTGGTAAAAAGCCAAAATAATCACCATGAATAGCGCTAAAAATAATGGCTGTAAAAATTACAGAAACATGTAAATTATAAAAACACATGCGCACAAAATTTTGAAGGCAACCTCTAAAAAATATTTCCTCAGCAATGGCAGGAATTACAGCTACAATTAAAATATTTAAAATCAATTGACCTATTCCATTGGCCCTAACAAAAGCTTCAGATTGTAATTTGCTAAAAGCTTCGTCACCGCGTAAATAAGTTTCAAATTCTTTTAAACTATTTGGTAAATGTAAGTTTTGGTTAAGTTCCAAAAGCCACGATGCAACTGGAATGGCCGAAATAATTAATATGATTATAAACAAATAATTATAAATCCGAGTTTTATGTTTTAGGTGTAAAAAATGTACTGGATTTTGATTAATTGACCTGCTAAATAAAATAGCTGGAACAATAAAAATAGCGATTGAAATAATTCCTTGATTCAGTTTTAAGGCCAAAACCCCTTGTGGATATTCACTTGGATGGTTAACTATATCAAAAAATGAACTTTGTAAATCAATGCCAAAAAATGTTTTAGTAATTCCAATTGCAACTACCCCTCCAACAATATAAAAGGTAATAATCATACCAATCAGTATGAGCAATTGCCATAAAAAGAACACAATTGGGTTGGATGCAAATGAGGGTATCTTAAACATTTTGTTATTTTTGTGAGCGCAATATAATTTTAAAATAAATAATTGGTAAAAATAGGTAATATAGAATTAGGCGATTTTCCACTTTTGTTGGCTCCAATGGAAGATGTTAGTGATCCGCCTTTTAGAGCTGTATGCAAAGATAATGGTGCAGACCTTATGTATACAGAGTTTATTTCGTCTGAAGGATTGATTAGAGATGCTATTAAAAGCAGAAAAAAACTCGATATTTTTGATTATGAACGACCAATAGGCATTCAAATTTTTGGAGGCGATGAAGAAGCAATGGCTATGGCCACGCAAATAGTGGATACGGTAAATCCTGATTTAGTAGATATTAACTTTGGATGCCCAGTAAAAAAAGTAGTTTGTAAAGGAGCTGGAGCAGGTGTTTTAAAAGATATTGAACTCATGGTTCGTTTAACCGAAGCAGTTGTAAAATCAACCAAATTGCCAGTTACAGTAAAAACTCGTTTGGGTTGGGACGAAAACTCTAAAAATGTAGAAGATGTTGCCAAACGATTGCAAGATGTAGGTATTGCCGCATTGAGTATTCATGGTAGAACGCGCGCTCAAATGTACAAAGGCGAAGCCGATTGGACTTTGATTGGAAAAATTAAGAATAACCCCAATATTAAAATTCCAATTTTTGGTAATGGCGATATTGATAGCCCTCAAAAAGCTGTTGAATATAAAAACCGCTATGGCGTTGATGGCGTTATGATAGGCCGCGCTGCCATTGGTTATCCTTGGATTTTTAACGAAATAAAACATTACATGGCCACAGGCCAATTATTGCCAGTACCAACCATTGCTCAAAGAGTTGAAGTTTGCCGTAAACATTTAACAAAAAGTGTGGAGTGGAAAGGAGAAGGCTTAGGTGTTTTAGAAATGCGCAGGCATTATACTTCGTATTTTAAAGGCTTAAATCATTTTAAAGAATTTAGAACCAAATTGGTTACCTTAAATAAATTAGAAGAAATTTTAGCAGTTATAAGTCAGGTTGAAGAACATTACAATAGAGAAGTTGCGCAGCTATAACAAACAATTTGAAAAGGGTCTCTTTAACATTGTTTATGTTTATAAAATTAAACCTCTTAGTTTATCATTAACCAAAAAAAAAGTTGAAATGGCTATATAACCAATTATGAACGAAGATTACATTATAACTCATAATTAAAATAGAAATCTGTTTCTTATATTTTTTTTATAGGCTACAAATTTCTTAAATAATAAAAATGTTATTCTTTAATTTTGAGTAAATAAATCAAATGCCCTATGAAATCCTATTTCAAAAAACAAATCAGTTCCAATTGAACGTGAAGAATTAATGTATTCATTATTTATTGCACCAGCATAAATATGTTCATCAAAAAAGTGAAAAAACAAACTAAATGTGTGGTCTTTTCGCCATTCAAAATTAAATCCATTCATTGTAGGAGTGCCTTTAGAACTTAACACTCTATTGATAGGATCATAATACCCGAATAGACTACTACCATCAAAATTATAGCTTTTAGAAATAAGACCAAGGAAAATATGTTGGCGTTTAAAATCATCATACTTGTCGCCACCAAAGGTAAACTTAACCCCGTAACCAAATTCAGTTGGATTTAGGTCGGATTCTCCTTCTCCAAGTTCTTCAACATCGGATGATGTTGTAGATTTATAATCGGCCAAATGATATTGAGAGTTAAAATAAAATTTGACATTTTTAAAGCCAAAATCTGCACCAAACCCAACTTTAAAATTATACTTAAAACCTGAAAATGTTGGTTCAAAGCCAAGTTTGGCTCCTAAAATTCCAAAAGCGCTGTAATAGTCGTTTTGTACCCCAATATTACTATTTGCCCCCAAGTTTAAATAATAACCTGATTCGCCTTTCATTGATTTTGTATTTACATAACTACCATTTTTCATTGTTGAGTTAAAGCTTTGAAATAACATTGGTTCCATAGAAAATGAGTAACCAAAAGAGTTCGTTATAAATAACATTGGTTTGTATTTTTGGGTGGGAGACTGATAAACAAAATCAGGTTCAACCTCACCCATTCCATCATAAATAAATCCGCCTAAAATTGTCAATACACCAATGGATGCAGCAACAGCTTCTGCATCACGCACGTTCTTTTCTTCCTGTGCTTTATTTCTCCATTCATTATATTCTTGTTGTCGTTTAATTGCTTCAGCGTCAGATACAGATTTATTATTTGCTGAAGTTTCTTCTTCATTTGAATTTATTTTCTTATCTGAATTTAAATTTTGAGATTCGTTAGAATTAATTGCATTATCAGAATTTGAATTTGTGGTAGAATTTGAAGATTTACTTTGCTTATTATTTGGGGTATTTACTGTATTAGATGGAGAAGTTTTGTTTAATTTTGGTTTGGCAGTATCACTTGGTTTTGTTTTCGATAACTCTGGCAAACCTTTTACTTTATTCAAGTTGTTTATTCTTTGTATGAGAATATTATTAAACTCTGAATTATAATTTTTAAGCCTTGACCCTGCCAAATTTAACGTTAGTTTATCTAAATCAGCATTCTTATCAATATCACCTACCTCATAGTTTATTCCATCACCAATATTTGCAAGTTTAGAATTGTTAAGAAATTGAACTTCAACACGTGCTAATATGCTTCTAATTTTTAATTGGTCAAAACCATGCATTCCCAATCCATCGCTAGCATTCATTTGATCTTGTCTATAGTCCTTTCCATTTAATCTAAACCTAAGTGTACCAAACTTTGCTTGATGCTCAATTTTAGTTATGTTACAATGTAGCATTACAAAATATCGATTCCCTATACTTTCTTTGGTAAAATAATAACTACCATGAACTAAAAAATCAACCGGGCCAGTAGATATACTGCTAGGCAATTCATAAGTCCACAAAAGTTGATGAGTAATACTTTTTTTTAACGATTGTCCTTCACAAAGGAATGGCAAAAGCAGTAAACTAATAAACAATTTCTTTACTTGCATATAGGTTATTTAAGTTTGTTGTATTTTCTTGAAAGCCAATTCAAAATTAAAAAATTATATTTATTTATAAAAATATAGAACCTATTTGTATTACAAAATTAAAAATTTTCAGTACTCTCAATTCTTAATGAAACCTCCAACATTTTTTATGTTGATTCTCAGTATAGCCTTTAAATTCTCTGTTGCACAAAAATTTAAACCTTCAATTGCACCTTATGATGCCATTGGTGTTTTGGGCGGATATCATTTAAAAGAGGGTAATCGTTTTATAGAACTAGGCATTTCAAGATGTGCTACTATACATGCACAAACCGCAGCCTACTCACTTTCATCGGAATTTGGAATAGTTGAAAATAAAAATATTGTTGGGGTAACTGCAAGTGCTTGGGGAAATAATCTATTTTTACCTTTTTTATCGTTAGGATTGGCAAGTAGCTACTATAGCGATTTTGATAACAAAAGATGCCTTTCATTTAAACCAATTATTGGCATAGGTGCTGCTGCATTTCAACTTGTTTATGAATATGATTTTATGATAATAAAACCGAATTACAATTTTGGTGGAAATAATAGAATTGCTTTGAGAATTAATATTGGTTTGATGAAGTTAAAAAGATAAAATTTAGTGTTATAACGAACATGAAACTCCAATAAAAAAGCCTCAAAATAATAGAATTATCGGATTGTTTGAATGTTACAGCTAAAACCTCAGAAAAAATAAACATATTTGCCGCTTTATTGATACAAAATGAAAGGTTATTGGAAATTTATAAAATTTACTTTTAAATATAAATACTATGCTTTGATGAATATTCTATGTAATATTTTATCAAGCATTTTTGGCCTATTTTCTATTGCCACCATCATGCCCATACTAGAGGTATTGTTCAGTACTCAGCAAGGTCCAAAAACTGTAAGAACCGTAAAGGTAGGGTTTAGCTTTAATAAGTATTTTGATTTACTAAAAGATAATATTTGGGAATACAAGAACTTATATGGTTCTGAAAAGGTTTTGCTTTTTATATGCGTGTTTGTGGTATTAATGATAACTTTAAAGAACTTGTTTCGATATTTGGCATTATTTTTTATGGTGCCTATGCGAAACTACATTGTGAGTGATTACAGAGTTGCGGCATATAATAGAATTTTGGTTTTGCCTTTATCTTATTTCAGCAATGAAAAAAAAGGTGATTTATTAAGTAGAATGACAAGCGATATGCATCAAATAGAGGCTGCGGTTATGAGTTCATTAGAAGCCTTTACCAAGGAGCCTATAGCCATTATTATTTCTTTAGTATCTCTTATTTGGATTAGTCCGCTCTTAACCTTTATTGTGTTCTGTACCTTACCAATTAGTGCCCTTTTTACTGCTTTAATTGGAAAACTATTAAAACGACAAACTGGAAGAAGTCAGGCTAAATTTGGTGAAGTTGTTTCGTTAGTAGAAGAAACTTTAATGGGGGTGAGGGTAATCAAGGCCTTCAATGCTCAAGATTTTTTGTTTAAACGATTCAATTTACAAAATAAGCTTTACACTAATTTGAATATTAAAGCTAATAGAACCAGCGATGGTTCTTCACCCATTAGTGAAACCATTAGCGTTTCGGTATTTGCCATTATATTATGGATTGGTGGAGGAATGGTATTGGATAACGATGGCAGCCTAACCGCTTCTGTTTTTATTGGATATTTAGCAGTATTCTCACAATTACTTTCTCCAGCAAAAGCATTTAGTACAGCCTATAATTCTATGAATAAAGGTTTGGCATCTATTGAACGAGTGGAGGAAATAATTAATAGCCATGAAGTAATCATAGAAAAGCCAAAAGCCATCTCTGTTTCAAGTTTTAAAGAATCCATTGAATTTAAAAATGTAAGTTTTAGATATGAGGATGAATTGGTAATTAAGAACCTGAATTTAAAAATCAATAAAGGACAAACAATTGCATTAGTTGGTCCCTCAGGAAGCGGAAAATCAACCCTTACAGACTTAATACCGAGGTTTTACGACCCTGTAGAAGGTTCTATTACTATTGATGGAATTGATATAAGAGATTACAAAATTCTTGAATTACGTGCCTTAATGGGTATTGTAACCCAAGAAAGTATTTTATTTAACGATAGCATTGCAAACAATATTGGTTTTGCAAAACAAAACATCACTATGGAGCAAATTGAAAATGCGGCTAAAATTGCAAATGCACATCAATTTATAACTGAAACTGAAAATAGTTATGAAACAAATATTGGTGATAGAGGAAATAAATTAAGCGGTGGTCAAAAGCAGAGGCTTAGTATAGCCAGAGCGGTTAATACAAACCCCGACATTTTAATTTTAGACGAAGCCACTTCCGCGTTAGATACTGCTAGTGAGCGCTTGGTGCAAGATGCATTAAGTAATATCATGTTAAATAGAACCACAATCATTGTAGCACACAGATTAAGTACTATTAAAAATGCCGATTTAATTGTAGTGCTTGAAAAAGGAAGAATAGTGCAGCAAGGAAATCATGCCGAATTGATTTTACAAGAAGGAATGTATAAACAATTGATAGAAATGCAGCAAATTCCTGAGTAAAATGAAAGTAGCCGGTTTTACCTTTATAAAAAATGCCATTAAATTTGATTATCCTATTGTGGAGGCCATCAATTCCATTATGCCTTTATGCGATGAGGTGTATGTGGCCCTGGGAAAATCAGACGATGAAACGGAGGAATTGATAAAGCGTATTGATCCTTATAAAATAAAAATTATTAAAACCCTTTGGGACGAAACTTTAAAAGAAGGTGGCAAAGTATTGGCTGTTGAAACCAATAAAGCATTTCAAGCCATCCCTGCATACTATGATTGGTGTTTTTATATTCAAGGCGATGAAGTAATCCATGAAAAATATTTACCCACCATAAAAAGCGCCATGATAGCATTTAAAAATAATCCTAAAATTGATGGATTGCTTTTTAAGTACCTTCACTTTTATGGCTCGTATAATTATGTTGGCAATTCGAGCACTTGGTATAATAATGAAATTAGGATTGTAAAAAACAACAAGCAAATATATTCCTACAAAGACGCCCAAGGATTTAGAAAAAATAACAATCAAAAATTGCATGTAAAAGCCATTGATGCTTATGTTTATCATTATGGTTGGGTAAAAGACCCTAGAGCCATGCAGCTCAAACAAGAACAGTTTCATAAACTTTGGCATGACCAAGAATGGATTGATAAAAATGTAATAAAAGCAGATACTTTTGATTATAGTAAAATTGATTCATTATCTAAATTTATGGGTACTCATCCTAAAGTAATGCTTTCGCGCATAGCTCAAAAAAATTGGGAATTTGAGTTTGATTTAAGCTATAATAAAGTAAAGTTGAAAGATAAATTGAAACGAATTGCCTACTTATTGTTTGGTTGGGAAATTGGATATAAAAACTACAAACTGCATTAATCTTCTTTCATTTTTATTAATATTTTCATTCACCATAAACTATACTAACTGTAAATTAGTACAAAAGAAATGCAATAGATTAATAATGTAATTTTTAGTAATATTTTTCATTAATTGAAAACTATTGTGAGTACATTTTATCAAATTTTAAAAAGCTTTTCTAGAATAATACAAAGTTGTGTAATAATATTATTGTTTTTTGGTTCAAGGTTTTTAAACGCGCAAAATCATTTAGGGTCTCTTTCGGATAATTATGGTGGATTAAACAACTTACAAATTAATCCAGCTAGTATTTGTTATCAACCTTATAAATTTGATGTTAATATAATTGGCATAGAAGCTTATATTAATAATAATAATTATTACACCAAAGCATCCAATACTATCAACTTATTATTTGGCAGTAATTTAAATAAATTAGTTTTAAATAATTCCAAATTTGAAAAAAATTCAATGAATAAAGGTGACTTGATATTAAATGCTGATATTAAGGCAAATGGATATGCATTTGGTGGATTAACCATAAATGGCCCCTCTTTTTTAATTTCAATTAATAAGAAACAGGCATTTTCATTTTCAGTAAATTATAGAAGTGCTTTTAATATTACTCAACTCTCAGCCCTTACTTCGACAATGCTTTTTGAAGGGCCTAGTTATAACGAGGTAAGAAACAGAAAGTATGATTTTACCAATTCAAAGTTTTCGTTTGCAAATTGGATAGAAACAGGTTTAAGCTATGCACAAGTTGTTATAAATAATAATAAATATGTGCATCGATTTGGAGGAGGTTTAAAAGTATTGTGGGGCTTAAATGCAGGGTACATATACGATAATGGGTTTGATGGCACAAATACCAATGGGAGGGATTTAATTTTAAATAATGGAGGTTTTAATTATGCGTATTCTGGACCATTTAATTCAAAAAAATCAGTTGCTAGCGACTTGAATGAACTCAGAGGAATTGGCTCAAGTATTGACTTAGGATATATTATTCAAAAAAAAAGTAATAATAATTTAATTGCTTGTCCTGATATTTTTAAAATTAACGAGGAAACTTCAAATTACAAATGGAAGGCAGGTGTTTCAATATTGGATTTAGGGGCTTTGAATTTTTACAATAGTGCTTTTAGTACATCAGTTTCTAACGCAAGTCTTAATTGGCAAAATTATGATACCATCTTTACTCAAAATCTATACAGTATTGATAGCACACTAAAAAGCTACATAGGAAGTAATTTAGTAAAAAGTTCTAGTAACTTTTGGATGATATTGCCTAGTGCTGTTAGTCTTCAATTTGATTATAAGTTTAATAACATTTTATTCCTTAATGCTACGCTTTTGCAAAGAATAACTCCCGCAAAAGTTGGTTCACTTTCAAGAATGAATACCCTCTCACTATCTCCTCGCTTTGAAACCAAAGCTTTTTCTATTGCTTTTCCTTTTAGCGTAATTGAATATAAAGATATTAATTTCGGTGCAGCTATAAGGTATAAATACTTAACTTTAGGGAGTGATAGAATAATGGAAACACTGGGCCTTCAAACTATTTATGGTGCTAATTTATATTTATCATTTAAATTTAATATTTTAAACAAATCCGGAAAAAGCTCTTTTTAATTAATTTTTGAAGTCAATGGATTTCTAATTCCACTCATTTCAGCAATATCAACTTTTACACTTCCAACAAATATATCACTTTCTACCCTTATTGGTATTTTGTTATCATCATCTGTAACCCATAAAGTGAGTGCTTCATTGTCTTTAAATACCCTGCCTTCTATTAACTGAGGTTTTACTTTAATGGTTTTAAATGTTCCTAAGTCTGTTTTTATAACTTCTCTCTTTTCAAATTTGAAGCGTAACTCATAAGTTTTACCATCTAAGTAAAATGGAACAGGAAACACGTCTCCTTGTTTGGCGCTTGTCATATCCATGCTTCTAGCATAATAAATCGCACTTATAATATCTTGCGTATTGGCTAATATTTCTGTTTTACCTCTTCTTCCTGAGGCTGTTTTCGCTGCATGATCAAAAATTATAAAATCACTATCAGTATATTTACCTTCTTTAATTTTTTTTGTTGCTTTTAATGGCACTAATGCTTCTTGGTCAATATAACTTTCAAATTCATCTTTTACTTTAAACATCATGTCTACCAAACCTGCTGATTTGCCATTAACTTTAACATAGTACGTATTGCGATTATTTACAACCTGCGGGTTTGCATCTATACTAAAGTATGCCTTGCCTCCATCAAGTGGGCCATAATGAACTCTATACGTTAATTTTTCTCCGTAAGTATATGCTGTGTTTACTTTTTTTAATTTAGTTAAAACATCATCTAATTCTTGTTGTATTTTGTGATTCTTTGGTATAAATGAACACAAAAATAATAATGAAATAAAACCTAGTTGTTTCATAATAATAATTTTATAAAATTACAGTTACAAATTAAGCGCCAAAAATTAAATTCAAGCACTTAATTAAATTTATAATTAATAAAAAAAAATTACCCACTGAAAATCTGAATGTTATTGTTTTTATTATCAGTCTAA
This sequence comes from Bacteroidota bacterium, assembly GCA_013298895.1. GTDB lineage: Bacteria > Bacteroidota > Bacteroidia > UKL13-3 > UKL13-3 > JAAFJM01. Next base: position 155,417 of record JAAFJM010000006.1, on the reverse strand, counting down.
TTTATTCAATTAGTAATTTAAGATTCAAAACTCTTTTGTTATTGGCCAAAATATTACCAAAATACAAGCCACTAGCCAAATAATTGTAATTGGTTAAATTAAGTTTATACCTATTTTCATTTTCAATATTGATTAATTCAAACTCATATGATTTTCCTATAAAATCTACTAGTTCAATTTTATATGCCATTGCTGTTTTATTATCATTTTTTATCTCAAAAATTATATTGTTTAGTTCCTGACCTTTTATGGGATTTGGGAATGTGTTTAGCTCTAACTCCTCTTTTTTTGTTTTTATTACCTTATTGGTATTTGAAATGATTGGCTCATAGCATCCAAAGGTTGGATTTACCATAGTGCCACTGGTTGAAATTACTTTTCTTGAATTGTTATTGAAGTCAAAATAAATTTTGTCGTTTAAAGCTTGTGTCAATAATGGAGCTGAATTACATATAACACAATTTGGATTTAAATTGTAATTATCGGTACTGATGTCAATAAAATCAATTGTTTGTAAGTCGGTGCTAACAATATTATTGGCCAAGCTAAAATTGGTTTGTTGTGGGTTGGCAATAAAAATAGGATTCGGTAAAGTTATTGAATTGGTATTTAAACTTTCAGGATTTGCGTCTCTTACAGCTAAATTACTGTAGCATTTTGCTATGGTATTATTGGCGAAGTTTTGAAGAAAAGATATTGCTCTTCCTGAATCATTTTTATCCATAATTATAGTGTTATGCATAGCTTCAAATAAAGTTTGACTGTAGGTAATGCCTAATCTTTCTAAAACTTGCGGAGTGCATGATTTATCTGATAAATAAACGGCATTAATAGCCCACCAAGTTGCTTCTTTGCTATCTAAATTTGGACGAATAATTAAATTGTTGAAAAAACGATTTCTGATTCCAAAGCATTGTATAGCACTTCCATTCCCTGTATTAATGGTATTGTTATATACTTCACCCATACTAGGTGAACCTATAATTATTCCATACATTTGGTTGTAAGCCTTACTTTGTCCCCAGTTTTTTATAGTATTATTATAAACAATATATTTTTTTGCACTAGCTACTTGTATTCCATCCCAACCTGTATTCTCTAATGTGTTATTATAAACTTGAATATCTTGAGCTAGATGGGGTAAAAAACGCCAACTATTATTTTTAAAGGTAATTATTCCGTTGTTCGGTAAACTCTCTGCAAATGATTGATTGATGGTAATGGCCAATCCATCTCCAACATCGTAAGAGGTGGAGCCAATATAAAATCCTTCACTTCCTACATCATGAATATAATTGTTATAAAAAATACCTGTTCCTAACGTTGCTAAATTTACATATTGTCTAAAATAAGAAGTATCAGTTACAATTTTTGAGTTATTGTAGGGCTCAGGAGATTTAAACTGAACTCCTTGTGCTCCTGTGTTTGAAATTTCAACATGTGAAAGTTCTACGTTCTTGGTCCCTCTGTCAAAAATAACTCCCATCCCAGCTGCACTGTAAATACCATTTATTTTGAGGCGGTAACTTTGTCCATTTTCTAATCCTGTAACTTTTATGCTTTCGCAAAATTTAAATGTTATTCCAAAACTACTTTGGATACTGGCTTGTGTAATTTGAATAGTTTTACCATTCTTATTTTTTATAACTATTGGAAATAAACTATTACCTGTTAAACCTTGAAAAGTTAATGGTGTTCGGGTGTAAATACCATTAGTTAAATTAGTGGCATCAATTTGTAATGTGTCTCCTGGCGAGATGTTTACATATAAATAATTATAAACTTGTAAGCTACTTCCGGGTGCTATTTGAACTGTTTGTTGATTATAACTTTGATAAAAGCTTGTGGCTTGAACCACCACTTCTATTGTACTTGGTATAGTTATACTTACGTATGATTTACTTTCAAAACTACCAAAACTTGGATTGGTAATACTTGAATTTGTTTTGTTATCGAAAATACGCGACAAATTGTTTAAATCTTTTGTTATCAATGTATTTGACGCACCAAGTGGTTGGGCATTTCTGCATGCTTGGCAATTGGCTACCAATTCATAATTATCAGCCGCAACATCCACAAAGCCTACTGCTTGTAGGTCAGTACTTGAAAAATTATTGGTGCTACTAAAATTTGTTTGAATTGGATTGGCGCTAAAAATTGGATTGGCTAACACACGATTTTGTTCGTTTGTTATATCTGGATTACGATCTTGAACACCTAAATTATTGTAGCATTTTGCTACAGTTTGGTTAGGAAAATTTTGAACAAAAAATAATGCTCTACCTGAATCATTTTTATTTAAAATTATGGTATTGTGTGCAGCTTCAAATAAAGTTTGGGTGTAGTTTATTCCTAATAAAGTTAATGTATTATTGGTACATGCTTTATCATTGAAATAAATAGCATTGATATTCCACCAATTAGGTTCTTTACTATCTAAATTGGGGCGAACAATTACATTATTGAAAAATCTATTTTTTACTCCAAAACATTGAATTGCCGCACCACTTCCATTAATAATTTTGTTATTGTATGTTTCACCTATACTTGGTGTTCCAATAAAAATGCCTGCATTTTGACCATATATTTTTTTGGTAGCCCAATTTTTAACTTTATTATTATAAACTCGGTAAAATTTAGCCATCGAAACCTGTATTCCATCATATCCAGTTGTATCTGTTATGTTGTTATAAATTAAAATACTATCAGCAAAATGTGGCGTAAATTGCCAAATTCCATTTACACTTTTTAAAACATTATTAGTTGGTAAACTTGCTGCAAAAGCTGCATTGATGTTTACTATTATTGGGTTTCCTATATCAAAAATTGTGGAGCCAATAAAAAACCCTTCATTTCCTACATTATGAATATAATTGTCGTGAAAACTGCCCTTGCCAAGTGTATTTGCAGTGGCATAAGTTCTAAAATAGGCGGTATCGGTAACTGCTTTTGAGCCATTATAAGGCTCGCACGATTTAAACAAAATTGCTTGTGCACCAACATTACTTATTTCTACATGCTCAACTTCTACATTTTTGGTGCCTTTATCAAACGAAATTCCCGCACTGCCGGTACTTACAAAATTAGCAATACTCAACATGTAGCTGTTACCATTTTCTAATCCTGAAATTTTTATGTTTGAACAAAAATGAAAGTTTAAACCATAACTACTAGTTGGGCTTAATTGGCTTATTTGTATTTTTTTATTTGTTTTGTTTTTAAGAATAATTGGCAAATTAACAGAACCAACCAAACCTTTAAATTGGATAGGATTTCTCACAAAAAATCCATTTGAAGTATTTGTTGCATCCAATAATAAGGTATCACCAACGCCTATATTAACGTATAAGGTATTGTAAACTTGCAAACTATTTCCTTGGGAAATAGTAACAGTTTGTCCATTATAATTTTGATAATAACTTTTAGCCTGAATAACAACATCGGTGCTTGGCGAAACAGTAATTGATGCTGCACTTGCTATGCAAATGGTACTAATTATTATGCAAATGGTAAGTAGTGTTTTCGTCATGTTATTTTGTTTATTGGTATGTCGAATGTCGCATTTAACATATTATAAACAAAATTTTTACATATTATTTTTACAAAATAATTAATCTATTTTACAAAATAGTTGAAAATGAACAACATCTCTCTACCTATTTCACTCACTTTTTCTAAATATTTTTCTTTTTCTAAATTGGTATCATCAAAATCTTTGGGGTCGAGATATGGCAAAGAGATTCTTTTAAATGCACCAGCTACAATTGGGCAGCCTTTATCGGCCGAATTACAAACCAATAAAGCAATAAAGTTTTGTTGAGGATTGTAACTTTCGTTATATACTTTTGAATATAAAACATCCATGGTGTCATCGTTATCAGCTAATTTTATGTGGTATTTAGGATTTAAAGTTTTATCTAAAACTTTTATTTCAAATCCAAAATCATGGAGTGCATTCACCATTCTAATATTAAATGCAGTGGCTTCTGTTCCGCCTGAAAAAGTATGTATGTTTTCAATACCATAATACAAAGCTGCCACTTTTATCCACAATTGCCCTAACTGACTTCTGCGTGAATTATGAGTACAAATAACGGTTAAATCGGCTCTGCCAAATAATACCAAACTCTCTTTTATAATTAAAGCTATGTTCTTTAATTCTTGCTTTCGGGTTTCCGAAATTAATTCAAACTCAAGTTCAAGTTTTGAAATGGATTGTTGTAAATTGTTATACAAGTTCATTTTTATATAATTTTTGTTTTAAATAGCAGGCAAATTTTACCAATAAAATTAATGCAGGAACTTCTACCAAAGGACCAATAACCCCTGCAAATGCTTGACCGCTATTAATGCCAAAAACACCAATAGATACAGCAATGGCCAATTCAAAATTATTGCCAGAGGCAGTAAACGATATGGCTGCATTCTCTTCATAACTAGCTCCAACGAACTTGGCAACAAAAAAGGTAAGTGTAAACATAACTGCAAAGAAAATTACCAAAGGAATGGCTATTCTAATTACGTCAAAAGGTATACTTACTATCATTTGTCCTTTTAAGCTAAACATAATTACAATTGTAAAAAGTAAAGCAATTAATGTGATGGGTGAAATGGCCGGAATAAACTTTTTGTTGAACCATTCTTCACCTTTTGTATTTGTTAAAACCAATTTGCTAATTACTGCTAAGCCAAAAGGAATTCCTAAATAAACACCTACAGTTTTGGCTATTTCAGTAATTGTTATATTTATGCTTAATGCTTTAATACCGAAAAATGGTAACATAATTTCCAAATAAAAATAAGCATATAAACTAAAAAATAGTACTTGTAAAATGCTGTTTATTCCTACTAAACCTGCCACATATTCTCTGTTTCCACCAGCCAACTCATTCCAAACTATAACCATGGCTATACATGGCGCAAGCCCAATAATGATTAAGCCTGTCATGTAATCAGGATAATCTTTTAAAAAGGTTGCTGCTAAGAAAAACATCAAAAAAGGACCAACAATCCAAGTGATGAAAAACGAAACAAACAATAATTTTTTATTCTGGAACAATGTTGGAATTTTATCAAATTTTACTTTGGTAAGTGGTGGATACATCATTAAAATTAATCCAATTGCTAGTGGTATATTGGTGGTTCCGTTTGAAAACGAATTGATCAAATTAGCCGAATTAGGAATAAAATAACCAATAGACACGCCCACTGCCATGGCTAAAAATATCCATAAAGTTAAATATTTGTCTAAAAAACCTAAACGTTTTTGTTTGCCTATGGTTGTGTTTTTATTCATTGTTTTTGTAATGTTTTGATGATTCAATATAAATCGCATCCTTTTTTTATAAATCAACTTTGTAATTTAAATTTGGTTGCCAAGGAAAGGGGATTCCTTCTGAATGACGGCATAACTGACTTGTTTTATAAGTTATCTAGCAACAACCTCCACCAGGAGTGCAGCAACTTTCGGTTTTATTTATATCTTTTAAATTAACTTTCAATTTTTCAGTTGGAATGCCGCATTTGTCTTGGGCTAAACAATTGGTTTGTTTATTTACCAATAAAAAATTAGTTCCGTTAAAATCAATATTGAACTTGCCAATAGTTTCTGTTTGATATTCCACCTCTACTTCATAATCACCAATGTTTAATATCTTTTCCGATAATTGGATAATATTTAACAACTTTTGTGGAGCTAATCTATGGTCAAAATCATTTGCTTCCCAAAGTTGAAAATTAACCACTTTTTCTATTCTTACAGTTCCGCCACAATCAATAAAATGTTTGGTTATTTCGCCCACTTCGGTTACATGAAAATGAGCAGGAACATGAGTGCCATTAGGCAATACAAAACTTACCTCTGATATTGAATTTAATTTTTCCTTTACTTCTGATAATTTCATCTTATTATTTTTTTAAAATTTTGATACTTCACTAACCACAGTTAGTTTTTTTGGTATTTATATTAATAGTAATGTGAGCAAAAAAAGCCTCCAAAACACTGAGCGCATCAGGATTTAAACAGTAACAAATTGCTGTTCCTTCAATGCTTCCTTTAATAATTCCCGCATTTTTTAACTCCTTTAAATGTTGCGAAACTGTTGGCTGAGCCAAAGGCAAAACATTTACTATGTCGCCACAAATACAAGTATCAACTGAAAGTAAATACTCTAAAATAGCTACACGCGCAGGATGACCAATGGCTTTAGCCATAGCAGCTATTTGATTTTGTTTGTCGGAAAAATGTTCTGTTTTACTCGCTCCCATTCTATTTATTATAATATTGCAATATTACGATAAATGATTAAATTGAAACTATAAATAAACTTTTTATTTTAGCAGTATGATAAGCCATCTTAAAAAAACACTTTTTGATTTTATACAGTTCTTAAAAAAACCAAAAGATGAAAAATTAGCCAATCAAACCAAAACACAAATCGTAATCACTTTTATTATCCTATTACTTTTTTGTTTCCTAATGGATGGTATTATAGGTTCTATAAATTATTTGTTAGAAAATTTTGGCTTTTATTCTACAAAAGACCATGCAATTGTTAGACTCATGGAAAATATGCCATTTCCTTTTGTTCTAATAACTGGAGTGGTTGTTGCACCTATTACTGAAGAATTGGTTTTTAGACTGCCTTTAAGATATAAGAATATTGTATTTGTTAAATCTATATTGTTATTTGCAAAATTTAGTAGCAAAAGAAAACAAGTAAGAGTTAGGTTATTTTTTACAAAGAATTGGAATAAATATTACTTATACATTTTTTATTTGGTAACTTTTTTATTTGCATTTTATCATTTGGTAAATTATAAAATTTCAAGCAATATTTTGTTGTTTTCTCCTTTGTTGGTGCTGCCGCAATTTATAGTAGGACTGGTCTTAGGGTATATTAGGGTAAAGTATAATTTCTTTTTGGGTATTTTGTTTCATGCCATTTATAATGCTATCCTTTTTATTCCAATGTTATATATTTTTAACATACCATCAGAGCGAAGAAATGAAACAACCTCTTACTATAAAATAATTATTGAGGATGTTAAAAAAAACAGCAACAATGAGGCAATTTCAACTATTGGAACTGATGAAATTATTTATGAAAACTACTCGTTAAATGCTGTTATTGCTGAGTTGTTAGATAAAAATATAGACTTGATTGAAACAAATAACAACGATTCATTTACAAAAAAAATAAACATAAAATTTGAACAGATAAATCAATCGAAAGCAGTTAATGCAAATAAACTATTATCTCTTTTATCAGAAACTTACCATTTTAAAATAAAGAGTAATTTTAAATTTCAAGATGTTTATGAAATGAATATATTTGATAGTGTTTTATTTAATAAAAGTAGTTTAAAATATGCATTTCATTTGAATAGTACCACTAATTGTAAGAATGTTTTGAAATTTAGAAATGTAAATTTGGATGATTTGGCCAAATCAATATCATCTGTCTATAAATTGAATATAACAAATAATACTGGAAGTTTGTCAACCTTTAATTTTGAAATTCCAAATGGTGATTTTAACAAAGTAAATTATATACTGAAAAGTGATTATGGAATTAGTTTGGTGAAAAATTTTAAAACGGTTGAGTTTAGTAAAGTAGAATTTCCAATTACAAGTGAAAAATAAAAAAGATTTTTTTGGATGTTTTATTAAGCAAAGCCTTATATCAGTTTGTTTAACCAATAATTTTTGTAGTAAGCCACTTACAATAATTTGGCAAAAATTAAATATAAAATAATACAATTAACCAATTGCTGCATTAATATTGCGGCCGAAAAAAAAGCACAAAACATGAAATTTAACCTAAAATCATTTTTGATTTATTCCTTTATTCTATTTATAAACTTAAACACTTTTGCCCAGCAAAAGGGTAAAGTAGTATTAAGCGGCTATGTTCGCGATAGCAAATCAGGCGAAGATTTAATTGGCGTATCAGTAATTGTTAAAGAAACAGGTAAAGGTGCTGTAACTAACGAATACGGCTATTATTCCATTACCCTAGAACCAAATAGTTATACGGTTTCGATTAAATACCTTGGGTACAATACCATCAACCAAACAATTAACCTATCATCTAACCAAAAAATAAGTTTTGAATTGGTACCCCAAAACAAGGAATTAAAGGCAGTAAATGTAGTTGGAGAGAAAAAAAACGAAAACATTAAAACTACTGAAATGTCCACCAACAAGTTAGATATGAAAACCATTAGTAAAATACCGGCTTTGTTGGGCGAGGTAGATTTAGTAAGAAGTATCCAACTTTTGCCTGGAGTAAGTACTGTAGGGGAGGGCGCTTCAGGTTTTAATGTTCGAGGAGGAAGTATTGACCAAAACTTAATTTTATTGGACGAAGCACCCGTTTATAATTCATCGCATTTATTTGGTTTCTTTTCGGTTTTTAATCCTGATGCTGTTAAAGATGTTAAACTTTTTAAGGGCGGCATCAATGCCAAATATGGAGGTCGTTTATCATCCATTTTAGATGTTAGGTTAAAAGATGGAAATAAAAAACATTTTGCTGCACAGGGCGGTATAGGTTTGATATTTTCTCGCTTAACTTTAGAAGGACCAATTAACAAAGGCAAAGGTTCATATATTATTGCAGGAAGAAGAAGTTATGGCGATGTATTGGCAACTCCTTTTTTAGCAGGAAATAAAGATTTTGATGGCTTTCAACTGTATTTTTACGATTTAACTCTGAAAGCAAATTACAGCCTTGGTAAAAAAGATAAAGTTTATTTATCAGGCTATATGGGTCGAGATGTTTTTGGCGTTTCTTCGTTTGGTTTTAATTGGGGAAATCAAACCTTAACTGCTCGTTGGAACCACGAAATAAAAAGTAAATTATTTAGTAACACTACTGCATTTTACAGTAATTATGATTATGGAATTGGTACGGATAACATCGGAGCTAGAGATGCTTTTAAATGGACTTCACGCATTATTAATTACAGTTTAAAACAAGATTTTACTTGGTACCTAAACAGTAAAAACACCATTAATTTAGGTGGTCAAAGTATTTTTTACCAATTTAATCCTGCTAATGCAAGTTTTGTAAGCGGAGGAGTTCGTCAGGATATAAATTTACCTTACAAATATTCATTAGAAAATGCACTTTATGCTTCTAACGACCAAACCATCAATGCTAGGCTATCGGTAAGTTATGGGATACGCTTTTCAACTTTTCATTATTTAGGTAATGGCGAAAAACAAATTTACAGCAATGAATATAACTCTTTTGGTAAAATATTAACAGGAATAGAAAAATACAAAGACTTTGAGTCTATGCAAAACTACTTTAACTTAGAGCCAAGAGCTGCAGTAAAATATGAGTTAAACTCAAGCAGTAGTTTAAAAGCCAGTTATATGCGCACTAGCCAATATGTTCATTTAATTTCAAATACAGCAGCTTCTATTCCATTAGATGTGTGGACACCAAGTACCAATAATATCAAACCACAAATAGCCGACCAAGTAGCAATAGGGTATTTTAAAAACTTTGGTAGTACTAAAAATGATTATGAAACTTCCATAGAGGGTTATTATAAAGACATGCAAAACCAAATTGACTATATTGATGGAGCAGATTTATTGTTAAATCCATACCTCGAAGGTCAGATATTAAGTGGAAAAGGAAGAGCATATGGTTTGGAGTTTTTTGTAAAGAAAAATACAGGTAAACTTACCGGTTTTATAAGTTATACATTGGCAAGAACTGAACGCCAAGTAGATAGAATTAATAACAATGATTGGTATCCTACCCGCTTTGATAAGTTGCATAATTTAAACTTAGTGGTAAGTTACGATTTAAACAAACGTTGGACAATCAACACCAATGTGGTTTATGGTAGCGGAACACCAGTAAATTTACCTACTAATAAATTTGCTTTTGAAGGATATCAAGTTCCTCAAAATCCTAGTGCCCCAAGAAATAATGTTCGTATTCCTGATTTTTTCAGGATTGATTTAACAGCTACTGTAAAAAGTAAAGACCGCAAGCAGCCCGAAATTATGCCAACCAATTTCTTAAAACGTATGAAATATACTTATGAGTGGGAAATAGTATTTGGGGTTTATAATTTACTAGGTAAACGCAATGCTTTTGCTGTATACCCAAGGGTTAACGATAAATCGCCTGCCATTACAGAAATGGTTCAATTCTCGCTATTTGCAGTTCCTATTCCTGCATTTACTTATAATTTCAAATTCTAACCACAATTATTATTATACATTAAAAATGAAAACAATTAATAAATTATATATTTTCCTTTTTGTTGCAGTAGCAATGATAAGTTCATGTATTGATAAAATAGATATAAATGCTGGCAATGGTGAACCTCAATATGTGATTGATGCATCCATAGTTTACGACCCACTTGACCCAAATAAATTGATAAAAGACACCATCAAAATTACCAAGTCAATTGGATATTTAGAAAATGGTGAAGCTCCAAAAGTGAACGATGCTACTGTGGTAATTATTGATTCTACTGGCGGAAACTTTGTAGTCGATACTTTTAATAATGTAGGCAATGGAAATTATGTTTCAATGACCTCAAAACCTCAACCTTTGCATAGTTATATTTTACTTGTTCGTTTTTCAACTGGCGATACCGTTGTTTCATTTAGTAAAATTAACCGTCCTTGTTTAATCAATAAAGATAGCAGCTTAACAACCTCGGTTTTAAACGATGAAAGCGTTGGAAGATCAGGGCCAGGCGGACCCTTAAAGTCAGGTTGGGGTTATGTAGATATGAAAATTATTGACCCTGCTGGATTAGGCGATAGTTACAGGTTAAAGTATTATGTAAAACGTAATCCGGTAGCCACAAATCCTTATTTTACGGAAAGTAAAGGTGTATCAGATTGGACTTATTACAGCAATGTAAAAAATTTAATTTTAGTGAGTGAATCAAACAGTGGCGACCAATCACCAAACTCGCAGTTAGAGAAAGAGTCTCCTTTTAATTTTCCGGTAGCACGTTCTATTAATGTAGTAGAAGAAGATATTCAAATACGCCCTGCTTTTTACCCTGGAGACTCCATTAAAGTAGAAGTTTACAGCATCACTCGCGAAAACCTTTTCTTTTATGTAAGGTTAAAAACAGAACTTACTAATGGAACTGGAGGAGGATTTTCAGGATTATTTGCTACTCCTGTAACCAATGTTCCTTCTAATATTTTTGCTTATGGAAAATCTAATATTAAAGTATTAGGTTGGTTTGGTGCATCGCATAAAGTTACGGTAACTACCAAAATGACTAATTTTGATTTTAACATAAAGTAATTTCGAATACTTTTTAAGTAATAAAAAAGCCCAACTGAATTTATTTGGTTGGGCTTTTTTGTTTTATTCAATTGGATTGTTTTGGGTTTATATGGCTACTTTTGCCTAATTATTATTGCCATCAACCATTATGATAGATTTATACAAAGCCTATAATCAAATTAAGTGTGTTACTAATTTTAATGACCTTGTTGCAATTCCTTTTCAGGATGAAATAAATTCCATTGGTTGGACTCGTAATTTGGTTGGCGATTTTTCGGAGATAGTTAATAAAATAGCATTAACCGAAAATTTAATGGTGCTGAATGAAGAGGAACTTTGTGAGCTTAATTTAACTGAACAAGGGCAGCTTGCACGTAATATACTTTTACACGATTTGGATTTGCTTAAAGCACATGGGGCTTCTCCAACACTCAATTTAATTAAGTATTATGACAAAGATGATGCTGACTCTATTTTTTCAACCGATGTATATTCTTTTCATGTAGATAGTTCACCAATTCCAACCGATACTTTTTTATGCACTTATTATGGGGAGTCGAGCCAAATTATACCAAATTCGAAAGTTCAACAAAAAGTGCTTATTCCTGCAATACGCAGTGAACTCAAAAAATTATACCTTGGGGCAGAGGAAGGTTTTGAATTGTTTTTAAGTGAACATTTCTTTGATTTGCACTATCAAGCTATGCCTCAAGCTCAGCCCATTAATTTAGGAATTGGTAATATGTGGCGGCTAGCTACTCAGCACCCCGAAAGTAAAGTTCCTCCTTGTGTTCATCGTGCACCAAAGGAAAAAACTGGAGAAACTAGGTTGTTAATGATATGTTGAATTCAAATCAATTATGGATTAGTTTAACTTTTCTTTTTCTATAACTGCTATTCACTTTTTTCTTCAACCTTAAATCAGAAAAAAGCCAATCGTAACAAGCACCAAATTCAGCACTCCAAAATGCTTCTGAATGCGTTCCATTAGGTTTTATTATATTTTTGAAATCTTTGTTTTTAAAATATCCTTTTTGTTGTAAAACAATACACATACTATCTTGCCACATAGCCATTTTACTACCTTCGGTTTGACCACATATAAAATAAAACTTTTGGTTATTGCTTTTACTTTTATGGAGCACATAAGTATAAAGCTGATTGCTGAACCAAAAGGCAGGCGAAAAAATACCAGCCTTGCCATACAAATCAGGATATTTGAACATGGCATAAGTAGTAATTAATCCACCCATGCTGCTTCCTGCCATGGCAGTATTCTTTTTATCAGAAAAAGTACGGTAAGCAGAATCTATAAATGGTTTTAAAGTTAATGCTAAAAAATCAACATAAGCATCGCCTTGTCCGCCCCCATATTTTGAATTATTATATGGCGAATATTCATCTAAGCGGCTAGCCCCACCATTATCAACTGCTACTACTATGCAGCCTTTATCACCATTATTTTGCTTATTGCTTAAAGTTTCATCAATTCCCCATTCATTAGAAAATGCAGTAGTTTTATCAAAACAATTTTGCCCATCGTGCATGTACAAAACAGGGTACCGTTTGGTTAAATTTGTTTCATAATTATTTGGCAAATAAATCCATACCCTTCGAAATTTATTTAACTGAGGAATAAAAAAACGATTGCTTATAATTTTTACATTTGGTAACGCAGTTGAAGTAACTATCTCTTTAATTTTTTTATCCTCCCATCCAGCAATTGATACATTTATAACGCCATTAACCACATGTTCTAGAGTTCGGTTTTTAATTACATTTCCGTTTGAATCGCCTTCAGCTGTAGTCCAACTTCCTCGAGTAAATTTATACTCCTCGTTTCCTTTATAATCTGGTATGGTTAACTTATATCTATTGTCAACTTTAGTAAGTTTAAAATTAGTATCGTTAGGATTCCAATTATTAAAGCTACCGGCTATGTACAAGTTATCAGTAGTTGGAGTATTGGCAGGAATACCTTTTACATGAATGGTAACTTGGGCTATTGAGTTATATAAAACTAAAAATAGTAAATAGGTTAATAATATTTTTTTCATGCTTTTAGTGTATGCACAAGTATGCACAATTTAACTTAAACCCAAAAGAAGATTTTAAAAAAGGAAAATATGAATTGACTTACCTAGTGTAATGTTAAATATTAGGAACTTAAATGTAATGATAAAGTTGAAAAAGTATAGATTTGCTAGTATTATTTTAAATAATCATGAAAAACATAAACATGAAAAAAATTGGAATAGCATTATTTGCTATTTTAGTTTTAATACAATTTATCAGGCCAGAGAGAAATGGAAGTTGGGAGAAATCTGAAAATGACATATCATTAGCTATAAATGTTCCTTCTGATGTTTATCAAATACTTCAGACCAGCTGCTACGATTGCCATAGCAACCACACTACTTACCCTTGGTACACCAATATTCAACCCATAGGCCTTTGGATGCAGCACCATGTAGATGAAGGCAAAGAAGAGTTAAACTTTTCGGAGTTTAAAACTTACAAACCAAAACGCCAAAAACACAAGTTGGAAGAAATAGCTGAACAAGTTAATGAGTACGAAATGCCTTTGAGTTCATATACCTTAATCCATAAAAATGCAGTTTTAACTCCTGAACAAAATGTGGCATTGGTAAGTTGGGCTAAACAGGAGTTTGATAAAATAGTAATTCCAGTAGAAGCAAAATAAAGGTTCATGTTAGCTAATACTTTAATTTTAATTCGAGGATTACCCGGTGCAGGAAAAAGTAGTTTAGCCAAATTATTGAGCGAAGACCAAAAATACCCTGTTTTTGCCATTGATGATTACTTTACTAATTCTGAAACAGGCGAGTATCAATTTAACTTTAGTGAAAATTACTTGGCCTATAAACAATGTGAGAACCTTACCGAAAACTCCATGAAAAATGGGGCATTAAAAGTATTTGTTGATAATACTTTTACCTTTAATTGGGAAATGGAGCCTTATTTTAAATTGGCCCAAATTTACAATTATAAATTGTTTGTTGTAACAGTTGAAAAATACCATAATGGTTCGAATATACACGATGTTACTACGGAACAACTTCAAAAAATGGCAGAAAAGTATAAGGTGAAATTGCTATAATTTTTTATTTAATTCTGTTGTATTATTGCCCTCATAAATTATTCAATTGTCACTATCGTTTAAAATAGCTAAGAAGTATTTTTTCTCTAAAAAAAAGAGTGGAACTTATAATGCCGTAACTGTAATTTCAAGTATCAGTTTACTTGGTTATATTGTTGGTACTTGTGCTTTGGTTATAATACTTTCAGTATTTAATGGTTTTGAAAATTTGTTTGCTCAAATGTATAGTAATTTTGATGCAGAACTGCAAATTACAGCCGCTCACTCCAAAACGTTTAAACAAAGCAATATTAATTTTGGTAAAATAAATGCAATAGCTGAAATAGAAAGTACAAGCAAAGTTTTAGAGGAAAATGTACTGCTTAGGTATAATAATAAAGAAACTATTGCTACTGCAAAAGCAGTTGATGAAAACTATTTAAAAATTGCCTATTTAGATACCTGCATAAAAGCAGGGGAGGCCCTCATACAAAGGGGTGACACTAACTTTGCATTATGTGGGGAGGGTTTATCGTATCAATTAGGAATAGACCCATCAGACCAATTTAATTTTTTGAGTATTTATGCACCCAAAAAGGGTGAGATAAACTTCATCAATCCTGAAAATGCGTTTAACCGTGAGTTGTTAATTCCAAGTGGCATATTCGCTATTCAGCCTGATATAGATGAAAAATATATTTTGGTTCCTTTGAGATTTTTAACTCGGTTGTTGGAAAAAGAAAATGAATTAAGTGCTCTTGAAATTAAGCTGAAAAACAATCAAAGTATTTACCAAGTGCAACATCAAATCCAAGCTATTTTAGGGGATAAATATATTGTTAAAACAAGGTATGAACAGCGTGAAGCATTTTATAAATTGGTAAAAACAGAAAAGCTAATTAGCTATATAATAATTTTGTTTATTCTAATAATAGCAATTTTTAACACCATAGGAACCCTCTATTTATTGGTAATGGAGAAAGTTAAAGAAATAAAAATATTGCATAGTGTTGGGTTAACTGCTCCTAAAATTGCCAATATTTTTGCTTGGCAAAGTATATTTATTGCTGCTGTTGGTGGTATAATTGGAATATTAATGGGTTTTATTATTTGCCTTATTCAACAACAATTTGGATTAATTAAAGTTAATTCAGGTACGTCACTTGCCTATCCAATTCAGTTTGCATTAGTTGATGCCATTATTGTTTTTGTAACCATTTTAATGCTAGGAATAATTACCTCCATTTATCCTTGGTTAAAAGCAAGGAAAATAGCAATAGGAGTTATATAGGAAAAAACTAATAAAGTTCTCTTTTTTTCGTTTTATTAATTTGTTAATTGGATTATTTTTATTGATAAAAACTTCATGGAATCTAGCCCAATAAAATTATAAAAGAATAAAATTAAAAAATACTTGTTTCTTTTTTTATTATTGTTTCAATTCTTAATAAAATAAAATGAAAAACAAATTGCTATTTTGGTTATTACTCCTTTGTTCTAATCAGTTGTTTTCGCAAAGTCCTGTAGTAGGTAATGATCTTTCTTTGTTCCCTACAAGAATTTGTATGAATGCAACTGTCTCGGTTATACAAGCTCCATTTGCTTCGGGTGGAAATGGAACAATCAACTATAAATGGATATGTTCTTATAGTGGTGATTCAAGTGGATATATAGATGCACCTGGAACAAATAATACGCAAAACTACAATCCTCCTTCCCCTTTTACAGATACAGTTTGGTTTAGGAGAGTTGTTACTTCAGGAACTTTTGTTGATACATCAAACGTTTATACAGTATTTGTTTTAACCAAATTTGCTGAAATTCAGCAGTATCCTCCTTCAATAGGTTCTCCAATCTGCGAAGGTAATTCCGTTTCGTTTAATGCTCCTCTCTTATTAAGTTCTTCTTCTTTAATTGGAATAAGATGGACAATCGACTCTTCAGGCTTTATTAATGGTAATTCATCTATTTCCAATAAATTCTTATCTCCCGGAATTTATAATGTTAAATTGGTTGTTGAATATTCAGGTTGCTCTGATTCTATTACTAAAGTAATTACAATTTTGCCCAAACCCAAAGCTAAAATTGGTATTTTAACTAATAGCATGCAATGCCTTGGTACAAATAGTTTTAGTTTTATTGATTCGTCCAGTTATTCAGGTGGAAATTATTCAAGGAAATGGACATTAAGTGATATACCTGGCGACACTTCAATTGTAGTAAATCCAATAACAACTTATGATTCAATAGGCTCATACACTATTAAATTAACAGTAACTGCTTCCAATGGCTGTTATACAACATCAGCTAAACAAGTAGATGTAATTAAATCCATTTCTAATAATTCAATATTAGGTAATCAAACTATTTGTTCTGGTGAGACACCTGTGGCTTTAACAGGAACCATTCCAACAGGAACAAATTCAGGCATTTTAAAAGAAGAATTTACAGGTCAGGCAAACAATAAATGGTCTCAATGGATTCCTGAAGATAATGGTTGGTATTCAACTGAGGAAATGTGGCGAACTAATGATCCACCTACGAGTGATTTTGCCGGATTTATTGATACCCGTTATGTTGAACAAACCAGAAGCTTTTTAACCACAAAAATATTCACACCAAGTAATCTTGGCGATTCATTGAGGTTTGACGTTTCCTCAATTATGTATTGTTATTATCAAGGATGTCAAAGTTATGACTCACTTACAATTTATGCTTCAAATGGAAATGACTTTAAAAAGATTAGAGGATGGGTTACATCGTTAATAGTTGATACTTTAACAGATGGAGTTACAACAAAAAATGTTATTTATTACGGTTGCAATGGTTGTGTAACATTTCCAACAAATGGACCTTGGGTAAGAAAAAGGCTTGCATTACCTCCTGGAACAACACAAGTAAAATTTGAATTTTATTCATCAAAAACTTACTTTGTAGATGGATTCCAAATAGATAATGTGGAGATAGACAGTAGCACGAGTAAAATTATTGAATATAAATGGTTGGTAAGCAATTTATCTGCAACAAGTGGGTTTGCTTTAGCAAATGGCATAAATAATGGTCAAAATTATTCTCCTCAGAATTTAACACAAACAAGTTGGTTTAAAAGGGTTGTTTTAAATAACGGATTTTCAGATACAAGCGCTGCTGTTAAAGTTAATGTAATACCAGCTTCTTCTAACTTTTTTGTAAACAGTGTTTCGCAGTGTATGAATGGTAATTTATTTTTATTTAACGATACATCTTCTGTAGCTAATGGAGCAACAAATAGAAAATGGAACTTTGGAGAAGGATTAACAGATACTTCAAGTGTGTTGAATGCTAACAAAACATACTCAAATTCAGGAAACTATTTAGTTACATTAACTGCAATCAGAAATGGCAATTGCAAAGATTCTATTACTAAATTGATAACTGTCAAATCCTCTCCTAATATCGGAAACATTAAGGGAGACACTGTTCCAACTTCCATTACTTTACCATTTGTGTATTCGGTAGCAAGTCAACCTAATGTTACTTATAACTGGTCGGTTACCAAAGGAACTATACAAACTGGGCAAGGAACCAATACAGTAAATTTAATTTGGTCAAACGCTGGAGTTGGAATTATTAAAGCCAAAATTACAAATAATGATGGTTGTGTTGACTCAACTAGTTTGGCAGTAAATATTTTCAGCGTTGGTATTAATAATTTAAGTTTAGATAATAATTTAAAAGTATTTCCAAATCCAGCTAAATCGAACATAACTATTACTCATAGAAATAATTTAGGAGTTAAAAAATACATGATTACCAATCTAATTGGGCAAACCGTATTGAGTGGTAAACTAAATATGGAAGAAACAATTATAAATATTGAAAATCTTCAAAGTGGAGTTTATTTACTCCATATTGATGGAATGAACAAACAAAGTATTAAGGTAATCAGAGAATAAAACTAGTTTATTACTATAAAATAAAAAAGAGGCATTCAGAATAGAATACCTCTTTTTTTATGCTTTGTTATTTCGAAAATTACGCAGTTGGCTCTTGTGGAGTTTCTGGCTTAGGAGTTGGCTCTGGTTTTGGTAATAAAGCTTTGCGGCTTAATCTGTATTTACCGGTTTTTTTGTCAACTTCAATTAGTTTTACTTTAATGATTTCGCCTTGTTGTAATACACCATCCATTTTATCAATGCGGTTCCAGCTAATTTCACTAATATGTAATAAACCATCTTTGCCAGGTAAAAACTCAACAAATGCACCAAAGTCCATGATGTTTTTAACTTTACCTTCGTATTCATCGCCAACTACAGGAACTGCAACAATTCCTTTAATCATTTGCATAGCTCTACGTAAACTATCAGCATTGCTTGAAGCAATTTCAACTACACCATTCTTTTCAGTTTCGGTAATAGAAATAGTAGCACCAGTTTCTTTTTGAATACCTTGAATAATTTTACCACCTGGTCCAATTACTGCACCAATAAATTCTTTATCAATCAATAAAGTTTCAATACGTGGCGCATGTGGTTTTAAATCGCTAGCAGGAGCCGAAATGGTTTTATTCATTTCGTTTCTAATATGTTCACGACCAGCTTTAGCTTGGTTTAAAGCTTCTTCAACCATTTCCCAACGTAAACCATTTATTTTAATATCCATTTGGCAAGCTGTGATACCTTTTGCAGTACCTACAACTTTAAAATCCATATCACCTAAATGATCTTCATCTCCTAAGATATCAGATAAAATAGCGTATTTACCAGTAGTTTCATCGCTAATTAAACCCATTGCAATTCCACTTACTGCACCTGTAATTGGAATACCAGCATCCATTAATGCCAATGAACCAGCACAAACGGTAGCCATACTACTTGAACCATTTGATTCTAAAATATCAGAAACAATACGGATGGTGTAAGGGCTTTCTTCCAAAGGTGGTAATACACGTTTTAAACCACGTAATGCTAAGTTTCCATGTCCAATTTCACGTCTTCCTGGTCCACGGCTTGGTCTTACCTCACCTGTACTGAACGAAGGGAAGTTATAATGTAACATAAATTTAGCGTAGCCTGTTAACATTGGACTATCCAACATTTGCTCATCTAATTTTGAACCTAACGAAACGGTAGTTAACGATTGTGTTTCACCACGTGTAAAAATAGCTGAACCATGCGCTGCAGGTAAGTAACTTACTTCCGACCAAATTGGTCTGATTTCATCTAATTTTCTACCATCTAAACGTTGTCTATCGTTCATAATCATAGCACGAACTGCATCGTATTCTACATCATGAAAATATTTGTTGGTTAAAAATTTATCTAGCACAGTTCCTTCAGGTTGTAGAGCTTTGTATTCTTCTCTTACAGCTTTAAAACCTGCACTTCTTTCATTTTTACCTAATTTACCTTTTGCAATGGCAAAAATCTTATCATAAGCAAATTCGCGTATTGAAGCTTCTAATTCAGGATTGCTACGCTCGTGGTTATATTCGCGAACAGGTTTTTTACCACCTAACATTTCGCATAATTCCCACTGCGCTTTGATTTGTAATTTAATGGCATCGTGCGCAATTTTTAAAGCTTCAAGCATATCTACTTCGCTTACTTCTTGGCACTCGCCTTCTACCATGTTTAAATCTTTTTCTGTTCCTGCTACTATTAAATCCATATCAGCACGCTCTAAGTCGCTTTTGAAAGGATTAACAACAAACTTACCATCAATACGTGCAACACGTACTTCAGATATTGGTCCGTTAAAAGGAACATCGCTTACCAATAAAGCAGCCGATGCAGCTAAACCAACTAAAGCATCTGGCATTATATTTTGATCGCTTGATATTAAAGTTAAAGCAACTTGCGTATCAGCGTGATAATCGCTAGGGAATAAAGGACGTAAAGCTCTATCAACTATGCGGCTAATTAATACTTCATAATCCGAAAGTTTGGCTTCTCTTCTAAAAAAACTACCAGGAATACGGCCAACTGCCGCAAATTTTTCTTGGTAATCAACGGTAAGTGGCATAAAATCCACATCTTCTTTAGCTTCTTTGGCAGATACTACAGTAGCCATAATCATGGTATCTCCTGTTTTTAATACTACTGCTCCATCGGCCTGGCGAGCTAAACGGCCTGTTTCAAGACTGATGGTTTGACCACCAATTTCAAATGTTTTAATTGTTGCTTGTGACATATATTTTTTTGTTTTTCAGCCCCATCTGTTTCTATTTAATTATTCAATATTTTACCAAGATGGGATTAGTAAAATAGCGTTTTTTGTTTTGTAATTTTATGTGCTTCAAAAACACAAAAAGCAGGAGCTAATATTTAGGCCCCTGCTTTTAATAAATTTAATTGAATACTACTTTTAATGGTAATATGTCAATTGGTGTGAAAATCTTATTTACGGATTTCAAGTTCTTTAATAATTGCTCTATAGCGGAAAATGTCTTTACGCATTAAGTAATTTAATAATGAACGTCTTTTTCCAACTAACTTTACTAGACTTAACTCTGCAGAGAAATCTTTTTTGTTAATTTTTAAATGTCCAGTAATGTGATTGATCCTCTCAGTGAAAAGAGCAATCTGACTTTCAGCAGAACCAGTGTCTGTTTTAGACTTGGCTGTACCGAACTTTTCGAAAATGGCTTGTTTAGCCTCGGTTGTCAAATGCATGATCTATTTTTTTGTTTTAAAATGAGGTGCAAAAATAAATTTATTTTACAAGTAACCAAACTATAAATAAATTAAATTTAGATTGCTCTAAAAATTAACCAATAATTGTATAACCAATTTTCGGGCAGGGTCTAATTTTCCAGGCCTTGTGGCATATTCGCGATTAGTTAAATTATTTACCAATAAACCAACCGAATAGTTTTTGGTTGGTTTTAGACCTACACGTATATTATGAACCACATCTGCATTTCCAGCATTGCTAAAAAAGGCTTTTACACCAGGAAGTAGCAATACAAAATCATCTACTTTTTCGTAAACACTGTAATAAAATATACTGTAACCAAAAGTGAGTTTACGGTAAGCCAAATCTAAATCAAACTTGGCTGTGGTTCTATTTCTGTAAGGCATAATTACCTTTTTTAAATAACTACCATCCTCTGCTTTGCTATTACCTAAACTTTCAAAAAACAATTTGGTGTAATTTCCATAGTCTTTCAAACTTTCGTCTGTACTCATATTTACCGGTAAACTATAGGTATAACCTGTTAATATTCTAATCATTACATCTTTAATTTTACCCTCACCTTGTAAACTAAAATCTATACCTCCTGCACGCACATGTCCCACATTAAATGCTTTAAAACCAATCATTGGGTCAGGGTTTTCGATAGTAGGTTTATTGTATTGGCCAAATCTAAAATCAATCATGCTGTCGTAATCTTGCATAAAAATGGCAAAATCGGCTGAGGCTAAAAACCCAGCTATTTTAAATCCTTGTTGAATGCCAATTTCGGCTGTCCAGCCTTTTTCGGGAATTAAATTTGGGTTGGGTAGTACATTTAAAAATGATACTTTATCTTCCACAAATTTTTCGCCAATGGTTGGCACTCTATAACCTTCGGAATAATTAGCGCGCAAATAAGTTTTTTTAGCAGCTTGGTAATTTAATCCAATTCGTTTTAAAAGTGCTTTTTCTATTTTACTGGTATCTTGCGCAATCATTTCATAACGCATACCTCCAGTAATAATTAATCTTTTATAGGTATAATCTAATTGGCTATAAACCGCACCTGTTCCACCACCAAACTGACCTTTATATACATTGCCATTGCTAAACATTGAAGTTAAATAAACACCACTATTTAAGGAAAAATGGTTATCAATTTTATACTTATTATTATAATCAAAAGCATACAAATTAGCTACTGCATCAGATTCGTTTGGAAACCTTGTTTTATCAAGTAACCTAGTAATTTGGTACATTCTGAATTTAACTGCATGGTGCATTGTTAAACCATCATAATCAAAATGAGGGTCAATGGTAAAAATTCTATAAAAGTCATCGATTGGTTTTGATCCATTAAACTGCTTCAAAGTGCCTGTATCTGCATTAGCCCATAAAAAAAATCTACCCGATTTTTCATACATCAAACTTCCATTCACACCAAAAGTAATTTTTTTATTCCATTCAGGTCTGTAACGAGTTTTAATATAAGTACGTGCCCTAAATTCATCGGCATATTGCAAATGACTTCGCATACTCGAAATATTGCCACTTAATACCAAATCAAAATTACCAAACATTTGCTTGTGTGTAAAAAACATACCATTATTAAATGGTTGTGTAGAAGCCTCCCACCAATTGATATAGCTCCTGTCGTAATTTTGCATAATACCTTGGTAAGCCTGAATTTTGGTTTTTGGCGTTTTAGTAGGCCACCCTGTTCTTACATTAATGGTTCCATTTAATGCAGCTGAACCATAAAGTACTGATGCTGAACCCTTTATAACCTCCACTTGTTCAGCCGCTTCTATTGGCAAAAACTTCCAACGCACATCTCCTAAATCGGCACCCATTAAAGGCATGTCATCTAATAATACTGCAATTTTACTTCCTGTATTATAACTATAACCTACTCCTCCTCTTATGCTTGCTTGTCCATCGGCCACCTGCACCCCTGGCAATCTATTAATTACTTGCGATAAATCTGTGCTATTGGTATTATCAATTAAATAAGGTTTTATTATACTTACCGATGCGATTTCTTTAGCAACCTTTTTTCCTTCCCGCGAACCTGCAATTACAATTTGATCCATTTGATTATTGAATGGTTCTAAATCAATTTGTATATTTTTATTGGCTCCTTCATCTAAATCAATATTCAAGAATAAAGTTCGGTAGCCAACGCGCGAAACTTTTAAAACATGCTTACCAGCAGATGTTACAAAACTAAAAGCACCTAAACTATCAGTATATACTTGTTTGGTTTTATCGAGCGAAACCACAGCAAAATCTACTATTTGCTGTGTGTTTAAATCTGATACAACACCTTTTATTTTGGCCTGCTGAGCCCTAGAAAATAAAGTAATAAGTAAAAGTAAAACGAGTATGTAAATTTGTTTCATCAATAATTTTTAAGGTATATTTTGATTGAACAAATATGTAAATTTTATTTTAAAGCCTTTTATAAAATTTGCCATTAATTTTATAAGATTAGGATTTTTATCTTAAAAAACAATTAACAATTCTAAGTTGAAATTGGTCTTAATATCACTTTTATTTTAAATAGTTATTGTTATTTTGCAACCAAAATAAATTTATTATTTATGAAAATATTGGTAACAGGCGGAACCGGCTATATTGGTTCACACACTGTTGTAGAACTACACAATGCTGGGCACGAAGTGGTGGCAATTGATAATTTTGACAATTCGTATCCCGATGTGCTTGACAATATTGAAAAAATTACTGGCAAAAAAGTTGTTTTTCAAAAAGTAGATATTAGAGATAAAAAAGCATTAACCGATTTTATGGTTAGTCAAAAAGGAATTGATGCAGTAATACACTTTGCTGCATTTAAAGCCGTTGGCGAAAGTGTTCAAAATCCTTTAAAATACTACGAAAACAATGTAGGCGGAACAGTAAACTTACTTTATGCAATGGAAGCAGCAGGTATCAGCCAAATAGCTTTTTCATCATCGTGCACGGTATATGGCGAAGCTAACCCTCCAGTAGATGAAAATACTGCTAGACCCGAAGCTCAATCGCCTTACGGAAATACCAAACAAATATGCGAAGAGGTACTTTTTGATTATACCAAAGCAAGCAATTTAAAAGTAGTTTCATTACGTTATTTTAATCCAGTAGGCGCGCACGATTCAGCCTTAATTGGAGAATTGCCAATTGGAGTTCCCAATAATTTAGTGCCATTTATTACTCAAACTGCTATTGGCAAACGTGAGGTTTTAACTGTTTTTGGAAACGATTACCCAACCATTGATGGAACTTGTATTCGCGATTATATACACGTAGTGGATTTGGCCAAAGCGCATGTAAAAGCCATTGAGTTTTTAGAAGAAAAAAAATATACCGAAGCTTACAGTGTGTTTAATTTAGGAACCGGACAAGGAAATTCAGTTTTAGAAGTAATACAATCATTTGAAAAAGTAACAGGAGTAAAAGTTAATTATAAAATTGGTCCTCGTAGAGGCGGTGATGTAATTCAAATATATGCCAATTGCGATAAAGCAACCAATGTATTAGGCTGGAAAACTGAACGCGATTTGGATAATTGCATGCAAACAGCTTGGGCTTGGGAGAAACATTTAGCTAACAATTAGCTGCTAGCTGCTGGCATCTGGCTGCTGGCAGAAAAAAAAATTATCAATTAGCTAGTTGCCAGAAGCTAGCTGCCAGAAGCAATTTATTATGACAACAAGAAAAATATTAATAACTGGAGGAGCAGGTTTTATTGGCTCTCACGTAGTACGTTTATTTGTAAATAATTATCCAAACTACGAAATTTATAACTTAGATAAATTAACTTATGCAGGTAATTTAAAAAACCTGACCGATATAGAAAATGCACCTAACTATCATTTTGTAAGACTTGATTTGGTAGATGCTACAGCGGTTAATAATTTATTTAACGAACATCAGTTTGATTCTGTTATTCACCTAGCAGCCGAAAGCCATGTAGATAGAAGTATCACCAATCCTATGGATTTTGTGATGACCAATGTGGTAGGAACTGTAAATTTACTAAATGCCGCCAAAGAAATTTGGAAAGGTAATATGGAAGGTAAATTGTTTTACCATGTATCGACCGATGAAGTTTATGGTAGTTTACATGATGGTGGTTTCTTTTTAGAATCAACCTCATACGACCCACAAAGCCCTTATTCGGCAAGTAAAGCAGCTAGCGATCATTTTGTGCGTGCATACCACAATACTTATAAAATTCCAGTGGTTTTAACTAATTGTTCTAATAACTATGGGCCAAACCAATTCCCTGAAAAATTGGTTCCATTATTTATTAATAATATTAGAAACAATAAACCATTGCCTGTTTATGGTAAAGGCGAAAACGTGCGCGATTGGTTATATGTAGTAGACCATGCACGTGCTATTGATGTGGTTTACCACAAAGGTAAAATTGGCGAAACCTACAATATTGGCGGCTTTAACGAGTGGACCAATATTGATTTGATAAAGGTAATTTGTAAAACCATGGATAAAATTTTGGGCAGACATGAAGGCGAAAGCGAAAAGTTAATTACTTATGTAACCGACAGAGCAGGTCACGATTTACGCTACGCCATTGATGCCAACAAAATAATGAAAGAACTAGGCTGGGAACCAAGCTTACAATTTGAAGAAGGTATAGAAAAAACCATTAATTGGTACATGGATAACCAACAATGGATGGACGAAGTTACCAGTGGCGATTATGCCAAATATTACGATAAAATGTACGCAAGTAGGTAGTTAGTTGGTAGTTGATAGCTTTATTTAAAGCACGAAATTCAAATATTTAAATTCGAAATGGAGTTGATTTAGAAGTCAACTCCTTTTTTGTAACAATTAAACAATCCGAAAATTTTATTTCACGGCTTTTTTGTTGGTAAACTCAATTTCATTAAATAGACAAAACTGTTTAATCGTTTTAATTTATCAATTTTACTTTCCATTTATAATTACCCTATCAACACAATCATTGCCAAAATTATACGGTATAAATGCAAGTGATGATATTGGTTTGGTAATAATTAAATTAGCAATTTTTCCTTTGGTAATACTTCCATATTGATGGCTTAACTCCATTGCGTAAGCACCATTAATGGTGGTGGCGTTAATTGCTTCTTCTGGTGTAATTTTCATTTGGGTGCAAGCCAAACTTACCACAAAACCCATTCGTCCGTTAGGCGAACTTCCTGGATTATAATCGCTTGCCAAACAAACAGGCAAACCTGCGTCAATCATTTTACGTGCAGGCATGTATGGAATTCCTAGAAAAAAAGAACAGTTAGGTAAACCAACTGGCATGGTATTGCTATTTAGCAAACACTCAATTTCTGCTTCGCCTGTATATTCTAAATGATCTACACTCAATGCATTGTGCTTTACCCCTACTTGCACTCCGCCTGTATATCCTAACTCATTGGCATGAATTTTTGGTTTTAAATGATACTTGGCTGCTGCATTTAAAAGCAAATCTGTTTCTTCTACTGTATAAAAACCTTGGTCGCAGAATACATCAAAATAATCGGCCAATTTTTCGTTAGCAATATTGGGCAACATTTCGTTCAAAATTAAATCAATATATCCTTGACGGTTTTGTTTAAACTCAGTAGGAATGGCATGTGCGCCCAAAAAAGTAGCCTTAATTGGAATTGGAGAAACTTGTTTTAATTGCGCAATTACTCGCAACATTTTTATTTCATCTTTCACAGTTAAACCATAACCACTTTTTATTTCAATAGCTCCTGTTCCTTGACTAATTACTTGTTGCAAACGTTCATGTGCTTGTTCAAAAAGTTCGGCCTCGCTCATGTTTTGTAACTTTTTAGCAGAATTTAAAATGCCACCACCTGCAGCAGCGATTTCTTCATAGCTTTTGCCTTTTATGCGCATTTCAAACTCTTCTTCGCGCCATTTTGCAAAAACTATATGAGTGTGACTATCCATAAAAGATGGTAAAACCATTCCGCCTTTGGCATCTATTTGGTTTGAAATAGTTATATGTTGAGTAGCGCTGGCTAAATCTTCCATTTTGCCAAAACTAAAAATGGTATCATTTTCTATAATTAAATAAGCATTGTCAATACTTTCTAAATGAGCCATTTCCGACCCTCTTTTTAAAAGAATTTCAGGAGCTAAAATTCCTTTTAACGACTTAATATTTGAAACTAAAGTATAGGTTTTCATAAAGGTCAAAATTAATAATTAAAACGAATTGTATTACACAAAAACCAAGACGGGTTAATGAGTTAAATATTTAGTACATGTGCAAGGCATAATGTTTTGTTCTTTATGCATTATTGAAAAACAATAAAGTAATAACCTATTACGTTTTTATCTTCGATTAAAGCAACGATTTTTTATTCTTTTTTTAGTAATGGAAAGCAATCATTTATAGCCAAGAAGATGCCTGCGGCATGACCGATTGAGGCTTTTGTAAGTGCAAAATGGAGCTCTGAACAAAAATTAAAAAGTCAACCAATCTCTAAATCAAAAATCAACAGATCACAAATCTCCAAATTAATAAATCAATTTAAATCCAGCCTTTGCGGCTAAACCATTGGTAAATAATTATAGTAAGCAAAAGCATAAAAATTAATACACCCGGGTAACCATAATGGTGCGTTAATTCAGGCATAAACTGAAAATTCATTCCATAAATTCCTACTATAAAAGTTAAAGGTAAAAAGAATGCTGAGAAAACAGTTAGTACGCGCATTACCTCATTGGTTTTTTGGCTTGAAAGCGAAATATAAATATTTAATAAACTGTGTATACTATCGTAAATTTCTTCAGTAATGGTTTCTACACGCACATAAGTATCTTTTAAATCCTCGTAAATGGTATTGCGTTTATGCGAATTGCCTAACTGTTCAATTACAGCCTTGGTTAAAGTAAACAAACGCTTTTTTACATAAATTTTTCTCTTAATTAGGTATAAGTTTTTTAGTAAATCGGGTATTTTACTTTTTAAAAATATACGCGTTTCGTACGAGTCAATTTCAGTATCTAAGGCTGCCAATGGATTTTCAAAACTTTGCAATGTGTCTTTAATAATTTTACAAATAATATCAAAAGGACTTTTACAAATACTACCATTGGCGTACTTTTTAGCAACCCCTTCTATTACAAACGAATCATGTCTATGAATTGTAAGCAAAAAATCTTTACCCCAAAAAATAGCAATTTTACGAGTCAATTTTTGAAAACTATCAGCTCCGATATCGCATTTATTGTCATAATTTCTGATTATAATAAAATGCTCATTATCGAGTTGTTCAAATTTTGGTAAATGTCCAGGGTCTAAACAATCTTTAATGGCTGTTTCAGGCAAATTATATTTTATAGCTAAATCTTTTAACTCTAGCTCAGTTGGTTGGTTTACATCTACCCAACAAAACGAATGTTCTGAGGCCTCTTTCAGTATTTGTATCATGCTTTTTGAAAGTATAAAAATACATATTTTTACTTTTGAATAAAATTAATTTACTCACTTAATTCCAAACAATTCAAATTTTAAGGATAAAATTAATTAACTGACTAACAATTAATTGCAAATAATTTTAAATTATTAGAAACTATTCATCTCAATTGGATGTTTTTGTAAATTGAGTGAGTAAATTTTTTCATAATTAATGAAGAAACTATTGGTAACAATGGGCAAAAAGCCGGGGGAGCCCGGCTTTTTTGTTTTTTAATACTAGCCAAATTTTATTTTTAATGATTAAGTATGCTGGTTTATTCTATTTTTGTATTGAAACATTAAGCTTTGATAAACTACCTTAAACATACCGAAATTGATAAAACAAAATGGGATTATTGCATTTCTCACGCCAGCAATACCATCATTTAC
This sequence comes from Bacteroidota bacterium, assembly GCA_013298895.1. GTDB lineage: Bacteria > Bacteroidota > Bacteroidia > UKL13-3 > UKL13-3 > JAAFJM01. Next base: position 126,502 of record JAAFJM010000006.1, on the reverse strand, counting down.
GCCTATGCTTGGTATTTAGATATAGTAAGTCCTAACTGGGATGCATTGGTGCTTAACGATTACGAAGCTGTAATGCCATTGACACACAGAAAAAAGTATTTCATTTCCTACTTGTTTCAACCTTTTTTTACCCAACAGTTAGGAGTATTTTCAAAAAATGAATCACAAGCTTTATTGGTTCAAGATTTTTTAAACGCCATTCCTTCCAAATTTAAATTAATCGATATCAACTTAAATGAGGAAAATAGTACTGAAGGATTAAAGCCTCGTAAAAACTATTTGCTTCCTATTGATGAAGGTTATAAAGATATTTACACCGGATACAAAGGACAAGCAAAACGCAATTTAAAAAAAGCCAAAGATGAAGGTTTATTTTTACAAGCCTTGCCTTATAAACAAGTGATTGATTTTTACCAAAAAAATAAAGGTAAAGAAACTAAAGGAGTAAAAGAAAACGACTACAAAACCCTTAAACAATTGTATAAAATTTGTAACAAGCAAAATAATCTATTGGCAGTTGGCGTTTATAGTAATCAGTTTGGTTTACTAGGGGCTGCCGCTTTTATAATTAATGGAGATAGGGCCATTTTTCATTTAGGAACATCAAACGAAAAAGGTAAAAAAATAGGTGCTATGCACTTTTTAATGGATTCCGTTATTATGCAATTGTCTGGTAAAAATTTATTTATTGACTTTGAAGGTTCAGAAATTGATGGAATTGAACGATTCTACAAATCGTTTGGTGCTTATAAGAAACCTTATTTTAAATACAGAAAAAACAATTTGCCTAAACTTTTAGCTTGGATAAAATAATGAATTTAAGATATTTATACTTTATAATAGTTTTTGTTTTTGTGATGGCTTGCGAAAAGGACAAAAGCGCCTCACAAAACAATGATTTTTTTCCTCCTGTAAATTTTGATATCAATATCAATTTATTGTTGCCAGATGCAGCGCCACTTCAAAACATGGGAGGTTATATTTACCGCGATGGGCAAGCTGTTGGTTACAAAGGCATTATAATATATAACAATTTTGACGAATTTGTGGCTTTTGACAGAGCATGTCCTTATAAAGTTGATAGTGCTTGCAGCCGCATTTACATGGCCGATAATAATTCAAAATTTCAATGTGGAAGTGGCAATAACCGCTGCTGCGCAAGCGAGTTTTTTTTAACCACAGGTACACCAAGTAAAGGCCCTGCCGACAGAGGATTGCGCCAATATTTTGTAACCAGAAATGGAAATTACTTAAGAGTTACTAGCTTTCCACAATAAAAAATCATTTTTAGGTGCTATGTAGCCATTAAATGATTTAGTATTATTGCACATGCAATTTGAAAATACCTTAAGTTTTGCTCAACAATTAGATGCAAACGATAAACTAGCCCATTTTAAACATCAATTTCATTTATTAACTCATAACAATAAACATGTAGTTTATTTATGTGGCAACTCATTAGGCTTGCAGCCAAAATCAGTTCGCGCAGCTATTGATCAAGAGTTAAACGATTGGGCAAAATTTGGCGTAGAAGGACATTTTGATGCAAAAAATCCTTGGTTTGGTTACCACCATTTTTTAACCGAAAATGCTGCAAAGGTGGTAGGTGCAAAGCCTAGCGAAGTAGTTGTAATGAATAACCTTACCGTAAACTTACACTTAATGATGGTAAGTTTTTACAAACCAACTGCTACACGCTATAAAATAATTATGGAAGCTGCTGCTTTTCCAAGCGATTTATATGCCATGGAAACGCAAGTTAAACACCACAATTTAAATCCAGATGATGCTATTATAGAACTTAAACCACGCGAAGGTGAACACACTTTGCGCACCGAAGATATTATTGCAACCATAAATGCAAATGCCGATAGTTTGGCTTTGGTAATGTTAGGAGGTGTAAATTATTATACAGGCCAAGTTTTTGATATGAAGGCCATAGCTGCTGCTGCACATGCTGTTGGAGCTTATGCAGGCTTTGATTTGGCTCATGCTGCTGGTAACTTACATTTACAATTACACGATTGGGATGTAGATTTTGCGGTTTGGTGTACTTATAAATACTTAAATAGTGGCCCTGGAGGAACAAGTGGTGTATTTGTTCACGAAAGACATGAAAACTCTGAATTAAACCGTTTTGCAGGTTGGTGGGGACATGATGAAGGTGAGCGTTTCCAAATGAAAAAAGGCTTTAAAGCCATTCCAGGTGCACAAGGTTGGCAGTTAAGCAATGCACAAATATTTCCTATGGCTATTCATAAAGCATCGTTAGAAATGTTTGCAGAAGCAGGTATGGAAAATTTAAGAGCGAAAAGCGAAATATTAACAGGTTATTTGGAGTATATTTTAAATCAATATACCGACCACTTAACCATAATAACTCCAAAAAATAAAGATGAAAGAGGCTGCCAACTTTCCATTATTGTGAAACAAGATGGCAAAAAATTATTTGACTATTTGGTAAGTGAAAACATAATACCCGATTGGCGCGAACCTGATGTTATACGTATGAGTCCAGTACCAATGTATAACACTTTCGAAGATGTTTATTTAATTGGCGAAGCACTAAAAAAATACTTTGCTTAATGATAAAAATTGAAAAAATAACCACTCCAACTGTGCAACAAATAGCTTGGGATATTAGGCACGAAGTTTTTGTGATTGGGCAAAATTGTCCAAAGGAAATAGAATATGAGTTTGAAGAAGAAAGCATTCATTTTTTGGCTTACTTTAACAATGAACCTGCTGGAACTGCAAGAATTCGTCAAACAGAAAATGGCTATAAACTAGAGCGATTTGCAGTATTAGAAAAATTTAGAGGCAATGGAATTGGTTCTGCTTTAGTAGCTTATTTATTGAATGAAACCATTGCATTTGGTAATAAAATTTATTTGCACGCACAATTAACTGCTGCTCCTTTATATGCCAAACATAATTTTAAACCTGAAGGAGAAAACTTTTGGGAAGCAGATATTGAACATGTAAAAATGGTTTACAGTAAACCATAAAAAGTATATGAAATTTTTAATTGTAGGATTAGGAAATATAGGAGCAGAGTATGCACAAACCCGACACAATATTGGGTTTGATATTGCTGAAGCATTGGTAAAAAAACACTTGGGAAATTTTACCGTGCAAAAGCATGCACAATATGCACAAGTAAGCTTAAGAGGTAGGCAAATACATGTAATTATGCCAACTACTTATATGAATTTAAGTGGCAAAGCAGTTCGCCATTGGATGACTGACTTAAAAATTCCTATTGAAAATATTTTTATTTTAGTGGATGATTTAGCCATTGATTTTGGCAAACTACGAATTAGAGGAAATGGAAGCGATGCGGGTCATAATGGACTAAAAAGCATTAACGAATTACTCGGTACCCAAAATTATCCGAGACTTAGGTTTGGCATTGGCAATAATTTCCCAAAAGGCCGTCAGGTAGATTATGTGCTAGGAAAATGGACTACTGACGAAATGAAAGAAATGCCTTTTTTAATTCATAAATCGGTGGATGCTATTGAAAGTTTTGTAATAAAAGGACTGCCGTTAACCATGAACGAGTACAATAAATAATGCATTTATTTATTAACCATATTGCATATAAAATTGAATCAATAACCGATTTAAATTTAATTGATAAAAGCCTTTTGAACGACAACGAAAAAAAGGCTTTTTCTTTTATTGAAACATGGTTTACCAATCAAGATTTTAACTTTCAAAGTTCAGGAAGTACAGGCGTTCCCAAACAATTTATATTTACTAAACAAGAAATAATTTGGTCTGCTACACAAACCATTAATTACTTAAATTTAAAGCAAGAAAAACAACATTTTTACATTTGTTTAGACACGAGTTTGGTAGCAGGAGCCATGCTTTTAGCAAGGGCAATTTTGTTGGAGGCAGATATAACCGTAGCTAATCCTAGTGGCAATCCTTTTACATTGTTGCCACAAAATCATCCGTACACCTTTTGTTCATTAGTCCCCTTGCAATTGCAACAAATAGTAAATGATGATTATGAGAAAAAAATACTCAATCAGTTTATAAATATCCTTTTAGGAGGGGCACCAGCTTCTAATTCACTTATTTTAAAATGTGTTGATTTAAAGCCCAATATATGGGCTACTTATGGCATGACAGAAACTTTAAGTCATATAGCATTGCGCAATTTAAAAAGCGAATCATATTTTAAATTATTGCCCAATAATGAAATAGCCTTAAGTCAAGAAAATACCTTAAAAATAAAAAATACAATTACCAAAAACCAATGGTTACAAACCAACGATTTAGTTGAAATTACTTATGATGGTTTTTCGGTATTAGGTAGAGTAGATTTCGTAATAAACAGTGGAGGATTAAAGGTAAATGCACTAAAAGTGGAGGATGAAATTTCTAACTATTTTACACAACAAAATATTTTGCCTTTCCCTTATTTTATAGGCAGTTTGCCTGATGAATTACTTGGAGAGAAAGTAGTTTTATTCATTGAAAAACAAAACAAAGATTCCGTAAATTTTGTTGACTTAAAATTATATTTATCAAAAACTTTGAAACATTATGAGATACCTAAACAAGTTCAAATTGTTGATGAATTTTACTACACCCCAAGCCAAAAAATTGATCGACTAAATATTGAAAAAATGACATAAAAAAGCCAACCCTAAATAGGATTGGCTTTTAATTTTATTACTAAAAAATATTAGTATCTGTACATTTCTGCTTTGAAAGGTCCTTCTACTTTTACACCAATATAATCAGCTTGTTCACCATCTAAAATGGTAAGTTTAGCACCAATATGCTCTAAATGTAAAAATGCTACTTTTTCATCTAAATGTTTAGGTAACACATACACTTTATTTTCGTATTTATCGCTGTGGTTCCATAATTCAATTTGAGCTAAAGTTTGGTTTGAGAATGAATTACTCATTACAAAACTTGGGTGACCCATAGCACAACCTAAATTAACTAAACGACCTTCAGCTAAAATAATAATTTCGTTTCCATCTACATTGTAAACATCAACTTGAGGTTTAACAGTAAATTTAGTTGAACCGTAATTGTTATTCATCCAAGCCATGTCAATTTCATTGTCAAAATGTCCAATGTTACAAACGATAGATTTATCGCGCATTGCTTTGAAATGACGATCAGTAATGATTTTAACATTACCTGTAGCTGTTACAAAAATATTAGCTCTTGAGCAAGCATCTTCCATAGTAACTACTTCAAAACCATCCATTGCAGCTTGTAAAGCACAAATTGGATCGATTTCGGTAACCAAAACGCGCGCACCAGCACCACGTAACGATTCTGCTGAACCTTTTCCTACATCACCATAACCAGCTACCACAGCTACTTTACCAGCCATCATAATATCAGTTGCTCTGCGAATAGCATCAACTAAAGATTCTTTACAGCCGTATTTGTTATCAAATTTCGATTTTGTTACTGAATCGTTTACGTTAATAGCAGGAACTAATAAAGTACCTTTTTTCATACGCTCGTATAAACGATGAACACCAGTAGTAGTTTCTTCCGATAAACCTTTGATGTCTTTTGCTAATTCAGGGTAACGGTCAAAAACCATATTGGTTAAATCGCCACCGTCATCTAAAATCATATTTAAAGGTTGGCCACCTTCAAATGCAAATAAAGTTTGCTCAATACACCAGTCAAACTCTTCTTCGTTTTGACCTTTCCAAGCGTAAACCGGAATACCAGCAGCAGCTATTGCAGCAGCAGCGTGATCTTGTGTTGAGAAAATATTACATGAACTCCAAGTTACTTCAGCACCTAAAGCTTTTAAAGTTTCAATTAAAACCGCAGTTTGAATTGTCATGTGTAAACAACCTGCTATACGCGCACCTTTTAAAGGTTGTTGCGGACCATATTCTTTTCTGATACTCATTAAACCTGGCATTTCTGCTTCGGCTAATCTAATTTCTTTTCTTCCCCACTCTGCTAAGCTAATGTCCTTAACTTTATAAGGAGCTACTGATTTTGTTTCTGACATATTATTTTGTTTGTATATTGCTTTAATATTTGATGCAAAAATAGAATAATCAAGCATTTTAAAAAATTGATTATTAAATATTACAACAGTTAAACGGCAATTTGTTTTTAAATAATTTTTATGCCATTAAGGCTTAATACTTTTTTTGGAAACATTTTTGTAAAATTGTAAACTCAAAACATACTTAAAAAATATAAAAAATATAAAAAATTATGCCATATCCAGAAATGTTAGTAGCACCAATGCGTCAACAATTGGTTGAAGTTGGTTTTAAATCGCTGATGACAGCTGATGAAGTAGCTGCAGCAATGACCAATAACGAAGGAACAAAATTAATGGTTTTCAATTCGGTATGCGGCTGTGCAGCAGGTACTGCCCGCCCAGGAATTATGAAAGCTGTTAAAGAAGCTACCAAAGTGCCAAACGAATTATTAACTGTATTTGCCGGACAAGAAGTAGAAGCAGTAGCTAAAGCCAGAGAGTTTATAGCTCCTTATCCACCATCGTCTCCATCAATTGGTTTATACAAAAATGGCGAGTTGGTTCATTTTATTGAGCGCCACAATATTGAAGGCCGCAGCGCTGAAATGATTGCCGAAAATTTAAAAGCGGCTTTTGAAGAATATTGCTAAGCAATTATTATTAGAAAGATCGAATCAAAAAATAGGTTGTTTCAAATTTTGAAACAACCTATTTTTTTGCATAATTATTTGTATTATCAAAATATAGTGTTAAGCTATAATAGCCAAAAATCAAGTGTAATAATGGGATTCTTCCAGAATGACTTTGACTTTTGCGTTGGGTCATTTAGTAGGAATCTCCTTTCCTTAGGGTTTGCTTTCCATTAACATAAATCTATATTTGTTTAAGTTATTTTGTTATGAATAATTTTGATTTAAACAATTATGTTTATATAACTTCTAATCCTTTATGTTGGCGTAACCAATTCATTAGAAAGAAGAATTTCTGAACATCATAGTAATAAAGGGAAACCTGAAACTTTTGCTGGCAAATATTTTTGTTATGAATTGATCTATTTTGAAGTTTTTCAAAATATTAATGAAGCAATTAAGAGAGAAAAAGAATTGAAATCATTATCAAGAGAGAATAAATTAACATTAATTAAATCAGTAAATCCAAAACTAAAAAAGTTTGCAATTCTATAATAGCCAACAATCAAGTGTATTAAGGGGATTCTTCCAGAATGACTTTGATTTTTGCGTTGAGTCATTCAGTAGGAATCTCCTTTCCTTGGGTTTGCTTTCCATTAAAAGTAGTTTTAAAGCTATCAATCAAGTGTACCTGCGGAATGATATAAAACAATAATTAGCCTATGTTTGGAATATAAAATAAAAGAGCCATATCAAATTTTTGATACGGCTCTTTTTTTGGTGACTTTATTTCTAGTTATGCAAAAGCATTTTCGCCAGTAATATCTAATCCAGTAATCAATAAATGTATATCGTGCGTTCCTTCATAGGTAACTACCGATTCTAAGTTCATCATGTGGCGCATAATTGGATACTCGCCAGTAATACCCATTCCACCTAACATTTGGCGCGCATTGCGTGCTACGTTCAATGCTAAATCAACATTATTACGTTTTGCCATACTAATTTGAGCAGGAGTAGCGCGGCCTTCGTTCATTAAAACGCCTAAGCGCCAAGTTAATAATTGTGCTTTGGTAATTTCAGTTATCATTTCTGCTAACTTTTTTTGTTGTAATTGGAATCCAGCAATGGGTTTGCCAAACTGAATACGCTCTTTGCTGTAACGCAATGCTGTATCGTAACAATCCATAGCTGCACCTAAAGCACCCCAACTAATTCCATAACGAGCAGAGTTTAAGCAGGTCAAAGGTCCTTTTAAACCTTCAACTCCTGGTAAAATATTTTCAACCGGAACTTTTACATCAGCAAATACCAACTCGCCAGTTGCACTTGCACGTAAACTCCATTTGTTATGAGTTTCAGGAGTGCTAAAACCTTCCATACCACGCTCTACGATTATTCCTTTTATTTTGCCGTTTTCGTTTTTAGCCCAAACTACTGCAATATCCGCAAATGGTGAATTTGAAATCCACATTTTAGCACCGTTTAATATAACATGTTTGCCATCTCCAGCAGGTTTAAAATTAGTGGTCATTCCACCTGGATCAGAACCATGGTTTGGCTCAGTTAAACCAAAACAACCTAGCAAATCGCCTTTGGCTAATTTAGGTAAATATTTATGTTTTTGTTCTTCGCTACCAAATTTGTAAATAGGATACATAACCAAACTTCCTTGAACCGAAGCAGTAGAACGAACGCCCGAATCGCAACGCTCTAACTCTTGCATCATTAATCCGTAGGTAATATAATCCATTCCACCACAACCATATTCTACTGGCAATTGCGGAGCGTAGCAACCTAACTCACCTAGCTGTTTTACCATAAAACGAGGGAAAACTGCTTTTTGAGCCACATCTTCAATAATTGGAGAAAGCTCTTTTTTTACATAATCGCGTACAGTACTGCGAATTAATTTATGTTCTTCACTCAATAATTCATCCAATAAATAATAATCTGGATGGTTGTAAACATCTTGCTTGTTAGCTTTTGTGAATTCTTGTGCGTTTGTAGTCATGTTTTTTATAGTTTGAACCAATGGTTTTTTATTACCATGGCTTTTTATTACGGTGCGAAAATAGTTTTTTTGTTCATTATTATAACAACCCATGAAAGTACAAACTTGTTTAGAAAACCTCGAATTTTTTGCCTACCACGGAATGTACGATTTTGAAAAGGTAAAGGGTGGTAAATTTAGGGTTGATATTATTTTAACTGAAAATAAACCTGACCATGCTTTAATAGAAAAATTATCGGATATTATTGATTATGAGCAGGTTTTGAAAACAGTAAAAGCCGAGATGGAAAATCCAAGAGATTTTATTGAAACCGTGGCTCAAAGCATAATCAATCAACTAAAAACTGACTACAATCATTTAGAAAACATCTGTGTTAAAATTACCAAGTATAATCCCGCAGGTAAATTTGATGGTGGTAATGCAAGTGTGGTTTTAAGTTTAAAATAATATTATTCTTTGAGTTAGCTTATCAATCTCATGATTTGTATCGACTCAGACTTTTGCATGTAAAATTATAAATTAAATAATGATTATTTTTTGAATAATTCACCAAATCTATTTAATTTCAATCTTTAATTTACTAGCTATTGTTTAGTTTTAAAGATTAGGTTTATTGCAAATGGTTTTGTAAATGCTAAAACAATACAAATAGCAACTTCCACATTTTTGGATAGGTGCCCACGTGTCAAGTCCTTAAAATATTATTTAATATTTTCGATCAGTTTCTTATCCTAGTTGTTTGCAAAAAGGTATTTGTTGTAGAGTATAAATCCATGATAATAAAGTTTTAGCTTTCTTATCTTTTGCTTTTTTGGCAGAAAAGATTAAACTAAAAATATAGAGAAATAAACATAATTTTTGAAATAAATGTTGAATTTAATTGCTTGTCTTAATTATTTTAATTACCAAATTTTTTATTTTTTTATGTAAATTTTACTAGATTGCAATATAAAAAATCTATTTTATGCTAAAAATCTACAAAACATTATTAGTGTTATTGGTAATTTTTGCCAATAAACTACAAGCACAAGTTGACGTTACAAGTAGCCTAGGCACAAGTAGCGCAAGCTACACTACTTTAAAAACAGCTGTTGATAGCATCAATAGAGGTTATCATCAAGGAGTAATCAATATTAGAGTTCACTCAAATACGCTCGAAACAGCTACTATTATTTTAGATTCAACTGGAAACCCCACCGGTTCTAATTATTCATCTATTTTAATTCGCCCTGCAGATACAGCAACGGTGGTAAAAAGTATCTCTACAAGTGGGGCTTTCGCTTTAATTATTTTAAATGGTGCGGATGACGTAACTTTTGACGGAAGGCCAGGTGGAGTAGGAACAGCGCAATTGTTAGAGTTTAGCCATACAGTATCCGCTGCAACAAATTTAACTTGTAGGTTTGATATGGGTGCAACCAATAACATCTTTAGGTTTTGCCGTTTGTTAAATGCAAGTGCTGCCAGCACGGCACACAATATTTGGTTAACCAATGCGATATCGGGAACTACCGCCAACTCAAACAATACCTTTTTAAACAACTTCATACAAGGGGGAAGAAACGGCATTGTGTTTGATGGCCTTAACGGCAATGCGCCAATTACTAATATATTGATTAGAAACAACCAGTTTGTCAATATTGGATTTGCAGGTGTTAGTAACTTAAACAATCTGGGGCAAGTTGTGATTGACTCAAATAGCTTTTTCCATGAAGCGGCATTTACTTCTAATGGTCAATCAAGAGCAATTAATTTGGGTGGGTTACCAGCCACAGTAAATATTACTGCTACCATTACTAAAAACAGAATTTTTGGGTATAAAAGTAGCAGTACATCAATTTTTGGAATGTTTATAACTCCTCCAGCTACAGCAAGTGGCAGTTTATATAACATTAACAATAACAGCATTGCTTTTTTAGATGCAAACAATACCGTTAACGGAGGTGCAATTGGCGGTGTAACTGGTATTGCAGTTACCGGAAATGGTAGTGGCGAATTCAATATTTTCCATAATACTATACGCATTGGTGGTACTGCCGTTGGAGGAACTGTTGCTACCTTAACCACGCGTTCCGTAGGTATTGGTAGGTTTAATTCTGGTGTGGCCACTATTTTTAGGATGAGAAACAATATTATTACCAATACCAGAACTGGTGGAGCTTCAACGCAAAATGGTCATATGGCATTTTGGATGCAACAAACTAACGGAACGTTAGATGTTGACCGCAATACCTACCAAGGAACAACCTTTGTAGCAGGTTGGGGTGGAACTGTATTTGGAGGAGTTGCTGGCGGCTATCAAACGGCAGCAGCACCAAATGAGGCCAATTCAAATGTAAAAACACCAAGTTTCTTAAACAATACCCAACCTTATTTAACAGGTGCTTCAATTGATGACAAAGATTTATCCGCACCTATTATTGTTTCCATTCCAAGAGATATAGATAACAATAGAAGAGCTATCCTTTGTTATAAAGGAGCGTGGGAATTCTCAGTGTTAAAAGATGCCGCAGTACAAGAAGTATATTCATTAGGAAAAATCCCTGTTCCTTATGCTAATCCGCATGAAGTGAGGGCTAACATTTTAAATAAAGGATTGGACACCTTGTTTAACCAAAAAGTAATACTCAATATTACTGGCGCAAATTCTTTTACAGATAGTCTGTTTATTGATACATTGGCACCAGCGGTTAACAAATATGTTACTTTTACTCCATTTAATTATTTAAATATTGGTAGTGGCTTGGTAACCGTATCTGTTCCACCAGATAGCACAAATACTAACAATAGTAAAATATTTAATCAAATAGCTACAACTGGAACTTATGCCTATGCAGACCCTACACTTCCAGCAATTGGTGGAGTAGGATTTAATGGCGTTGGAGGTGATTTTATTGCTAAATTTCCATACACTGGCAGTAACAATATTAATCAAGTGGGTGTTAATTTTAATACTGGTGGACAACCTTTTCAAATTGTAATTTATTCCATGATTAACGATACTCCAAATGCATTAATTTGGAATTCGCCTACTATAGTTGCAGTAACAGGAATTAATACTATATCTGTTAATCCTCCATTGCCTATTTCTGGTTCGTTTTTCGTTGGTGTAAGGCAAACTGGAACAACTAATGTTGGCTTTGGATATCAAAATGAAGACCCAATTAGAAATAAAACATTTTATTATAAAGCAACAACCGTAACCAATTGGAATGATTTTGCTTCAACCAACTCTGCATTTAGGTTTATGGTTGAGCCAAGGTTACAAGTAGCAGATGATATTGGGATAGCAAAAGTAAATGAACCATGTGCAGCTGTTTTACAAGGAGGAGCTCCTATTAATCCTGAATTTACAGTAACAAATTATGGTGTAAATACTCAATCAGGATTTACTGTTAAAGCTCAAATAACTGGACCTTCAACTTTAAATACAAATGATGTTGTTTCTGCATTTATAGGAAGTGGAAGTTCATACACTTTTAGTTCAAGTAGTTTGTTTAATCCTACTGTTAACGGAACTTATACTGTAAAAGTATGGACAGAATTAGCAACAGATTTAGAAAGAAATAATGATACCATTACTTATACTTTTGTGGTTGGACAAACATCAACTGCCAATAACTCTTCAAATGGGCTTACATTTAATGGAGCGCAACACCTTGAGGTTGATGGATCAAGAGCATTAAATGTAACTGGCGAAAAATTAACTATTGAAACTTGGGTAAGCATTGCTAATTTATCCAATCCATCATATTTAGTTAGTAAAAATGCTACAGCCTCTCAAGGTCAGTATGATTTGTATATTAATACCTCAGGTAACATAATCTTTAAAGTTGTTTCTAGTTTGTTTGCTGATTCTATTGTATCATCAGCAGTAGTTCCAATTTCAGAGTTTGTTCACATTGCAGGTACTTACGATGGAATCTTATTACGTTTGTTCTTAAATGGAAACTTAATTGGAACAAAAAGTTTGGTTGGTACTATATTAGGTAATACAGAGCCTTTATTAATTGGAAGTTCATTCAATGGTGGCAGCTTTATTAATGGAAGTCTTGATGAATTTAGAATTTGGGATACTTGTAGAACAGAAGATCAAATAAGACAAAACATTCATACAAGATTAGCCAATTCATCTCATCCTAATTTAATAGCTTACTATAGGTTTGATGAATTAGTTGGAAATTATCTTTTAGATGCTTCAGGAAACTGTAATAGCGCAACCAGAATAAATGCAGCAATTTTAGCACCTTCTAACTTCCCTTTAGGAACCCCAATAGTAAAAACTAGTAATGTTTCTTCAAGTGGACCTGTTACTTTTTTAGGCTCTCAACTTTCTATGGAATTGTTTAATCAAGTAGGTTCAAATAATATCTATGTTCATACATTTCTTGATTCAGCCTTGGTTACTTCACCAATTACATCTCCAGGAGGCATTACAAGTACCTTAGGTAAATATTGGATTATTAATCGTTATGGTTCTGGTACAATGGATAGTGCAGAAATTAAATTCAATTTACAGGGTATCTTGCCTTCAGCAACCAACACAGATTTTAAATTGTTTACACGTGCTACTGGTAGTTCAACTGCTTGGAATTTATCCAACAATGAGGCTAATGGCCTCAACTTTGCAAACCAAACTGTAACAATGGGTGTTGTTCCAAGTTTATTCAATAACCAATTTATTGTTGGTGCTGTAAATAGCCCTTTACCAGTAAAGTTAATTTCATTTAATGGAACACCTAAAAATGTCGATGCATTTTTATTATGGTCAACAGCAAATGAAACTAATAACAAAGGTTTTGAAATAGAACGTTCATTAGATGGTAAAAACTTTATAAGAATTGATTTTGTAAAAGGTGCAATAAATTCAAATATTACTAAAAAATATAGCTATACCGATAGAGAGGTTTTTGCAACTAATAAAATTGTATATTATAGATTAAAGCAAATAGACTTGGATGGTAAATTTGAATATACTAAAACTATTAGTATTAGTAGCGATAAAATAAGAAATGCAAATATTGTAGTTTATCCAAACCCAATAACTGAAGTGTTGAATATTGAAATGGAATCGTTTGCAAATGTATCAGCTAAATTAATTATTACCGATTTAGCAGGTAAAAAAGTAAAAGAATCATTATTTAATGTAAACGAAGGAATTAATAAATTTACGATTGATAATTTAGCTGAACTTGCTAGTGGAGCTTATATTATAAATATTAGTTCAGAAGGCAATTTATTATTTAGCAATAAGTTTATTAAAACTAAATAATTTTTAATTAATCTAAAAAGCCCGATTATCTTATTGTAGTCGGGCTTTTTTGTTTTGATTTAGGGTGAAAATATATCAAACACATAGTTTAAATAATTGCCCAAATTTTCCTTTGTATTTTCAAAAGCAATAGCTATGCCAACTAATAATTAATGAAAAGTGGTTTGATATACCTGAAAATTAGTCCTTTTAAGAATTTAATAAATCCAATACATTAAGGATATTGAATGAGGTAATAAAGCAAATTCCGTGTTTGAATATGGTTGTTTTTAAATATATTTAGCAAGTGTAATAATTGAGATAAAATTTTATTACTAATCCTATTCATATTAATACGGTTTTCAGAATAGTATCTATTGGTTTATTAATTATTAAACTAATTAACTCTTTTAAAAATGACATTTTATCTTCATATTTTTTAACTTAGTCACAATCGATTATTATTATTAGAACATCCAAAATTTAGTTTTGAATTTTAAAATATATGAAATAGCTCTAGCCAATTAGGGTTGGCTGTTTTTTATAATTGCTAAAATAAATAGCATTTACCAACTTGCTTTATTTTATTTGCAGCATGACAATGAATTGGCAGCAGCTTTTAAAACCATACAGATTTAACCAAACTTTACAAGACAATAAAACGAGCAGAACTGAGTTTGAGCGTGATTTTGACAGGGTGGTTTTTTCTGAATCGTTTAGAAAACTGCAAGATAAAACCCAAGTTATTCCATTGCCCGAAAACGATTTTGTACATAATAGATTAACGCATAGTTTAGAAACTTCGAGCGTGGGTCGCAGTTTGGGCCGCAAAGTATCAGAGGCATTGCTCCAAAAATACCCTGATTTACAAAAAGAAATAAGCAGTTACGATATTGGCTGCATAGTAGCTGCGGCTTGTTTGGCTCACGATATTGGAAATCCGCCTTTTGGCCATAGTGGCGAGGATGCCATTAGAGAATATTTTTTAAATGGAAACGGAAAAGAGTTAGAACCAAGTATTAATAATGCCAAGCAATGGGCCGATTTAATCAATTTTGAAGGCAATGCCAATGGTTTTAAAATAGTGTGTAATTACAGTGGAAACGATAAAGGCTTGCGCCTAACTTACCCCACTTTGGCCGCATTTAGTAAATATCCTAAAGAAAGTTTGCCCAAATATGCCGATAAAAAAGTAAGTGAAAAAAAGTTTGGCTTTTTTCAAAGTGAGGTTGCTTATTTTAACGATGTAGCCGAAAAGTTAGGTTTGTTAAAAATAAGGGAAGATGAACATTTAAATTGGTGCAGGTATCCATTGGCTTTTTTGGTGGAAGCAGCCGATGATATTTGCTACAGCATCATTGATTTTGAAGACGGGTTAAACCTAAAGTGGATTGATATAAAACATGCTGAAGAATTGTTGATTCCTTTTGTTGAAAATTTTAAAGAAGATAAATTCAACGAAATGACTTTTGAAGGGCAAATTGGCTTTTTACGTGCTTCGGCCATTGATAATTTAACCAACGAGTTGGCTCAAATTTTTATGCAAAACGAAGAAGCCATTTTGAACGGAACGTTTAATAATTCACTTATCAAATTGAGTAGTAAAATTCATTTAATTGAAAAAATAAAAACCATTACCAAAGAAAAAGTTTATAAAAACAGGGTTGTACTTGAAATAGAAGCTGCCGGTTTTGAGGTAATTAGCGGATTGTTGCACATTTGTATAAATGCTGTAAACCAGCATTTTGAAGCACAACACAATGCTAATTTAAAGTTTTATAGAAGCGAAAAAGTAATAGAATTAATTCCAGAACAATTTATTGGTAAAGGTAAAATTCCGCACACAGATTTGTACACCAGGGTAATGAAAATATGTGAGTTCATTTCAGGCATGACCGACAATGCAGCCATTAGTTTTTATAGAAAGTTGAACGGTATTCAGTTAGGGTAGATTGGGTTTGATTGGTTGAAAAGTTTACATACCGATGCATTCTCTCAAAGTGAAGGCATCGGTAAAGAGGAATATAAATCCATCTTCATTTGAAATATTATAAACTCAAAGTAATTTTTTTTTAACAAATAAATAATTGATTTACTCATGCTTGAAAAAATAATGTCAAACAAATAACAACTAATGCCATGAATTGCCGTTGTGCTTTAGCCAACGGCAGAGAAGAAAAAGTTTATTTTAGCTAACTGAATATCTTGAAACTATCAATCTTTATGCTATTTTACAATCATTATTTTTTTATAGAATTGTTGGCCGTTGTTATCAAAAATTATTTGATACAAACCATCATTGTTTTCTAAAAGCTTAACTTCCAATACATCATTATTTTTACCATAAGTTTTAAAATTTACCTCTTTGCCAAACAAATCTATTACATTTTTTACTTTTAGATTTAAATGGTTAAGCTGTTCAATATAAATTGTTCCATTTGATGGATTTGGATAAAGAATTATATTAAGTGCTTCAATGGTTTTAGTTCCGTTTGTTGATTCTGTAGTAAAGCTCCAACTATTGTTTTGGCTAATGCCAGCAAAGTTATTTCCTGCTAAATCCTTAAAAGCTCCATTTTGAACCAATACATAAATATTAGCATTATTGGCAAATCCTCCGTGAATAATATCAACAGTGTTTCCATTTATACTAACCTGATTTGAACTAGCGCTTATTGTGTATTTTAAATTATTGTTTTCGTAAATTAAAATATTGCCATTGCCTTTAGTAATAGGCTCGTTAAAGGTTATTTTTAAATTATTAGTTTTAGAAGCATTGGTAGCACCATTATTAGGTAATAATACGCTAATGTTTGGTGGAGTTAAATCAATGGTACCGCTAACTAAATTGGTTTTATAATCTTGGCCATTATTATTATCCCATGTACCATTTCCATTGTTAAATGCAGCTGCAAAATTGGTAGTAGCATTGCTAGGAACACTAACTGTGGTAACCCAATTTTGGCCAATTTTGGTCATGTTAGCATCTAAAATTGGTTTTGTCCAATTATCGAAACTATAATGCATTATTACTTGGCTTTGGTTAGACAATGAACCAGCATAAGTAACTTGTAATTGGCTGCCTGGAGCAGGATTTACTGGATTATAGTTTACACCACCGGTTGGAATACCACCGCCACCATTGCTACTGCTTTGAAAAAATCCTTCGCCTAAAGCACCAATTAGTCCCGGACCATTTAATACATAAATACCTGCACTACTCGGTGACACAGTAAATGATAAAGTTCCATTGCTAACTGTAATGCTATTTCCAGTAACCGCATCTTTGTAAATGCCATTTGTTAAACCACTAAAATTAAAAGTTACAGCACCATCTTTTGCTAAGCCAACTGCCACTTCGCTTGTGTTGTATTTTCTAACAAAACCTACACCATTACCTTCATTAGTTCCATCCCAACGCCAACTACCTTTTTGCAAAGCAGGTACAGCTTTCCTAATGGCGTTTAGTTTTCTAATATGTTTATAAACTAAATGGTTTGGCGCATTGGCAAATTCATTTCCAAAATAAGCTCTTCCAGTTAAATCAATAGAATAGTTAATATCGTTACTACTATGAATATCTGCATAAGCGCCTTTTTTAAATTGTGTTTCTGTTCCGTAGTAAACACACGGCAACCCTCTCCAGGTAAACATAAAGTTTAGCGCTGCTGCAAGGTTTTCTGCACTGCCATCGTAGCGTTTATTCCAATCATTGTTTGGGCCAAAATCGTGGTTATCTAAAAACAATACATTGGTACTTGGGTCTGCATATAAATCATCGTACCTAGCAGCAGCTTTAACTCCCGAAAAGCCTTCTCCTTTGCCAAATAAATGAAAAGTACCCATTGCAAAAAAATCAAGAACGGCTAAACCGCTATTGGCCGAGTTTTTGGTGGCTCCTCGCCAAGTGTACCAATGCGGGTTTATTTCTTCTATTTGATGTAATTCATGGCGTTTTTGTGCTACTTCACCAAAAAACATCAAGCTGGGATTTACTTGTTTAAACCTATCTACAAAATAAAGTACATCTCGCTTTGGCATATGTTTAACTGCATCTAAGCGCATACCATCAATGCCCATATCAATAAATGTTTTGTAGGCTTTAAATAAATAATTTCTAACACTATCGCCACCCGTAAAAAAGTCTGGAGTATCTCCAGCCAAAGCTCGCCAATACAAATTGGTGGTATCGTCATAACCTTGTGCAAAACCATTTCCTGATTTATTGAACCAAGCTGCATCACTGGTATTTACATAACTTTCCATGCCAGGCCAATTGTAAGCTGCCAAGTTTTGATTGTAAGGTGCAGGCATTTTAGTAATATTAGCTCTACTCCAAATTTTTCCATCATCTGGATTAGCTGTAAGTCCATCATATTGCCAATTAGGGTTGTCGGTTAGCGCGGTTCCATTGGTTTTTTTGCCCCAAGGTTGGGTTGGGTCAGTATTGTATTTTATTTCTGAACGACCTTTAATTCCAAATCTACCAGCATGATTTAAAACCACATCCAAAAATATTTTAATTCCTTTAGCATGTGCAGAGTCTATTAAGTTTTTAAAAGTATAGCCTGGGGATTCTAATCTAGGGTCAACTTTGGTAAAATCCCAAGCGTGGTACCCGTGGTAATCAAGTGGACTTCTGTTTTGTACTATTGGGGTAATCCAAATGGCAGTAAATCCTAAATCTTTTATATAATCAAGTTTTTGAACTAACCCTTTAAAATCACCTTTCCAAGTTACATCATTGCTGCCAGCATAATTGCCATTATTAGGGTTTCCTGGAAAATAAGAGCACCATTCATTGGGTTTGTTATTACTTGGGTCACCATCAAAAAAACGAGTTGTCATTAAAAAGTAAATGCTTTCTTCTCTGATATCGGTCTGTCCAAAAACGCGAAGCATACTGAAAAAAATAGCCACAAACAATAAAACAAATTTAAAAAATCTCATAATCAGTTTTTTTAGAGATTACAAATAAAATAAAAATAAAGCCACCCAAAAAATAATTTCTAAACAAAAAAAACCTTACATAAGTATTTTAAAATCAATACTTTTTGAATTAAACATTATTATTTATAGGAAACATAGGTGATAGCGAATGGATATTAAATTATTAGCTATCCTTTTATTATTTGGTGGTAAAAAAAATTCCTAATTTAGTGCGTGAAAGTGGTCTGGGAATGAGCGAATTTAAACCTCCTAAAAAAAGCTTGAATGAACAAATAAAAGTTGGAATGAAATCCAAATACAAGGAGAAAATAAATTCAGAATAATCTAATTTTTTATTACAACATATTTCAATTTAAAATTCCACTTCGTTTGTAGGATTTTTTTAGTAATAGTTAATTATAGCACGAAAAAACAATTAAATCTGTTGGGAAATTATATTTCTTACTCGCAAATTAGCCAAGCTTTAAATAGTAAAAAACCACAGTTACTGCTTTAGTTGTACAATATTTACAAAACATTGAAGGCAAAAAACATTTAAATGCTATTATAGAAGTATGGGCCGGTAAGGCCATAGCTGCTGCGCAACAAATTGAAAAAAAAATAGCAGATGGAACAGCTGATAAATTAGCAGGAATGGTAATTGGGATTAAAAATAATATTTGTTATCAAAACCATAAAGTTTCTGTATCGTCAAAAATTATTAAAAACCTTACATCGCTTTATTCGGCTAAAGCCATTGAGCGTTTATTGGCCGAAGATGCAATTGTTAGGCTAAATTGCGTTGAGTTTGCAATAAGTGCTTCAAACTAAAATTCAACTTATGACACTGTTTTTAAACGATTTTGATAATACAAAAGTTTCGTGCGGAACTGTAGCGCAACTTTACCTTCAAGTCTTGGTAAGGATTCTGGTGTTTCAATTCGTAATGTGGCCATTACAGGTACTTTTGGATATTAGCTAATTTATGGAACTATTTCTCGTTGGAGGTAATCGCTTCTGCAAGTAGTTTTGATTTTATTGAACCCGTTACAAAGCAAGTAGATTATACACAACTTTTATTATTAATAATGGCTGGTACCGATGAGTATGATGCTACTGCTGTTCTTGAAACTACAAACAATTCTGTTTTTGATTTAGGAACTCAAAAACAAAGAAAAGTGTTTATTCAGAAACCTCGGATTTGGAAGGTTTTCAACCCGAAGTTAGAGAGGCTACTTTTAAATTAATTAAAAAGTTAAAGACCGATGGACATACAGTTGCAGCCATTAGTTTTTACCGAAAATTAAATGGTATTCAGTTAGGATAGTTATATTATATATTGCCATTATATTTGCCGCAAATGAATTACGAAAAAATAATTTTAAAAAGCGGAAGAGAACGTTCATTGCTTAATCGTCATCCTTGGGTATTTAGTGGAGGTGTAAAACAAATGCCTAAAGCACCCAACGGCTCTATTGTAGAAGTTAGAACCAATGCTGATGAATTATTGGGGTATGGTTTTTTTGCACCAAATAGCCAAATTATGTGCAGGTTATTTGAATTTACCAGTGAACCAATTGAAATAAATGCCAATTATTGGAAAAATAAAATTACTCGTGCATTTGAATATAGAAAACAATTTATTAATAACGACCAGACCAATATTTATAGATTAATACATGCAGAGGGAGATTTTTTTCCAGGAATAATAATTGATATTTACAATCAGGCTGCTGTTTGCCAAATACTGGTAAAAGGAGTTGAACTAATAAGCCAATATGTATTTGAAGCTTTAAATAGTTTAGGTTTTAATCATATTTATTTAAAAACAAAACAAAGTACGCAGTTACTTGAAAATGTAACCGATGGAAATAGGTGGGTAAATGATGCCATTTTACCAATGCCAATTAATGCCAAAGAATACAATATTCAATTCAATATTGATGTTGAAAAAGGCCAAAAAACTGGTTTTTTTATTGACCAACGCGAAAACAGAAGAATGCTTGGTGAGCTTAGTATGGGTAAAACTGTATTAAATACCTTTAGTTACTCGGGTGGATTTAGCCTTTCGGCACTTAAATATGGAGCCACTTGGGTTGACTCAGTTGATAGCAGTAAAGAAGCTATTGAATTAGCCAATCAAAATGTGGTACTAAATGGATTTTTGAACCACGAAGGCATAGCAGCAGATTGTTTTGAGTACTTAAAACAATGCCAAAAAACATATGATATAATTGTACTTGATCCCCCCGCATTTGCCAAACATTCAAGGGCAGTTGCTAATGCTTCAAGGGGCTATCAAAGTTTGAATAAATTAGGAATTGAAAAAGTAAAACCAGGAGGTTTAATTTTTACATTTAGTTGTAGCCAACATATTGATAAGGATTTATTCAGAAAAATAGTTTTTAGCGCAGCTGCTGAGTGCAAAAGAAATGTTAGGATTGTTCGTCAATTGAGCCAACCCGATGATCATCCAATAAATATTTATCATCCAGAAGGTGAGTATTTAAAAGGACTACTTTTACATGTTGAATAATTCAAATAATACTAAGTAAAAAAACACCTTTAAAAGGTGTTTTTTTACTTAGTTTACTTCTAATTAGTCCTTAATTATTTTTTTTATACAACTATTGCCATTATTATCTATCACCTTAACAAAATAAATACCATAAGCCAATTCAGATATATTGATATTTGTTTTATTAGTTTGAAGAATTTCGCCACCCATTAAGTCGTAAATAACTACTTGTTTAATATAATGATTTGGAAATAATATATTAATGAAATCATTGGTTGGATTCGGGTATATAAGTAAATCATTAGATAGGTTGCTTTCATTAATTCCTAAACCAGGGGTAACTGTTGCATTAAATGTTTTTTCAGTACCAACACACCCTTGATTTGATGTTTCAATTACTTTTAAATTACCAACACCAACATTCAACCACTTAACTTGAATTTTATTGGTACCTGCTCCTAAAAGTACATTTGCATTGTTGGAAACGGTCCACTCGTAACTAGAACCTTGAAGACCATTAACGGAATAAGAAGTGGTATCAAACTTTGAAACGTTAGTTAATCCCGAAATATTACCTGTGTTTGGTGTTGGATTTACTGTAATGGTAATAGTGCTTGGTAATGACTGGCAATTATTTTTAATAGCAACTGCATTATAAACTCCTGAATAGGCCAAATTAGTATTTTTAATCACAGGAGTTCTTGTATTTGCTATAAAACCAGCAGGGCCGGTCCATGAATAAGTTGCCAAATCAATAAATGAAGCAAATAATTGTAGGCTATCTCCAGCACAAAGTTTGTTAACAGGAAAACTAGATAATATTGGAGCAGGTGGTAATGAATTAACTGAAAGGTTACTTGTTCCTAAATCACTACTGCAATTTGCAACCGTAACAAGGCAGCTATAAGTGCCTGAATTATTAACAGTTACTGAGGTTAAGTTTATGCTTTGTGTATTAGCTGAAAAACTATTAGGACCTGTCCAGCTGTATGTAGCATTTGGTACAAAAGTAGTGTTAAGGTTAACGTTTTCACCAACACATGCATTCGCCACATTAGTAATTACTGGGGTACTGGGTTTGTTGTTGATTATAACTCCAGTGCTTTCTTCGGCAGATTTACATCCATTTACTATGCTATATACTCGGTAGGTTCCTTCTGCAGCTTTAGTGGTGAAATTAATACTAGGATTTCGCACTGAGCTAGAAAAACTATTAGGGCCAGACCAAACATAGGTGGCACCAGATATTAATGAAGCTGATAAATCTAATTTTGCTCCTTCGCAAATTGGAGGAACATTAGAAATTGTAGGAGCTAATGGTTTTGCCTTTACGGTTAGGTTTAAATTAAAAGGAAGTGAGGTGCAGCCTGAATCAGTTGCAGTTACTGAGTACTGTCCTTCATTACTTGAATTTACATTGTTTAGTAAAATCGTTTTACCAAATGCAATAAAATTATTTACACCTGTCCAATTGTATGTTGCTCCATTACTGTTGTTTGAACTAGATATTATTGCTTGAAAAGTATCGCCAGCACAAATAATATTATTGGACGTAATTGCGTTAATAATTGGTTTTTGTTTAACGATGACATCTGTACTATAACTGTTAATTACACCACATTGTGTAGTACTTATTACTACAGCATAATTACCAGCCATTGATTTTGTAATATTTGATATTGTTGGATTTTGAATTGAAGATGAATATCCGTTGGGACCAGACCAAGCGTATGAAGCCCCGTTAATACTAGAAATATTCAAGGTGCATGAAGACCCTTCGCATGAAGGACCATTATTACTTGCTATTGGTGTGATAGGTAAACTAATAACATTAACAGTTACATTGGCAGAAGGAGATGTACCACAAGTGCTTGTAGTGGCAGTTACACTATAAGTACCACTACTTAAATTAGTTACATTTGGTATTATTGGATTTTGTAAACTTGATGTAAAACCATTAGGGCCAGTCCAAGAATAATTAGCCCCTGAAACATTAGTAGCAAATAAGTTTAAAGATTGTCCTAAACATACAGGTGAATTACTTGAAGCAACAGGTGAAGGCGCAGAGGCACTAATAACCACTGTTGTATTTCCCGCAACAGAATTGCATCCATTAACTGTTACAAAAACCGAGTATATTCCTGCATCTGTGATAGATACATTTGCGACTGAAGGATTTTGAATAGCGGATACAAAATTATTTGGACCAGACCAAGTGTAGGTGGCGTTTGGAACTAAGCTTGCAGAAAGACTTAATGTTTGACCTGCGCATAAAGCCCCATTATTGCCCACTGTGGGTGTTGAAGGAATTGGATTAACAACTACTGCAATTGATGAGGGGTTTGAGGTGCATCCATTACTAGTGGCAGTTACATTATAGGTACCAGAATTATTAATTGAATTACTCGTAAAACTAGGGTTTTGTGAGTTAGATGTAAAACCATTAGGACCAGTCCAAGAATATATTGGACTAGTATACGTTCCACTAGCTGATAAGTTAATTGTATTCCCTAAACAAACATTAGTGCTATTTCCAACAGTTGGATTTGGAGGCAGGGCTTTACCTGACACCCTAGTAGTTGATGGGTTAAATGAACAACTAGTAGTTGATACTGTAACAGTGTAAATGCCAGTATCTGCTGGTAATATTCCTGTTCTTGTTGGGTTTTGAGATGCTGATGAAAAGCCGTTAGGCCCTGTCCAGCTATATGTAGCATTGTTAATTGAGGTTACTGATAAATTAACTGCCTGACCAAAACAAACAGGAGAGGTATTACTGGCAACTGGTTGAGGTATAACAGAAACTGAAGTTGTTGCAACAGATGAACTGCAAGATCCAACTATAACAAATGCTGTATATATACCCGCTGTTGAAGATGTTGAGTTGTTGATTGTTGGATTTTGTAAACTTGATGTGAAACCATTAGGACCAGTCCAATTATAGGTGGCACCAGATACTAAACTTGCGTTTAATACTAAAGTTTGTCCTTCACACAATGCACCATTATTACTCACAGTTGGAGCTACAGGTATGCTAGAAATATTAACTAAGACATTCGAAGGATTGGAAGCACAACTGCCCGAAGAAACTATAACACTGTAGGTTCCTGATTGAGAAACGGAATTGGCTGCAAAACTAGGATTTTGACTATTAGAAAAATAATTGTTTGGTCCTGACCATGTATATGAAGGACTAGTGTATGTTCCACTTGCTGTTAAGCTAACGTTAGATCCAATACAAGTATTTATTGTATTACTTACAGTTGGTGATGGGGGTAAGGCAATACCTATAACTCTTGTTGTAGTTGGGTTAAAACTGCATCCTGCTAAACTTACAGATAAGGTATACAAGCCTGTATCACCTATTGCTAGGTTCGCTTTTACAGTATTTTGTAGATTTGAAGTAAAACCATTTGGTCCTGTCCATGAATAACTAGCTCCACTGATTAAATTGGAAGATAAAACAACTGATTCACCATAACATACTGGTGAATTATTTGTTGCTACCGGCTGTTGAACAATACTTACAGTAACACTTGAAGAAAGAGATGTGCATCCATTAACAGTTACTTTTACATTATATGTTCCTGCCATTGATGCCGAAGCGCCTGTTCTAACAGGATTTTGACTTGCAGATGAAAACCCGTTAGGACCTGTCCAAGTATATGTTGCTCCTGAAACAGTTCCGCACGTTAAATTTATTGTTGACCCTTGACAGTAGCTACCTCCTCCACCAGTGGTTGGTGCGTTAGGAACTGAATTCGATGTAGTATTAGTCACGTCAACACAAAATTTATAATATCCTTCTAACGTATCAGTTAATTTTACATTAAACGGTCCTGAACTTCCATAAATAACGGAGGTGTCGATAGCTGAACCACCTGTACCATTGCCAAAATTCCAATTAAAACTTGATTCTGTTAATCCTAGAAATGCTCTGTTATTATAAAAACGACTGAAATTAATTGCTGATGATGTATTAGTGAAATTTATCTGATTGCCAATAGTAAAACAAGTAGGATTAGATGTAAATGAAGATGTAATAGAATAATTTACAATTGGATGCATAATAAAATCGGCATCAAATGTAGGTCCACCTGCACCTATACTAACAGCATAAGAACGAATAATATTAGTTCCAATTTTTATACTTGAACACCATTCTGCCCCACCATCAAAAGTGTTCCAATTATTACAAACAACAAGTAAATTATTAGCACTTGTGTTTTCAATTGACAATATATAGCCATTTCCACTCGGTATTGTAATTGGAGAGGTAAACATTGCCATTCTGCGGATTGCTAGTAAACTGCCATTGCCAGTAACAGAATCAATATTCATGGTAATTGACCTTAATGGAGCACCTGTTGGTAATGAATCTATTGTTGAATTATAAATATTAATGGTTACCGATTGGCTTAAGATACCTGCGGTACTTGATAAAAATGCAAAAAAGTTAAAACCCTTAACGGTAATAGATTGCATAGCAGGATACCATTGATAGGCAGCACCAACTGTAGAATTGATTCCAATTAAATTAAAACCAGTTGTTTTAAAATAAGGATATTCAATTGTGTCTGTGGCACAAGTGGCAGTTTTTCCTAAAAAAGAAGTCCCTAATGTTTTATTATGAATTTTACTTGGGACAGGAATAAACTTGTTGAGGCTTTGAACTAAATTTTGGGAAAAAAGTAAATTGTTTAAGCAAAATAGAAAAAGGAGTGAGGTAGTAATTTTGGTTCTCATTTATTTAATTAAGTAAATTGCAATTTAATTTTATAATTTTAAAAACAATAAAAATTGTGAATTTTTGACAATTATTAACTTTAAACCTACTCAAAAATTTTATCTGGCTCAGGAACTTTAAATACCAAAAAGTTAGTTCCAATGAAATTGAGCATTACATTGAGTAAAATAGAAATAATATTAGATACAAAAGGTCCATTATTATTAAGCCACTCCGAGGTTTTTAGCCATTCTAAAGATTTGAAAAAATCGGCCATGTATATATTGGGGAAAATATAATGGTCGCATAAAAAGTTAAAACCTAGGTAAATAAAAAAAGTAACAGCGTAAACAGCTATATATTTTATTAAATATTTTTCACCATCATCGGTTTGGTCTACGTATGTCCAAAATTTATTTAAGGTAAAACCCACAAAAAAGCCCATTATCCAACCTGCTGCTTTGGTTAATAAATTAAGTGCAGGAAACTGCAATGAAAGCAACCAAAATACCAGTAAACTTACCATTGTACTTGATGTGCCAACTATACCAAATTTAATAAATTTTTTAGCAGTTGGGTATTTTGCGAACCATATGCGCAGCTTTCTTATTGGACCTAAAATCATTTTTTGTTGGGCAAATATATTGATATTCGATACAAATACCGATTTTCGCCACTATGAAAAAAATACTTTGTACAATTATTTTTACTTTTTATTGTTTATTAACCTTTGCTCAGCCCAACGGATATGCGCATAATAACGATACTACTACTTTTATTTTTAATGAAAAAGATTACAATGTGGTAGTAAAAAACAAGGTTGTAGTAACAGGAGCATTTAGAAATTGGAGTCAAGATATGGCCGATACCAAATGGATAATGAGAAGACAGGTTGGTAATATTTGGACTTTAAAAGTATATAATCCTAATTTTGAAGTAATTAAACCAAGTATGCCTTTTAAGTTTAGAATAGATGCTGGCCAATGGCTTGACCCTGCACCAAATGCTACCAATACCGAAGGTGGCAATTTAATTTTTATGAAAGGTGTTGAGCCTTTGGGTGTTAAAGCTACTTTGGTAGATAATAACCAAATATATGTGAGATTAGCCGGTTTGCCACAAGGTGCTAGTTATACTGAATCCGATTTGTTATTAACCAATGCTTTAGGCGAAAAAATAGCCATCAAAGATATTTCGTATAACTTGGAAGATGGCACTTTTGATACCATCAGTCACAGAATTAAATTTAACGATAAAGGAATTGTTTCATTTAATTTAAATACAATTTCAGGCGTTGATAAACGTAGGGTTTACTATTTAGAAATACCCAAATTTAAACTTAAAACATTGGTAACTTACGATGGTTGGTTTAAAACTTTAAAAAGCAATAAAGAGCTAGGAGCAAACATTTCGGAAGACGGAAAACAAACCACTTTTAGGGTTTTTGCTCCAAGGGCCACTATGGTAAGATTGTATTTATACAAACCTAAATTTGGTAGCGAAAGCCTTTATGAAAAAACGCCTTATTCTACTATAGAAATGAAAGTAAATGTACAAGGTGTTTGGGAAACTACATTAAACGAAAATTTGGAAGGAACTTGGTATGATTATACCGTACACGGTTTTACTGACCCAGGAAATTCATTTTTTGAAACCAATCCTGTTCACATTAGCGATCCTTATGCACGTGTAAGCGATGATAGTTTTGGTGCTTGTATGGTAGCTGCAAAAACTCATCCGGCTTCTCCATTAAAAAATGGGAGGCCTAAAATGGAAGAAGTAATAGCTTACGAAGTGCATGTGCAAGATTTTACAGACTTATTGCCTTTGGATGAAAACACGAAAGGCACCATTGCTGGAATGGGTGTTAGTGGTTTAACTAATTCAAAAGGTTATCCAATTGGGTTTGACCATTTGGTAAATTTAGGTATCAATACCGTGCATTTAATGCCTGTTCAAGAAATGCTTCATTGGCCAAAAGACGAATGGAAAAAAGCATTTAGCAAAGATAAATACATGATAGAACAAGGCATTGCAACCGAAAATTATGATTGGGGTTATCGCACATCGCATAGTTTTGCCATTGAAAGCCGTTACCGCCAAAAAGGAACCGAACCAGGCGATGAACGCAAGCAGTTTAGAGATGTGGTTCAAAAATTTCATGAAAAAAACATAGCTGTTATTGTTGATTTTGTATTTAACCACACTGCTGAAAATATGGATGGCCGCAATTATTTGTTTCACTTTAATGCTTTTGATAAACAATATTACTACCGAACCAAAAACTTAGAACATATTGGCGAATATGGAAACGAAACCAAAAGTGAAAACCGTTACATGGTGCAACGTTGGATTATTGACCAATGCAAACATTTTATTGAAGAGTTTGGGGTAGATGGATTTAGAATTGACTTGGCAGGACAAACCGATAGAGAAACTTTGTTAGCTCTTAAAGCTGCTTTGCCAAGCGATATTATAATTTATGGCGAACCTTGGATTGATAGCAACGACCCTGAGTATAATAAAAATCCAAATTGGCATTGGTATAAAGATTCAGCACCTATTTGTTATTTTAACGATGATACTAGAAATGCTTACAAAGGTCCAGTTTTTGAATTGACAGATAAACTTAAACACCGCGGCTGGGCAGGAGGAAATTTAGAGGAACGCGATAATGTAATCAAAGCCTTGAGTTGTTCATTTGCTCCGCAAAAAAATATAAATAGCGGAATAAATTACTTAGATATTCATGATAATTATGCCTTAGCCGACCAGTTTGCAACCACTGATTTTGATGGAAGATTTGGAGTGGATGAAGCCAATTATAAAATTGCAGCTACTTTATTGTTTACTACTCCTGGGCCAATAGTATTGCATGGTGGAAGCGAGTTTATGCGCAGCAAAGGTTTAGCGCCTTTAATGGAAATTGTGAAGGAAATTCCAAGTGGAAAATTGTATTTTCATGGCAAACGCGATACTTATAATGTGCGCAAAGCCAACCAATTTATTTGGGAAAATATAGGTAAAACTAAAACACCTCAAAACGACAAATTACCAATAGAACCTTACACCAATAGCAATTTTAAAAACATGCATGCTTATTGGCAAGGTTTAATGAGTTTAAGAACTCAAATTTTGCAGCCTTTAATTAATTCAGAACCGAGTTTAACCAGCATTTTACCTGATAATAAAAAGCCTGTTTTAGAAAAGAATTTTGTTCAATTTATAGTTCCTGAAAATAAAGCCATGTTGGGTTATATGATTGATAATAAAATATTGGTATTGATTAATAATGATAACAAACCAAATAGTTTTGATACCAATAAAATGAACTTAAAAGGCCGTTGGAAACTAATAGGTAATAGCAACGAGATAAACTTAAATGGCATTACCCAAAAAACTTTAATTGGTAATCCAATTAAGGCTAATGGCATTTGTATTTGGTTAAAAGAGTAGCTTTTTATGTTAAGAACATTTTTTCTTATTGTATTTTTCTTTTGCTTTTTTTCTGTTCAAGCGCAGTTGGTTGATGATTTTGCGGATGGAAATTTTAGTGAAAGCCCAACTTGGTTTGGCGATGATAGCCTTTGGCAAATTAACGCTGCCTTGCAACTGCAAAGCAAAGGAACAACAGGAACTACTAAAGATGTTAGTTTGGTAGCGCAAAATACAGAGTTAAGCAATACCGAATGGCGCTTTTGGATTAGGTTTAACTTAAGCCCAAGTACTCAAAATTTTTGCAGGTTTTACCTTGCATCTGACCAAACTAATTTGAAAGGCAACTTAAACGGTTATTATATTCAATTTGGTGGAAGCACTGGCAATACCGATACCATAAGCTTATACAAACAAGAAGGTTCAAAACGCACTAGAATTATTGCTGGAAGACCAGCAACCATAGCCAAAAGCAATAATATTTTAAACATAAAAGTAAATCGTGATTTAGCGGGTAATTGGTTTTTATACAGCGATACTTCGGCCGTTGGTAATTTTCAATTAGAGGGAAGTGTGGTTGATACTACTTTTAGAACAACAGATTACAGTGGCTTTTTTGCGCGCTTTACCTCAGGAAATATTACCAACTTTTACCTTGATGATGTTTATATTGGTGCACCAATTATTGATATTACCCCACCTCAAATTCAAACCTTTGAAATATTGAATGATAGTATTATTAAGTTAAATTTTTCGGAAACAGTAAATAGTAATGTTGCTTCTAAATTACAAAACTATGAGCTTGATAATATTTTTCCTCAATTAATCAGTGCCCAAGTAAATCAAGACTTAAAAAGTGTTTTATTGTTTTTTGAGGGCAGTTTTATTTCTACTACTAATTATAAACTATTAATTAAAAATATAGAGGATGCCGTTGGCAATAAAATGAATGATTCTACATTGAATTTTACGTTTTATAAACCAACTGTTGCCGATGTGGTTATAAACGAAATTATGCCCGATCCATCGCCAAGTAATGGCTTGCCCGATGCTGAGTTTATTGAGTTATTTAATAGAACCAATTACCCAATCAATATAGGTGGTTGGAAAATAACGGATAATAGCTCAAGTGCTATATTACCAAGTTATACCATACAGCCACTTGAGTATTTAATCATAGCAAATCCTACCAGCGAACCTTTGTTTAAGAATTATGGTAAAACCTTGGCTGTTCCTTTTTTGCCTGGTTTAAATAACGATGGTGATTGGGTGCAAATTTTAGATGAAAAAAATAGGGTAATTGACAAAATAGATTACGATTTAAGTTGGTATAATTCTTCGGTTAAAAGTGGGGGAGGTTGGAGCTTAGAGTTAATCAATCCTTATACTTTATGCAAAGGAGTTGATAATTGGTTGGCTTCCGAAAGTCCAGTTGGAGGAACACCAGGAAAAGCAAATTTTTTCAGCAGTAATCAGCCCGATTTAACTGCACCTCAAGTAAAAAATTGGTTTTATACTGATAGCTTAAATGCAGTTATTGTTTTTAATGAAAAAATGGATTCTGCTGCCATGCAAGGTTTGGTTTTAACTGTTAATGGAAATCCTGTTTCTAGTAAAACAATCAAAGGATCCAAGTTTGATTCAGTTTATTTTACCTTTACGCAACCTTTAGTTTATAATCAAAATTATACCCTTCAAGTGGATAGTGCTTTTGATTGTTCGTTGAATAAAATAAATAATAACACTGTCGTTTCATTCACTTATATTCCAATTGAACCTGCAAAACAAAACGATATTATTATTACTGAAATTTCAGCCAATCCAATTGCTGGAGTTAGTTTACCAAATGCTGAATACATTGAACTTTATAACCGTTCAAAGCATATCATTTTATTGAATAACTTTAAAATAAAAAGTGGTTCAAGTGTTGCCACAATTGGTAATATTCGTCTTTATCCTGATAGTTTTATTGCAATTTGCGATGACAGCAAATTGCCCGCATTTGCTGCGTATAAAAATGTTTTAGCAGTTACATCGTTTCCAAGTTTAAGTACAGATGATGAAGTGGTTTTATTAAACGAAAACAATTTGATAATTCATCAAGTTGGGTATAAAAATAGTTGGTACAATAACCCGGTTAAAGCCAATGGAGGTTGGAGTTTAGAAATGATTGATACTAAAAATCCTTGTGGATTAGCAAGCAATTGGTCAGCAAGTAAAAATGCAATTGGAGGAACTATTGGTTTTAAAAACTCAGTTGCAGGTAATAATTTAGATACAGAAAAACCACAACTTACACGAGTTTATCCAAATGATGCCAATCATGTAGTTTTGTATTTTAATAAAACGCTCGATAGTAACAGCATTTGCAAACAAAACAGTTTGAATTTTTCACCTCCAATAAATGGTAATTTTACTTTCAGTTTTAATGATGATTTTTTAACTGAACTACAAATATCTTTTACTGATAGCATAAAAGCCAACACTGTTTATAATATCAAAATAGATTCAGCTCAGGATTGCGCAAGCAACACAATTGAAGTTAAAAATGAGTTGGAATTTGGTTTGTGTAAACCTGCTGATAGTAATGATATTGTTATCAATGAAATTTTATTTAACCCTCGTCCAAATGGAGTTGACTTTGTAGAAATTTACAATAAAACCAATGATTATATTGATGTAAAAAACCTTTGGATTGGCAATAGAAATGAGGCTGCACAAATAGATAATTTTTATGCTTTAGCTCCCAATGGTTACATGCTTTTACCCAAAAGTTATTATGCTATAACAACGAATGCGGAAATTTTAAAAAGTCAACACACAGTGTTTTATCCCAAAAATATCATTGAAATAAATTCCTTACCTAGCTTTAGCGATGATGAAGGAACTTGTGTTTTATTTGCCAAACCCGAACTTGTTTATGATGAATTGGCTTACAACGAAAAAATGCACTTTACATTAATTGATAATAAAGAAGGTGTAAGCTTGGAGCGAATTGATTTTAACAAATCAACCAACGATAAAAATAACTGGACTTCGGCAGCTAGTACAAGTGGTTTTGCTACGCCAACGTATAAAAATTCGCAGTACTTAAACTTCGAAATAAAGAACCAAACGCTCAGTATAGAACCAGAAGTTTTTACGCCAAATAACGATGGCACCAACGATTTGGTGACTTTTACTTATAAGTTTGAAAAAAACAATTATACTGGCACTTTGCAAATATTTAACAGCTCAGGTGTTTTGGTAAAAACGCTTTTAAATAACCTGCCTTTAGGTACTGAAGGTAGCTTAACTTGGAATGGTTTAAGTGAAAAAAATAGTGCCTTGCCTGTAGGAATTTATGTAGTTTATTTTACCTACTTTAATACCGATGGCAGCAGCAATGCCATCAAAAAAACTTTGGTAATTGGAAAAACTTTTTAATAATGGCAAATAACTATTTTCAGTTCAAACAGTTTTTAATTGAGCAAGATAATTGCGCCATGAAAGTGGGTACTGACAGCGTTTTGTTGGCTGCACTTACTTCAGTAAATAATATAAAATATGCGTTAGATATTGGAACTGGAACGGGTATTTTGGCTTTGATGTTAGCACAAAAGAATCCAACACTTGAGTTTGATGCCATTGAAATAGATGAATTGGCTTTTTTACAAGCAAGCAATAATTTTAGCAAATCAAAATTTGGTAATCAAATAATACCTCATTTGGTTGCTTTGCAACAATTTGTTGCCAATAAACAATACGATTTAATCATAACCAATCCGCCTTATTTTATTAGCAAAAGCAATTATTCCATAGCCGATTTGCAACGCGCCAAAGCTAGGCATGACAATGATTTAACTTTTGAAGAATTGATTGATTCAGTAATAAAACTTCTGAATGATATGGGGGAATTTTCATTGATTTTACCTATTAAAGAAGCTACTATTTTTAAAGAATTAGCTACTAAAAAAGGATTATTTGTAAGTAAAAAAATAAATATAAAACCTAAACTAAGTAAATTTTGTAATCGAATCATTATGGTTTTTTCAAAGCAACAAATTGATGAAATAACCGAAGAATTTATTGTTTATAATGAGGATAATTCTCAAACGGATGCATTTAAGGAATTAACTAAAAACTATTATTTGTAATTTAAAATACAGGATGCCTTTTTTACATTCATATATTATAATATAATTTATTCTTTGTTTTCATGATCAAAATATCCTCGAGATTTTATATTAGAGGTGAAAAAATTTAAAAACAAAACAATAAAGAATAAGAATAAAAAGGCCTGAGTACTCACCAAAAATTTACCCCAAGTGGTTACTGGAAAAAAATCACCATAACCAATAGATGAAGACGTGATGGTACTAAAATACACTGCATCAAACCAATGTACGAATGGTTTATTTAAATAATTGCCTAATGAATATAGAACACCATATGCGAAAATTATTTCAAGGTAGTTTAAAAACAGGAGCATCATAGATCTTTTATAAGAGCGAGGCCTTGAAAACGAATCAGAGGCAAAAATTAAAGTGGGAACATAAAGCACAGTTTCTAATAACAAATAAACCAGTAAACCAATTAACCATTGGTGTATTTGTAAATGATTAATTAGAATAAGAATAGGAAAAACTACCTTTAAAACTACATATAAATCCAAATAAAGCTCTTGATATTCATGTCCCTTTTTACTAGCCAATTGTTTAATATAAATGCCAGGAAAAAAAAGTTGGGAGGTTGAAAGAATTAATCTGATTATTTTTTCAATTCCATTATCATCTTGGTGATGGTTATGCCAAATGGATTTAATATTGCTAATCCTTTTTTGAATTGGACTAATAGCCGATTTTGTTTTAGCATTACTCCCTAAAAGTAGTTTTTTAAAAATACGTTTCATATTCACAGAACTAAATTTTCGGTTTCTTTTCCTTAATAACCAAATAGCGTTCATCCACACCTTTTCGAGTTAAATAAACAAAAGTATTTTCGGCTTTGGTTCGTGCCCAAGGTGTTTTGCGCATAAAGGTTAGTGCTGATTTTATGGAAGGATTTATTTTAAAACAATTTGCCGGAATTTGTTCGTATAACTTTTCCCAACCATAATATAGTTGCAAATAAGTTATAATGGTTTCTAATGTATAACCATGTAATGGATTGTTTTTTTGAGGTTCTGTCATGTTTTAAAAAAATCAATAGCAAATATAACCATAATATAGAGCTACTTTTAAAAATAATACACATCATTATTTTTCATTAATCGAATCAATAAAATTTAACTCTCGCCATTTGCTCAAATTGCTACATTTGTTATAATGAAAATACAATTTTTAGGAGCAGCACAAACTGTTACAGGCAGCAAGCATTTGCTTACTACTATTGATAACAAAAATATTTTATTAGACTGTGGTTTATTTCAAGGAAAAGGAAGTGGCGAAGGCGATAAAAACCGTATTTTAGGCTTTGAGGCCAGTAAAATTGATTACCTAATTCTTTCGCACGCCCATATTGACCACTCAGGGAATATTCCAAACTTGGTTAAACAAGGCTTTTCAGGCCCCATCATTTGTACACCTGCCACAGCAGATTTATGTAAAATAATGCTTTCGGATAGTGCTCATATACAAATAAACGATTTAAAGTTTGTAAACAAGCGAAGAATAAAAAGAGGTGAAGAACCGCTTGAACCACTTTATGATATTGATGATGTAGAGCAAGCTTTAAAGCAAATTATTTGTGTACCCTATGGAAACGAGTACAAAGTTTGTAATCAGGTTTGGGTAACATTTACCGATTCGGGCCATATTTTAGGAAGTGCTGCCATTAATTTAAAATACAAAGAAGGACATAAAACAAGACATTTAACTTTTACTGGAGATATTGGTCGTTATAACGGTTCTATTTTAAAAGACCCTCAACCTTTTCCTCAGGCAGATTATATCATAGCTGAATCAACTTATGGCGATAGATTACATAGCAATAATACCATGAGCGAAGAGCAGCTTTTAGAAGTAGTTCATAACACTTGTGTGGTAAAAAAAGGCAAGCTAATTATTCCAGCCTTTAGCCTTGGTAGAACGCAAGAAATAGTATATGCACTTGATCAATTAGCAACACTTAAAAAACTACCCAAAATAACTGTTTATGTTGATAGTCCATTATCAATAAATGCCACTAATATTATGCGTGAACATGAAGAGTGTTTTAACGAAGATATATTAGCTTACATGAAAAAAGATGATGATCCTTTTGGATTCAATAATCTTATTTATGTTCAAAGTGTAGAGGATTCGAAAAAATTAAACGAAATAAAAGGACCATGTATTATTATATCTGCATCGGGTATGATCGAAGCTGGACGCATAAAACACCATGTAGCAAATAATATTGGTAATCCTAAAAACACTATTTTAATAGTAGGTTATGCTGAGCCGCATTCTACTGGAGGTAAGCTACGCAATGGAGATAAAACCATTAGAATATTTGGCGAAGAACATCAAGTGTATGCCGATGTAGTTATAATGGATTCTTACAGTGCTCATGGCGATTACCATGAAATGATTCAATATTTAAATTGCCAAAATAAAAGTAAAGTTAGAAACATTTTTTTAGTACATGGCGAATACCCAACGCAGGTTCACTATAAAGAACATTTATTAGATGCAGGATTTAAACATATTACAATTCCTGCATTTGGCGATAATATGATTTTAGAATAAATTAGTTTTGCCCAATAAAATTCATGTAGTTTAATACACTTAAATGATTTTATATTTGAATTTTTAATTGGTACAAAAATTTATGAAATTAGTTACATATATACACAATAAATCCTCTCAGTTAGGTATTATTCACGATGGTAAAATTTGGGCACTTAAAGATTTAGATTCTTCCTTTCCTGATAAAATGCGCAAATTTTTATTTGCAGGGGAACAAGTAATGGAAAAAGCTAAAAACTGGGATGCTCAAATAAAATTAGGTAAAGTAGAAAAACCTTTTACCTTAGAATCGGATGTTATTTTAGAAGCCCCAGTTCCTCAACCTACCTCTTGTAGAGATGGGTATGCATTTAGGCAACATGTGGCAGCAGCAAGAAGAAATCGTGGAGTGCCAATGATTGAAGAGTTTGACCAATATCCAATATTTTATTTTACCAATCATAATGCCATTCAAGGTCCTGGCCAAATAGATTGCATGCCAGATCATTTTCAAAAGCTAGATTTTGAATTGGAA
Source organism: Bacteroidota bacterium (assembly GCA_013298895.1). Taxonomy (GTDB): domain Bacteria; phylum Bacteroidota; class Bacteroidia; order UKL13-3; family UKL13-3; genus JAAFJM01. The sequence goes on along the minus strand of JAAFJM010000006.1, from coordinate 89,777 downwards.
GCCGCAATTGTTGTTGGTAAAAAGGGCCGTAATATTAAAGCAAGTGAAGCAGATGAATACATTGCAGGTTATATGATTATGAACGATATGAGTGCCCGCACTTTGCAAATGGAAGAAATGTTATTAAACCTTGGACCGGCTAAAGGAAAAGATTTTTCAACTGTTATTGGTCCATATTTTGTAACCCCAGACGAACTAGAGCAATACAAAGTACCAGCTAAGCCTAATCATGTTGGCAATACCTACAATTTAAGTATGAAATGTTGGGTAAATGGGGTTTTAGTAAGTGAGGGAAATGTAGCCGATATGGACTGGACGTTTGCCGAAATACTAGAACGTTGCGCCTATGGCGTTGATATTTTACCTGGAGATGTAATAGGAAGCGGAACAGTGGGGACAGGATGCTTTTTAGAATTAAACGGCACTGGTCTATTGAATGATAAAAACTTTAAGCCTCAATGGCTACAAGATGGAGATATAGTTGATATGGAAATTACTGGCTTAGGAAAATTAACTAACAATATTAAAAAGGTAAATACCGATTTTTCTATTCTTGCATTGAAAAAAGGAATTTAAACTTTCATAAAAAAAGCGACACTTTAACATAGTGTCGCTTTTTATGAAAAATCAAAGCAATTAAGTACTAAATTATAAGATTACTATCTTTAAAAAATGTTAAATTATCTTATGCTTCTGATGAATCAGTTTTAATAATAGGTAATTCTTCTGTTTTTATCTCCTCTAATTTTTCAATAGGTTTAACTTTCTCTACTACTTCTAATTTAACTTTTACTGCACTAGCCCCTTTATGAGTCATTTCTGTTTCAAAAGTTACTTTATCGCCTTCTTTTACTTTATCTAAAATACCATTTATGTGCACAAATACGCTGTCTTGTGTTTTTAAATCTTTAATAAAACCATAGCCTTTTGATTCGTTAAAGAACGAAACAACGCCTTTACGTATAAGATCTTGAGGTTCTGCTGCCACTTGTTTTGCTACTCCAATAAGCATATCTTCAGCATTTACAACTCTTCTCTTTTTGGGGTCAGGAGGGGTATTGGTTATATTTCCATTTTCGTCAACATATGCCATCATGTCTTCTAAACTTTGACCTTTTACCGCATTGGCTTTACGTTCTTCACGTTTTTCCTCTTTTTCTTTTCTTTTCTTAAGTTTTAATTTTTCTTTTTCTTTTTTACTAAAAGTTTCTTGTGATTTGGCCATTATTTATTATTAAGTTTATTGCCCCAAATTGTTTTACAGGGCTACGGCTTTTGAAAGGGCTTAGCTAAGAAAAAAATTAAAGGTCTTCAAAGATAAGTTATTCTTACATTTTATACTAAAAAATAATTAGAACTAATTTAGAATAACATAAAAACCGCTTTTTAGTATATTAGACACTGTCATTAAAATAACTGACAATGTATAGCAGTATTTTGTAATATTTTTTACTTTTTTGCAGTGATATAATTAAACATTAAAAATATGTACATAATAAAATTTGGAACTGACGGTTGGCGAGGTATTATAGCCGATGAATTTACTGTTGAAAATGTAAAGCGTGTAGCACAAGGAACAGCTGAATATGTTAAAGCAAATTTTGCTAATAATTTAACCGTAGTGTTAGGCCACGATTGCCGTTTTGCAGGTGAGCTTTTTGCTGAAACTACCGCAAAAGTTTTATGTGCCAATGGCATTAAAGTAATAATGGCTAAAGGTTTTGTGAGCACACCTATGATTAGTTTAGGTGCTGTAAAACATGGCGCAGCATTAGGAGTAATTATTACTGCTAGTCATAATCCACCGGCTTATAATGGTTTTAAACTAAAAGCACATTATGGAGGACCAAGCAGCCCTGCTGTGATTGATGCAGTTGAAAATGCAATTCCAGAAATATTTAGTTTACCTTTAAAAAGTATTGATACTTTGGTAAGCGAAGGCATGGTAACTTATGCCGACCTTGAAACCATGTATGTAAACGAGGTAGAAAGCAAATTTGATTTAAAACTTATAAAAGAAAGCAAGTTTGAATTTGCTTACGATGCCATGTATGGTGCAGGACAAAATGTAATGCGTAGGGTTTTTCCTGAAATTACCATGTTGCATTGCGATTATAACCCTGGTTTTGATGGACAAGCTCCTGAACCTATCCATAAAAATTTAACTGAGTTCAGTGAGTTAATTCGCATTAGCGAAGAAATTGACTGCGGCTTGGTAACTGATGGGGATGCTGATAGAATCGGTTTATACAACGGCAAAGGTGAGTTTGTAGATTCGCACCATATTATACTTTTATTGGTTCATTACTTGCATAAATACAAAGGTATGGATGGTAAAGTAATTACTACTTTTAGTGCTACTTCAAAAATTACCAAACTAGCCGAAGCTTATGGTTTGCCAGTCGAAATTACCAAAATTGGGTTTAAATATATTTGCGAAAAAATGGTTACTGAAAATGTATTAGTAGGTGGCGAGGAAAGTGGTGGAATTGCTATTAAAGGCTTTATTCCTGAGCGTGATGGTATTTGGATTGGCTTAACCCTTTGGGAATTTATGGCTAAAACTGGCAAAACCTTAGACGAATTAATTCAAGAAGTTTATGACGTAGTAGGAAGTTTTGCAATGGGCAGAATTGACTTACACATAACCGAAGAAATTAAACAAACTGTTTTGGCTAATTGCAAAGCAGGAAAATACACACAGTTTGGAAACTATAAAATAGAAAAAACCGAAGACTTAGATGGATTTAAATTCCATTTAGGAAATGGCGAATGGGTTATGATTCGTGCTAGTGGAACCGAACCTGTATTGCGTGTATACAGCGAATCGAGCACTAACGATAAAGCTACTGCCATATTAGATGCAACCAAAGCAGTTTTATTAGCTTAATAAAAACAAAAAGCCACTTTTTAAAAGTGGCTTTTTGTTTTTTATTTACTTAAGAACATGCTCTTCTCACTTCTTAATTGGCGGAAATGAGGGTCGTTCAAATCTTTTATAAATCTAATGGCTTCTCCGGTACTTTTCATCTCAGGGCCTAATTCCTTATTCACATTCGGGAATTTATTGAACGAAAATACTGGCTCTTTTATTGCGTAACCAGTAAGCTTTCTTTCAAAAGTAAAGTCTGTTAATTTATTTTGGCCTAACATTATTTTAGTAGCAATATTTACATATGCTATTCCATAAGCTTTGGCTATAAACGGAACGGTTCTACTAGAGCGAGGATTAGCTTCAATTACATACACCTTTTCGTTTTTAATGGCAAATTGCATATTCATCAAACCTCTAATATTCATTTTAAAGGCTAGTTTAGTGGCAATATCTTCCATTTGTTTTTGAACATTTTCGCTCAAGCTAAATGGAGGTAATACCGCACTTGAATCACCACTATGAATACCAGCAGGTTCTATGTGTTCCATCATTCCTATAATATGAACAGTTTCACCATCGCAAATCAAATCAATTTCTGCTTCTTCTGCTCTATCTAAAAAATGATCAATTAATACACGGTTTCCAGGTAAATCGCCCAATAAATCAATTACAGCTTTTTCCAAATCCTCATCATTGATTACAATTTTCATTCCTTGTCCGCCTAATACATAACTTGGGCGAACCAAAACCGGGTAACCTACTAATTTTGCAACCGCAATGGCTTCGTCAGCATCTTCGGCCACACCATAATTTGGATAAGGAATATCTAATTCTTTTAATAAATCTGAGAAAGAACCTCTATCTTCCGATAAATCCATATCAGGGAAACTGGTTCCTATAATTTTGATACCATGTTCATGTAATTTACGAGCTAATTTAAGTGCAGTTTGACCTCCTAATTGAACAATTACACCTTCTGGTTTTTCTTTTTCTATAATCTCGCGGATGTGTTCCCAGAAAATTGGCTCGAAATATAATTTGTCAGCCATGTCAAAGTCGGTTGAAACTGTTTCTGGATTACAGTTAATCATGATTGCTTCATAACCACATTCCTTTGAAGCTAAAAGTCCATGAACGCAGCAATAATCAAATTCAATTCCTTGGCCAATTCTATTAGGTCCTGAACCTAAAACAATTACTTTCTTTTTATCACTAACTATGCTTTCGTCTTCTTGGTCAAAGCTTGAGTAAAAATAGTTGGTTGGCGATGGAAACTCGGCAGCACAAGTATCTACCATTTTATAAACACGCTTCACATTCATTTGCGTGCGCAAGTTCCAAACATCATCTTCTACAGTATTTCCGCCTAATAAATGTGCTATTTGCGCATCGCTATATCCTTTTTGTTTTAACTCAATCATTACCTCTTTAGGCATATTGGTTACGTTAAAACGTTTGGCTGTATTTTCTAAATGCACCATATCGCTAATTTGGTTTAAGAACCAACGGCTAATACGCGTCATTTTCTCTACCGATGAAATAGGAACCCCTAAACTCAAGGCATCTTTTACTGCAAATATTCTATCCCAACTTGGGTTTTTTAATTTGTCAACTATATCCTCTAATTTCTTTTGTTCGTATCCATCGGCACCTAAACCATTGCGTTTAATTTCTAACGATTGAATGGCTTTTTGTAGTGCCTCGGTAAATGTTCTGCCAATTCCCATGGTTTCGCCTACCGATTTCATTTGTAAGCCTAAAGTTTTATCAGCACCTTTAAATTTATCAAAGTTCCAACGTGGTACTTTTACAATAACATAATCAATGGCAGGTTCAAAAAATGCTGAAGTAGTTTTTGTTACAGGGTTTTTTAGTTCATCTAAATGATAACCAATTGCCAATTTAGCTGCAATTTTTGCAATTGGATAACCAGTTGCTTTACTTGCTAATGCCGATGAACGCGAAACACGAGGGTTAATTTCAACGGATATAATTTGCTCGTCTTCAGGGTTTACAGCAAATTGAACATTACATCCACCTGTAAAGTTTCCTATACTGCGCATCATGTGTATAGCCATATCGCGCATGCGTTGGTAAGTACTGTCACTCAATGTCATGGCTGGAGCCACTGTAATTGAATCACCAGTATGAATTCCCATTGGGTCAAAATTTTCAATGGTACAAATTACTGTTACGTTATTATTTTTATCGCGCAATAACTCTAATTCATATTCTTGCCAACCAAATAATGCTTTTTCAACCAACACCTCGTGAGTTGGCGAAGCTTCCAAACCACGTTTTAAAGCAGCATCTAATTCCGATTTATCAAGTACAAATCCTCCACCTGTTCCACCTAATGTAAATGAAGGGCGTATAACTAACGGAAAACCAATTGTTTGTGCAATTTCTTTTCCTTCTAAAAATGAGTTTGCCACTTTTGATTGTGCAACGGGCACCCCAATGTCGATCATTTTTTGGCGGAATAACTCGCGGTTTTCGGTAGTGTTAATGGCATCAATATCAACCCCAATCATGCGCACATTGTATTTTGCCCAAAGCCCAATTTCATCGGCTTCAATAGCTAAATTTAACGCTGTTTGACCTCCCATAGTTGGTAAAACTGCATCAATGTGGCGCTCTTTTAAAATTTGTTCAATACTTTCAACTGTTAATGGTAATAAGTACACATTATCTGCTGTAACCTTATCTGTCATAATAGTAGCAGGGTTGGAGTTAATTAAGGTAACTTCAATTCCTTCTTCTTTTAATGAACGAGCGGCTTGGCTTCCCGAATAATCAAATTCGCATGCTTGACCAATAATAATAGGTCCACTTCCAATAATAAGTACTGATTTAAGGCTGGTATCTTTAGGCATTTTTTATAATTTGTTGATTGAATGGAGCAATCTAAAGCGAGGTTCTAAAATGGAACTGCTTAAAATTGGGCAAAGATAATTATTGCCCGCAAACTATAAAGCGTGTGGAAAAGAAATGAGAATAATTTGTTAAAATGAATTACCTAACAAGTTTGTAAATTAATATTCCAATAACAATTCCGAAGGCAATTCCAAAGAAGCCAACAACATTTGCCTTGTCTCGCGATTTAGGTTTAATGGGTTTGGTATTATCGTCTAACTGAAAAGAAACTGGCAAAGTGAAGTATACAGGAACTGCTCTTCCATCTTGAATACCTGGCTTCCATTTGGGCATTAATTTAACAACTCTAATAACTTCCTGATTAAAGCCTTCTGGAGTTTTAGTTAGAATTTCAATATTGTTAATGCTCCCATCTTGCATTACCGCAAATCTAACAGCGACTCTCCCAGTAATACCATTTTCTTTTTCTTTGACTGGATAAGTAACATTTTTACTAATAAATTCATACATGGCATTTTCACCACCCGGATATTCGGGAGCAACTTGTACCTGAACATAGATGGAATCACTAGTTTGTGCTTTTACAAACTGAAAAGAGAAAAAGGCTAAAAGAAAGAATAGTTTTTTCATGTTGTAAATAAAATAAACTTTAATTGATTTTTATTAAAACTGAAGAATTTCATCAAATAAATTATAAATCCAAAATTTCACGCTTATAATAATTTTTGTCAAATACGGAATCAGATTCCGTATTTGACAAAAGTTGATTCAAAAATAAATTACACTAATTTTTTATATCTATAATTTGTTTCCAGTTTAGAATATCAGTATTATCAATTGCTGAGGCCTTTCCAGTGTAAACCAAATATGAATTTTTGATTGATGGATTTAACTTTTTCCAATAATTAATTCCCTTCAAAAAATCACTATTAAACGTAGTGGCAGTTTTTATTTCAACTGGCACAATTTGCGATGCTTGCTCCATTAAAATATCAATTTCAATCCCTGAACGTTCTCTCCAATAATACAAATTACTTCGTTGTCCGTTGTTCAATCGTTTTTTTAGTAATTCCAAAATAATTAAGTTTTCAAACAATGAGCCACGCAGTGGATGGGTGTTTACGTGAGATTCGTTGTCAATTTCGAGCAATGAACAACATAAACCTGTATCGTAAAAATAAAGTTTTGGCATTTGGGTAATGCGTTTGCCTAAATTATTATAAAATGGCTGCAACCTAAATGCAATAAAACTAGCTTCTAAAATTCCAAACCAACTCATTACTGTTTTTTGGTCAACTCCAGTATCGTTGCCTATTGATGTGTAATTTATTTCTTGCCCAACACGGGTTGCGCAAATTTTCAAAAATCTTTGAAACAAACTCAAATTGGCAATATTCTTTATTTGCCTTACATCTCGTTCTACGTAAGTGAGTAAGTAGTTGGGATAAAAATCAGGAGGGCTAATTTTTTTATCATACAAACGTGGATAGCCACCATTCAAAATCAACTTATTTAAACTTTGAGTTGAAAATTTGCTGGTAGCCAATTCCGCAATACTAAATGGCAATAAATGAATAAATGCAATACGACCTGCTAATGTTTGGGAAACACTTTCTAATAATAATAGATTTTGCGAGCCTGTAATTACAAATAAACCCACTTTATTAGGTTGTGAGTCTATCACGCCTTGCATGTATGAAAGCAATTTAGGTACACGCTGTATTTCATCGAAAATGGCACCTGTTTTATACTTAGTTAAAAATGCACGAGGATCGCTCATGGCTAATATTACATTATCCTGATTTTCGAAACTAATGTATGGCTTTTTAGGGAATAATTCTTTAGCCAAAGTAGTTTTACCCGATTGCCTAGGACCAAGTAAACCAATAGCTGGAAATTTCTTAGCCAGTTGTTTTATTTTAGTTGAAGCTACCCTCTGAATCATAAAACAAATGTATAATAAAATTTGTCAAATACGGAATCCAATTCCGTATTTGACAAAAATAAAACTTGCAAATACTTAAATATCAATTTATTAATATTAAGCATAAAATATTAATAATAAAATTTAATAATAAAAAACAAGACTTAAACCTACGTTATTTTCAATCAATCGTAAACAAAAAAGCCGAACAAATGCAATTTGTTCGGCTTTTTTCATGTTCAATTATTTATAAACTATTAACACTAATTCCCAACTCATTCAATTGTTTTTGATCAATTGGGCTTGGGCCATCAATCATTACATCGCGACCTGAGTTATTTTTAGGGAAAGCTATAAAATCTCTGATAGAATTTTCGCCTCCAAAAAGTGAACATAACCTATCGAAACCAAATGCAATTCCACCATGTGGTGGTGCACCATATTCAAAAGCATTCATTAAAAATCCAAATTGAGTTTGCGCTTCTTCTTTTGTAAAACCTAATACTTCAAACATTTTGCCTTGCAGTGTTTTATCGAAAATACGGATAGAACCTCCGCCCACTTCTACTCCATTTATAACCATATCGTAAGCATTGGCTCTTACTTTGGCGTAATCGCCATTAGTTAAATGGTCTATATCTTCAGGTTTTGGTGAAGTAAAAGGATGATGCATTGCAAACCAACGGCCTTCTTCTTCAATAAACTCTAACAATGGAAAATCAATTACCCATAAACATGAATACACATCAGGATTACGTAAACCTATGCGGGTTCCCATTTCCAAACGTAATTCGCACAATGCTTTGCGGGTTTTATCTGTTGCGCCAGCCATTATTAATAACAAATCGCCAGGAACTGCATTCATAGCTTCGGCCCATTTTTTTAAAGTGGTTTCATCGTAAAATTTATCTACCGATGATTTTACCGAACCATCAGCATTTACTCTAGCATAAACCAAACCAGTTGCGCCAATTTGAGGACGTTTAACAAACTCAGTTAATTCATCTAACTGTTTGCGGGTATATTCAGCACAACCTTTGGCACAAATTCCTACAACCAATTCTGCATTATCAAAAACAGGGAAACCTTTACCTTTGGTTATTTCATTTAACTCCACAAATTTCATTTCAAACCTTGTATCAGGTTTATCAGAACCATAATATTTTGCGGCATCGGCAAAGGTCATTCTTGGCAAAGTATCAATTTCAACACCTTTTACATTTTTAAACAAATGTTTTACCAAGCCTTCAAACATGTTTAAAATGTCTTCTTGTTCCACAAAGCTCATTTCGCAATCAATTTGTGTAAACTCTGGTTGACGGTCGGCACGCAAATCTTCATCTCTAAAACATTTTACTATTTGGTAGTATCTGTCCATACCAGCTACCATTAGCAATTGTTTAAAAGTTTGTGGCGATTGTGGCAAAGCGTAAAACTGTCCTTGGTTCATGCGGCTTGGCACCACAAAATCGCGTGCACCTTCGGGAGTTGATTTAATTAAAACTGGAGTTTCAACCTCGGTAAATTGTTGTGCATCTAAATAAACACGAGTTTGTTGACTCATTTTATGGCGCAACAATAAATTATCAAGAACAGGTTTTCTGCGAATATCTAAATAACGATATTTCATACGCAAATCATCACCACCATCAGTATTATCTTCAATGGTAAACGGAGGAGTTTGCGCTTCGTTTAAAATTTCAAATTCCGTTACTTCTATTTCAATTTCGCCAGTAGGAATATTGGCGTTTTTACTGCTGCGTTCTATTACTTTACCAGTAACTTTTAATACAAACTCACGGCCACATTTGCGTGCTTTTTCGCAAATAGCTGCATTGGTTTCCATATTAAAAGCCAATTGCGTAATGCCATATCTATCGCGTAAATCAATAAAAGTCATTCCGCCTAAATCGCGGCTTTTTTGCAACCAACCACTCAAGGTAACGGTGGTGTTAATATCAGTAATTCTAAGTTCTCCGCAGGTATGTGTTCTGTGCATAATCGTGTAAATTCAATCAAAATAATAGCGCTGCCAATATTTTGATTTTTTAAATGAGGTGCGAAAGTAAGAAAATTAATTTGGTAGTAAAACTTTAACGAAATAAACAAATTGTAAATACCAATTTCAAAACAATATGCTTTAAAATTGGTATTTACTAAATGGCTATTCTTTAATAATCTTTATAGCTTGTTTATTTACTCCTTCAATACTGAGCAAATACATTCCAATAGCTAAAGATTCAGTATTTACAATAGTCTCATCAAGGTTTAATTTACCTGTAATGATTACCTGACCTATTAAATTAGTAATGGTAAATTTATTACCTACTAAAATATTGTTGCTATTAATTGTTAAAATTGATTTGGTTGGATTGGGAAAAACTGTAAAATTTGTTGCCAATAAATCGCTAATTCCTGTGTTTAAAATTGAAACATTTATTTTAGAAGAATCTAAACAAAGTTTAGCATTTGACACCAATACTTTTAAATTTCCTGAACCTAAATTAGACCATTTAACTTTAACCAAATTGTTTCCTTGTCCGTTTAAAATAGTTCCATTAATAGCATACCAAGTATAACCAAAACCCGATTGTGGAGTTACAAAATAAGTAAATGTATCGTTCGTATTTGCATTAACTATACCATTAATATTTCCAATATTTGGAATTGAATTTACAATTATATTTAAAGGATTTGAAGTATCTTTACATCCAAATGAATTTGTAACAACAGCTTTATGCACTCCATTGGTATTAGCAGTTAAAGTTGAATTTAATTCATTAATTATTTTAACACCATTATTAAGCCAATTGTAGCTTAAGCCATTGCCTGAATTAGCAATTAACAATACGTTTTCACCTTGACAAAAATCGGTTTTACCATTAGCACTAATCATTGCAGTTGTAGAAGGATTTAGTGTTACAATTTTGGATAATGAATCTTTACAATTATTAGCACTTGTTACCAATAATTTAACAACATAATTATTCAAATTACCATAGCTTTTACTAAAAGTTTTGGCAGTTGCAAAACTAGTATCTCCAAAATCCCAACTACTTGTTAGTGTTTCCCTGTTGCTTATTACCGAAGTATCATTGAAAATAAAATTATTGCCTTTTAAACATTGTGAATAGTTATTAACGGTAAAACCAACAGTAGGTTTAGGGTTAACGCTAACAGTATTTACTACCGAGTCTTTACAACCATTACTTGCAGTAATTACTAGTTTTACATTGTAAACATTAGCTTCAGTATATGATTTATTAGGATTGATTGAATTAGAACTTTCATTGTTTCCGAAATTCCAAAGGCGCTGTAAATTTCCATTTGTTGTTATTGATGTATCTATAAATGAAAAACTGTTTCCAACCAAACATTGACTTTTGTTATTAATTGTAAATCCTGCAATTGGGTTAGCATTTACAATTATCAATTTACTTAATGAATCTTTACAGCCATTATTACTTGTAATAACTAATTTAATGGAGTAATTGTTTGCATTTTCATAGGTAGTATTTACTCCACTTGAAGTGGCAAAAGTACCATTACCAAAGCTCCAATTTCGGGTATAATTTCCAGCACTAATTGAAGAGGTATCATTAAAAATAAAATTATTTCCCTTTAAGCATTGCGTGGTATTATTTATTATAAAACCAACTACTGGCTTGGGAAATACTGTTATTGATTTAGTAATAGAATCTTTACAGCCATTATTGTTTACTAATAATTTAACTTGATAAATGCCGCTATTGGTATAGGTTTTGCTTGGATTAATATTTGAAGAAATGTCGTTTACTCCTGTTCCAAAGTTCCAAGTTCTTGATAAATTACCATTTGTTGTTTTTGAGGTATCAGTAAAAATAAAATTATTACCATTTATACATTGTTCTGAATTATTTAACATAAATCCAACATTTGGATTGGAGATTACATTTACTGTTTTAATTAATGAATCTTTGCAGCCATTATTGGTTATTACTACTAATTTTACGGGATAAGAATTAGGCGTAGTATAATTTACAAAAGCTATGCTTGAATTATCGAAAGTATTGTTACCAAAATCCCAGTTTCGTGTTAAAGTTCCATTTGAAACTGATGAGGTATCATTAAAAACAAAGTTGTTTCCATTTAAACATTGTGTTCCATTATTACTATAAAATCCAATTTTAGCATTTGGAAACACTGAAACAGTTTTAGTTATAGTATCTCTGCAACCAAGGTTGTTTGATATTAATTTTATAGTATAGTTTCCTGCTAGAGTAAATGTTTTATTTGTACTTACTAATGTTGATGTATTATTGAGAGAACCCAAATTCCAAACACGAGTTAAAGTACCACTATTCACCATTGAAGTATCGGTAAAGGTAAAGTTATTATTATTTAAACATTGATTGCTGCTATTAATGGTAAATCCTGCAATTGGTTTAACTCCTGTTGTTACTGATTGTGTTAATGAATCTTTACAACCATTGTTTCCAATTGTTAGTAGTTTAATAGTGTAACTTCCTGAGGTATTGTAACTCTTGCTTAAATTGGCCAAGCTAGATGTGTCTGTACTTCCATTTCCTAAATTCCACAAGCGAGTATATCCTCCAATACCTGAAAAGCTAGTGTTATCTGTTAATATAAAATTATTTCCAGCTAAACACTGAGCATTATTGTTTATGCTAAAACTAGTTATTGGTTTTGGTAAAATAGTTAATGCAATAGCCTCAGAAGTATCTATAGATCCACATGAATAAGTTATTCTTTTAAACCACGTATTAACGTTTAGATTAATTGGGGTGTAGTTTTGTAAATTATTAACTCCTCCTGCATTTGAAAAGCCTTCATTTGCATTTGTTGTTGAAACAATCCAATTGTAGGAAAATGTACCATCGCCACCAATTGGAATTGAGCCTGTTATTGAAGGGTACAAAATGCCAGCACAAAAAGTATTTTGAGAAATATTAATTGTATTATTTGTTAATGGAGGACTGGTATAATCAATTACTAACTTAGGCCATTTGGTGCTATCAGCATGGTCTGAAGTTGACATAATAAAACTTCGGTAATAAGCCTCTGTTTGTAGCTTTAACATTAATCCAAAACTTGTTGTGGGGTTTTGTTTTATGTCTTTAATTAAATTGGTAACATCTATGTTTTCATAGTTTTGAGTTGAGCTTGTACTTTGGGCAAGTGAAACCTGGTTTAAAGTTGTTGTTGAAGGTTGATTATTCCAAGTAACAGAATATTCATTCCAATTGGAAGTTATTCTTTGCAAATAAGCTGCATTTGAACCACTAAAGCTTGAATTTAACTGAGTGTGGTCAGAGGTTGTATTACAATAAAGACTAATCTTTGCGCTATTTATTACAGCACAGCTTGGTATTGTACTTAAATCAAATTCTAAAAGACCCCTTGAGTTGAATACTACAGTTTGATTATTTTTTGTCCAAGAGATTGCACCCAATGTTGGATAATTACTAAAATTTGTATTTAAAAAATCGCTAGCAACCCAAGCGTCTTTACCTGCAACTGAATCTGGCCTCATTGTGACACTTATCTGTGCAGATAAAAATTGACATAATAAAACAAGTATTATTGTAATAATATTCCTTTTCATTCTTTTCATTTATTTATAAACTTCAATAATAATTCTATCTCCAGCTATGCCAAACCATTTAGTTAAATGAAAATTGATATGTTGGAAAATATATTTTACTGTGTTTTCAAGAAAAGAACCACGTAAAGGAATAGTACTTGGATGTTTAACCTCTTCTTTGATAATAACCCTACTAAAGCCACACGCTTTAAACATTTGCTTAGCCGTTTTTGCATTAAATTCAGTTAAATGAAAAGGAGGTATATGCATGGTTTTTTGAGAGCCGATTAGCTTATAAACTATAAAGCCTAGTTTACTTGATAGCAAATTTAGTGTTCCGGGTAATTGAATTAATGCAACTCCTTCAGGTTTTAAAATTTTATAGGTAAGTTTCATAGCTTCGGTTGGATTGGTAAAATGTTCTAAAACATCGCCCATTAGTACCACATCAAAATGATTTTCGGGTAGTTCAGTGTTTAATAACTTAAAATCATATGGCTTATTTATAATGTCTATTCCAAAGTTTTTCCGTCCAAATTCTGCAGCAAAACTCGAAAGTTCTATTCCTTTTACGTTATAACCATTATTCTTTAATGCATACAGAAAATTTCCAGTAGCACACCCAACATCTAAAATATTACCGGTTGGGCAATATTTTTTCATATATTCAACTCCGTCAGCATAATCACCTGCCGCCAGTAAATCAACATAAGCTACCTCCATGTGATGGGTTTCTTTATCGTTTCCAGTAAAATAGTCAGATTCATACATTTCAACTATTTCTTCTTCTGTAGGGCGTGGCCAAATGGAAACCAACTCACAGTTATTACATTTTACACCCCATAAAAATTTATCTTTAAAAGCATATCTAAAAGGAATAGTTTTTCCTTCTTTACAGCCACATAAGTTACAATCAAAATTTACGTTCATTGATATTTAATTATTGTTACAATAGTAATTAAATATAGTTTAAGCACCAAAATTATGTAGATGATTTGGTAATAAATTTGCTTTTCCTAACTTTAGTTTTACGAGTTCCATATGAGGTGTGTACTCGACAGGTTATTTTTAAATTATATAATGAATAAATCTGCGGCCAAACCATCGGCCAAAAACTTACCTTTAGCTGTAGTTTTTAGCACATTATTTTCAATTATTAATAATTGCTGCGCAATAAATTTTTCAGCTGATTTAATAATTCGCAATACTTGATCGGCTCCAAATTGGGTTTCGATATACTTTAAATCGCAGCCCCAAATGGTGCGCAAACCAGTCATAATATACTCATTTATTTGGTCGTTAAGGCTAAGTATTTCTTCAGTTGCTTCGCAATAATTGCTTTGCAATGCTTTTATGTATTGCTGATTATTAGCCACATTCCAACTGCGCGATTTGGTATTAAAAGAGTGTGCCGATGGACCAATTCCAAGATAATGTTTGCCTTTCCAATAATTGCTATTATGAACAGCTAAAAATCCTGATTTACCAAAGTTACTAATTTCGTAATGTATAAAACCATTTTCGGTAAGCGTGTTTACCAAAATATCAAATTGTTCGGCAGCTTGCTCATCGTTGGTTTCGGTATATTTTCCTTTCTCAATAAACGAAGCCAAAGCCGTTTTTGGCTCTACCGTTAAAGCATAACTGCTTACATGATTTACACCTAAACCAATAGCGGTTTCAATATTTGTTAACCAATTATGATTGGTTAAACCAGGAGTTCCATAAATTAAATCAATGGTAATGTTATGAAAACCAATTTGTTTAGCAAAAGTAATGGCTTGCTGAGCTTGGTTAGCATTGTGGGCGCGGTTCATCCATTTTAAATCTGCATCAAAAAAACTTTGCACCCCAATGCTTAACCTATTAATTGGTGTTTGCTTTAAAGCCAAAAGTTTCTCTTCGGTTAAATCGTCAGGATTAGCCTCTAGAGTGATTTCGGCACCTTTAGTTATGGTAAAATACTTTTTTATGGTTTCGAAAATTTGGCTCAAATGAGCATTACTCAATAAACTTGGCGTTCCTCCCCCAAAATAAATGCTTTGCAATTCGGTTTCGGCTAAATAAGAATATCGTAAATCTATTTCATGGCAAATGGCATTTACCATTTCATCCATGGTTTTTAATTGAGTAGAAAAATGAAAATTACAATAGTAGCAAGCCTGCTTACAAAAAGGAATATGTATATAAATGCCCGACAAAAGAGTTTTAAATTTTTTATGTAATTTTATTTTGGTAAGGTTTGTATTAGTAAAAAAGTAATTACATTAATAGTTTAAGTTTTAATATGGCAGCTACACTCATGCTATCGGTAATTTCACCATTCATCACCATTTCAAAGACCTGATTAAAGGGTAGTTTTCTTATTTGTAATTGCTCTGTATCTTCAGGTTCAGCTTCTTTTTGGGTTAATCCTTTAGCCACATAAATAATGGCTAATTCATCGCTAACAGAATTGCTCAAATGCATTTGAAGGATTTCTGTCCACTCATTGGCCACTAGACCACACTCTTCCAAAAGTTCTCGTTTTGCACTTTCTATTGGCTCAATCCCAATTGTGCCGCCACCTTCAGGAATTTCCCAACTGTATTTATTTAATGGGTACCTGTATTGACCAACTAACCATGTATTATTGTTTTCATCAAGAGGAATAATACCAATAGCTAAATTTTTAAAATGAACTTTTCCATAAATACCATCATTACCACTTGGATTTAAAACTTCATGATGTTCTACCTCAATCCAATTGTTTTCGTAAACAGTTTTTATGCTCTTGGTTTTCCAAGGATTCAACTTTTCATCTATCATATCAGCTTATTTTTTTAATAGTGATTTCCAAATAACGCCACGCTCATAGAATGGTTTACAATCTTTACATTCAGTGTTTATTGTAGAATAAATTTTCAAAGTGTCGCCATTGAATTTCCAAATGGTTAATTTAGTGAGTTTAGTCTTAGGGTTGGTCCACTCCATTAAATTATCTTCACTCATATTAGCCTTATCGTTATTAATAAATGTTTGGTAATGAGTAAATTCTTTTTCATTTTTAACTTCATTTAGTGCTGTAAATGAAATTGATTTATTGGTTTCTATATCAATAAAAGTATGTTCAAATAAACGTTTATTTATTTCATACTTCATGGCAGGTAAATCGCTATTTGTTTTTACAATTGGATTATTAACGGCTTTAATGAAGTAAAATGTTTTTTGTGCAGCAGAATCGTAGTACAACAGTTTATTATCATCTGTCAAAAATAAATTACTATGAGGCATGTGAGATAAATGTTGTAGAGAAATTTCGGTTTCAGATATGCTATCGTATTTGGTTTTCCAATATTCGTAATCGCCATTTACAATGGTAACGCTATCACTGTTCTTATCAATAATTATCTCAGAACAAAAAAATTGTTTATGCCCTAAAATGCTTTGAGTTGAATCCACGTAATTTATTAGGCTAGCCAGCAGCCAATTGCCATAAATGGTTGGCTTTTCATCTGGTAATTGAGTTGGGGCATTATTACTACAACTTGCTAATAATAGAGCACTAATTGCCATAACTATGTTTTTAACTTTCATTTCGGTATTTGTTTGTAACAAAAATACTGAGTGACAGTTAAATTTAAATATTACTTGTAAACAATTAAATTGTCAATTAATCTTACATCTCCACAAAAAACAGCAGTTACAACAACAGCGTCATCGTATTGGTTCGAATGTCCCGAAAGTCTTTCCAAAGTTATTTTATGGCAAATTTCAAAATATTCTATTTTTAGAATTCCTGCGGATTGAATAATATTTCTTGCCTCATGTAAGAGATCATTGATTTCATAACTTCCCCAATTTTCTTTAACATAGAACAAAGCTTTTGAAATAGCCAATGCTTCAAGCAATTCAGATTTGTTTAAACGAGAATTTCTGCTACTCATGGCTAGCCCATCATTTTGCCTTACAGTTGGTTCAATACAAAGTTTGATTGTTTTAAAATGTCGGTTTATAAGTTCAGCAACAACCATGCATTGTTGGTAATCCTTCTGACCAAAAAAAGTTTGATTAGGATTAATAATTTCAAAAAAACGTGAAACAATAGTTATCACACCATCAAAATGACCAGGTCTTTTTTCTCCTTCAAATAGGGTGGTAATGGAACCGTAATCTTCTGTATTTTTGATTTGACCATTGGGATACATTTCCAAAACACTTGGTATGAAAAGTACATCGCAATTAGCAGCAGCTAAAAGTTTCATATCTTCGGCTGTTGTTCGCGGATATTTTTCTAAATCTATAGAATTGTTAAATTGTGTAGGATTAACAAAAATACTGCAAATTGTGATGTCAGTTTGGGTTAAAGATTTTTGAATTAATGAAATATGTCCTTGATGTAATGCGCCCATTGTGGGAACAAATCCTAGGGTTTTTCCACTACCTTTTTGGTCATTTAGGTAGTTTTTAAGCTCATTTATGGTTTTAAATACAATCACTTGAGTTTGATTTACAGCACGTTGTCTATTTTTACTAATTTTTTTGCCTCCAATATTAATCAATATATTAACATTATCGTAAATTTGCATACTTTTTTAAAAAGTAAATTTTAGTATGGCTAAGAAAAAAGTTCTTTTTATTTCATCAGAAATGACACCCTACTTGCAAGTAACCAATGTTGGCGAATTAGCAAGAAGATTACCACAAGCAATTCAGGAAAAAAACAATGAAATACGTGTTTTGATGCCTCGTTTTGGCTGTATCAATGAAAGACGAAATAAATTACACGAAGTGGTTCGCTTGTCAGGTATCAATATTACCATTGATGATAACGATAACCCACTAACAATTAAAGTAGCATCTCTTCAGGAAGCTAAAATGCAAGTTTACTTTTTAGATAATGAAGATTATTTTCATCGTAAGTTTGTTTTTGCTAATGATAAAAATGTTTTTTATAATGATAATGATGAACGCACCATTTTCTTTTGTAAAGGAGCTTTAGAAACTGTTAAAAAATTAGGTTGGCAGCCCGATATTATTCACTGTCAAGGTTGGATGACAAGCTTAATCCCATTGTATTTGAAAACTATATACAAGGATGAGCCTGTATTTAGAAATGCAAAAGTTGTATATTCAGTTTTCGAAAATCAATTTGAAGAAAATTTAGGAAAAGATTTTGCTCGTAAGGCTGGCCTAAACGAAATTGATAATAAACAAGTTGCTTCCTTAGCTAAATCTGATAGCAACGCGCTTTATATTACAGGAATTACACATGCTGATGCAATAGTAAAAGCAAGTGCTGATATAGATGCAGAAGTATCGAAATTTATCAAGAAACAAAAAGGTAAATTAATGCACGAACATGTGGAAGGTATGTATGGAGATGCATACGACAATTTATATGAAGAGTTATTGCAAGTTCAAAACTAAAATCAAAACTACTATCAAAAATCTTATTCTATTTGTTAGTGCAATAGCACTATTTTATTCTTCTTGTAAAAAAGATACGAATACGTTACAGGTTGGATTTATTAATCCAGATTCAACTTTTAATTCAACATTTGAAACGGTTGGATTAAACTCATATACTGCGCCTATGGATTCGTTGGCCACACACCGACAATCATTGTATATTTTGGGTGCAATTAATGACCCTATTTTTGGATTGTCGAATGCCGCTATTTTAACTTCTTACACTATTCCAAATAATGCAGCATCATTTTCATTTGGTACTAATGCCATTGTAGATTCTGTTGTTTTGCAATTACGTATTGGAAATGATAGTACTTTTGCAGGTGATGCAAATGCTGTACATAACATAAGTGTATATGAAATGAGCGAAAAATTAAGTTATGATTCGATTTATTTCTCTAATCGAAATTACCTAAAATCCGCAATATTAGCTGGTAACTTTAATGGTAAGTTTTCGCCAAGTGACAGTATTGCTAATACATACGTAAATAGTACAGTAAAAATCCCTGCAAGTCTTAGAATTAAACTTACTGATGATTTTAAATTAAAACTTCAAAATAAAAACACCTTCAATTCTTCAGATTTTTATGATTTATTCAAAGGTTTTGCCATTGTTGATGAAAGCAATTTTGCAGTTGGTGAAGGGGGATTTTGGTATATAAATTTAAATTCTTCGTACACTAATATGGTGGTGTATTATAGAAACGATACTACAAGACTCAGAACTGAATTTCCAATTTTAAATGGAAATGCACGCTATAATAAATATGAGAATAGTAACAAGTCTCTTACAAATCCTTTAACCACAAGATTTAATGTTTCACAACAAAAAGATACTTGTTATTTACAATCAATGGCTGGTACAAAAGTTAGAATATTTATAGCTGATTCCATTTTACAAAGATTAGCCAAAACACCACAACTTGCCATACAAAAAGCCGAAATTGTGGTAAAAGCACTTGCCGGATTTGATAATAATAATTTTAAAATTCCAAATCAACTTACATTACTTTCAACCGATTCGCTTGGGAGAAGTCAGTTAACAGTTGACTCCTATTCTGAAAGTTTTCAATATATTGGAGGGAGTGTAGATAGGGGAGAATATAGATTTAACTTTGCTCGTGAGTTAAATAATATTTTAAAAAATATTCGAAATGGGGTTGGAAATACTCACTATGGTTTAAGTATTGTAGTTCCAAATAGTACCTTAGGTTCCATTTTTCAAACCACAGCAAGACGTGTAGTTTTAGATACAAAGAATTTGAAACTAAATTTAAATTATACTGTTATAAAATAAGTAGTTTTTATTTATTGTGATAATTCAATTAAGCCAAACTGTTATTGCTAATCAAATTAGCAACCTAAAAAAATTCTTTCAATTGAAAGGATTTGAATACTTATATCAAGATTTTAATAATCAATTGATTGTACCTTCATTTTACAAAACGGATGAACTGAAACAGTTTGATTTTATTGAAAAAATTATTCCTATTACCACGCCTTTTCAGCTTTCCTCAAAGGAGTTAAAAGAGAAAACTACATTTCAAGTAAAAGGTGTTGAAATTGGTGGTGACGATTTGAATTTAATTGCAGGTCCTTGTTCAGTTGAAACAGAAGAACAGATTTTTGGTGTTGCAAAATTTTTAAATTCGCAAGGAATAAAATTTATTAGAGGTGGAGCATTCAAACCACGTACTTCTCCTTACAGTTTTAGAGGTCTTGGAAATGAAGGATTGAGGTTAATTCGCAAAGCAGCAGATGAATATGATTTACGCGTTGTAACAGAATTAATGGATTTAAGTAACCTTGATGAAGTTTATAATCACACTGATATTATACAAATTGGTGCAAGAAACATGAGTAATTTCTCTTTGTTGGCAGAACTTGGAAAAACAAATAAGCCAATAATGCTTAAACGTGGAATGAGTGCAAAAGCTACAGAATGGCTTTTAGCTGCCGATTATTTATTGTGTGGTGGTAACGAAAATGTAATTTTATGCGAACGTGGTATAAGGAGTTTTGATATGCAAAGCAGAAATGTTTTTGATTTAGGCGTAATACCATTAATGCAATCACTTTCCCACCTACCTATTTTTGCAGATCCTAGCCATGGTGTAGGTAAAGCTGCCTTTGTAAATAAGATGGCTTTAGCTGCAATTGCTGCTGGTGCGAACGGGTTAATGATTGAAATTCACCCGAATCCAGAGCAAGCATTAAGCGATGGTGAACAAGCTTTAAATTTTCAAGAGTTTGAAGACTTTATAGAATATTCAAAGCCATTGCTATCAGCCATTAACAAAAGTTCAGATTTTCTTAACACAAACAAATTTTTGAAATCCCAAAATATTTAATAATATTGCTCTAATTATGTGTGGAATAGTAGCTTATATTGGCCATAGAGAGGCCTGCCCAATCGTATTAAAAGGGCTAAAAAGATTAGAATACCGTGGTTATGATAGCGCGGGTGTTGCTTTACTTGACGACAGTAAAGAATTTAAAATTTATAAAAAAACCGGAAAAGTTGCGGACTTAGAAGCTTCAATAGGAACACAAAGTACAACAGCTCATACTGGTATGGGACACACTCGTTGGGCCACACATGGGGTTCCAAACGATTTAAATGCACACCCTCACTTAAGTGGTAATGGCGAATTTGCAATTATTCATAACGGAATTATAGAAAACTATGCTGCGCTTAAAGAAATGCTTTCCAAAAGAGGGCATGAATTTAAAAGTGAAACTGATACAGAAGTTTTAATTCATTTAATCGAAGAAGTTCATAAAAATAATGAAGTAAGCTTTGAAGAAGCCGTTCGTATGAGTTTAACCCAAGTTATTGGTGCTTATGCAATTGTTATTCTAAGTAAAAAAGACCCAAATTATTTAATTGGAGCACGTAAAGGAAGTCCAATGGTATTAGGTATAGGCGATGGTGAACACTTCATAGCAAGTGATGCAACTCCCATTGTAGAATATACTAGAAATGTGGTATACTTAAATGATGGTGAAATAGCTATTATAAAAGGAACTGATTTAACAATAAAAACCATTGACAATACAATCAAAACACCCTACATTCATGAATTAGAAATTAATTTGGAAAGTATAGAAAAAGGGGGTTATGAGCATTTTATGATGAAAGAAATTTTCGAACAACCTCGTTCAATTCTTGATTCATATCGTGGTAGAATTCATATTAATGAAGGTTTAATTACCATGGCTGGTATTGACAAATTTGAAGATAAATTTAGAAATATCAAGCGTATAATCATCGTTGGTTGCGGTACATCGTGGCATGCAGGTTTAGTTGGAGAGTATCTATTTGAAGATTTTGCTCGAATTCCAGTTGAGGTTGAATATGCCTCTGAATTCAGGTACAGAAATCCAGTTTTAGATGAAAATGATTTTGTAATTGCTATTTCCCAAAGTGGTGAAACAGCTGATACTTTAGCTGCTTTAGAGTTAGCAAAAAGTAGAGGTGCTACAATTTTTGGAGTTTGTAATGTGGTAGGTTCATCAATTCCTCGTTTAACCGATGCTGGTGCTTACACTCATGCTGGTCCAGAAATTGGTGTGGCTTCTACTAAAGCATTTACTGCTCAGGTTACTGCTTTAACATTAATGGCCTTATCAATTGGTCAGAAACGTGGCACTTTAACTACCCAACGTTTACGCGAAATGATTGCAGAAATTGAAACAGTTCCAGCAAAAATTGAAGTAGCTTTAAAATCAAATGACATGATTAAGGAGCTAGCCAAAGAATATAAAGATGCTAAAAACTTCTTATATCTTGGTCGTGGTTATGGTTTCCCCGTAGCTTTAGAAGGCGCCTTAAAATTAAAAGAAATTTCATACATACACGCAGAAGGTTATCCAGCTGCCGAAATGAAGCATGGTCCTATTGCATTAATTGATGAAGAAATGCCAGTAGTAGTTATTGCTACTCAAAATGCTAATTACGAAAAAGTAGTAAGCAATATTCAAGAGGTAAAAGCTCGTAAAGGTAAAGTAATTGCTATAGCAACTGAAGGCGATAAACATGTGGCTGAAATGGCTGATCATGTTATTTATATTCCTGCTTGCGAAGAATCTATGTTGCCTTTAATTGCCACTATCCCATTGCAATTATTAAGTTATCACATTGCGGTTTTACGCGAGTGTAACGTAGATCAACCGCGTAACTTGGCCAAGTCAGTTACTGTTGAATAATATTATTTTTAAAAAATTGAAGCCTGTAAGATTTTCTTACAGGCTTTTTTATTGGCTATTATTTTATATTGCAAACCAAATGATAATTGAATTTCTACATAATGAAACCAAGTACTCAGCTAACCTATCTGAGCCTTTAGATATTTCGTTACCCCTTTTTAGTGGTGAGGATAATCCAAATGCATTTTATATTGCTAATCCTAAGTTTGAACCTGTAAAAGTTGGTAGTTTTGTTGGGTCGGTGCAAGAAGGTGGTGCTTGCAATTGCGAAAATTTATTTTTGAATGCACATGGGAATGGCACGCATACTGAATGCGTTGGACATATTAGCAAGGAGAGAATTACCATCAATCAAACTTTAAAACAATTTTTTGCCATTGCCCAAGTAATTTCAGTTAATCCAAAACAAATAGAAAATGGTGATTGGATAGTTACAAACGAAAGTATTGCAAAGCATTATAATAAAACTGCAAATGCGTTGGTTATAAGAACCTTGCCTAATAGTAATAATAAAAAATTAAGTCAATATTCAGGCAATAACCCAACTTATTTAGAGCCAGCTTTAGGAGCGTTTTTAGCTGATAATAAGGTAAAACATTTGTTGGTTGATTTACCCTCTGTGGATAGAGAAGAAGATGGAGGTGCCTTGGCTACTCATCATGCATTTTGGCAATATCCCCATGAAACAAGGATGGATGCAACTATAACAGAAATGGTATTTGTTGATAGCGCCATACCTGATGGTATGTATTTAATTAATATGCAAATTGCTTCTTTCGAGAGTGATGCAAGCCCAAGTAAACCTGTTTTATATAAACTAATATAGCTATGGATAATTGGAAGGAAGAAAATCATAAATTAACAAAAACCTTTGTTTTTAAATCTTTTGCCGATGCAATAGCCTGGATGGTAAAAGCTTCATTTGTTATTGAGAAGTTAGATCATCATCCTGAATGGTCCAATATTTACAATAAAGTACATGTAACTTTAACCACTCACGATGCTGGTAATACCATAACTGAAAAAGATAGAAAATTGGCTGAAATTCTTGATTCTTTATAAAAAATAGTTTTAGCTAGCAATTAATTTGAAACCACTTCCGTGCACGTTTTCAATGCTTATGGTTTCATCCTCTTTTATCAGTTTCCTAACTTTGTTAATGTAAACATCTAGGTTTCTGGCCGTGTAAAAATCGTTTCTACCCCAAACATGAAGCAGCATATTAGCCCTTGGTAATAATGCATTTTTATTTAGAATCAGTAATTTTAATAGCATAGCTTCGGTATTGCTCATTTTTTTCTGTGTTCCATTTACTATCAGAGTATTATTTACTATATCAATAGAAGTATTGCCAATATTAATTACTTCTTCTTTAGCAGCTAAGTCGGTTTCTGGTCTTGTACTGCTGCGTTTTAAAACAGCTTTTATGCGCGCCAACAATTCTGGGGTACTAAAAGGTTTGGTAATATATTCATCGGCACCTATAGAAAAGCCTTGAAGTTTATCGCTTTCCGAAGAATTGGCAGTTAAAAAAACGATTGGAATATGCTCATCTTTTTCCCTTACTTTTTTTGCTAACTCAAACCCATTAAGTTTTGGCATATTTACATCAAAGATGCAAAGATCAAAACGTTCGTTCATAAAGGAGTTTAGACCTTCTTCACCATCCTTACAAAGCCTTACTGAGTAATCCTCAAGACGCAATGTTTCTTTCATTAAGAAACCTAAACTGGTTTCATCTTCTGCTAAAAGTATGTGTGTTTGAATAGCTTTGGTCATAGTGGTAATTTTTTTACGAATGTATAAATACTAAAAAAAATCTTACTGTATTAAAATCACAATTAAGTTTATTTTATGATAATGTAATATAAAATTAAAAATATGAACTTGATGTTTAACCATTGATCGAATAAATTGCTTGCTGAAATATTTGAACTGGTTGTTAGTTTGAATAAGTTCGTTTGAAAATCAAAGTTTATTAAAAATCACAATTAAGTAAGTATTAAATTTTGAAACTAATTAACGATTTTAAGAAAAACATATTTTTTGTTTTCATAAAATACCATTTATTTGCCACTACACAAAAATGAGAAAATAATGAAAAAGAATTTACTAAGTTTTATTACAGTATTTGCTTTTGCGGCTATTTGCATGAATGCAACTGCACAAAAGCGTTATGTTGATGAGGTTTTTACTAATGTTTTAAAAACTGCGAATATTGAGTATGACTCAAATAGAGCCATCAATATTTTTCCACCCAACACTCCTCCAATTATCACAACTTCATTAAGATGCGATATTTACCAACCAGAAGGTGATACAGCAGCTAAAAGACCATTGATTATTTTAGCCTCTACTGGTAGTTATTTACCAGCTATTATTAATCAACAGCCTACGGGTAACAAAAACGATAGTTCTATTGTTGAATTAGCAAATCGTTTATCAAAACGTGGTTACGTGGTTATGGCAGTTAATTACCGTTTAGGATGGAATCCTAATGCAGCGGCTGCAGCAGCTACTGAACAATTGATTAAAGCTACTTACCGTGCAATTCAAGATGTAAGAAATGCTATTCGTTTTATGCGTGTGAATGCTGGAACTTATAAAATTGATACATCAAAAATCGTTGTTGGTGGTCAAGGTACAGGTGGATATGTTGCTTTAGGTTTAGCTGCGGTAAATAGCAGATTAGATATTGAAGGTAAGTTGAAATTCCAAAGAGGTGATTTCTCTCCGATGGTTAATGTAGATACATTAGGCGATTGGAATGGAATTGGCGGAGTTCCTTTCTTTAACTACAGTGGCGATGCTGCAGTATCAGGAAATGCTCACATGGTATTTAATTACGGTGGTGCTATGGGCGATACTACTTGGATGGATAATGCAACTTTACCAATTATTGGTTTACATTGCCCAACTGATTTTTTTGCACCATACAAAACAGGAAATGTAATTGTACCTACTTCAGGTGCTACTGTTATTGAAAGTGCTTCAGGTGCTGGTTCAGTAATTCCTTACGCAAATTCATTAGGTATAAATAATAAAATGAATGCTGGTGTTTACAATGATGCAATCAGTACAAGAGCTTTATCTATTACTGGAGGTATTAAAAATTTATATCCTTTTATTTCAAGTTTCCCTGCAGAAGGTTCTCCATGGGAATGGTGGGATAGACCGTCAGTTCAAGCAAACAATACTTATGGCTTAGGAACAGGAAGAAATGCTGATTCATTAGCAATTAAAACAAATCCGTTTATGTCTGCTGCACGAGCTAAAGCATATATTGACACTATTGCTCAATTTATTTCTCCTCGTATTGCTGTTCAGTTAGATTTATTACCTAACACAAGTGTAAATGAAGTAGTTAATGTGTCAAGTTTATTAGGTTTATATCCTAACCCAGCTAAAGAAAATGTAACTGTTAGCATGGATAAAGGCCAAGCAGTTATTAGCCAAGTAAATGTATTTGATATTACTGGTAAAGTAGTTTTAACTCAAAATGCAGTTTCATCTCACGAAGTAGTTTTAAACACTGAAAACTTTACAAAAGGTATTTACTTAGTGAACGTAAAATTAGCTAATGGAGCAAGCGCAACTAAGCGTTTAGCAATTCAATAAGCTTATCTTTAATTAAAAACATAAAAAGAGCCTGCAAATTTATTTGCAGGCTCTTTTTTTTGATATAAATCGTAAAAGCCCCAAAATTTGGATATTAGCTACAAAAACACTTACTTTTGCATCCTCACAAAATTTATTTAAACCTATAATCGCTAGTGAAAATTGTTGTAATTGGAGGAGGAGCAGCTGGTTTTTTTGCAGCTATTAGTGCTGCTAATGCTAATGCTGAAGCCGAAGTTATTATTTTAGAAAAAACAGCTAAGCTTTTACAAAAAGTAAAAATTTCGGGTGGTGGAAGATGCAATATTACACATGCATGCTTTGATTTGAAGCTATTGTCATTGTCGTATCCTAGAGGTGAAAAACACCTTAAGAGCGCGTTTAGTCGCTTTTCAACCAATGATACGGTTGCATGGTTCGAAAGCAAAAAAGTAAAGCTTAAAACTGAGCCTGATGGGCGCATGTTCCCTATTACTGACGATAGTCAAACCATTATCGATTGTTTGATGAAGGAAGCTAAAAGGCTGAAAATTGAAATTTTAAACAACAAAGAGGTAAGAAGAATTGAAACACGTGATACAAGTTTCAAATTATATATTGCTGACGGTGAAAATATTGAATGCAGTAAAGTAATTGTTACTACTGGTGGTGCTCCTAAATCTGAACAGATTAATTGGATAAAAACCTTAGGTCATGAAATTATAGATCCTGTTCCTTCATTATTCACATTTAACTTACCCAATAATCCATTAAACGAACTTTCAGGTATTGCTGTTAATCCAGTTAAAGTTAGAATTCCTGAATTAAAACTTGAAAATACTGGTCCAATTATGATTACCCATTGGGGTTTAAGTGGTCCTTCAGTTTTACGTTTATCAAGTTTTGGAGCTCGTTTAATAGCAGATAAAAATTATAATTTCGAAATTCAAATTAGTTGGCTGAACGATAAAAAGGAAGAGTCTTGCAGAAATGAATTGATGAATATTAAGGCCGCAAACCCAAACCGTCAGGTAAATAATTTGTTTCCATTTAAATTGCCAGCTCGATTGCTCGATTATTTATTTGAAAAAAGTGAAATCAATTCAAAACTAAATTGGGCAGAAATTAGCAAAGATCAAGTAAATAAATTGGTACAATTTTTATTGTACGATACCTATCAAATTGAAGGCAAAACTGGTTTTAAAGAAGAGTTTGTTACATGTGGTGGAGTGAATTTGAATGAGGTTGATTTTAAAAACATGCAAAGTCGTAAAATCAAAGGTCTGTTTTTTGCTGGAGAGGTTCTTGATATAGATGGTGTAACTGGAGGATTTAATTTTCAAGCGGCATGGACAACTGGCTTTATAGCAGGAACAGGCGCAGCAGCAGTTTAATTAGAGTTTTGTATTAAAAATTGCAGTGGCAATTATCCAAATTGTTATTTCATACCATCGTTAAAGCAAAAGCGGCATCTAGCTTCGTAAGTATCCTGTTCGCCTAACATAACCAAACTATCATTATTTATTTTTCGGTAACTATGTGTTGCTATATCGCCACAAACCATACAAATGGCGTGAACTTTAGTAACGTATTCGGCTATAGCCATTAAAGCAGGCATTGGTCCAAATGGTTTACCCAAATAATCCATATCTAATCCTGCCACTATAACCCTTACACCTTGCTCAGCTAATTTTTCACATACAAAAACCAATTCTTGATCAAAAAATTGAGCCTCATCTATTCCAATTACATTGGCTTCTCCACACATCAATAAAATATTAAGCGATGATGCCACGGGAGTTGAGTGAATTGAGTTTTGATTATGTGACACAACCTCTATTTCATCATAGCGTGTATCAACCGATGGTTTAAAAATTTCAACTTGAAGGTTAGCAATTTTTGCCCTATTTAATCTACGAATTAATTCTTCGGTTTTCCCCGAGAACATAGAGCCACAAACTACTTCAATCCAGCCTTTTCTTTTATCAGTATGTGCGCGAGGTTCAATAAACATAGAAAGCGAAAGTACTAATTTAAACCTAAATTTTAAATAATGTACCAATATTTATTGTTAGGTAAAGATTAAAACTATGACATTTTTTTATTTAATTAAATAAGCTAAAAGTAAATAAAAATCCTTGAGTGTATTTTCATTCTTTAGCTTATTTTGTTAAATCTAATCCTAATTCAAAAAGAATATTTCTAAGAGAAGCCCTGAATTAAAGGGGTAGCTTGTTGATTTGTTTAATTTAGCAAAACTCTACTTCATAATTTCATTTAATCTACAAATAATTACTTATCAGTATATTATAAAATTAAGATGAAGATCAAAATTAATAGCAACTAATATTAGATTAATTTTTGATAAATATCAACCTATTTTTATTTAGACCAAATCTAAATAAAAATATATTTGCCATTATTTATAACAATTCTAAATAGCAAATATGAGAGTAATAATTTTACCAATTTTAGTCTTGATGTCAGTTTTTGCATTGGCACAAAAAAACAAAAGGGATTCAACCAAGAACAAAGAATTACAAGAGGTTACCATTGAAGGCTCTATTATAAAAACACCCAAAATATCGAAAAATGGCATTACTGAAATGGATTTACCACAAGCCATTACCATTTTAGATGGAAAAACATTGCAACAGCAACAAATTAGTAATTTAACCGATGTGCTCAAAAATGTAAATGGTGTTTATATAATGGGAACCACGGGAGGTTATCAAGAGGAAATTGCATCAAGAGGTTCAAATATTTCATCAACCAATACTTTTAAAAATGGTATCCGCTTTTTTAATGGAATGAAAATAGAAATGAGCGGAATTGATAAAATTGAAGTATTAAAAGGTAATACCGCTATTGAATATGGAAATGTGGCTCCGGGAGGTGTATTGAATATTATTACTAAAAAACCCAAATTTGAATTTGGCGGAAATATAGATTTTACATACGCTAGCTTCAATAATTTTAAACCTCAAATTGATGTATTTGGACCTTTAAATAAAAGTAAAACCATTGCATTTAGGTTAAATTCCTCGTACCAACAGGGTAATAGTTTTAGAAAATATGTGGAAAGTAATTCGTTTTACATCAATCCATCGTTATTGTTTAAAATAAACCCAAAATCAACCTTATTAATTGAAGGTGATTTTACCAAAAGTAGCACCGTTCCTGATTTTGGAGCAGGTATTATTAATTACCAAATAGTTGATTTACCAAGAGATAGATTTACAGGCGTAAGTTGGGGAAGGTATAATGCTAACCAATCATTTTTATCGGCTAAATACAATATTAGCCTTAACAAAAGATGGGATTTAAGCGCTTTAGTAGGTTATAGAAATTATGGCACTGAGTTATTTGCCAATGCAAGGCCAAGCTCTACAGCAGTATTAGCTAATGGAAATTGGAAACGTAGTATACAAAAATCGGAAGTTGGTGATGATTACACCATCCAACAAATAGATGCCAATGTATTATTTAAAACTGGCAGAATAACTCATAAAGTATTAATTGGTGCCGATGCAGAACAATTTACCACTCAAACTACTGCTTATAACAACTTTGCTAACTACGACTCTATAAATATTTACAACGAGTACAATGCCAATAATGAAACCAACGCACCTAATTTAACTAAAAACACATTGACCAAAACTCCAATTAATCGTTTTGGTGTGTATGCTCAAAACTTGATTAGTTTTCCTAAATATGTAAAAATATTTATTGGCGGCAGGTATAATTATGTTCAAAGCCAATCAGAAGTATTAACATATTCTACCAATAAAACAGTAAATACCGAAACTTTTGACAAGCCATTTTCGCCCAAAGTTGGTATAATTTTACAACCAACCATTAACCATACTATTTTTAGTAGCTACTCTAACTCGTTTGCTTTAAATACTGGTGTAGATATTAACGGAAATGCAATAAAACCATCCATTATTGACCAATACGAAATTGGTGTAAAAAACCGCTTTTTAAATGGAAAAATGCAACTTAACGCTACTGTATATTTAATTGTAAATAGCAATTTAGCCCAAACATCCTTATTAAATGGAAATACCAATAGTAATATTAAAGAACTAGCTGGTGAAACAGAAAGTAAAGGCATTGAAATAGATGGTATGTATAAACCCATAAAAGGCCTTTCAATAATGGCAGGATACAGCTATAACCAATCTACTTATACCAAAAGCAATACTTTTATAGTAGGTAGCGAATTGCGCTATAATCCAAACCACACAGCTAATGCAAGTGTTAATTATGAAATTGCCAAAGGCAAGTTAAAAAACTTAAACGTTGGCTTAATTAGTCAGTATTTTGGAAACCGCTTTGCAGGTCGTTCTACCAGATTAACAGTAGCTAACGATATTTATAGATTAATTCCAGTAAACGATTATTTTGTGTTGGATTTAGTAGCTGGATACAAGTATAAAAATTGGAGATTGAACGGAAAATTAGCCAATGTATTAAACGAAATGAGTTATAATATACATGACGATAACAGCTTAAATCCAATTGCCCCCATTAATTACTCAGTACAAGTAGGATTAACATTTTAAAACATAACAATGAAGTTAACAAGCAGAGCCATACACCGAGATTTAGGTTATTTTTATGTAGGACTTATTTTATCGTTTGCCTTATCGGGTATTATGATGAACCACCGCGATAGCTGGCACCCCGAAAAATATACTTTAAATATTACCGAAATTCAAAAGCAACTGCCCAAAGAAGATTCGATTACCGAAGACTATGTAAAAAACTATGTAAATACAGAACTAGGCATTAAAGATAAAGTGAAGAAACATTTTGTGCGTAAAGGCAAGCTGAAAATTATAGCTGAAAACCACGAATTAGAAATAGAACTAGCAACCGGCAAGGGCGAAATTATAGCTTTTACCAAAACGCCTTTAATTAGCCAAATGATGACTTTACATAAAAATACTTCTAATTGGTGGATTTATTATTCTGATATTTTCGGATTATCGTTGATTACCATTGCCATTACAGGTATTATTATGATTCCGAAAGGCCGATTATCGTTTAAGGAAAGAGGTTGGAAATTGGCTTTAGCAGGAATTGTTTTTCCAATATTGTTCTTAATTATTTTTGCATAAAAGCATATAGAAACATAGCATGTTAGTGGGAGAGATTTCCAAAAACAGTGAAATATGTAAGGAAAGTATTTCTTTTTTTCTGCTTTCTTTTTCCTTAGATGAAAAAGAAACAAAAAATCAAGGCAAAAAAATGCTTCCACGCACATGGCTCAGGCTGGCCCGCTTTTTTGCCGACCCCACGCACATCGCTAATGGGAAAATCATAATTTAGTTTAACTATTTAAAACTTTATTTTAGATGTAGTTCTTTGATATAGCATTACATCTCAATGTAATAAAATAAAAAAGGGTGCCTTAACAAAAGCAGCCTTTTAAATTTTCTTTTATGATGAATGATCGGAAACGATAACCCATTTACCTTTCATTTTTTTAAGCAATAAAGTAAAATAACCTCCTAGATTTCCTTTACCTGCTTGGCGATTTAAAAACCATTTACCAATAACAAAAGCATTGTTTTTAGCCAATACATCAATTTTTACAATTTCGAAAGTTAACTGACCCATGGCCGAAGTATCAGGGTACGATTTTTTATAATTGTCTAAGGTATTTTGCCAACCAAAGGTTATCCCTTTTTTACCAATAAATTGAAGACTATCGCTATACCAATAAGGAGCCATAAAACCTT
Organism: Bacteroidota bacterium; assembly: GCA_013298895.1. Lineage (GTDB taxonomy): Bacteria > Bacteroidota > Bacteroidia > UKL13-3 > UKL13-3 > JAAFJM01. The sequence goes on along the minus strand of JAAFJM010000006.1, from coordinate 57,507 downwards.
CAATATTGCCATTATTCCAAGCAGCTTGTTGTTTTATTAATAGTTGAGAAATAGCCAATTTTTCGGCAGTATAATTTTGCGCAAATGCTTTTTGGCAAAGCAATATGGTGAGTACAAAAAGTATTTTTTTCATAGTGGTTACAAAAGTAAAAATATTTAACGCAATCGGCATGACTAAATTAATATATAGTTGAGCGCGTCATTGCGAGGAATGAAGCAATCTCAAGTTATGAAGTACAATTTTCTCGCTTGAGATTGCTTCTCTTCGATCGCAATGACGTTTGATAAAGGATAATTGTAATTGCAAGTCAGATAACTATCGGTCAAGAAAGCTTTATTTTTGAGCAAGCTGCGGAAGTATTCGTCATTGCGAGGAACGAAGCAATCTCAAGTTATGAAGTACAATTTTTATCGCTTGAGATTGCTTCTCTTCGTTCGCATTGACGTTTGATACAAAATCTTTATTACAGCAATCTCTTTACGAAATTACTTCGTTCCTTACAAAAAAAATTTATGCTAATAAATGCCACAAGGTATCCATGTATGCTGCATCTTTTATTTTGTCTTCGGCTTTATCGGCAATGATGCGGTCAATCAAAGCTTCGTTTTTCTTTCCTTGGTTTAAAGCATAACTATACGATGATAAACTAAAGGTAGTTAACTCGTATTGCGATTTGTATTTTTCAGGATATAAATCGCTTAAATCGTGCTCAATATGTTTTTTATGTAAAAACTCTTTGTCGCCTACTTTATCGGCCATTTCATAATAATTTTGAACAGCCAAATCGGCTATAGCATCCGCATTTGGTTTGCGTAATTTTTGGTATTCGTCAAATACTTTTGTCCAATTAGGAAAATACTTTTCTACACATTCATCAAAAACTACTACATCTTCAAAACTACAGTTCATACCTTGACCATAAAATGGAACAATGGCATGTGCAGCATCGCCCATTAAAGCCAATTTATCTTCTTTTACCCAAGGATAACATTTAACAGTAACCAAACTTGAAGTTGGGTTGGTAAAAAAGTCTTCGGCCAAAGTAGGCATTAAAGCTACTGCATCAGAGAAATTGGTTTTAAAAAATTCAACTACTTTTTCTTTTGTATCTAAGTTTGTAAATCCATATTCACCTTCAAAAGGCATAAATAAAGTACACGTAAAATCGCCTGCAGGATTAGGTAAAGCTATCATCATATATGAGCCACGAGGCCAAATATGCAATGCCCCTTTTTCCATTAAAAACTCAGCATTAGGACCCGCAGGAATAACCAATTCTTTATAACCTACATGCAAATAATTTTGAGAGTAATTAAACCTATCGCCCATTTGCATTTTACCACGAGTAGCTGCAAAAGCACCATCGGTTCCTATAATTCTATCGCTCCAAACTTCTTTTTTACTGCCATCTTCCATTTCAAAAACACACAAGTTTTTGGTTAAATCTACATCCACACATTTAGCATTAAAGTAAATGGTAATGTTTGGGTATTCATCGGCTAGTTCTACCAATTTGGTATTTAACCTGCCGCGCGATACCGAGTTAATGGCTTGCCCTTCTTTACCATAAGGCTGATAAGTAAGTTCGCCTTTTACACTATGCATCATACGGCCAGCCATGGGAATGGCATCGTTTAATATTTCGGTATCTAAACCAATTTTAGACAGTGCATTTAAACCACGAGTTGACAATGCCAAGTTGATTGATTTACCAGCATAAATTTTGTTTTTACGCATATCGGGTCTGCGTTCAAAAAGGCTCACCTCAAAACCACGTTTTGCCATGTATATAGCTAATAATGAACCCGAAAGACCACCACCTACAATTGTAATTTTTTCTTGCATTTGTGTTAAATATTTTTGGTAAAAATACCTAAAAACAATTGAACTGGAGTTGATAATAATCAAATAACCATTTGAATTTTTGCAATTATCAAGGCAATAATTTAATGTGATGATGTGAATACATAAACAATTTTAACAAATAAATTTATTTTTATTAGGTAAAATAAATTTTTATAAAACTTTAAAAATAAAGTAAATTGCCAGCCTTAATAGAAGAAGTTTTATTTCAACTTTAAGTTTAATTAATGGAAAAAAATAAAAATAATTATGCCATTATAATGGCAGGTGGAGTTGGAAGTCGTTTTTGGCCTGCTAGTCGAAGCACATATCCAAAACAGTTTTTAGATATTTTAGGGACAGGAAAAACATTAATGCAGCAAACCTATGATAGGTTTTTGAAATCTTTTTTACCTGAAAATATTTTTATAGTTACCAATGCTGCTTATATTTCTTTAGTTAAAGAGCAATTACCTAATATGCCTGAAGATAGAATTTTAGGTGAGCCAACAGCAAAAAATACTGCTGCTTGTATTGCATATGCTAGCGCTAAAATTCATAAACTAAATACTCATGCAGCTTGTATAGTAGCACCAAGCGATCATTTGATAATAGATGAAGAAAAATTTTTAAAATATGTTGGCGAAGCAATGGCGTATGCACATAAAAGTCCTTCACTTGTTACTTTAGGAATTAGACCAAGCAGACCAGACACAGGATATGGTTATATTCAATATATCGAGGAAACGGTAACTGCTGATATCCATAAAGTAAAAACGTTTACTGAAAAGCCTACTTTGGAAATAGCAAAAACTTTTATTGAAAGTGGAGATTTTTTATGGAATGCAGGTATATTTATCTGGTCTATTTCATCCATAAAAAAAGCATTTAAGCAGCATTTGCCTGAGCAATATGATATTTTTGAAAGTGCTTCACAGAACCTATTTACCGAAAACGAAGCTGAGACTATTAGAACATTTTATGAACAATGTCGTAGTATTAGTATTGATTATGGAATAATGGAAAAAGCTGATAATGTTTATGTTATTCCAAGCGAATTTGGTTGGAGTGATTTAGGCACTTGGACCTCATTGTACGAAATATCGACAAAGGATGACAACGAAAATGCTATTAAAGGTAAAAATGTTTTTCTTTACAATGTGGATGGATGTTTGGTAAACAAAGCTGAAACATTAGGGAACAAAATAATAGCCATAAAATCGGTGAAAGACTTAATCATAGTAGATACTCCTGATGTGCTATTAATTTGCGATAAAAACCAAGAACAAGAAGTGAAACAAATTGCTACTGATATAAAAATAAAATTCAACGATAAATTTTCTTAATTATCTTTTAAAGTGTAATTTAGAATAAAAAATGAAATTCATCAAGTGGTTTTTTATAGTTATTATTAGCTTACTAATTATTGGCGAAGCTGCCATATTAATTAATGGCAAAACATTTTTAAATCGTGTTTTTGCCATGACTATTTTTAGTGGCAAATTAAGTCCTGATATTGATGAACTTCATTTATTTCCTTACCGAGAAATGGCTGCTACCAAACCACAACCTTGGGTAGTTTCGGTAAATTACAACAAGGCAAAAATTGATGCTAGCCTCATCCAAAAAATGGAATCGTTTAAAACAACTTCATTTTTGGTGATTAAAAACGATTCGATTGTTTACGAAAACTATTGGGAACAAAACAATGATAAAAGTGTAACCAACTCGTTCAGTATGGCTAAAAGTTTTACTGCTGCTTTAATTGGTATTGCCATTAAACAAGGTTTGATAAAAAGTGTAGATGAACCCGTTGGCAATTATATTGATAGTTATAAAGAAGGTGATAAAGCTAAAATTACCATCAAACATTTGCTTACCATGAGTAGCGGAATTGATTTTGATGAAACATATAATAGTCCTTTAGCATGGCCAAGCGAGGCTTATTATGGAAACGATGTAAATGCCTTAACTTTAAAAGCAGGAGTAAAAGAAACACCAGGAATTACTTGGAAATACAAAGGAGGCGACACACAATTACTTGGAATAATTTTGAAAAAAGTTTTGGGTAATAAAACTGTTTCGCAGTTTGCTGCTGAAAATTTATGGCAAAAAATGGGGGCAGAACAACCTGCTTTTTGGAGTTTAGATAAAGCAGATGGAATGGAAAAAGTAAGCTGCTGTTGGTATGCAACAGCCCGCGATTTTGCTCGTTTTGCTAAACTTTATATGAACAGAGGTAATTGGAATGGTGAGCAAATATTAGACTCTTCATACATTCAAGAATCAATTCAATTGGCTAACTTAAAAGATATTGATGGCAAACCAAACGATAAATATGGTTACCAATGGTGGGTTATGAAACACAAAGGTCACGATATATTTTATTGCAGAGGAATTAGGGGCCAATACATTTTTGCGGTGCCTGATAACAATTTAATTGTGGTTCGAACTGGGCATAAACGTGCTACTAAAAAAGGAGATGAATTACCTGATGATATTTTTGTGTATTTAGATATTGCTTTAGCCTTATAAAATAAAATGTTTAATAAAGAAAAAATGAAACTTACTTTAACTAAAGCAATTGTTAAAGGTAATGAAGTATTTATAGCACAAACTGCTACAGTTATAGGCAATGTAAATTTAGGCAATGAGGTTTCCATTTGGTTTGGTGCCGTTTTGCGTGCCGATGGAGATGAAATAATTATTGGCGACAGAAGTAATATTCAAGACAATGCAGTAGTTCATGTTGATCCAAATTGTCCAACTCATATCGGACATGATTGTATCATTGGTCATTCGGCCATTGTTCATGGTGCTAAAATTGGAAATCATGTGTTAGTTGGCATGCATTCAACCATTTTAAACAATGCTGTTATTGGCGATTTTAGCATAATTGGGGCAAATTCTTTGGTAACTGATGGCACGCAAATTCCACCTTATTCGTTGGTATTGGGTTCACCTGCAAAAGTGGTTAAGCAAATTACACCTGAGCAAGTTGAAAAAATTAAACTCAATGCTCAAAGTTATGTTGATTTAAGCAAAGTTTATGCTGAAATGTTTAATCAATAATACAATAATTTTGTAGTAGCCTCAACGAGAATCGAACTCATATCAAATGTTTAGGAAACATCTATTCTATCCATTGAACTATGAGGCCTAAAAAAGAAAAGCTAATTCAATATTAGCTTTTCTTTTTATAAATGTTATAGTATATATTAGTTAGCTTTTAAGCCTAATACTTCAGCCATTTTAGAACCAATTTCTGCGGGCGAATCAACAACATGAACACCACATTCTGCCATAATTTTCATTTTAGCAGCAGCAGTATCATCGTGTCCACCAACAATAGCACCAGCATGACCCATTCTGCGGCCAGCAGGAGCAGTTTGTCCAGCTATAAAACCTACAACAGGTTTTTTATTACCATTAGCTTTAATCCAACGTGCAGCATCTGCTTCGTAGCTTCCTCCAATTTCACCAATCATAATAATGGCATCAGTTTCAGGATCGTTCATTAATAATTCAACTGCATCTTTAGTTGGAGTTCCAATAATTGGATCGCCACCAATACCAATAGCAGTAGAAATACCTAAACCAGCTTTTACAATTTGGTCGGCTGCTTCGTAAGTTAAAGTACCAGATTTAGAAACAATACCTACTCTACCTGATTTGAAAACGAACCCTGGCATAATACCAACTTTAGCTTGGCCTGGAGTGATAACACCTGGGCAGTTTGGACCGATTAATGTACAACCGCGCGATTTGATATATTCTTTTACTGGAATCATATCTGCTACCGGAATACCTTCAGTAATACAAATAATTACTTTAATTCCAGCATCAGCCGCTTCCATAATTGCATCAGCAGCAAAAGCTGGTGGTACAAATATAATTGAGGTATTAGCACTTGCTTTTTCTACAGCATCTTTAACTGTATTAAATACAGGTCTATCTAAATGAGTTTGACCACCTTTACCAGGAGTAACACCACCAACTACGTTGGTTCCGTATTCTATCATTTGTTGAGCGTGGAAAGTTCCTTCGCTACCTGTAAATCCTTGAACAATTACTTTTGAATCGTTATTAACTAAAACTGCCATTTTTATTTTTTTAAAAGTGTGGCAAATATGCTATTTTATTTAAATAAAACTAGCGTTTTTATAAGCCACTAAATATTTTTATTGATTTTATAATATTTACAATTATTTGATTTATAGAGTTATTTTCTCAAAAAAAATTAAAATCATGAATTGATATAACAGCTTTATTTAACTAATTCATGCATTTTATTAATCAACAACTCTTTATTTATTGGTTTGGTTAGGTATTCATTAATTCCAATTTTTACGCAATCTTGCATTTCTATTGGGTCCGCATTGGCTGATAAAGCAATAATTGGAATGTCTTTTTCTAGAGAGAATTCTCCTCCTAGCCTAATACATTTAGCTACTTCTAATCCACTCATATCAGGTAAACCTAAATCAATTAAAACAATATCAATGGATGTTTTTAGCAATTCAGTAAAAGCATCCTTTCCTTTATCTACACAAATTACATTATATCCTTTACGCTCTAATATTTTTTGTAAAGTATAACTATTTGTTAAGTCGTCTTCAACCAATAGGATGGATAAATTTTTACTTAGCTTAATATTGTTTAAACTAGAAATAGTGTCCTCATTATCTTCTTTGTTGTCAATAGTAGACTCAAATTTAACAATTGCATTGCAGCCTATTGTTTCATTATTAGTTAATTCAAAAGAACCGTTAAGTTTTTCAACATATTTTTTTACAATGAATAACCCAAGCCCAAAGCCGTTATTATTTTCTTTTTTAGTATTTAAAATTAAATCCTTTAAAGTTTTACCATTAAGACCCTTTCCTTCATCAGTTACGGAAATTAAAATGAAGCACTTAGTATAGTTTTGAATTTTATCTTGGTTTAGATGTTTGATTTCAATTTTAATTACACCATTTTCACTGAATTTGAGTGCGTTGTTTAATAAATTTTGAATTATTGTGGTAATTTTTGTTTTATCAGCTTTCAAATACCTTGGTAATTCTGGTGAAATTAATTGTGAAAATAAAATACCTTTTTGATTACATTGAATTTGAAATGTACTAAAGATTGATTTTAAAGTATCTAAAAAGTCAAAATGCTCTTCAAAAACCAAATCATTCTTTGCATCAATTTGTAAATAACTTACAATATTATTCATACTAAATAACAAATCATTGCTTGAGGCGTTAATACCTGATAAGTATTCTCTTAGTTCAGTTAGATTTTTACTTTCATTGGCTAAATAGCTATAGTTAATTAATGAATTTAAAGGGGTTCTTAATTCGTGATTTATTCTGTTAAGGATATTGCTTTTAGACGCAGAAGTAATTTCTAAATTTTTAGTTTTTTTCTTTTGAGTTAAAAAGTAGAAGAATAGAATAATTATCAATATAAAAAAAACAATTACACATACCAAAACCAGTAATACAACATTCTTTTTTTGTGAATTTAGTTTACTTTCTTTGGCTGTGCTTTTACTTTCCTTGTTTTCAGCATCAAGTTTAGTTAATACTTCATCTTTTTTTGCCTTTTCAAAATCAGATCTTATACCTTCTATTTCTGCACCGTTGTTTGCACTCAGTACTTGCGAATTATTGCTTTCATTTAAATAATAGAAAGCTCGTTCTTTATTTCCTTTTGAATTATAAATTTTACTTAAATGCAAACAAGCCTCTGTATATTCAAGACCAAAGTTGTTTTTTTTTGCAGTGTTAAAGGAAATTTCTCCATAAAAAATGGCACTATCTATTTTTTTAGTTTCGAAATAATAGCTAGATAAGTTCATGGAAGATACGGACAATGAAAGCATATCTTTAGATTGTAAATCTATCAAGTATGATTCTGCTATGAAGGGGAATGCTTTTTTAATCTTTTTTTGTGCTAAATAAATTGTACCTACATTATTCAAAACAGTTGATATATCCGTAAGTAATTTATGCTTTCTAAAAACTTCTAAACTTTGGTTGTAATGATACAAAGCCCTCATATATTCTTCTTTACTTTTATAAATATTTCCTAAATTTGTTGATATACGAGCATATGCTATTTCATCGCCCAAATCTTTTAATATGTTGAAAGCCTTTTGATAAAAGAAAGTAGCTTTATTTGTATCATTTATATTTGAGTATAATGAACCAATTTGATTAGATGCTAAAGCAATTCTCTTTAAATTACCAGCCTCTTCTCCTTTTTTTAAAGCACCTAAATAATAGCGCATAGCTTTAGGGTAGTCAGCTTGTATATAATATAAATTACCCATGTTTTGATAAGCCCAAGCAATTGTATTTAAATCATTTGATTTTAATGCATAAGATACCGCAAATAAGTACCTTATTTTTGCACTTTTATAGTTTCCATTGTTTCTGTCAATATAACCTAAAATGATATTAGCACCGGCTATACCTTTATCATAACTTAATGAATTAGATATTTTTAAAGCTTGTTTTGCGTAACTAATTGCATTTACAGAATCATATTGTTTAATTGCCTCTGCTAATCCTATATAAATATCTGCTCGCTGATTATCTTTAGCATATGGTAATAGAGATTCTAAGCTATCTTTTTCACTTTCTACCTGAGCCTTTAAGTGCATAAAAGTTGAAAGGAGCATTATTAATAAATAAATAAATTTTGTCTTATATCTCAGCATAATAATGTGTTAATTTAAAGAATGTATTTTATAAAAATAAAAAACAAATATATTTATTTTATTTTTACAAGCTAAATCTTAATTGAAAGGAATTATTTTAACTTAAAAACAGGATTATGATTTTAGAATGCATTATGTTTATTTAAAAACAATTTTATCAAATTAATTATGGCAAAAACTTCAACATCTTTTTTTTGTAAAAACTGCGGTGCTTCATCAAGCAAATGGGTAGGTAAGTGTAATAGCTGTGGTGAATGGAACACTTATATTGAAGAAGTAATTCATAAAGAAAAACTTGATTATAAAAGTACTTGGAAAGAAACGAGTAATGCACAACGAGCATTAAAGCCTGTTCCAATTAATCAAGTTGAACAAAAAAATGATATAAGACTTGTTTTAAAGGATGGAGAATTTAGCAGGGTTTTGGGTGGTGGATTGGTTCCGGGTTCTGTAATATTAATTGGTGGTGAACCTGGTATTGGAAAATCAACTTTATTATTACAAATAGCATTACAATTTAACGACTTAAAAGTTCTTTATATCAGTGGTGAAGAAAGCGATACACAAATAAAAATGCGTGCTGAGCGCTTGCCTTTTAATAATGATAATTGCTATTTATTTACCGAAACCTCTACCCAAAAAATTGGCAAAGCTTTCCAAGAATTACAACCTGATATTGTCATAGTTGATTCTATTCAAACACTCCAAAGTGAATTAATTGATGCAACTCCCGGCAGTATTTCACAAGTTAAAGAAACTGCAAGTGATATGATTCGTTTTGCAAAAGAAACAGGAACTCCAGTTTTTTTAATTGGCCATATTACCAAAGATGGAACCATAGCAGGTCCCAAACTGTTGGAACATATGGTAGATACTGTTTTGCAATTTGAAGGCGACCGTCACCATGTTTACCGAATTTTAAGAACTACTAAAAATCGCTTTGGGAGCACAAGTGAAATTGGAATTTATGAAATGCAAAATGGCGGTTTGCGTGAAGTTTCAAATCCTTCTGAAATCCTAATTAGTCAGCGTGACGAAGCCTTGAGTGGGGTAACCATTGCCGCAACCATTGAAGGCATGCGTCCATTACTCATTGAAACGCAAGCACTAGTAAGCCAAGCAGTTTATGGAACACCTCAGCGTAATAGCAATGGTTACGATACCAAACGTTTGAACATGCTTTTGGCTATTTTAGAAAAGAAATGTGGTTTACGAATGGGTATGCAAGATGTTTTTATCAATATAGCTGGTGGCTTAAGAGTAGAAGATCCTGGAATTGATTTAAGCATTATAGCGGCTATTGTTTCAAGTTACGAAAATATAGCCATTGATAGTAAAATATGTTTTGTTGGTGAAGTTGGATTAAGTGGAGAAATTAGAGCTGTTAATAGAATTGAACAACGTTTGAGTGAGGCTGAAAAACTAGGTTTTACCACTATTTATCTATCAAAATTTAATAAGCTTCCTAAAGGATTATCAATAAAAATTATAGAAGTAGGGAAGATTGAAGAAATGCTTAGTTTTTTATTTGGTTAAATTACTTAAACCTTAATTGATACCTCTTTCCAATATTTCATTAATAGTACTTGTTTGGCAATAAAATAATGTCGTTTTTTGAAATAATACATGAATAGAAATTTAAAGGATGGTTTAAACTTATTTTCCAAGTTAAATAGCAGGCGCATATTAAATGCGGTTAAATTATTTAGCAGCTATTATATTTCAAAAACCATTAAAAAACCCATACAGTGGGGTATGCCACTAAGTATGGAAATAGAACCAACAACTAGTTGTAATCTTCGTTGCCCCCAATGTCCAAGTGGGTTAAGAGAATTCACTCGTGATACAGGCATGTTAGATTTAAATCTGTATAAAAAAATTATAGATGAATTACACCCCGAACTAGTATGGCTTATTTTGTATTTTCAAGGAGAACCTTTTTTAAACAAAAGTTTTCTAGAGTTCGTAAAGTATGCAGCGTCCAAAAATTTGTATACTGCCACAAGTAGTAATGCGCACTATTTTAATGATGAAATGGCGAAAGCTACTGTTGAGTCGGGTTTAGACAGATTAATAATTTCAATAGACGGAACCAATCAAGAAACTTATAGTAAATACAGAAAAGGTGGACAATTAAATAAAGTGATTGAAGGTACTGAAAATCTTTTAAAATGGAAAAAGGAGCTTGGCATTCAAACACCGCATATTATATGGCAATTTATTGCATTTAAGCACAATGAGCACCAAATTCCTGAAATTAAGAAACTAGCCAAAGAAATAGGTGTGGATGAACTTGGAATAAAAACAGCTCAAATTTATGATTATCAAACAAGCAATGAATTTATTCCAGAAAACGAAGATTTGAGTAGGTATTCAAAAACTGAAACTGGGTATCAAATAAAAAATAAATTGTTAAATCAATGCTGGAGAATGTGGAGAGGAAGTGTGATTACTTGGGACGGTTTAGTTGTTCCTTGTTGTTTTGATAAAGACGCAACTCATCGCTTTGGAAATATTACTAAACAAAGTTTTAAAAGTGTTTGGAGTGGCGAACAATACAACAACTTTAGAAAAGCCATTTTAAAAAGCAGAAAAGAAATTGATATATGTACTAATTGTACTGAAGGTACAAAAGTATGGAATTAAATAGGTAGTAAAAGTACTACTGAGTAGGCAACTATTCCTTCTTCTCTACCAATAAAGCCCATGGTTTCATTAGTAGTTGCTTTTATGCTAATGTCATCCATTCCAATATTACAAATTTTTGCAATACAGCTTCTCATATCATCAGCATAAGGCATAATTTTAGGTTTTTGGCAAACTACAGTTGTATCAATATTGCCTATTTTATAACCTTTATTGGTAATTAATTCCATTACTTTTATAAGTAATAGTTTACTATCTATTCCTTTAAATGAGCTATCAGTGTCAGGAAAATGTTTTCCAATATCACCAAGGGCCAAAGAGCCCAATATGGCATCACAAATAGCATGTAAAAGCACATCTGCATCACTGTGGCCTAATATTCCTTTTTCGGCAGGAATTTTAATACCTCCTAACCAAAAGTCACGACCTTCTTGCAATTGATGCACATCAAACCCAAACCCTATTCTCATTTATTTTTTATTATTCAGCAGGAGCGTCTTCTTCTACTACTTTTGTTTTTTTCTTGGTAGGCTCATCCTTTTGATCCACAAATGCATCAAAGTCAAATGTTAGTGTAAATCGTAAAGTATTTTCTAAAGGATGGCGTTGTTGGAAAGGCCATAAATAAGCTACATCTAAACCAAATACATTATAGCGTAATCCAACACCAAATGTTGCATATTGGCGATTTCCTTTTGTAAGAGGTTCGTGAAAATAACCACCTCTTAAAGCAAATTGTTTATTATACCAATACTCTAAACCAGTAGAAATATTAATCTCTGACATTTCTTCACTGAATCCACCTGGAGCATCATAAAACGATTGAATCATTCCTTGAACCACTGGCACATTTGGATCCACTCCCTCTGATATTATTGGTTTTCTGTTTCTATCCAATGAATCTGCTGTATTTTTTGAATTTCTTAGGTAATAAGGATTTGTAGGAACCATTAGCTTATTTAAATCTAACATAAATGCTACACTATTGTATTCATCAATATCAACATTGGCATAACCTCCTAGACGCAAATTTATTGGAATAAAATTTTCAAATTGAGCTGAGGTGTAGGTTAATTTAGAACCAATATTTGAAATTACAGCACCAAAACCATAATTTACATTGTATTTTTTTCCGTTTGCTTTGTCTTTAAAAGTAGTATTATCTTTATAGTAGGCACTTATGTCGCCTGCATACGAAACACCTGCATCTATTGGAGTTTGGGATTGGTTAAATCCACCAGCTAAATTCGAATAAATATATCTGAAAGCTACTCCTAAACTAAATTTTTCGTTTAGTTTAGTGGCATAGCCTAAATCAATGGCAAATTCATTTGGTGTAAAATTACCTGTACTCGCACCATAGTTATCTGTAAATTGGATTTGACCTAAAGAAAAATAACGCAATGAACCTGCAATTGCAGAGCGCTTGTCGAGTTTATAATAAGCCGTTAAATAAGATAATGAAATATCGGGTACTAAATTACGTAGCCAAGGAGTGTATGAAATTGCAACTGCTCCATTTTTAGTATTGAAAGGTGTTTTGGCTAAATTCCAATGCATCGCATTAATGTCATCGGGCATTGCCACCCCTGCATCTCCTAAGGCCGCAGCCCTCGCATCGGGCGAAATACCCAAGAAAGGAACAGCTGTACTTATTGAATTTTGACCATTCTGTAAGTCTTTGGTAGTAATGGTTTTTTGCCCAAATACAGTTGTAATTACTGAACTTGCGGCAACAAATAAACTAAGTTTTTTAAAATTTAACATTGTTTGCTTTTTCATCTATACATTTTATTTATAACAAGTAACTTGCTTATGAAATTAATTACTAAATAAAGTTTGTTTAAGTATAATGTATATTCTATAGACTATTGGTTGAATTTTGAACGTGCAATATAGTTTTTTAGTTCAATTTTGAAATGTAGAAATAATATTTTACCAAAATATGTAATTTTATGAAAAGCAGTCTTTAATTAGTATTTTATCAGCTTGCTAATTACCATAAATAAAAAAAGCAGCTCTGAAATCGAATTTCAAAGCTGTCTTAAATAGCTATTTTTCTTAAAATTAAATATTGGAATCAGCTATTGATTCACTGGAAGTATCTTTAATTTCCGAAGTTTCTGTTTTCTTATCGGCTAACTCTTTTGCCTCTTCGTCTAATTTTAGTTTTTCAGCATCCATTGCTTCAATTTCTTGATTGCGGTATTCAAACGGACGTTTACCTAATATTACTTCTAAATCAGCTTGGAATATTATTTCTTTTTTCAATAATTCTTGAGCTAAAATTTCAAGAAGTTCTTTCTTTTCAATTAATAAGGCCTTTGTTTTTTGATAGCACAAATCCACAAGAGCTCTTACTTCTTGGTCAATTAACTCAGCTGTTTTATCGCTATAAGGTTTGGTAAAACCATATTCATTATTAGGGTCATTAAAGCTTAAATTACCTACCTTTTCATTCATTCCGTAAATGGTAACCATTGCGTAAGCCATTTTGGTAATACGTTCTAAATCGTTTTGCGCACCTGTACTTATGCGATTAAAAATGATATCTTCAGCTACTCGTCCTCCCAAGGTCATACACATCATGTTTATCATTTGTTCGGTAGTGTATAAATATTGGTCTTTTGGTAAATACTGAGCATAACCTAAAGCAGCAACTCCACGAGGAACAATACTAACTTTAACCAATGGATCAACATGTTCTAGGAACCAACCTGAAATGGCATGACCTGCTTCGTGGTATGCTACTATTTGTTTTTCGTGGTCAGAAATTACTTTGTTTTTCTTTTCTAAACCGCCAATAACTCTGTCTACAGCTGCTTGGAAATCAGCCATGTCAACCATTTCTTTATTTCTACGGGCTGCAATTAAAGCTGCTTCGTTACAAACATTCATAATTTCGGCACCAGCAAAACCAGCAGTTTGAGTAGCTAATTTAGTTTCATCAACATCAGCGGCTAATTTCAAAGGTTTTAAATGCACTCTAAAAATAGCAGCACGGCCTTTTAAATCTGGTTTGTCAATTGAAATTTGTCTATCAAATCTTCCTGGACGTAATAAAGCTGAATCTAAAATATCAGGACGGTTGGTTGCAGCTAAAATGATGATTCCAATATCAGTTCCAAAACCATCCATTTCGGTTAGCAATTGGTTTAAGGTATTTTCACGCTCATCGTTAGCACCTTGCATGGCATTTTTACCACGTGCACGACCAACAGCATCAATTTCATCAATAAAAATAATACAAGGAGCTTTTTCTTTGGCTTGTTTGAATAAATCACGAACACGGCTAGCACCAACACCTACAAACATTTCCACAAAATCGGAACCTGAAAGTGAGAAGAATGGAACACCAGCTTCGCCAGCTACAGCTTTAGCTAATAATGTTTTACCAGTTCCTGGTGAACCAATTAATAAGGCTCCTTTCGGGATTTTTCCTCCAAGTACAGTATATTTTTTAGGATTTTTCAAGAAATCAACAATTTCCATTACTTCCTCTTTGGCTTCGTCTAAACCAGCTACATCCTTAAAGGTAATATTTACATTAGTTTCCTTGTCATATAGTTGTGCACGGCTTTTGCCAATATTAAATATTTGGGCTCCGCCTCCTCCGCCTGAACCACCGCTCATTCTGCGTACCATAAAGAAGGTAAAACCAATTAATAATAAAATGGGTAACCAATTTACTAAAAAGTTAGATGTTTCGCGTGTATTGGCAAATTCAACAACAATTTTTTCATTTTGGCCAAAGTCTTTTTGCACTTCATCCATGTTTTTTTCAAATTGTTGTAAATCGCCTATTTCAAAATAGTATTGAGGTCCTGTTTCTCCAAAACTTCCTTGGCCTTTTACGTCTTTGTACTTGGTATTTGAAAGAGAGTTTTTCTTGATAAAAACTTCTGCTTTTTCTTTGTTAACCACTATAATTTTTTCAACATCGTGGGTTAAAATCATGTTGTTTCTTACCGAAAGCCAAGTTGTTTTTTGTGCAAAATCTTTTGGTAGGAAAAACAAGCCAATCATTACAATAGCTATAATGGCATAAATCCAATAAAAGTTGAATTTAGGCAAATTGCTGTTTTTGCGTGGACTAGGATTGTTTTCGTTTTGAGGTTTTAAATCGTTTGAATTGATATCGGCCATTTAAGGTATTATTTATTTTTGATTAATTTTTATATTTTTTCAAAACTACAAATAGTTTTGACCTAGCAAAATGTATTTTAAACTGATTGTAATTTTGTTTTTGGGTAAAACCAAGCTTTTTCTATGTTAATTATCCATTCAGCATCAAATTGTGATTTTACACTTACTTGGTTATTGAACGCCTTTGCCTCTGTGCTTAGTTCATTGTTCTCTATTCGTTTAAGTGCTTCTGTTTTTGAGAAAATATGAATATTTTGATTTTCTAATATTTGAATTTTTAGTCTGTCGAATAAATTTAAGCCTGTGGCTTGTTCTATTTCTTTGACCAATTTAACAGATTTATCTATACCACAACCGCTGATTTCATTAAAGCCTTCATCAACCATAAAAACCAAAAAACAATTATACAAAACTGCAAACTCTGCTTTTAGTTGATTTTGATGAGCGGTCCAGTTTTGAATAAATGGAACTGACATTTGATGGATGGTTTCTAATTGCGAAGCATTGATAATTTTATCGCTAGCATATATCCAAACTTTGGCGTTTGGCGGCATTTGGCTAAAAGGAATTGTCATTTAACAAATATTTGTGAAACAAACTTAACAAAAATCAAACCAATGTCAGTATGGCTGAAAAAAAATTATTGTACTAAAATAAAAAAAGCGAAAATTTTTGGTTTTCGCTTTTCTATTGTGTTGATTATAAGTTATTTTATTACTCCTAATTCTTTACCAACTTTGGTAAATGCGGCAATGGCTTTGTCCAAATGGACTCTGTCATGTCCTGCCGAAATTTGAACCCTAATACGCGCTTGTCCTTTTGGAACAACTGGGTAATAGAACCCAATCACATAAATTCCTTCCTCTAACAAACGTGAAGCAAAGTCTTGCGAAAGTTTAGCATCGTAAAGCATTACAGGAACAATGGCATGTTCGCCCGGTTTTACATCAAATCCAGCTTCTTCAATTTTGGTTCTAAAGTATTTGGTGTTTTCCCATAATTTGTCGCGTAATTCGGTAGTTTCGGTTAACATATCTAATACCGCAATACTTGCACCAACAATGCTTGGAGCTAGAGTATTACTGAATAAATAGGGGCGTGAGCGTTGACGTAACATGTCAATGATTTCTTTTCTACCGCTTGTAAACCCGCCACTTGCTCCGCCTAAAGCTTTGCCCAGTGTACCAGTTATAATATCAATTTTCCCTAATACGCCACAATGTTCATGAGTTCCTCTTCCGGTTTTGCCCATAAATCCGCTTGAGTGACACTCGTCAATCATAATCAATGCTTCATATTTATCGGCTAATTCAGCTATTTTATCTAGCTGTGCTATGGTTCCATCCATACTAAATACCGAATCGGTAACAATAATGCGGTTACGGCAATGAGCAGTGGCTTGTAATTTAGCTTCTAAATCGGCCATGTTATTGTGCTCATATCTGTGGCGTTCTGCTTTGCATAAACGTACACCATCTATAATACTTGCATGGTTTAAAGCATCGCTAATAATGGCATCTTTTTCGTTAAATAATGGTTCAAAAACACCACCATTTGCATCAAAGGCTGCGGCATATAAAATGGTATCTTCAGTTCCTAAAAATTCCGAAATTTTAGCTTCTAAAGTTTTATGAATATCTTGTGTACCACATATAAAACGCACACTACTTAACCCAAAACCATGTGTATCGATAGTAGCTTTAGCAGCTTCCAAAACTTTAGGATGGCTTGATAAGCCTAAGTAATTATTGGCACAAAAATTTAACACTTCGGCTCCAGTACTTACTTTAATTTCGGCAGCTTGCGGACTGGTAATAATGCGTTCGCGTTTAAATAAACCTGCTTCTTCTATTTCCTTTAATTCAGCTTGTAAAATGGGTTGTAATGTTTTGTACATGGTTTTTAAAATTTTATGCGAATTAAATACAAATACCATTTACATGGTAATGTTTAATTTTTATCAGATTATGTAATACTTTGAAATTACTTCTCACTTCCGTTCGTAATCTTGTGCTCAAGGCAAAAGCATAGAGTTTAATAGCTATTTGACATCACATTCATTTTAAATCTTAGTAGTGCTGCGCTAACTTATAGGATAGTTTGATAAACAAATACTTTCCTTTGTAATTAAATAAAAATAACCAATGTTTGTTTTTTGAAAACATACCTTATTTTAAGTATTGTTTAAACTTACATAATATGAAAACATTAAACTATACGATAATTATAAAACTAAAACTACTAAGCATAATAACAATAATTATGCTAACCCAAAGTTGTAGTAAAGACAACAACAATTCACAAAACTACAACCCCAAGAAATATTACTTTTACTTAACAGCAGCGCAGCTAAACCAAACACCTTATTTTACCAATAAGGCTTTTGATACCATAAGCTTTGCAAGTGATAAAGGCGATACCTTAACCTTTGTAAAAACCAAAACCGATACATCTTGGTATTGCGAACGTACCACGAGCAACCCTGATAATAACGACCAAAATTGTTACCAAACTTTGCATAATACATATACTACTATTAAAGGAAATGGGAGTTTTGATGTGAGGCATAGTAAAAAAGGCTACTATTTTGGAATATTACCCGATTTAGTAGAAATTAAATTTAATGAATTATATTTTTTAGTTAGAGACTTTAGGATTGGTTCAAAAGCTGGGGGAACATTTTATGATAGTTTAGTTAGAGGAAATAATACCTATAAAGATGTTATAGATATATATCATAATTTGAACGACTCGGCTTTTGCTATTGCATTTGTTAATAAAGAATTTGGAACTTTTTCTATAAAAAATAATCAAACAAGAGTTGAATTTAATTACTTATCCAAATGAAAATACTAAAAATAACATTTATTCTACTTTTCATTACATTGAAAACGTTTTGCCTGAGGTTGGTGTTTTCACCAACCTTTTAGGATAGTTTTTACATTGATTCATTTTAAGAAAAAACTTAGTAGTTTTATTTTAGATTTGCCTTATAAACTTTTTTCATGCGCTATATCTATCTATTTGTTTTTATGTTTTTGGTTGGCAATGTTTTTTGCCAAGATGCTACAAATGGAGCTGATTGTTTAATAGATGCTGCTAATAAACTAGGCACACAAAATATAACTAAAGCACTTGAATTAAGTAAAAAGGCAGTTGCTTTAACCGAAAATTCAAATAATATTCCATTAAAAGTTAAGGCCTACAGAACCTTAGGAGCTTATTATTACCTATCGGCTAATTTTGGTTTGGCCATAGCTAATTATCAAAAGGCTTTAGAATTGACTACTGAAAACAATAAAGCCAAAGCACAAATTTACTACGCACTTGGCGATTGTAATTATGCCCTTGGTAATTTACCCAATGCCATCAAATTAAGTTTAGAAGCGCTAAAAATATTTGAAGCATTAAACTTGCCCAATGAATTGATAAATGTGTATGTGCTCATATCAAGTATTTACGAAAGACAAAATAGTTTTACTAAAGCCATAGAGTTTAACTTAAAAGCTGCTCAAATTTTTGAGAACAATAAAAATACTTTTAGAACTTTAACGGTATATGAAAATATTGGTAAAATTTATGCTTTGCAAAAAAAGTATAAATTGTCGGAAGTGTATTATAAAAAGGCTTTGAGCATTTATAAAAGCATTGGCAATAAAGCAGGTGAGGCCATTACTTACCAAAATATAGCCAAACTTTATTACGCGCAAATGGACTATAAGCGTGCTTTGACATTTTACCAAATGTCGTACAATATTTCAAAACAAGCCAATTCGGATGTATTGGAAACAAGTATTTTATTAGGCTTAGGAAATACCGAGTTAATGCTCAATAATTATGGAGTTGCGGAGCAAAATTACAAACAAGCTTTACAAAAAGCCAAGTTGTTAAACCAACGTTTTGAGTTGAAAGAAGCTTACGAAGGTTTGGCTATTATTTCAAAATCAAAGAACCAAGGTTTTGAATCTAAAACATTTTCGTTATTGAGTAATCAAATAAAAGATTCATTGTTCAACGACTCTATTTTAGCCAGCGTAACCAATACACAATTGATTTACGATAAAGAAAAAGCACAACAACAATTGAGCTTGCTGAAACAAAATGAAGAGTTAAGTCAAGCGCAATTGGTAAAAGAAAAACAACTCAGGAATATGCTTTTGGCCATAGTTGGATTATTTGTGCTTTTGGCTATTGTGTTTTTCTATTTTTTTATCAATAACAAACGTATTAGTAAATCATTGGCTAATCAAAATAAAACCTTAGAAATTCAAACAGAAGAACTCGGTAGATTAAACAATGTAAAGGATAGATTTTTTAGTATTATCAGTCACGATTTGCGCAATAATTTAACTACCATGAAATTGTATTTTGATTTGATGAGTAATAAAAAATACAAGCCAGAAAATACAGAAGAACTTACTAGGCAAATTGCTTCATCGGTTGAAAATAATATTGACTTACTAGAGAACTTATTGGTATGGGCTGCTGCGCAAATAAAAGGCATGCCATTGGTTTTTGAGCCATTAAATGTAGTAGAGTTAGTTGATAAAAATATTGCTTTAGCAGCCAGTTTGGCTCATCAAAAAAACATCAATTTGGTAAACTTATGTAATACTGAAGATACAATTTTTGCAGATAGCAATACCATCAATTTGGTGCTGCGTAATTTGATAGTAAATGCTATTAAATTTACCAACGATGGGGGAGAGGTAAGTATAGCAAGTATCACTGAAAATGATATTACAAAAGTATCAGTGATTGATAACGGAATTGGAATAGATAAAGATAAATTAAACAAACTTTTTACCCAACATAAAAACCCAAGCACTCAAGGAACGGCTAATGAAAAAGGAACAGGTTTGGGTTTAATGCTTTGCCATGATTTTATCAAACAAAATAATGGAACTATTTATGCCGAAAGTGAAAAAGGACAAGGCACTGTTTTTACTTTTGAATTGCGAAGTTTTAAGATGTAATTTGTATTAGTTATTAGAGTTAACTTACTCGAATGTTTTTTTTTACATAATTATGACTTAATTTGTGGTAAATGAAATAAATTTATGACAAACAAGTACTCTTTAATTTTAGTTTTAAGTTTTGGTCTATTTTTTTTAAATGGATGTAAGAAAGACACTACTGATTTTTCGAAATTTGATACTTATAAACCTACACCTGAATTTGCCATACCATTGGTAAATACTAAAATAAGTATGCTTAATTATGTTGAAGAAGATACTACCAATATTAAGATTGATGCAAACGGTTTGGTTCGTTTTATATATAGAGAGGATAACCTTTACAAATATGATGTGGCTGATTTTTTTGAATTTGAAAACCCCAATAAGACCAATTTAAATAATAAATTAGGTTCAATTCTTATTTCAGAAGTTAGAAACACAAAACAGGTTACCTTACAAGAGTTATCTACAAGTTTTAACCCAGCGTCCAAGGCTGCTTTTGATGCAGTAGAAGGTACAGTTAGTATTTTTCCTGCCATAAGCGAAAACATTTCAAATATTACTTCTTTTGAAGCTTTTACAGAGTTTTCGTCTATAACTTTTTCGGAGGGTTACTTAATAATTAAAATCACCAATAAATTACCTGTCAATTTAAATACAATACAGCTGAAATTATATAATCTTACACCAACACCATTGGAACTTGGTGTTTTTAATTACACAAATATAGCCCCTGGTGCCAGCAAATCGGATTCTATTCAATTAATAAATAAATCTTTGAGCAATACTTTAGGATATAATTTACCAATTTTAAATACCAATAGTTCAGCTCCAACAGCTGTTTTAATTAATTACCAAGATTCAATCGTTATCAATGCAATTGGAAGAAATTTACGTGCCATTAGCGGGGTAGCTAAATTCCCTGATCAAGATATTCCAGCCAAGAGCACTGAAATAGATTTTACACCATCCGATACAACACAAAGGGTCAGAAAGTTGAACTTGGCTGCAGGTAAATTAAAGTTTGTTGCCCAATCTACAATTAAAGAACCTATTCAACTAACCATAAATTTTCCAGGTGCCAAAAGGAATGGTTTACCGTTTCCTAGTCAAATTATTAACATTCCATATACTGGTAATGGCACAAACATTATTGATTCATCTATTGATATATCAAATGTTGATTTTGATTTAACACAGAATCCAAATAAACCATATAATTATATTCCAGTAAATTATACTGCCAAGGTTATTTCAAGCGGTAATGCAGTAGCTTTTGACTCTTCGGATTACATAAATTTACGAATTGAAACTACCAAGTTACAACTTGAATATTTTGAAGGTTATCCAGGGACAATTGAAGTTCCATCAGATAATAATAATTTCATCAACCTTTCATTTTTAGATAAAATAAAAGGTGGCTTAAATCTTTACGATGGAGAACTTAAATTAAAAGTGAATAATTCGATTGGGATACCAATTAAATTTAATTATAATTTTATTGGTAAAAACAACGATGGTATAAGTCAAGATGCCCAATTATTGCCTTTTGAAGCTAATTACCCATCGGTGAGTGAGGTTAATCAAACAAAACTAACTACACAGGTATATAGCAATAAAAATAATAATGGTAAAATTAATGAACTCATGTCGCTTCCACCACACAGTATTAAAGTAGAAGGAAAAGCCATTACTAACGCTGTTAAAGACCAATCAAAAAATCAATTTGTAAAACGTGGTTCAAGTATAAGCGTTGATGTGGAGTTAGATTTGCCTTTGGCAATAAGAACAACTAATTTTTCTCTTTCAGATACTAGTAAATTCGATATAAATTCTTTAAATCAATTTACGAGATTTACATTAGGTTTAAATACCGAAAATGGTTTTCCTTTTGAAACTACTTTAAAGCTATATTTTTATAATAGTAAAACCAACACCATTATTGACTCATTGAACGACAAAACAATTTTACTGAGTGCAATAACCGATGCCGATGGTAAAGTTATACAAACTACAAAATCGAGGAGTGAAATAGGAATAAATGAAATATTATTAAAAAAATTAAAGGAAAGTGGAGTAGATAAAATCATTACGAAATCAACTTTAAAAACAGAAAATAATGGAAACAAAACTGTGAAAGTTTTTAGTGATTATTTTATTAAAGTATCTCTTGGTGTAACTACGTCTTTTAAACTTTAATTCTATTTATTTTTTACCATTAATTTATTTACTTTTATGAAGATAAAATATTTTTTAAATATTGTTTTTCAGTTATTTATTTTGAGTGTCGTTGTAAAAGCTCAAACTAATTTAAACTTATATAATTTCAGAAATGTTGGTCAAAGTAATTTACTAAATCCAGGAATTAGACCGCAAGCTAATTTTACATTTGGCCTTGTGGGTTCTTATATAAGTGTCCAAACACCCGAAATTACTTTAGCAGATATTTTTAACAAAAATGAAAATCCAGATAGTACTTTTAAACGTATTGTGGGTGATAATAATTTGTCGTTCAATAATGTGGGGCTATCTGCCACTTTTGATCCAATTTTTATTGGCTTTGCCATTAAGAAAAATTATTTTAGTTTAGGATTGCAAACTAATTTTGACTTTTATGGTAGCCCTCCTAAAGACATTCTCGGTTTTACACAAGGATCAACTTTTTTTCAAAATACATTGAATCGTCAAGCTAATTTAGGAAATATTGATATTAATTCCACTGCTTCTTATAACTTTCATTTAGGTTATACTAGAGAATTTGGTAAAAAATTAAGTATTGGATTTAGGGTAAAATATTTGCAAGGAATTTATAATATTAATATTGATCAAAGTACTTTAAATATTTCATCTAACATGGATTCTATTTATGTAAAAGCGGGCTTTAAGGCTAATACTGCCGGAATTGATGATTTAAGAAAAAATGATTTCAATATTGACAAGTTGTTTTATTCTACTTTGAATAATAGCCAAGATGTACCAAGTGATTATAATTTCATGAATGATATATCTAAATTTTTTGACAAAAGAGGTCTTGTTTCTGGCTCTGGTTGGGGTTTTGATATTGGTGCAAATTACAAATTCAACCAACATTTTTCAGTATCTGCAAGTATAATTGACATAGGAAGTATAAATTGGAATAAAAATACTAGATCTTATGATATGCCAGTTGCAGAGTTTAACTATAAAGGACAAGACATAAAAGAACTAAATCAAATAAATGATTCAAACTTCATTGAGAATAGATTTAAAACTTTGCAAGATTCTCTTTTAAAAAATGTATTTGTGCCTAAAGAAACAACAGGAAGTTATTCAACAAGTTTAAGTACAAAAATGTACTTAGGAGGTCAATATGCAATCAATTATAATAATACTTTCGACTTTGTTTTTTTTAATAATTTTGGAGTAAAAACTTTTAATCCAGCACTTAGTTTGGCTTTTACCAAAAAAGTATGGTCAATTTTAGATTTAAGAATTAGTGGTACTTATTACAACAAAACAATTAACAATGCAGGTTTGGGTTTGTCTTTAAATCTTGGTCCATTTCAAACCTATTTATTTAGTGATAATTTATTGGCAGTTACTCAATATGATGAAGCAAAATTTATCAATATAAGAACAGGGATAAATTGGAATTTTGGTAACAATAACGATAGAGATGGTGATGGAATTCCAAACAAAAAAGATAAGTGCTTTAAAAAGTATGGCACTATTGAATTGAACGGTTGCCCTGATAAAGATAAAGATGGGATTGCTGACAATAAAGACAGTTGCATTAATGTTGCAGGTAAGCCTTGTGCATTTGGCTGTCCTGATAAAGATGATGATTGTGTGCCTGATTATAAAGATAGTTGTTTAAATGAAAAGGGAAATGCTAAATTGATGGGATGTGCCGATAAAGATAATGATGGTGTAGCAGATAAAGACGATAAGTGTCCATTAGATTCAGGCAGAATAGATATGAATGGTTGTCCTGATACAGATGGAGATAAAGTTATTGATAACGAAGATGTATGTCCTAATGAATATGGTAAATTAGAACTTGATGGTTGCCCAGATATAGATAATGATGGTGTAGCCGATTACCAAGATTCTTGTAAACTTGTTTACGGTTTAAAAATACTCAATGGATGCCCAGATTCAGATGGTGATGGTGTCATAGATAAACGAGATAAATGCCCTACACAAAAAGGTTTAAAAGAGTTAAATGGTTGTCCTGACAGTGATTTAGATGGTTTAACCGATTTTGAAGATAACTGCCCTAATGAAGCTGGTCCTATTTCTAACGCTGGTTGTCCTGTTGCTGCTATTAATCCTATTCCTGAAGCGGTGGTACTGACACTGGAGGAAACCAAAGTACTGAATGAAGCCTTTAGTAATTTAGAGTTTGAAACAGGGACTTCAAAAATTAAAGAGAGTTCATTATTAAGTTTAACCGAATTAGCCGAATTACTAATTATTAAGTCAGAATATAAGTTAAATATAAATGGCTTTACAGATAATGTAGGTAAACCAGCTAGTAATTTAAAATTAAGTCAAAGTAGGGCAAATGCTGTGAAAGAATTTTTAATTTCAAAAGGCTTAGAATCTACTAGACTTACAGCTAAAGGTTTTGGAAGTAAAAACCCAGTAGCTAATAATAAAACGGTGGAAGGAAGAGCCAAAAATAGGAGAGTTGAATTTAAAATAATTAAATAATTTCTAATATAGTTATATAATTAAAAATGCCATTTGTCACTTGATAAATGGCATTTTTAACTATGTAATCTCCTGTTTTAGTGTAAAATTTAGACCCTTTTATTTATTTAAAACCAATAAAGGAATTTTGGTGTGATAAGCCATTTGTTTACTTAAACTTCTGTGAAATAATCTATCAAAGAAATTCCGATTGTGCTTAGCCATAACTAGTAAGTTAGTGTGTTCTTTCTCTACATAACTATTTATACTATCTATAACATTGCTTATTTCCTCTACTTTCACAATTTTCCAGTTGTTTAAAGCTATTTGATCTTTATTTTTTACAAAAAAGTTATGCTCTTCATCAAAATAATTATCAAATTCAGATTTAACGTGTAAAATACTAATTTCAGCGTTATATAAATCTGCAAAATATGCCAAACGAGATAAAGCTGGAAATTCGGGCTCGTTGAAATCACTTGAATATACAATATGTTTTATCTCTTCAAATTTTGCCGATGGAGGAATTACTAAAACAGGGACCTCAGATTTAGCAACAACAGAAGCAGCATTACTACCTATCAGTACTTCCTGAATACCACTTGCTCCAGTTGTACCTAATATGATTAAATCAATTTTGTTGTGGTTGGTAAACTCCTGAATTTCATCATTAATGAATCCAAAAGCCGAATGAGTTACATATTTTACGCCACTCATTTCCAAAGTACTATTTTTTAAATGAGCAAATCTATCTGTAGTATAATCATCAATTTCACTCATATAGCTTTGATAAATTGTATCAGGGTAAGAACTATCAACCAATGGAACATTCTTAACATACAAAAGATGAATTTCTGCATTAATTTTTAACGACAAACTTATTGCATACTGCAACGCATTATTTGCAACTTCAGAAAAGTCGGTTGGTACTAGAATTTTATTTATCATTATAGTCAAGATTTTACAAATACAATATTATAAGTAAAAACACATTGGGATTTAAAATTATGTTATAAGTTTTACTTATTTGATACTCAAAATTAATTTGAATGTGGTGTACAAAATAATCACTCGGTCACTATTAATATTGACTATTGTCAGCATTAGTTATGTCTATAAATTTTCCGATACTTTCAATTAATTTGCAACATGCTTACAAACCGACAATTATTTCTTTCACATCAGGCACAAACAACTAATTTCCCACTTATGCTAGAAGTTTCGAAAGCTGAAGGTGTGTTTTTATACGATTCAACTGGTAAAAAATATTTAGATTTCATATCGGGAATTTCGGTTAGCAGTTTAGGTCATGGAAATGAAGCTGTAAAGACAGCTATAAAAAACCAAGTAGACAAATATCTTCACTTAATGGTGTATGGAGAGTTTATTCAGGAGCCTACAGCATTATTAGCAAAAAAAATAACAGACTATTTACCCGAAAATTTAGATTGCGTATATTTAGTAAATTCGGGCGCAGAAGCCACAGATGGAGCCTTAAAATTAGCTAAACGTGTTACAAAAAAATCAAAAATAATTGCTTGCAAAAATGCTTATCATGGCAGTACACATGCTGCTTTAAGTTTAAACAGTAATGAATATTACACACAACCTTATCGTCCTCTATTACCCGATATAGAATTTATAGAGTTTAACAATATTGAAAGTTTAAAAATTATTGACAAACAAACAGCATGTGTCATTATAGAAACCATCCAAGGTGAAGCAGGATATATAGAACCAACCATTGAATTTCTGAGTGCGTTGCAACAAAAATGTAGAGAAAATTGTGCATTGCTCATTTTTGATGAAATACAAGCCGGAATTGGAAAAACAGGGAAAATGTTTGCATTTGAACATTGGAATATTGTTCCAGACGTTTTATTATTGGGAAAAGCACTAGGAGCAGGTATGCCCATTGGTGCATTTATCACCTCAAAACGAATGATGCATGTGTTTACAGACAATCCAATTTTGGGGCATATAACCACCTTTGGTGGACATGCAGTGGTAGCTGCAGCTGCATTGGCTGGATTAATTGAAATTGAAAACCTTGATTTGATAAATAAAATACCTGATAAAGAAAATTTTATTAGAGAAAATCTAATTCACCCCAAAATAAAAGAAATACGTGGAAAAGGTTTAATGCTTGCTGCACAATTAGATAATTTTGAGCAAACCTTAAAATTATGTCAGTTATGTTTGGCAGATGGATTAATTATTGATTGGTTTTTATATGCCAATAGCTCTATAAGGATAGTACCTCCCTTAACGATAAGCAAAAATGAATTGAATATTGGAATTGAAATTATTTTAAAGAATTTAGATTTAGTATAAATAAAGATTTTTTGTCATGTTTTTACTAAAATTAAAACTAAAAACTAAAAAATTATTTCCAACAATTACTGTAGAAAAAGGCTAGGTCTGAAGTATTATCGCTACATTAAACCACATTTTCATTTTAAAGTAACGCTTAAAATTACCTTACAGTTTTGATAAAATTTTTTTAAATATTAAAATAGTTTTTACAGAAAACAATGTATTTCAGTAAAAATAACGATATTCGCACAAATTTATAAAGAATTCGATACAATTTTAATGAGCGAAAGCACAGGAACAAAACGATTAAATGCGGTAGTAAAAGAGCTGAATGTAGGAATGCAAACCCTTGTGGACCATTTAGCCAAAAAAGGTCATAGCATTGAGGCTAAGCCAACTACAAAGCTTTCAGAAGAGCAATATAAGGTGTTGCTTAGTGATTTTCAAAGCGAAAAGAAAAACAAGGAAGAATCTAAACAACTTAGCCACAACAAAGTTAAGCCTAAAGATATAACCATTGAACAACTGAAACCAAAAGCTAATGTTAGCGATGATGATTACGAGGACGAAATTGTTGTTGTAAAATCAGGCTTATCAAATAGATATGAAAAACCTATTGAAGTTAAAACTTCAAAGACAGTTGAACAGCCTTCAGAAAAAATAGCTGAACCAGCTGTTGAAATAATCACAGAACCAATTGTTATAGCTCCAATTAAGGAACCAGTTTCTGAAGTTATTGAAAAAGTAGCTCCTAAAGTTGAAGAGAAAATTATAATTGAATCGAAACCAATTGAAGAACCCAAAGTTGAACCAATTGTTGAGAAATCATCAGAAATTAATAGTGAAGATAATGACTCTGAAACGCCTAAATTAACCATTTTAGGTAAAATTGATTTAGATTCATTAAATACAAAAACCCGACCTGATAAACGTCCGAAAGAGACAAAAAAATCTAAAGTGGTTGAGAAAAAACCAACTCCAAAGGAAACAAAAGTTCAAGTTCAAAAGGAAGAAACTCCTAAAATTGAGGTTGTTGAAAAACCAATAATTCTTGCTAAAGAGGTAGAAAAAGAAATAGAAGCTAAGATTGAAACTGTTGCTCCTGTAAGTGAAGCTCCTATTTTTGAAGCTACTGAGGTTAAACCTACAGAGGTAATGGAAACAAATTACGAAAAACTTTCCGGCCTTAAAGTTATGGGTAAAATTGTTCTACCAGTTGACCCACCAAAAAGTAGCAATAAACCGGTAGCATCAAGTGATGCTAATAACAAGAAAAAACGTAAACGCAATAATTATATAGGTGGAAGTGATACTTCTAATGATAAATTAAATAAATTTAACAAACCTGCAGACGGTACAACTCGCCCTCCATACCAAGGAAATAATACTGGAGGAAATAGACCTGGTTATCAGGGAAATAATCCTAATAATGGAACAGGTACTCCTAGAACAGGTTACCAAGGAAACAACCCAAACAATAATCGCCCAGGTTATCAAGGAAATAATCCAAACGGTGGTACACGTCCGCCATTTAATAAAGGTGGTAATAATACTGCTGGTGGAAATCGCTTTGGTAATAATACACCATACAAACCAGGTGAGAAGAAAGAAATTACTGATAAAGAAGTTCAAGATAAATTAAAAGCAACTTTAGCTCGTTTAAATCCAGGAAGTAAAAATCCAAATATTGGAGCTGTTCGTTCAAAAATACGTAAGCAAAAAAGAGATGATGCGCGAAGTGAAAGAGAAGAAGCTGCAATTGAGGCTGAATTAGCCAACAAAGTATTAAAAGTTACCGAATTTGTTACAGCTAATGAATTAGCTAAAATGATGGAAGTAACGGTTACTCAAATTATCTCAGCTTGTATGAGTTTGGGTATGATGGTTTCAATTAACCAACGTTTAGATGCAGAAACTATTAGTATTGTTGCAGAAGAATTTGGTTTTGAAGTTGACTTTGTGAGTGCTGAGGTACAAGAAGCAGTAGAAGAAGATATTGACGATCCTGCAGATTTATTACCTCGTGCGCCAATTGTAACAGTAATGGGTCACGTAGATCACGGTAAAACTTCATTGTTAGATTATATACGTAAAGCAAATGTTATTGCAGGAGAAGCGGGTGGTATTACTCAGCACGTTGGAGCTTACGAAGTTACATTAGATAGTGGCAAAAAAATTGCATTTTTAGATACTCCTGGTCACGAGGCATTTACCGCTATGCGTGCTCGTGGTGCTAAAATTACCGATATTGTAATTATTGTTATTGCTGCCGATGATAGTGTAATGCCTCAAACAAAAGAAGCAATCAGTCATGCGCAAGCAGCTGGTGTTCCTATAGTTTTTGCATTCAATAAAATAGACAAAGATGGTGCTAATACTGAAAAAATCAGAGAGCAATTAGCCCAAATGAATATACTAGTAGAAGAATGGGGTGGTAAATACCAAACCCAAGAAATTTCTGCTAAAAAAGGTTTGAACATTGATTTATTACTAGATAAAGTTTTACTTGAGGCAGAAATATTAGACCTTAAAGCAAATCCAAACCGCAGAGCAGTAGGCTCAATTATTGAAGCCTCGCTTGATAAAGGACGTGGAATTGTGGCTACCTTAATGGTTCAAAACGGAACTTTAAGAGTTGGTGATCCAATCATTGCTGGAACAAATTCGGGTAAAGTAAAAGCCATGTTTGATGAACGTGGTAAAAAAATGCTTTTTGCCGGTCCTTCAACTCCAGCAGTTGTGTTAGGTTTTGATGGAGCACCACAAGCAGGTGATAAATTAATAATTACTAAAACTGAAACTGAAGCAAGGGAAATTTCTAATAAACGTAAACAGTTACAACGTGAACAAGGCTTACGTACCAATAAACATATAACTTTAGATGAAATTGGACGTAGGTTAGCAATTGGTAACTTCAAAGAGTTAAAAATTATTGTTAAAGGTGATGTGGATGGTTCGGTAGAAGCATTAGCAGATTCATTGATAAAATTATCAACCGAAGAAGTTCAAGTAAGTGTAATTTACAAAGCAGTTGGTCAAATATCGGAAAGCGATGTAATGTTAGCTTCTGCATCTGATGCTATTATTATTGGTTTCCAAGTACGTCCTTCGCCTCAAGCGCGCAAATTGGCCGAAAACGAATCAATCGATATTCGCATGTATTCAATTATTTACAATGCGATTGGTGAAATTAAATCGGCTATTGAAGGTATGCACACGCCTAAAATGGAAGAGAAAATTACTGGTAATATTGAAATACGTGAAGTATTCAAAATTACAAAAGTTGGAGCCGTTGCAGGTTGTATGGTTACCGATGGTAAAGTATTCCGTAACTCAAAAATACGCTTAATACGCGATGGTGTGGTGGTTCATACAGGTGAATTATCATCACTAAAACGCTTTAAAGATGATGTAAAAGAAGTAGCTTACGGTTTTGACTGTGGATTAACAATCGATAAATTTAATGATATGAAAGTAGGCGATTTTGTAGAAGCTTACGAAGAAGTTGAAATTAAACGCCCTACAAGCAAATAAATATCTAATAATAAAAAAAGAAGACAACAGCCAAACTGAAAAGCTTGGCTGTTTTTGTTTTCAAACAAAACAATAAATAAACAATGACAAAACATATTAAACCCGAAAAATATATAAAAGACAGAGGCCGCACATTAGCAATTAAAGCATGTTATCTTAATACAGATTGGCAAGAAACGGGTAAAGCCACTATTTTAATTGTAAAAAATATCCCAAGAACCAATTATATCATTGGTAGTTTTCAAATTGATTTATGGTGTTTAGGAATTAAACAAACATCTTGGGGATATGGAATTAATGAGAAAAAACTAGCCGATATTTTTTCAAAATTAGGAGCTGGAAAACCCTTTGCTGAGGCCGATTACAGCTTATGCAGTCAAATTATTAAAGATGCTAATAACTATGCCCTAAGTATTGGTTTAAGTACTCCAATTAATTTTGAAACAAGCCAATATTTAATTGAAGAAACTACCGAAAACCCAATTGAAATTACATTTGGTAAAAACGGCAAACCTCATTATGTAGCAAATGAATTTGCAGACAATGAGGGTATTATTACTTTATTAACTAATAAACTCGGTATTGATAATTTTACAACTGAATAAATAAAAAAACCTTTTAGCAAACACTAAAAGGTTTTTTTATTTATTTATGTTTCTGTTGTCAATAAACTTATCAATTTTTGGAATGATAAGAACTTTCTTGAAAATTTAAAAAATCTTTATTTCATCAGCATTTCTAAAAAAATGAATCTTAATCGTTTCGCTTATCGTATCGTTGGTATATATACCTTTATTAAACATTAAGTCATCTCCTCTCATTTTTACATCAAATTTTCCAGTTAAATGAATACTTGTATCAGCGGTATTAAAATCAAATTCCAAAAAATAATTATTATTGATGCTCCAAGTTCCTTTAGCTTCGGGGTTGTGGGCCGTAATAGTACTATCTTTATTAAATATTACTTCAAAAGCGTTTATATTATTTAACCACTCCCTTGAATCATTGTAAACCATTTTTCTTTTAATAAATCTCCTGTTCTCAAATTGATAAATAAACCAAGGCTTTTTACATAATTCATTTACAAACGAATCGTTCACTAAATCGCGCTTAGTAAAAAAATAAGTGTATTTGGTTGAATAATTGGTTTCTGGTTTCCAATTACAAGAACTAAGCATAAAAAGGAATGCAATTAGTGAGAAAAAAAATTTACCCATTATATAAATTGATAGTTTTAAGGCCACTAATATACAGTTAGCATTTAATTTATAAATAACTGGATGAAATTTATCCAATCAACAAAAAATCAAAATCTTAGGTAATAATCCATACGAGGCTTATATTTGCGCCTCAAATTTTAAAGCTTTATAAGCAATGTTAGATAAATTAGAAGCCATTTATACCCGATATAAAAATGTAGAAGAGTTAATCAGTCAGCCTGATATACTTAGTGATATGAAACGTTTTACACATTTAAATAAAGAGTATAAAAACTTAACAGGTATTGTAAATAAATACCATGAGTATAAAAACTTAATGGATAATATAGACAATGCGCGCGATATTTTAAAAAACGAAAAAGATTCGGATTTACGCGATATGGCTAAAGAGGAACTAGACGAATTAGAGCCAAAAGTTCAACCTTTAGAGGAAGAAATTAGAATATTATTAATTCCAAAAGAACCCGAAGACGAAAAAAATGCTACCATTGAAATTAGAGGTGGTACTGGTGGAGATGAGGCTTCGTTATTTGCAGGTGAATTATTTAGAATGTACAGTCGCTACTGCGAAAACAAGGGTTGGCGAACCGAAGTTTTAGATTTTACGGAGGGTTCTGTAGGAGGTTATAAAGAAATTGTAATGGAGGTAAGCGGTGAGGATGTATATGGAATTTTAAAATACGAAAGTGGTGTACATCGTGTACAACGCGTACCAGATACAGAATCGCAAGGGCGAGTGCACACTTCTGCGGCCTCTGTAGTTGTGTTACCAGAAGCTGAAGAAGTGGATGTAGAAATTAATCCTGCAGATATAGAGATGCAAACTTCTCGTTCGGGCGGTGCTGGAGGACAAAATGTAAACAAAGTAGAATCAAAAGTTCAGTTAACTCACAAACCCTCGGGCATCGTAGTTGTTTGTCAAGTAGAACGTAATCAAAAGGGAAACCGTGAACGAGCTATGCAAATGCTAAGAACAAAATTGTACGAAATTGAGTTAAAAAAACATTTGGATGGTATTTCAAGTAGAAGAAAAACAATGGTTTCTACAGGAGATAGGTCGGCTAAAATTAGAACCTACAACTACCCTCAAGCACGTGTAACCGATCATAGAATAGGTTTGACAAAATATAATTTACCAGATGTTATCAATGGAGACATTCAAGAGTTTATTGATCAATTACAAATAGCTGAAAATGCCGAAAAGCTTAAAGAAGGCGGTATGAATTAGTTTATTTAAAAGTTAAATTTACATCAAATAGTGAATCGTTTATTTTAAAACTGTATGTTTGATGCTATCTATTTTATAAAATGAAAAATATTAAATATTTATTTTTTGTATTAACAATTATAACCGTTTTTGCTTGTAAAAAAGGTTATGAAGGTAATTTTAACAATAGCCCAAATCCTGAAACATTTATGGCTGTTAGTAAAATTGAACGAAGTGGAACTAATCGTTTAACTACACGTGTAGATGCTTATTGGTGGGGAACATCGGCAAATGGATTTGTGGTTGGTTATGAAGTTTCAATTGATAGTATGAAAACCTGGACTTATACCAACAGGTCAGATAGTACTCTTTTACTAACAATTCCTATTGGTAGCGATACAGCAAATATTGATGTTTATGTGAGAGCAATTGATAATCTTGGACAAAAAGATTTGACACCCGCTAGTTTAGCATACCCTGTTCGTAACTCTGCTCCAAGTGTTAGTTTATATAATATTGCTGGTAAAAAAACTACGAAATCATTTCCAGCAGTTCATTTTTTTTGGACTTCAAGTGATGCAGATGGTTTACAAGATATCAATGGTTTCGATATTTTTTTAAATGACACTAACAGTAATCCATACAGTATTCAAGGCAATGTACTTGATGTTACTATAATGGCAGATAACCTTTTTAGCGATTCGTGTTTTGTATTTCCAGGCACTAAAAATAAAGCACTAGAAGGTAGAATTAAAGGTATAAAATACAATGATTGGAACTACTTTTACATCAAGGCATTTGACAAAGCTGGCTTGCGTTCTGCGTTTGTTTATGATTCTATTTTTATAAAAAAACCAGTTTCAAAAACATTATTTGTAAATGCCTATTTAACTTCGCGAAATACTCCGCAAAAATTTATCAATGACAGGATAAATACCTTTGTACCATTATTTGATACACTATATTTGAATAATCGCGATGCACAACAAAATAACTTCGAACAATCGCCTGATGCCTTAACACAATCAAGGGTTTTCTCGTTCTTTAATAAAATTATTTGGGTAAGTGATGAAGGAGCAACTGCTGCAAGTTTATCATTGGCTCAACAAAGTACAGTTGACTTTTTTGAAAACGGTGGTCAAATGTTTATGATGTGTAATTTTGGATCAGATATACCTAATGAATTAGAAAGTTTTGGATTTACTCCTATTCAAAAACTAGTTACTGATTCAAGTGGTTTAGCAATCAGAATGAATATAAATGACGAAATTACTCCTTTTGATAATACATGGCCAACTTTAAAATGTAATACTATTATTTCAAGCGCTAGACCATTTTATACTCAAACAGCTTCAAGTGGAACAAGTAATTTTGATTCTTTATACAATGCAAAATTAATTACACTAGGCCCAGGTGGTGTTAGGCCTTTTAATGGACAATCAACAGTAGTTGCAAAACGTATTTCATTAAAATATAACAAAACAGCTATGGTATTTATGAGTTTGCCTATTCAAAATTTAAATGGCAATAACAATGCTAGTATTTTTTTAGAAAAAGTATTTAAAAACGAGTTGGGATTTTAGTTTGAAAAACATCATCATTTTTGCATCAGGAAGTGGCAGCAATGCCGAAAATATTGCTCAATATTTTAACAATAGTTCAACCATAAAAGTAAAGGCCGTATTTACAAATAATAAAGATGCAGGTGTAATTAAACGAATGGAAAAATTCAATATTCCATGTGTAGTTTTTAACCGCGATGAGTATAAAAATGAAACCGTATTTCTAAAGCAGATTAATGAATTTGCACCTGATTTAATTGTATTAGCGGGGTTTTTATGGCTAATTCCTGCATATTTAGTAAATAATTTTCCAAAACAAATCATCAATATTCACCCAGCATTATTACCCAAATTTGGAGGAAAAGGAATGTATGGAATGCATGTTCATGAAGCTGTAAAACGAGCTAATGAAACCGAAACAGGCATTACTATTCATTATGTAAATCAAAACTTTGACGAAGGTGAAATTATTTTCAAAGCTAATGTAGCATTAACCAATATTGAAACTCCAGAAACTATAGCACATAAAATCCATAGCTTAGAAATGGATAATTTTCCTAAAATAATTGAGATGTTATTATTAAAATAGTTCTTTTATTTTGAATTGTTTTACTAGGAGCTAACATTACACTTAGTTTGTAATACTCATTGATCTACTCCTCCAAATAATCTAAATCTTTATGAAAACTTTCGGAAATAAAGGCGGTAGATAAAATAGCTAAAAACAAACAAATTAAGCCTACTACCAAAGCAGATGAGGTAATATTTAAACCAATATTACTTTGCAAAGCAGCAAAACCTAACGTGATTGGAACCACAGCCCCTCTAACAAAATTAGGTACGGTATTGGTAACAGTGGAACGGATATTAGTCCCAAACTGTTCGCAAGCTACAGTTACAAAAAGCGCCCAATAGCCTGTAGCGGTGCCTAATAAAAAACACATCCATTTAAAATAACTAACCGAAACTTGATTGTTAAACAAGTAAATAAAATACAATACCAAGCTTAATCCTAAATAAGCAAAGATTACCTTTTTACGACTCTTAAACCATTGACTAAACATACCACTTAACAAATCACCAAACGATAAGCCAATGTAAGCAAACATCACACTATCAGCTACTTTTATCTCAACTCCTAAATTACGTGCAAACAAATGCGATTTATTAACTAAAACCCCAATGGTAAACCAAATAGGCAAGCCAATGGCTATGCAAGCTAAATATTTTATCAAGTTATTTTTATTGCTTAATAAATTTAACAAGTTTCCTTTTTTAACAGTTTTATTGGTTTCAACCGATTTATACATACCACTTTCGTAAGTGCCTGCACGAAGTAGCAAAAGCATTAAACCTAAAACACCACCAACAATATAAGTTACTTGCCAGTTTTTTAATGAAATAGCAAATGTTGAATCTAAAAACGAAACCAAATGATGGCCATTTTTCCCAACAATAGCAGCAGCTATGGCACCTAACGCACCAACTGAAACTATTATCATAGTACCAATTCCGCGTTTTGATTTTTCCATGGTTTCGCTTACCAAAGTAATACCAGCACCCAATTCACCTGCTAAACCAATGCCTGCTAAAAATCTTGCTACTGCATAACTTGGAATATCGGTAACAAATGCATTGGCTAAATTGGCTAACGAATACAAAATAATGGAACCAAAAAGCACCGATACCCTACCCTTTTTATCACCTAAAACACCCCAAATAATGCCACCCAAAAGCATTCCTGTCATTTGGCAGTTAAACAAAAAAGTATCGGTTTTATCCATTTGATCGGCTGTGATAAAATCGAGCAAACTTTCTTGTTTTACTACATTGAACACAATCAAATCATAAATATCTACAAAGTATCCAAGTGCAGCTACAATTATTAAAAAATTAACCTTTTTGTTCATTTAAAAATTCAGTTTAAAACCAAGCGCATTATAGTAAAAAGGAATTGATTTTTGATTGTTGAATTGATAGATTGTTAAATTGTTGGATTGCTAAATTGTTGAGTTATTTTTTGGTTGGCGGGTTGCGGGTTGGCGAGTTACTTTTGTTTCGGGTTGTGGGTTGCAGGTTAAACTTTTCATATTACAACTTGTCTATTGCTCATTTTTCAAATAAAAAATCCTCCTAACCCCCTTCGCCTTACAAATCCTTGGCACAAGAGGGAATATTTCCCTTACAAATTTCACAGATTACATTTCTCAATTCCCAAATCTCATTTCTCAAATCACACTTCACAAATCAAAAATCACACTTCCCTAAAAACAAACCTAAGTCTATATAAATAAAAACTATTGTCAGTTTTTGGATTGAGTGCAGTCATTGGCACGCCTTGGCATTCAAAATATATTTGAAGTACATAAAGTATTCATTTTTAAAGTTTCAATTTCAAGTAGTTATGTCAAAAAATTTGCTTATTCTTTTAGAGGACAACACCAATGCTGAAGCATTGATAGAACAAAGTAAAACCATTGTTGATACCCAATTTTTAAAAACATCAACTGGTGCATTTATTGATGGCATTAGTCATAATGGAATTGACAAATTATTTTTAAACGAAAACCACGAATTAGAAAACTTAGAGTACTCGGAAATTATAGAAAAAGTAATGCGCGATAATCCACTAAATGATGATAAAATAGTGGCTAGTATCATTGATAAATGTACCGAATTAAACCTAAAAATTGATGTAATTTTTAACCAAGACATTATTAATAGCAACTCGTTTGAACACAAATCGAAGTACAACGATTTGTTTATAATTGGTAAAGAAGCCATTGAAAAAAACTTTAAAACTGAAGATGGTATTTCAAAAATTGAAAACTTATTGATTGATAGTAAATGCCCACTTTTAATACTTCCATCTAAAAAATTTGATTTAAAAAATATCATTTTATTATTTGATGGAACGGCAGAATCGTTTGAGGCCATTAAACTTTTTACTTATTTAATTAGCAATCAAACCAAAAATGCAATCGTGCAATTAATTATTAAAACCACGCCCGAAGCTACCAAAGAAGAGCGTTTATTGATAAACTACATAAAAACTTACCGATTAAATTTTTCGGTAACCCGCATTGATCCTGACTATTACGAAGAAGAATTATTTAAAATGTTAAACCAATTTGATAATTTTTTATTGGTAGCAGGTAGCAATAGAAATGATGTAATAAGCGATTTGTTGAAAAAAGAAGAATCGTATTTTATGCAAGGCAATAGAAGTGTTTTTATGATATAACAAGCTTACCCAATGATTGAAACTTTAAATAAAAATACCAAAACTACTTGTTACCACTGTGGCGATTTTTGCGCAGAAGAAACACTTGTTTTAAACGATAAAACTTTTTGCTGCAACGGCTGTAAAAATGTGTTTATGTTGCTTTCTGAAAACAACTTAACATCGTATTACAGCATTGAAAAAACTCCTGGAAAAGCATTAAAACAAAGCATTGGCAATAAATATGCTTACTTAGACGATACCAATATACAATCAAAACTCATTAGTTATATTGACCATAAGGTAGCGCGTTTACAATTTCAAATTCCTAATATTCATTGTAGCAGTTGTATTTATTTATTAGAAAATTTATACAAAATAAACAATGCAGTAGTAGGTGTACGTGTTAATTTTTTAAAGAAAACGGCCAATATTGTTTACGATGTAAATAAAATATCGCTGCGCCAATTGGTGGAGTTATTAGCTAGCATTGGCTATGAACCATCGTTTACTATGAACGATATAAACCAAGAAAAACCTAAAAATATCAATCGAAAATTATTGTTTCAAATAGGAGTAGCAGGCTTTTGTTTTGGCAATATTATGATGATAAGCTTTCCTGAATATTTTGGGTTAGATAATACTACTAGACATTACTTATCATCGGCATTTGGTTATATCAACTTAGCGCTTTCTATTCCTGTATTTTTTTATAGCGGACAAGATTATTTAATATCGGCATACAAAGGATTACGCAAAAAATTAATTACCATAGATGTGCCTTTGGCATTGGGTTTGGTGGTTTTATTTGTACGTAATTTTTACGAAATACTAAGCCATACAGGCCTTGGCTACTGCGATACTTTAGCTGGTTTGGTTTTCTTTTTATTAATCGGCAAATGGTTCCAACAAAAAACATACGATTCACTTTCGTTTGAGCGCGATTACAAATCGTATTTTCCTATATCGGTTATAAAAATTAACAGCGATAACCAAACAACTACAGTAGCCATTGATAAACTAAAAATTGGTGATAGAATTTTAATTAGAAACAATGAAATTATACCTGCTGATAGTATTTTATTAAAAGGCAAAGCCAATATTGATTTTAGTTTTGTATCGGGCGAAAAAGAACCAATAGCTAAAGAGTTAGGCGAAATTATTTTTGCAGGAGGCAAACAAACTAGCGGAAATATTGAATTGGAAGTAAAAAAACTAACCGAACAAAGTTATTTAACGCAACTTTGGAACAACGATATTTTTGCAAAAGACAATGCCAGCAAAGTAGAAACTTTTCAAACCAAAGTAAGTAAATATTTTACGATTGCATTATTAGCCATTGCCATTTCATCGGCTATTTATTGGGCGGTTTACGATAGTTCTAAAATAATGGGAGCCTTTACTGCTGTGTTAATCATAGCTTGTCCTTGTGCTTTGGCCTTATCAAGTCCGTTTGCCTTAGGTAATGCGATGCGCAATTTGGGCAGGAAAAAATTCTATTTAAAATCGGCTAATGTGGTTGAAAATATTGCCAATATGGATACCATCGTTTTTGACAAAACGGGCACCATTACCCAAAGCAACGAATCGCAAATTGAGTTTATGGGTAATCCATTAACACAATTGCAAAAAGAGCTGATTTTTTCAGTTACCCAAAACTCTATTCACCCATTAAGTAAACAAATTGCGCAGCATTTAAATATCAGTTCGGCTATTATTTTAAACAGCTTTGACGAAATTACAGGAAAAGGTATTAAGGCGAATGTTGGCGGAAATGAAATAGAAGTAGGTTCTGCTAAATTTTTAAACATTTTGGAAAATGAAAGCAATGCATTAAACACCCGAATTTACATAAAAATAAACGGAGAAAATGTTGGTTGTTTTGTAATAAAACATGCTTACAGAACAGGTTTGAAACAAGTAATTAACCAATTGACAACCCAATTTAAATTGCATTTACTTTCAGGAGATAATGAGCAAGAAAAAACCTTTTTACAAACTGTTTTCCCTACTTCATCTGAGTTACTGTTTAAACAAAATCCAGCAGATAAGTTAATGTATATAAACACCTTGCAAGGCAACCAACAAAAAGTAATTATGGTAGGCGATGGTTTGAACGATGCAGGTGCTTTAAAAACGGCCAATATAGGTATAAGTTTAAGTGAAGATACTTCCAGCTTTTCGCCAAGTAGCGATGTAATAATGGATGCAGCTAACTTTGAATTATTGCCTAAATATTTACAATATTGCAAAAACACCATGAAAGTAATTTATGTAAGTTTTTGCTTATCGCTGTTGTACAATATAATTGGTTTAAGCTATGCTGTTAGTGGCACTTTATCGCCCGTAATAGCAGCCATATTAATGCCCATAAGTTCAGTAACAGTAATAGGATTTACCAGTATAAGTACGTATTTGTTAGCAAGGAAAATGAGGTAAAGGGCGACTGGCAACTGGCTTTCAGCAACTGGCTACTGGCATCTGGCTAATGGCAGAAAAAGTAATTTATAAAATATAAAAAAAAGCTAGTAGCTAGAGGCTAGTAGCTAGCAGCAAAAAAACTATGAAAATAATGTTTGTATTAATAGGAAGCAGTTTTGTATTAGCTATAGGCTTTTTAATTGCATTTATTTGGATGGTAAAAAATGGTCAGATTGACGATGATTACACCCCTTCTGTTCGTATGCTTTTTGACGATGGAACAGTAAAAAAACAAGACGAAGAAAAAGTTTATAAAAAAAAATAAGGCACTCGCTAGTTTCTCGCTAGTGAGGTTATGAAGCAGCCTCCGTCTGGAATATGTTACTATAATTTTTGGTTTGCATCAGCAACAACAAATATTTCCCGCTGATTTCGCTGATAAACGCAGAATTTTATGCACCTTATAATTTTGCCGCCCGTTTTTTGCCGATATCTATCAACTTCAGACCTACCACAAGTGCGAAATACATTTGACTTCGCTCAATGTGACAAAAAATTGAGAAGTTGTCCTTTTGAGACAATCCTTTTTTGAACTGGTATTTTACACATATTGGCAATAAATTGGTATTAAAATGTAAAATGCGTGTGATAATTTCATTTGTGTTTTTATTGGAGCTATTTAATAACAATTGTTCATTACTAAATATTGTTTCTTGTTTCAATATTTTTAATTTTTGTGAATGAATTCAATTCAATTAATTAGTAAAATAAATGCAAGAATAGAAGATTTAGCCTCATTAAGCCATGAAATTCTGCTGCCAAATAGTAATTTAAGCAATATAGAGAAAGAGGTTCTGAAAAGAACTTGTAGCGAGTTGTTTGAGTTAATGCTTAAACTAAAAACATCAAACGATTTGAGTGAAGAGCAAATAGCCATTAAAGAAAATATTAGCCAAGAAATACGTAAAGACGATTTTAGTTTTAAAACTATTATAAGCAATAATAGCTCAGAAGATAATTTAACAATAAATTCATTGGCCAATGTTTCGAGCGAAATAATGGAAGCCGAGTCTGAAAAAGAGCCTATTTTATTTCCGTTAAAGGAGCCTGAAATCGAAATAGTAAATACTGAAGAAGTGTTAGAAACAGCAGCACAAGCTATTGAATTGCCTGCCGTAGTTTTGGAGGATAACCATGAGGATATAATTTCTGATTTTAATGAACCATTAGCAAAGGAAAAAACAGAACAACCATTCAATTTTTCATTTAATTTTTCGGAACCAAAAATGGAAGTAATTAAAGAAACTGAAATAGTTGAAAACATTGAAATAGAGCCTACTTTTATAAATGAAACCGAGGTTATTTCTACTATTGAATTGGAAGAAGAAATCATTGAACCTGAAATAAAGGAGGAATTACCTATAGATATTCAGCCAATCATAGTAGAAAATAAACCTATAGTAATAGAAGATACTAGAACAAAACCTGCACCTTTTTTTAGCATTGGAAAAACAGTTTTACCACAATCTGAATCACAAAGTTTAAATGAAAAAATAGCACAAAAATTAGATGAGTTTCAGTTTTCTGAAAAAATTGTAGAACCCAAAATTGATAGTTTAAAAACAGCCATTTCACTTAATAAAAAAATCGCATTTGTAAATGAATTGTTTAAAGAAAATGTGGTGGAGTATGCCAAATCAATTGATAAAATTAATAGCTCAGCTAATTTAGATGATGCACTTTTAATATGGAATGAACTAAAAATAGTGCATAATTGGAACAGCGAAAATATGTTGGTAAAAGATTTAGAAAAATTGATTAATAGAAGGTTTAACTAATACCAAACTAATTCATACTTGTACTTTTTTGCTAAATGTTCAACCATTTCTATTCTTAAAATTTATCTTTCAGATAATGGCTTTGTCAAAGTTTAATACTTTGGCAAAGCAAAGAGCTAATAATGCCTCACGAGTTTTTAAAAACGCTCAATTTTTTTATCGTTACCAAATTTTCAAAGCTATCAATAGCAATTCTATTGATTAATTCTTTTAGTAGTTCCACAACGTTTTTTTTGATAACAATACTTTTAGGTTCGGGTCAGATTTCGATTTCATCTGAACTACTTTCATTATAAATCCGAGAGTACGTTGCAAAAATTATTGATAGTAATGTTTGGGGATTCAATGCCCGCCAGTGGCTTTGCGTCCGGGTGGGCAATCGAAGTATAAAAATTGATATTATCACTGTTAAATTTTGCACTTCAGCTGCGCCTGATGCAAAACCCTTGTTGGTGGCTGTGCTTTTCATAATTCGTCTAAGTCCATGCCGTCACCTAATGGCGAGGAGTCTAGTTCTTTCTCGTCTAATTTTGTCACAATAACACCTTCATTGTCAAATTTGATTTTTACTCCGTTTCCGAATGTGTAAAGCAGAAAATACATACTGAAATGAATTTCTAATAGTTTTAGAATAATCAAAAATTTTAAACAAGGAATTTCAAGGTGTTTGTATTTCTTTTTCCGATATTCCCAAAAAGCGTCCCAATGCTTTTGATGCAAGCCTTCTCTGTCAAATGATAGATTGCTTTCCTTTGCAAATTCAATTTCTTCTGGGTCGGGATATTCAATTGAATCAAAAGAAATATCAGAAGTCATTTTGTCGTTGTTTTGATATGAAAAATAAAAATCAATACTACTATTTACGTCAAGTTTTTCGTTGACTGTAAATGATGTCAATTGAAAATGGTGATAGTTGTCGTTATATGAATTGCATTGTTCCCAACCAAAAGATTTAAATTCAGGGTGAACTGCTTGAATTTGCAAAAATAGCTTGTGTAAAAATTTCATTTCTAATTCAGGCGTTCCGTATCCTTTATATTCAATCGCAGAATTTTCTTCTTTGATAAGTTTACTAATGTCCTCAGGTGGATTGCTGAGTTTGTCAATAAAATCAATTAAGTATTCGCTCCACATTTTAGTTGTTGAATTTGTAAGTTGTTGAATTAAGTTTTTCTTCTTTTGTAAAAACTGATTGTGGTAAACCCTGTCCGTGTAACCAAGATGTCTTTGTCATAATTAAAAGATAGTCTTGTGCAGTCGGAATAAAATGATGATTGAAATCTTCTAAAATGTGTTGCTCAGCAATGTCAATTACTGAAATTAGTTTTCCGTCACTATTCGTAATTGTGTCGCCAAAAATTTTGGGCAAAATATGATTTACAAACCAACTATTATGTGTCAATGCACGATGACGATTGTCCGCAAACGCCATTTTGCTACTGTCTAACAAAACGTGAACTTCCAAATAGTCCTGCATTTTGCCCCCGAACTTTTTTGCACTACTTTCTGCGTGTTGA
Source organism: Bacteroidota bacterium (assembly GCA_013298895.1). Classification (GTDB taxonomy): domain Bacteria; phylum Bacteroidota; class Bacteroidia; order UKL13-3; family UKL13-3; genus JAAFJM01. The sequence continues at coordinate 13,690 of JAAFJM010000006.1, read as the reverse complement.
TGTGGTTTTCCCATTTGTCATTTTTTTACGTGTCGTGTTTGCTGAGTCGTCCGTTAGCATTGCCACCAACGTCAGAGTGTGAAAAAACTATTCACAAACTGGATGGAAAAATGAGGATAAAAGGGTAAAAAACAAAGTAAAAAAAATTGTTTATAACAATATCTGTAGTTTTAATGCCCGTGTTACAAACACTCCATTCATTATAAATCCTTAGAGCGCTTTGCTAACTCTAAGGAGATTGGGGCGAAATGTTAAGCTTGAAGTGCAGATTTCGGAATGTGGAGTGCAGAGTAAGTTGCAAAGTATTAAATCTGTTACGTTGGTGAGCAATCATTAATCAATTAACAGCATATATAAGATTCAATTTAATTTTTCTTATATCTAACAACGTCATATACATAATGAGAAATATAAGATTCAAAGACAAATAGGAACGTTGAAATTTCTCTTTGTTCTTTGATATTGATAATACTTATATCATTCCCGTATTTCTTTTTCTCAAACTCTAAAATATCGGCAATTGTTAAATTTTTTCCTGAAGCAGAACGTGTTTCAATAAATTCTATTTTTAAATCTGGCCTTTGTAAATATATAGATTCTTGACCATACTTTGCATGCTCAATGTATGAAGGAAACATACATGCAGATAAGGAAAATATTACAAAAATTATTAAAAAATATTTTTTCATATTTATTTATATTAATTTCGAAAACTTTACAAATAAAAGTATAATAATGTTTAAATACAATTACATCAAGTCTTTATTTTTAATAGTAATAATTTCAAGCAAAACAAGTTTAGCTCAAATTCAACCTTGGTTAGGATTCCAACAGATAACAAGTACATATGGAGTATTATCAACAAAGCCACAATTGGGTTTTGCGGTAGGCATAACATATAAGGATAAATTAATTTTCAAATACGCAATTACATCCAAAACTGAAAAATCCGATTATAATTTTGGGTCTAATAATAAAACAACTTTTGAAGACATAGAGAAAACAAATATGTTTTCCACTGGCTGGATTTTTAGCAAGCCAAGTAACAAAAGTAGAGTTGGTTTAGGTTTAACTTTTTTTTTCAACGTAAAAGAAAACAATAGATATCAGAATGGCATTTACCAATATGGAATGATAAATAAAGAATGGTTTAAAGGAGCATTACCATTTATTTATTTTGATACAAGAATCAATAATAGAATAAGTTTAGTTGTGAATTCATTACTTTTTATAAATGAAATAGGTTTGAGCTATAGATTTGGAAAGATTGTTCCATTAGAAGAAAATAAAATAATTAATGGCAAAAAAAAGAAAACCATTATATTTCATTAACAAGTTTTCTATTAGTTTAAAATATAAAGTCAAGACTGTTTAATTTTACAAAATTCTCAATTGTCATACCAGCTAGATATCCGTTATCAAGGTTTAAATCATCTTGTTCGTATATAAATACATTATACCCATCGTAAACTTCATAGTTAGCAGCAAATTTTAATAGTAAAGTATTATCTACAGCTTCTTGTGTGAAATTATTTAGATCATCACAAAGCTTACAATAAAGTGTAAAATACTTAATATCAATTGGTCTTACAATTGATAATTTGCTTAAATGCTTTAATTCTAAATCGAATTTATTTTTTACTTCTAAACAATGTTTGAATGATGTGTCTTTCATAGTATATTGTTAAAGATTAATTTATTAATTATTCTTATGTTTAGGGCTTTAAAAAATTAAAGGGGGTGTCTTGACAGCATAAGGTGTCAATGTTGTGGAAGTACTTTGTTTTAGGTAAAGATATTTCATTTAAAATATTTGTGTAAGCATCAGAGTTTTTTTGTTCTGGTAATAAATACACTTTACTTTCGTCATTCTTAAAATAAGTAAGAAAAGAGACTCCAAGAGATAAAATCGATATTAATGTTGTAAATTTCAATATTCTTATTTGATTCTCATTCGTTTGCTTAACAGATTCATTAACTTGCCTTGCAAGCTCTCTGTCTTCTTTTTTCTGATTTTCAGTATTTTTTAAATCGTCTAAATAATTTTTCCATGAACCTAACTGAAGTACTTTGTGACCTTCTTTCGTAAGCGATATTGTGTGATTTTGGTTTATATTAATAATGTCAAACGCACTCAGTTTTATTATTGCATTGTTTTTTTTATTTTCAAATAATTTATAAAGTTAATCGTCCTCAATTTGTCTTTGATCTAAAACATTGCCTTTATCAAAAAATGATTCAAATAATTTTTCTATGATATCATCTATATTATAGTCGTTTGGTATTTCTTTTTCTTCTGTCATAATTAATGGTTATAGCTAACTAGTTTAGATAAGAAGTCTTTACGCTACTACAATTATATTAATTCCATTTAATATTTATAGTTATTTTTATAAAAGCTGGCTGATGGCAGTAATTTTATTACAACAATTTGTTACCCCATTACAGGGCAGTAAAACTACTTACATTATTTTATTCCTGACACCGTCAGCAGTAATCTTAATTATATTATTTTGTTGCATACATCGTCAGTTGTAAAATAAATTACAAAAGTTTGTTCCTGAAACCGTCAGCAGCAAAAATATTTACAAAAATTTGTTCCCGCCTTAGTCGGCAGTAAATTGCATTACAATAATTTATTCTTGACATTGTCGGCTACAAATAAAATTACTATTTTGTTATTATTCATTACCATTTGGATAATAAATTTTACATTTATGGTATATTAAATGATGGGTTAAGTATTATTTTTGTATAAAAACCATATATACCATGAACGAAAACAAGAATATGCCTCATAATGGGCAACTGCTTAAACGCCTTATGGACGAAAGGCGCTATACGCAATCGCAATTGGCTTACGAACTGGGTACGCAAAATGTAACCATATTTAGGTTGATAGAAAAAGAAAGTATTAGCAGCCATTACCTTTGGCAGCTTAGCAATGCCATGAATTTAAATTTGTTTACTGTATTGGCACAGTTACACCCTGTATACACCCCAACTGCCAAGGAAATAGAACTTGAAAAACAAGTATTGGATTTACAAAAAGAAGTAGCAATTTACAAAGAGTTATTAAGGAAATAAACCTTATCCATAAAAAAACGTGACATGTTTTAAAAACCTATCACGTTTAATATTGGTTCTATATTGTTGGAGAGTAAGCAAAACATCGTCTAATCATTAGTAATTATCTTTTTTATATATTCACCATTTTTAGCAGAATATCAAATCTCTTGTCCATGTAATTCATTCTCATAGTTCAATCCTGTTGAGTAATTAATATTTGTCCACTCACTATTTAAATTATCCCTTTCCATTCTAGTAATCACTATACAATTTTCTGCAATTCTAATAGATTGAATAATTAATTCTCTTCCTTCGTAATTAATATAATATCTTAATTCTGATTCATTTCCAAAATAAATTGTCTTCAAAGTAGAATCAGACTGAACGGAGCCAGTAATTTTAACAATCGAATAATCTAATTTATTTTTAGTAATAGATATTTCAACTCTTTTAATGTAGTCAATGGTGTCTCCGAATTTAGGAATACTGTCAAACTCGTAATTTTCTCCTTCTATAATTGGGTCAAAATATTGTTCTGGAGTTAATTCGAATACATTTATTGATTGGCTATCCTTTAGTTTATATGTAACTTCAATTTTCATGTAACAAACTTAAGTAATCTACCTAAAAGAAATTGGCTTAATATACCTTTATATTCTTCGTTCCTTCAATTATATTAATTCCATTTAGGAATTAAAGTTAATTTTATAAAAACTAGTTTTTGGTGGTTTATTAAAATAATTTGCTTGTTGGTAAGGCCAAATTAAACAATAAGGAGGGCAGAAACTGATAACCGCTGTTAGTGTTTTACTTCAAATCTTTTAATGGTGGCGGTTCGTGTAATTCAATTTCCCAATCTTCGTATGGTGGTTCTACTTTAAAAGTAGAATCACAATATTGTCTCAAATAATCTGTTGCTCTTTTCTCAGCATATTTGGCATTTAAAACTTGGCCATTTTCATCCAGTTCTATTACATTTACATAAATTGCAAACACTTGTTCTATTGCACTTGGCTCTTCTCCATAAAGACTTAAATAGTCAATCCCTTTTAAAGTATTTTGATTTCCACTAGCCATGAAATATGCAAATGTTCGTAATGCACCACTAAACGAATTACTTAACTTCATATTTGTTTTCATTTTTTTTATCAAATAAAACTTTTTATTATGAATCATCAAACTGGCTTTTGTTTGACGCAAGCAATTTATTCCTAAACAGCTGCGCCTGATGAAAACCCTTGTTAGCGATTCGTTGTTATTTTTATATTGGTCATTCTATTGAATTTGAAATCCGCTTCCTGCAATTACTTTCCAAGAATTATTATACAACTTCCATACTCTTAAATATCTAAACTTTCCGTCAATAATTTGGTCGGCATATTTTGCTTTTAAATAAACAGTAACCACAACAGTTGAAATATTTTCAATTGTGCTTATTGTTTGGTCACTTATCGAAATATCGTAAACGGTCATAATACCAGAACTATAATTTTCAATATCCATTTCTTTAGTAATTGTCTGTCCAGTTGGAATATTAAAAATCAAATTGTCGTGTAGCAGTTCATCAAGAACTTGGATATCGCGAGTTTTCAATGCTTCTAAAAGTCTTTTTTCGAATTCAATTACTTGTTCGTCTTGTGTCATATCTTGTATTGTTAATTGGTTTTTTCAGCAATTATTCGTGTGTTAAAATGGCCGATAACTTGCATTTATGTGTTACAAAACCATAGCTTTTGAGTTGGCTTAAAGTAACTGTTTTCTTGATTTTTTTAACTAAAACACTTTTTGTTAATTATAGTCCAACTTGCTTTTAATTGATTTTAGTAATTTTCCCCTACACAAAGACGTAACAGGTTTTAAAAACTTGTCACATTCGGTAACAAGAGATTATTAATTAATAGTGGGGTGTTATATAATAATTTATCACTTCAGAATGATTTGTTTATAATCAACTGCATATCCAGTAAACGAACCTATTGCACCGCTAACATTTGATTTTACATTACCTGGGGTAGCAAATGGCCCAACGTTATTTTCAGCATTTTCAAACGACTCCCAAAACAAAAACTCTTTTCTGCCAATATGCGAAAGGTATAAATTCAAAGTATCACCTTGGTTAAAAGGACTAAAAAAATCGAACGGTCTGTTTCCATTATTTGCAAACTCATCGTCAAAAGTTTGGTAAAACTTACAAGCTCCCCAACCATACAAAATAGAATCAGAACTAACATTTACTGCCAATCTGTAATTATTTTTTTCAGGCCCATCTACAAACCAAAATTTAGTAAAAGCTTTTCCAAAAGTATCATTGTCTTCGTTTGGTTCAATTTGGTAAACTATACTATCAATATTTGCTGTACGCGGTATAAATGTTTTAGCAGTAATAGCTGTAGCTCCATTGTTTAACAAAATATCTAATTTATATGGAGTATTAACATTTCCAATAAGTTCAAATGGATTCATATACACGCCCGAAAATGAGCTTACCATGCTATCTAATTCAGGAATTATTTTGGATAAAGAATCAACAGAGTAAAGTCTAACTTTGTCAGCCTTATTGTAAATTGTATCATTTCCAATTATTACCCCAGGTGTAATATAAACTTCCGCATTTTTAATACCATTTAGCGATAAATCAGGTTTAAAATAATCAATGGTGGTACTTATGAAAACATAGTTTAACAATGGAAATCGATTGTTAATACTCGCTTCCACTACATATTGAAATTTACCTGGAGGTACATCAATAGTAATTTCCTTTTCGCAAGCTAAAAAGGTAAATAAAACAATTAAAACTATAATTATATTTTTCATTTTACTAAATAATTAAAACTTAAAATTCCAAGCTACCGAAGGTAAAATGGGGAATAAATAAACCATGTAAGCTTTTACTTCTAACTTATCTAAATCAGGTAAAAAATAGATAAAATATGGATTAGCACGGTTGTAAATATTGTAAATACTAAAATTCCAATTGCTTTCCCAGTTTTTAGTTTTTTTATGGGTATATACAAAACTTAAATCTGCACGATGGTAGGACGGTAACCGATATGAATTTATTTTATCATAAACGTCAATAAAAGTGAATTTAGGTTCGTTTGTTTGTGGGTCATAACCAATTCTGTATGGATAACGAGAGTTTGGTAAAGTAACAGCATTGCCTGTTCCATATACAAACACAAAAGTTCCTGTCCATTTTTTATTAAAAGTATAACTTAACACCAACGACATATCGTGCGTTCTATCATACCTGAAAAAATAAGCTTCTCCATTGTTTAATTGATCAAACTGGCGGTATGCACGACTCCAAGTGTACCCAATCCATCCATTTAGCCTACCCACTTTTTTCTTTAAAAACAATTCTAAACCATAAGCTTTTCCTTGTCCAAAAACCATCTCGTTTTCTAAATTAGCATTGAAAAACAATTGTGAAAATGGCTTAAACTCAATTTGGTTATCCATTACTTTATAATAAGCCTCGGCACTAGCTTCGTATCTGTTATTTTTAAAATTTCTAAAATAACCCAAAGCCACTTGATTGGCCTCTTGAGGTTTAACTTTAGCTGAACTAGGCACCCATAAATCTACAGGAAACTGAGCACCACTTGTAGTAGCTAAATGTACAAATTGATATGTTTTGGTATAAGAAGCTTTTATAGAAGATTCTTCATTAATCAAATAATTAACATTTAACCTTGGTTCTAATCTAGGATAAAACGCAATACTTTCATTGGCACCGTATTTTATAGATTCTCCTGTTTTTTGATTGTTATTGTCAAATATTTCTTGCGTGTAAGGACCAACTCTATTAAAAGCCACGGCTCTTAAACCCGCATTTACACTCCAACGTTGGCTTATTTGCCATTCATCTTGGGCGTATATTGCAAACTCATGCGCATATTGTTTACTAATTTCTTCATCAATTTTTATGGTACCTAAAGCACCACTGGCAATACCTGGAGTAAACGTATGGAAAATATAATTGAAACCAAATTTAACCAAATGTTTATCAGCTGCAAACCAGATAAAATCTGACTTTAAATTCCAATCATACAAACCTGAACGCACACTAAAACCACTTGCACCAAATTTAAAATCGTTAAATAAATCGTAACGGTTATAAATTAATGAAGTATTGCTAAACAATTTAGGTTTGAATATATGGTTCCAACGTAATGTAGCTGTAGCATTTCCCCAACCAAAATTAAGGTTTACACTTTTATTAGTTGGACTTATAAAATCTAATATATCCCTTCCAAAATATCCCGAAAAGTATAACTTATCTTTTGGTCCTAATTGCCAATTTAACTTTAAATTTATATCATAAAAATAATAAGCATTTCCTTGTGCACTTTTAGGCAAAAAAGGTTGCGCTAAAACATCAATATACGTTCTACGTGCAGCAATTAAAAAACTGCTTTTTCCTTTTTTCATCGGTCCTTCTGCACTAAAACGTGAGGCTATTAAACCAATGCCACCATTAAACTCATATTTTTGGTTATTGCCTTCGCGCATGCTAACATTTAAAATTGATGATAAACGCCCGCCATAATTTGCTGGCATACCGCCTTTAATAACCTCTAAATTTTTAACTGCATCTGTGTTGAAAACAGAAAGGAAACCAAATAAATGCGATGGATTATAAACTACAGCTTCATCCATTAATATTAAATTTTGGTCGGGTCCGCCACCTCTCACATAAAATCCTGTTCCGCCTTCACCACCACTTTTTATACCTGGTAGTAAAGTAATGGCTTTTAAAATGTCAGGTTCTCCAAATATTACGGGTAATTGCTTTACTTTTTCGCCCGATAATTCCACCGTACTCATTTCGGTACTTTTTACGTTTTTATCTTCGCGTTCACCTTTTATTACCACTTCTTTTCCTGTAATACTCTTTTGGCTAAGTTTTACATTTAATTTGGTATCTTTATCTAAATTAACCTTTAAAATCTTGGTTTGAAAACCCAAATAAGTTATTTGAACAGTATAATTTCCAGAAGGTAGTGTTAATGCAAAATAGCCATATGTATTGGTTGAAATAGCTTTATTGGTTTCAATAATTTTTACTACTGCACCAATTAATGTTTCGCCATTAGAACTATCTCTAAGCTCACCACTCATAGTAAATTTAGTTTGGGTAAATGCGGTACTAAAAACAAGAAAAAGTATAAAAGTAATTGAATAATATTTGATCATATTTTATTTAATGGCTGCGATTCTATAAGGGTCATGTATTATTCTAGGCCTTTTTTGATAAGTTAAGAATTAAAAAATTGAATTTGAAATTTTTGACTAAATGTTTAATTGCAATTGACTTTTATAAAACAACAGACCATTGTTTTGCTTTACTAAATAGCCCATGGTCCTATTCAATTCTGTAATGTATTACTATTTAATTTTGAATTTTTATTTTCCTAGTATATAAATTTGGACCATTTTTTATAGCAATAAAATAAAACCCATTTGCTTGATTTGAGAGGTTTATTTCCAAATTTGATAAACCATTTTGTACAGAATAAGTATTGATTACTTCTCCCAAAATATTGTTAATGGTTATAGTAATAGGTTGAGCAATTCTTTCAATATTACCCAACTCCACATTAAATTTTCCATTAGAAGGATTGGGATAGACTTGTATATTTTGTTTATTGCTACCTTCAATAACTCCTACACTTGAAGTGTTATAAGTAAAACTACTACTTGCAAAGTTCTCATTATTATTAGAGTAATTGGTTTCGAACGCTTTTTTCTCATCGTTTATTTTAGCTATTACTCTGTATGTGCCACTTGGTACCTGAGTTCTATCTTTTAAGTCTACTTTCCAATCTTTTATATAACTTGTATTTCCATTGTTAAGTTGAGTGTACGATAAACCTGATTGGACTATCCTATCAATTTCATATTCTGTATTAGTACTAGTGTTTTTTATTACCAAGGTTACATCAAATTCTTCTGAGTTACTAAATCCAACATTTCTAACAGTCATTTGTACATTTAAAATTTTTGATGATGCCTCATAAGTAAAAAGAGGTAGTGTAGTTCCTACTTTGATGGAAGTTAGATCTTGGGCATTCAGTGAATTGTTTAAAAATGCCACGGAAATAAGGCATAATGATGCCAGTAAGTTGTTTTTTTTCATGTGTTTGTGTATAATTTATAGATTATAATTATTTGTTTAGTTTTTCCTAAACGAAGTAATTTGCTTAATTGGATTTAATGAATTTACCTATGTATTTTTGCTCATTATCAGTCAAGTAAATGATATAAGTATTTGGTAAAATGATCCTTAAGGTTTGTTGTTTATTTTCAATCAACTATTAATTTTATGCTTCAATACAAGACCACTTCCATGCATAACGAATAATTAGACAAAGTAGTAACACTTCTACAGCCGCTGCAAAATACATGTGTGCCCAAGCTTCTCCTGCCAAATTAAACAGCATATATGGAATATAAAGAATAGCTACAATTATGTTCATCAAACGATTTACTTTAGCAGGAAGTGCAACAGAAAGGAAAATCATAAGGGTTGGAATTATTACAAAGGTCATTGCTAGCAATAAAAAGACGTAAGAAATGTCAAAAATAAATACATTTCCCGCGAGAATTTCTTCTATGGATCCTGGCATATATAAGTGAAAATAATCAACATAGACATAGAGAAACATAAAACTAGCCCACAGTGCAGCGAGTTTTAGTTTCAAATCTACTTTAATGTCTTTCAGTTCATTTTGTGGTGTTTTTTGTGTATCCATAAGTTATATATTTAAATTTATATCCAATGTGTAGCCCAAGTTCGGGAGGCCATTTGGGCCAGTTATTAACTTTCCAGTTTTCAATCACTGTTTTTAGGTATTATTTGATTTCAGTAATTATAGTTTTAAAGACAAACCTGCATTAATTCCAAACCACATAAACAACTTACTATTCATTCTTTCGTTTGAATAAATAGTATTAGGAATATTTAAAGTTCCGTATTTACCTTCTACCTTCTCTTCTGTAATGTAAATGTTAAATGATGTACCTATCAACACAGAAAATTTATTTGAAAAGCTATATTTATAATTAAAATCAGCCTTGTTTAGGATATTAATTTTTCCGTTGTCCCAATAGTTATTGTAAACAATTTGATTGTACGATAAATCAATGCTGATTTTTTGTTTCTCAGAAATCGGTATTTTACTGCCAAATCCAAGACCCACACTATAAATAGCATTGTTTTTAAATGTAGAGTAGCCAGTTTTAAAAATAGTGTAAAACTTTTCAACTCCCATTTTAAAGTTCAGGTTATAGTTTATTGCATCACCTCCAGCAAGTTCCAATTCATAATAACCATTTTTCACTATGCTGAATAATCCAATTGGCAAAGCATTGTTACCATTATTTATGTAGTTAAATAAACCAACTTGAACGCCTTTAAGTTTCTTTGAATAATTTACAACACCTAATTGCAAACCGCTAAACTCATTATCACAAACGTTTACAGTTGATAATTGAAATCCTTTTGCGCTTTGCTTAGAATAATTTAGTACTCCTGATATAACTAAACCATGTGTTGACTTCAAACAAATATTTGAAATTCCTGACAATTGAAATCCTCTGACAATTCCTTTATTATAGTTGAATATTGAACCAATTTCAGCTCCATCTACACCGCCATTTAAACCATACAATACATTAAATGAAAAATTATTTGAATATTTCATTGAACTTGTTCCGTTACTACCAAATGGATATGCAAATGTTACTTGAACTTTGCTTGTTTTCAAACTATCATTTTCTTGTGCTACAATATTTACGGTAGCAATGAATATAAATATGCTTATTAGTTTTATTTTTTTCATTTTTCGTCCTTTTAGACAATAAATAGGCTTTAAATGCTGTACAGTTTTATTTTATGGAAAAACACCTTTTGTAAAACAAAATCTGAGTTTACCCCCTATAAGTTATTTGCTAAATTTTTTTGTTCTTTTTTATAAGTACAAATTGTTTGTTTAAAAATTAAACCCAATATGTAGACCAGGTTCGGGAGTCCATTTGGACCATTTATTATCTTTTTGTTTAAATCCATCAGGCATTTCGGTAGCATAAGGTCGACCAGCTATACCAAGTGATGGTTCTATAAAAAACTTATCCTTAAAGAGTTTTACGTGGTAACCAACTCGGTTTGTGTTGAATATCATGAAACCATTACCCACATTTTTGCCGTTTTCATTTGTATATGTTTGCAAAGCTGGCATTATGTGCACTGCTACATAAAGACCTTTCCATAAATACCTTTGGTAAGCCACACCTACACCGTAATCTCTTACATATCCTGGAAATTTTTCTTCTGGTGTTCCATATGCCTTATTATAAAAAGGGTTAATACCAAGTGGCCAAGCATATTTCCAAGTTATTAGCTCAAGAGAGATTACATCCCTTCCTGTAATGCGGTAACCTAAATTGAGTTGACCAAATTCTGGTGGATTTACAGGTACTAAATTACCCACTACAAATAAAGTACTACCAACGAACCATCGTTTGTAAGTGCTATCTGTTTTAGCATGTTGAGCATTTACATGTAAATTGATTGTTAAAACTAAAACAAGTCCAATCCATAAATTTTTCTTTTGCATATCTATTTTTGTTGTTAAATAATATTGCAAAAGTAGAATGGAGAGTTATCATGATACGTTCACTTAAGTGAAGAAATAAGTTTTATCTCTTTTTTAAAATCCGTTGCCTATTTATTTAAAACTACCTTGTAAATTCTACTACTTGGGCACTCACAGTTATCGTTCTTCTAACAAAGAAAGGAGCAAATCCACTAACATGTTCCTCTGTCATTACGTTTATTATGGCTTTTGAACCATTTAGCAAGTTGGCTTTCTTCATCATTGCTGAATAAGCATTTTCGTACAATTGCCTTTTGTTCATACCTCCAATTGCAAACACATAAGATGTTTCTGAACTTCCACTTACCTGATCAATTACTTTAAAGTTGTTTCCACTTAAGTGTACCTCTGTGGCGTTTTGGTTGTGGTTGGTAACAAATGCGGCACCAATGCCACATGAACTAAGGAATGCCGTTAGCATAAACAGCAAGGAATAGTTGAATTTCTTTTTCATTATATTAATTTTTATTGTTTTATGTAAATTGATTATTTATTGATTTTAATGCTAAAAGTTAATGCCAAAATCAAACCCTGGTTGAATAAAGTAGTTATTCCATTTTTCATCTAATGCTTTAAAAGATTCGGGAACGTTAGTTCTTATAGGCCAAGTACTAATTCCAATTGCTGGTTCGAAAAAGAAGCGTTTTTTACCAAACTTAAATTGGTATCCCAAATAAAAGTCTAGGTATAAGGTATAACCATTTCCAATCTTTTTGTTATCCTTATCCAAATATTTTTCAAAGGCATTCATTGCGGTAACGGATGTAAATACACCCTTCCACCAAAATCTCTGATAGCCTATTTGAGGAGCAAGAATGCGTGCGTGTCCGGGATAGTTTAGTCCTGGTTTATCAAATTCAGGTCCAAATGGGATGCCAAGTGGCCAAGAATAAATGGACCTTTTAAATTTAAAAAGAACAACATCTTTAGGTGTTATTCTGTATCCTGCATTTATTTGTATAAACTCTGGGTTGTTTGTTTGATCAAAATTACCCAATAAAAATAAGGTACTACCAATAAACCATCTTTTGTGAGTAGTGTCTTTTGTGGCATCTTGGGCATTTGCCTTTAAACTGTTTGCCAATACTATAATTAAGGCATAAAATAAAATCCTTTTTTGCATATCTCTTTTCATTTTTAATTGATATTGCAAAAGTAGATTGGCGAGCTACCTTAACTCGTTCACTTAAGTGAAGAAATAAATTTTAGCTTTCTTTTTTAAGCATTCTTGCTCTTAGTCTGCTTAATGATTGTGGTTTTATACCTAAAAAACTTGCTAATTGATGTTGAGGCACACGCTGAATAAGGTCAGGTCTATTTTTAAGTAAGTTTAAGTATCGTTGTTCGGGTGATGAAGTCTTAAACTCGTCAAAATTGATTTGTTGTTTAGCCAACAATTCTTCTGAGAACTTCCTACACATGATATCAAACTTGGGGAATTTACTATTTACCTCTTCCGACATATCCTCATTAGAAACCAAAATTATTGAGTCTTCCACACAACTAATATAACATTCAGAAGGAGTTTGGTTAATTACACAAGGAGGTGTTAAAGCATCCATTTCTGTGTAAAAAGCAGTGGTTTTTTCTTCACCATCTAAAATATAATAAGTACGAATACAGCCATTTAGCACAAAATAACTTTCTTTAGAATGCTGTCCTTCTTTTAATAAAACAGTCCCCTTTTTAACAGAATGAAATAGGTTCAAAGAAACGAGTACGTTTTTCTCCTCTTCTGCTATAGTAATGTATTTTGATATAAAGTTAAATAGTAGGTTTTGCATTGTTTCTCTATGTTATTGTATTTGCCAAACTTTCCACCAAAGTCATTATACTAAAAACTAAGTGTAAATGGACTTGCAAATAAAAGCATAAAAAACCAAGTAAAAATTTAATGATTGGAATTGTTAAAAAATAATTATTGGCGTTACTTTTCAAAAGGAAGTAGCCATTTATAAAGA
>JAAFJM010000058.1 GCA_013298895.1 Bacteroidota bacterium | reverse complement strand
TTAACCTCACCTTTTGGTGGGGTTTTTTTATGTTTATTTTTTTATTTAATTTATGGATATACAAAATATTACCAAACGAAGAACATTCGGGATAATTAGTCACCCTGATGCTGGCAAAACTACGCTTTGATATTCTTGTTAAACTTACCGCTTAATTACGCGGAAACTTGGCAACTTTTTTTACTTGTTGAAAATTACTTAAATTTATTAACGAAAAAAGTTGATTCACCACTTATAATTTATAAAATACATTATTTAATTTATTTATTGATATATTTTTTCTCATGAATCGCCCAAAAGTTCAATTCTATGCGACTCATCAATAACTTTGTTAAAAAAGGCCTCAGCAATGGCGGTTTCACCTATAATTTAATTAGATTTAATTATACTTTTTGGGCTTTTACAATTAAAGAATTTACTCAAAATTATTATTTCATCCAATGTTTGTATGCAAAAGTCATCAATAATCAACAAGTGTTGTTTTTTAATTTCAGTATTTTTTTACGTAGGTATCATCTCCCTATATCATTTTGAATTGAGAGAAGAGTTTAAAAGCTTTGTTTTACAAAGGTATATTTCTTAAAAGACAACTTTGGTGACCGATAGATGAGGGGATAAATGATTTACCAGCACCAAGCACTTCCTGAAATTAGTCTGTTTTCTTTTAAGTAAGTATAATCACATTTTGTAAGACGTAATATTTAACTTTGTTTTTGGTCAAAAACAATTTGTTCAACAACGGCATTATTAAGTGTTCGCTCATTGGCAATTTGAAGTCTTATGCTTCTGTAATTTCGGTGCTACTAAACTGTAAATAAAAGATTATCCATATTTGGTCATCGGTAGTATGCTCTGTTTTTACTCCAAGTTCATTTTAAATGTTCTTAACATTCCGTAAAATTTATTTTATGCATTGTTTCAATAGTTTCTTTATTTATATTATTTATTAGTAATCATTTGTAATTTTTTTTACCTTTTATATTTTCATGTTTTGGCGACAATGGAAAGACTTCTTATGTTTCTTTCACCTTAATATTCTATACTTATATAAGAATCACAGCTACCGCTTTGAATGATTACATGTCATTTCAATAGCTCTTTTACAAGCATCAACTAACCTTTTTTTTCCATTGAAAGAATAATTGAGCATAATTTGTATACTTTTCAATGTGTTGTTTTTTATTCTTAATATAATAAATTACTGAGGTTTAGTTTCATTAATTAAGGATACCTCAATCAACAAGCGATGAGGTGTCCAATCGCTTTCAATTCGATGTGTTGAAGCCATATTGTCTTTCTCTTTTCTATAATTATAAGGTGTTTTAAGGCGTTGAAGTCAAGCTATAGGTTCATAATTATAATAAATTTAAACGCTTAGGGAACTGTAAAGCAACTTGACTTTTTATTTCCAATATTTTTATGTGGAGAGCTGTAATATTGTAAATGTTGACTTAAATAAACACAACCATTTTTCATCACCGTTCCATAATTTTTAATTTAGCTCATATTTCAATTTAGCAAGTGGATAAAACGTATGTTGTTTAACTTCTTAAATTTGTTCTCTACGACAATAATGATGTCCTTTAAGTAATTTATTTTTATGCTCATCTAAAATTATTAATTTATCGCTTTTAACTACTCAAGCCTGTGGTTTGTATTAGTTATGAAAAGTACATAATTGTTTGTTAATTGGTTTGTATGTTTTTGTTCGTAAATTGATTTTTCTATTTTGTTCTGCACAGTCTTTATTGATGATTGGTTCAAATTTACTGAACTTTTTTACAGCAGATTTAAGATTATTGGTGACCAATGTATTTGGAAATCCGCCTTTAAAATACGTAGTTCTTTCACAACTTGCGATAAGTTCGTTCTTATATTGACTATAACTTGCTTTATAAAAATTGAGTCGAATACATCCTAAAATAGCAACGGACGCTTCAACTTGCTTTTTTCTCATTTTGATGGATCAACGATGTGTTGTTTTATGTCTGCATAATCTACATTAAGTTTATACCATACGTTATGTTCCATTTATATTATTAGTTTAACTTGTTATTTCCACAATGCATAGTAAAAACTAAACTGACTTAAACTTAATCAATCAGGATATTGATAGCGGTATTGTTCACTATGATGTTGTCATGTGATTTCTTTTTGCTTGAGTTGTTTAACTATTTTGGGAATTATTCAAAAGAATAATTACTATAAACGTAAGTTACTTTTGTTGAAATTTAAACTCACTAAATAACACTTCCAAATCCTAATCAATTAGTTTTTTGATTTTATGAGTATTAAGTTTTAATTTTGAAAATCCAAAAGATTTTTTCAGGGTTTTGCTTTATAGTATTGTAGGCCTGTGAATGGCTAATTTACTCAAGCCCTGACCATAAACTCTTATCTAATTCATAATGATAGTTTTATTTGCCATATCTCTTTGTGGTTTGTTGAATTATTTCGCTAGACTTCGAAATTTACTTTTAACAAATTAGTAAAAAACTACATTTTTTAGATAGTCAAATTAACAAAGATAATAGTGGCATTCTCTCCAATAAGCTGAAGGTGGAGCTAATTAATTAAATGTAATAGAGTAATTATTTTCCAATTTGGTTAAAACTACCTAACTAACAAATACCTCAAAATGTTTTCGTTTATAAAATAAATTAAGTTTAAAAACTTAAATCATAATAAATTTTGGAATTGGGTAAATGTTTACCTTTTGTCGGACCTATGTCGGAGCAAGCGCTAAAACAAAAAAGGTTCCGATTGCTCGGAACCCCTTATTTTATTGGTGTGGAGAATACCGGATTCGAACCGGTCGCCTCTTGCATGCCATGCAAGCGCTCTAGCCAAATGAGCTAATCCCCCTTTTTTAAGGACTACAAATATATTTTACAAATTTACAATTCCAAATTTTAATAGTACAATTGCTAATCCATATATAAAAGTGGCAAGTATAATTCCCCTGCTTGTTTGTAATTTTTCGAAATGAATAAACAAATAGAACACAGCTAAATTAATTACTGCACACAAACTTAGCAATGGCGATAACATTTTTTCTTGTATTGAAACTGTAACGAACAAAGCCAAACTACTTTCGCTAAACTTTGTATAATAAAAAATTAATATGCCAATGGTGGGTGCTGCTAAACCAACAGCTAAACCTATTAATAGATGATCGAATTTATTTTTTAACATAATTTTTTAAAATTTCCATTTATTTAAATCACTAATAACCTGATGAGCAGTTAAATCGAAATGCACAGGTACCACAGAAACATAATTATTTGCCAAAGCCCATTCATCAGTATCTTGTCCTAGGTCATAGTTTACAAATTTACCACTAAGCCAATAGTATTTACGTCCATTTGGGTCCAATCTTTCGTCAAAATCTTCTTCCCATTTGGCATTGGCCTGCCTACAAATTTTTATTCCTTGTAATAATTCATCTGGTATTTTTGGAATATTTACATTTAATAGAACGCCTTTTGGTAAATTTTCTTTTAAAATATTTTCAGCTACTTGTGCTGCTACTTTAGCTGCTAAAGTAAAATCAGCTTCATAGGCAAAATCGCAAAGGCTAAAACCAGCCGATGGAATACCTTCAATACATCCTTCCATTGCAGCACTCATGGTTCCGCTATACAATACATTGATTGATGAATTGCTACCATGATTAATACCTGAAAGTACCAAATCAGGTTTTCTGTGTAATACTTTATCAACTGCCAACTTCACACAATCTGCGGGTGTACCACTACATTGATAGGATAAAATTTCACCATACAAATCAGTTTGAGCTAGTCTTAATGGTTTACTGATAGTAACTGCATGGCCCATGGCACTTTGAGGTGCATCGGGAGCAACTACTATAATTTCGCCAAGGTGTTTAACTGCATTAACCAATGCTTTAATACCTGGGGCAGTTATGCCATCATCGTTGGTTATTAATATTAGTGGTTTGTTTAACATGAGTTCAATTTTAAAATTGAGGGCGCAAAGTACATTTATTGAATTAATTTCTATCGATTTTTATCCATTTTATTTAGAACAAAATGCGTTTAATTTTTTTTTGTGTTAAAGCTTTGCAGTATTTATTCAGATTATTTTTATATCCTCCTTTATTTTTTTACCCTTTATGTAATGTTTGATATTAATTTTGTGTAACAGCCTAACCAAACAGTAAATTGTGATTAAATTATTGCTAATTGTAATTTAGATTGGTATTATCGCACTCCCAAAATTTAAATAATTTATTATGAAAAAAATACTATTGTTCTTGTCTTTTATAAGTGTTGGTTTTGTAAATGCTCAAAATCAAACATTATCTATTGATGATGCCATACTTAAAGGCAGAACTACTCTAGCACCTGAACGACTAAGCCAATTAATGTGGAAACCTGATAACAAAACCATGAGTTATGTAGGAAAATTAAATGGTAAGGAGGTTTTGATTTATATAAATACGCCTAATTTAAATAGAGATACCATTTTAAAAGTAGAAGAATTGTATGCTTCATTTTATGGGGTTTTGCCAGAAGAACCAAAGTTTGAAAGATTTCCTTTTTTTACTTGGTATGACAATGCCAGTATTATTTATAATTATAATAATGCCGTATTACTTTACAATTTTGAAACAAAAAGAACTACCATTAAAGCCAAAGCCTCTGGTAGTGCCGAAAATTTAGATTTTGAAAAAACCACTAATAGAATAGCCTACACAGTGGGTAATCAATTATATGTAAGCGATGCAACTTCAATTGATGCATTAACTGAAATGGCTAAGCGTGGTAAAAAAGAAGGAACACTTCAAAGTGATTTAATTTCGGAGATTGGCAACGATTATTTGGTGAATGGAAAAGCTGTTCATAGAAACGAGTTTGGTATTGCCAAAGGAACTTTTTGGAGCCCTAAAGGAGATAAATTAGCTTATTATAGAATGAATGAAACTATGGTTACTGATTACAGTTTAATGAAGTTTGATACCAAACCATCGGGAACCGAAACCATCAAATACCCGATGGCAGGAGCAAAAAGCCATGAAGTAAAAGTAGTAATTTATAATTTTTCAAAAAAACGAAATATTGAGGTAGAAACAGGTGAACCCGCGGAACAATATTTAACCAATGTATCATGGAGCCCCAACGAAGAGTATTTATACATTGCAGTTGTTAACCGCGCACAAAATGAAATGAAGTTGAACCTTTATGATGGAATAACAGGTAAATTTATTAAAACACTATTCACCGAAACTCATCCCAAATATGTAGAGCCAGAAAAACCGGTATTGTTTGTTAAAAATAATGAAAAACAATTTTTATGGTTAAGCGAACGTAATGGATTCAACAATTTTTATTTATATGAAAGAGGAGGGAAGCTACTCAAACAATTAACTAATTTGAAACAACATGTCAGTGAAGTAGTAGGTTTTGATGCCAGTGGTTTAAAGTTGTTTTTTAATGCATATTCTTCAGATGGAATGAATAAATACTTGTATTCGGTAGAAATTAAAAGTGGTAAAATTGTTCAACATACCAAACAAGAAGGAATTCATAATGCCATTGTAAGTGAAGATGGATTTTTTATTGCAGATAATTTCAGTAATTTAAATACTCCACGACAAATTCTCTTAAATGATAGTAAAGGAGTTTTGTATGGCTCTATATTAAATGCAGCTAATCCAATAACTTCATACAAACTTACAGAAATAAATTTAGGTAAGCTTAGTTCTACTGATGGTACCACAAGCCTAAATTATAGAATAATTAAACCAGCAAATTTTGATGCTACTAAAAAATACCCAACCATTGTTTATTTATATGGTGGACCACATGCACAAATGGTAACTAATAATTGGTTAGGACAAGCTGAGCTTTGGATGCTTGCATTTGCCCAACAAGGTTATGTTGTATTTACAATAGATAATAGAGGATCGCTTAACAGAGGTTTGAATTTTGAAAACATTACGCATCGCCAATTGGGTAAAATAGAAATGGAAGATCAATTAGCAGGTATTAATTATTTAAAACAACAAGCCTTTATTGATAGCACTAAAATTGGTGTTTATGGGTGGAGTTTTGGAGGCTTTATGGCCACAAGTTTAATGACAAGAACTCCGGGGGTATTTAAAGTAGGCGTGGCCGGTGGACCAGTTATTGATTGGAGTATGTATGAAGTAATGTATACTGAACGATATATGGATACACCACAAGAAAATCCTGAAGGATATAAGGAAAATAACCTTTTGAATTATACTCAAAATTTAAAAGGAAAATTATTGCTAATTCATGGAACTAACGATAATACAGTTCTTTGGAACCATACTTTAAACTATGCTAAAAAATGTGTAGATGATGGTATTTTAATTGATTATGCAGTTTATCCTACTCATGAACATAATGTAATGGGAAAAGATAGGGTACATTTATTTAAAAAAATAAATCAGTACTTTAACGATTACTTGAAATAAAAAATAAAGTTTTAAAAATGTAAAAGTCGGGAGAAAATCTTCCGACTTTTTTTATAGAAATTCATCAAACCAAAATATTTTTATTGATTTTAAATCTATTTTTGCTAACTGTATAATTATGCTTTCACCATCAAAGCCATGTAAAAACCATCAAATCCAGTTGCTGATGGCAATACTATTTCTTCTTTTTCTAAAGTAAAATGGGTGTTATTGGCCAAAAATGTAGCCACTTGGTTTTGGTTTTCGCTAGGCATAATGCTGCAAGTTACGTACAACATTTTTCCGCCTTTTTTTACCATTACATGGTATTTATCTAAAATTTCTTGCTGTGTTTTTTTGATATTTTCAATAAAATCAGCTTGCAGTTTCCATTTAGCATCGGGGTTACGTTTTAATACACCCAAGCCGCTGCAAGGCGCATCAATCAATAACCTGTCAGCAAAGTCTTTTAACTCGTTAACCGTATTGGCTTCAATTAAACGTGTTTCTACATTGCTTACACCCGCTCTGCGTGCACGTTTGCGCAATTCATCTAGTTTCCATTGCTCTACATCCATGCTAATCAGTTTACCTTTGTTTTGCATCAATGCAGCTATGTGTAAACTTTTTCCTCCTGCACCTGCACAAGCATCAATTACTCGCATATTCGGTTCATTCAAATCTAAAAAAGCGGCTACTTTTTGGCTCGAAGCATCTTGCACTTCAAAATATCCTTCTTTAAAAATTTCGGTTTTAAATAAATTGGTTTTGTTCAAAACCAATAAAGCATCAGGATATCCTGCTATTTCTTCTGTTTCTACTTTTAAATCGGTTAGGTTTTTAACCAATTCTCTTTTGGTGGATTTTAAAGTGTTTATCCTAATTACAAAAGGTGCTTTTTGGTTTAAAGCAGTCATTTCT
>JAAFJM010000057.1 GCA_013298895.1 Bacteroidota bacterium | reverse complement strand
TTTCAATTAATTTCAAAAAACACCAACGTTTAGATTCATACTTTTTCACATCGGTAATTTCGGCTTTAATCCAAAAGGTTTGGTAACCAAACTGACTTTGTAAAGTTTCGTCTATTTTATAAAGTAATTGCGAAAGGTTGATGGATTGCATTTGTTGGATTGTTATATTGTTGGATTGTTGAATTGTTATATTGCTGAATTGTTGATACGCAAGGCGTTATTGATTTAAAGATTTCAAAGTTAAATGATTTGTTGGATTGTGGAAATGGTTTTTGTAAGATAGACCATAGTCGATAGACCATAGTTGATAGACCATAGTATTTAGTTTTTAGTTCTTAGTACTTAGTACTTAGTACTTAGTTGTAGGGTGGTCACTGAGCTTGTCCCTTAGCTATCGGACGAAGTGTTAGTTTATAGTAATTAAAAGAAAAAAAAACGATCAACGAAAAACGAATAATGAATAACGATTAAATGTTAAGGCAAAACCTTAGTCAAAGTTTATTGGAAATAAATACATAAGTTGCATATCATACCGTTTTCCGCTTGGAAGTAAAAACATCCTCTAAGCATCTTGCCATTTTCCAGTAGGAAAACTACATGTACCCTAAGTATCTTGGCGATATCCGCTTGGAAACCTATATATAACCAGGCTATCATGCCATTTTCCAATTGGAAATAAGTATGAACCCTGCGTATCATGTTAATTTCTGTTTAGAAATAGGTACATAACTTAAGTACCATCATACTTACCACTTTTAAAATTAAAAGAATGAATATTTAAAATAATTTTTCAGCCTTTTGTCACATACTATTTTAAACATTTTAGCGTTTCCATATTTTTGATTTACAAAAATTTTTAATACCATGAATGCACAAAATTTAATTATCGACAAATTTAAAAGCGCTGAATACAGTCGCAATGAACTAGATTTATTTACCGCTGAAACTATTAGCCGTTTAAACAAAAACCCTAACTCTGTTCTATCGCTCGAAGAAAAAAGTTTATTAATTACCTGTCATCAAAACTTTAAAAATAGCCTTGGTTTAGTGGCTACCGATAGTGCACTCAAAAAAAGTGGCACCATTTCAAGACAAGATGCTTTTGACGAAGTACTTGATTTTATAAGACGTAAAGAAGGAGTAATAAAAGATTTGTTTCCTAAAGGCAGCCCATCTTACACCGAGTTTTACCCTGCTGGACTAACAGAGTATAGTAAAGCAGGAGTAGAAGGTATTAAAAACTTATTGGTACGCTATGTGGCAGCGTTTGCCAAACATAAAGAACAGTTAGGAGGACAGTTAGTGATGGATATAATAGGCCTACAAAAACTTTATAACGATGCCCGCGATGAACAAGTTGATGTAAAAACAACCAATAAATCAAGCATTACCTTAGTACGCGAAACCCGCAAAGCCTTAACCATGCAATTAACAAGGTGTTTGCTTCAAATAGCCTCTTATACGCTCGAAAATCCAGAAGCTTTTAATAGTTACTTTAACTTTAGCCTATTAGAGGTAGATAACGATAAACCAAAGGCAGATGAATACCAAATACCACCTTCGTTATAACAAAAAAAAGAGGTTGTCCTTTTGAGACAACCTCTTTTTTTTGTAACTAATTCATTTTATTACTGTGCTGAATAAACACACCTTACATAATTGTTGGTAGTTAAATACGAATTATTTAAGTTAACATCTATAATACTGTTACTGCCTTTAAATTCCCATGCACTATTATTAATTTGCCATAAACTTGATGTCCAAATAGTTCCAGTGCCATTTTCAAAATAGGCAGGATTGGTACTAAATGACATTACAGGCAAATCATCTTCTTTACCAATTTCTGTTGCAGTTGGAAGTCTCCATCCATTACCATAAGTATTTACACAATAAGAACCTACTCTGCTTTGTTGGTATATATATTCATCAAAACCTCCAAAATCAACTGTTCCTTGATTCATTATTATATCCGCTAATGGATAGGTGCCTGAACTTACATAATTACCATAAGGATTATATTCATATACAGGATTTTCAAGGTTTATAGGGGTACTCAATTTGCAATTTAAGCCTGCTGTAGTGTTATCAAGTACTTCGCAAATACTTAACCTTGAATCTGATAAAGGACTAACAAACATATTAATTTTATCCCACATTAAATCATAACTAGGACCTCGATGTGAAAAATCCAAATCTACATTATCCCATTGAAAATCTTTAGCCGATGGAGCACCACCAGAAAATCCGAAAAAGTTAGAACTTGAAACTAAAGTTGAATTATTATCGGGCACCAAAATATTAGTACCTGAGTAATAAAAATGGTTATTGTGGTCGTAGGTATAAATAGTAGATGGGTCGCTTTCTAATACAAAATCATTAAATCCAATTACTTTTTCGGTTTCGTAGGCTGAATTTGATTTCATATATGCAGGTAAAAAATAGCTACTAGCATCAAATCCATAAATTGCACTTACATAATTATATTGATTTGTTTGACTAGTGTATGAAACTCTAATAAAACTGTTATTTAATTTTCCTAGGTTATTGGCATATGAAATTAAATCTAACCCATTTCCCATAAAATCTGATAAATTACTTCCTGATAAAGGCGCAATACTTGAAAGAGATGAGGCAAATCCTGTTACTGAATTAGCAAATTCAATATATACACTATTTAAACAACTAGTAGGGTTTGTATTGTTAAATGTAGAAATAGCAATCTTTTTCTTATTTGCAAAAACTTTAATTGTTTTAGATAAATAGCCTTTTTGAGCAGTTACAGGAAAATAATCAGAGGTTGTGAAAGTACCATCATCTTTTTTAATTAATAAATAATTGTTAGGTGGATTAACCCTACAGTTTCTTACCCAAGTGCCAGTGTTAATATTATTTTTTCTTCCTTCTATTTTTATTATATACCTACCTTTATTTTCTAATATGGTTCCATTTGAACCAATAAAAAAAGGTACAAAAAGATTACCATTAATATTGGTAAAGGTTTCTCCATTATATGCCTGAAAAATTTGAGAATTTCCTCCACAATAATTTATATAATTTTGAACTGAACCAGCTGCGTATCTTTGATTTACTGGAACGTTAGTTGCTACCGTATAAAAATTAGAAATAAAACTAGCAGCTGATTCATAATTTGAGGTAAATATTGGTGTTCCATTCATATAATCAATAACAACCAATCTAAATTGGTCAATACAATCTATATCATAAGATAAATTATTAATCATTATTGCATCACCCATACAAGTATTAGAAAAATTATTAACATCCGTTACCACGCTTGAAGCCATAATATTACTATTGGTATAGTTAAAACTAATTACATTACTAGGAGCAGATACACATCCACTGCCATTATCGGCCGTAATTTGTAAATAAACTGTAGTATTATTTGGTGCATTAAATAAGGCTTGTATTTGAGGCGCAGTAACCATTAGGTTATTATAAGTAACATTACTTGGATTGCCTGAAGTAACAAAATTACTTATTGTATTGGTGTTTGGATTATAACTTGTACCCATGGTTACATAATAAACCGTTCCGCTTGCATTTCCATTTCCATTCCATTTTATCCTTACATCGTTAGCGCATTTATAATCTACATATACATTGGTTGGTTTGGCGGTATAGCCAAACGACATAATTTTTGTTAACGACATTAAAGGTGTACTACCATAATTTGTTCCAGTAAGTAACCCTATATAATTTACATTACCTACCACATTAAGCGAATTAAATACATCAATTAAATTTAATGCGCCACTTCGCAATAAGTTTATTTCATATTCATTTAATTCTTTTTCACCAAGTATTTGGCTATTATTTGCTGCATCTGCATAAAATTCGCTAGGTGATGCCCCTTTTGAAAAAATTATTTTTGAATACACTGTATTTAATATATCATAACTATAAAAACCATTATCAGGTACCGAAGGCGCAGCTGAACTGGCATAAATAGTAGCATTAAACTGGCGGCATTGAAAACCTGGTCCATATTGGTAGTTTGTATTACTAGTGTTAAAATAATAATTAGTAAATGACCCTGAATTATTTGGCGGCTCTGGATATTTTAAAGCAAAATCACTGTGTGCATTAAACATTTTTATATATCTTTCTGTAATTTTAGGTGTAGTATTTCCATTTACCCAATAATATACCGTTATTTTATGATAACCTGTTGAAAGGACTTTTGTACCATATTTTACCTCAGGAGCCAATATAAATGAAGTAGTGCTAGCCATTAAATTGGAGGCAGTACCTATTCCATTATAATTACAAACCAAGCCTCCATTGGCTGTTATATATGAATTAAGCGATGGCGGACCATATAAAAAAGCCGCTACATTAGTAGTTTGAGGCCCTGTCCAAGATATGGCGCTGGTACCTGTTTCTGTTGGGTTAAATAAACTACCATCTGCATTTACCATTTCTACCTTTAATTGGCATTTACTTACACAAGCATCGCCTCTAAATGAAAAGGAATGAGGCCTAGTAATACAAGTATAATAGGTTGTAAAACTATTAGTTCCTTCATTGGCATATCCAAACATAAAATCAGGAGCTGTTAAACCTGCTTCGTTTTCAAATACACCTACTTGTAATATATTTGAGTAAGGACTATTGCAACTGTTGTTTGCATTTTTGGTTCGTATTCTAAAATATAAACTTCTGGCAACAAACGGAGCAAACGAAGGTAGGTTAATGGTTATATTATTGGTACTTGTACTAGCTATGTTGTAATCTTGGTAATAGTTATTAATATTACCATCCCATAAATAATTACCTGCGCTAAAGTTAATATTGGTCGATATATCTAAAAGGTAGCCATTAGCCCTTAAGTCAGTACTATTGTTCCAAGCTATGGTTACTGATCTTCCACATTGGCTAATAAGCCTAAAATTACTAGGTGCAGAAATAGCAGCCGGTAACCTAGTAGGCGAACTAGTTACTATACCACTTTGGTATAATAAAGTAGTACCTAATTTATATTTAGCTTGAACCGATACTCTGTACGAAGAGTTTGGCGTTAAATTGGTAAAACTATAATTTACATTTCCGGTGGTAGGGTTTGGTACTATATAAGTACCTACTAAAATAGGTGTAGGTAATGCACTTAAATACAATGAAGCCTCATATTCAGTTACACATGGGTTTCTATCCCAACTTGCATTCAGTGTATTACAATTATTATTAATAGGGTTAACGGTATTACTAGTAGTTAAGGTTAAACCTGTTACGTTGGTTACATTAACAGGGGTTTGGGTCCATGTTCCTGTATTGGCTATAATGGCATTGGTGGTAGTGGTGGTTCCATTAGTGGTTTCTACTTCTATTTGTATTTCGTAATAATAGCCCGGTACTGCATTGGTAAAATTATACCAGGTGCTATTGGTTCTAATATAATTAATTGAATTACTAGTAGGAGTAACATTTACCGCATTGCTACCACTTGCATCGGTAGCTTGGTATATGGTAAGGCGGTAATATACATCTTGGCATCCACTAGTAAGTGTATTCCAGCTAGCAGTAAAACTACGGCATGTTATATTACTTATACTTGGTGTTAAGGCACTGTAAACCGTGTTGGTATTTACCCCTGAGCTTAAAAGTGAGTAAGCTCCACTATTAGCTATTCTTACCCGAAAAGTGTAGTTTCCAGGTTCTAATATATTAGTATTATTTAATTCAGAATACTGTGCTGTTTTTACTCCAGCAACTGTAGTAGTTAAAGTTTTGAATGATACTCCATTTTTCAATATTTGTATATCATATTTATCATTTGTACTATTATGGTTCCAACTCATAATTAGTTTACCGCAGCTTAGAGTGGGTGCATTGGGGGTTTGTGCTTTGGCATTTATATTTAATCCTATTAGTGCTATGGTTATAAATAATAGGTTAATTATGCTTTTTATTTTATTTATTGTTTTCATTTTAAATAGCCTCCTTATAGCTTAAAGTTTAACAAATTTGTTTTGGTACATGTTCTCTTGGTTTTTTCCATTGCTTATGGTTAGCATATAGGTACCTTGGGCTAGGCTTTGTACACTTATGGTTTTTAGGTCGGCTGTGTTTAGGTTTCCTTTAAGTAGTTCTTTGCCTTGTAGGTCGGTTATGGAGTAGGTTAGTTGATAGTTGTCCGTTGACAGTTGTCCGTTTTTGGTATCTCCAGTTAGGGATTGCTTCGTTCCTCGCAATGACGAATCAAATTGTATATACAACTCACTTGTGGTTGGGTTTGGATAAAGGCTTACTTGCATACCCAATGTGTTTTTTGAGGCATTTTTACTGGCTTTGGTGCTTATGTATTGGTTACTTACTAGGTAGTTAGCATCTTTTATGGTAAGGCTGTAGGTGGCATCTTTATCTTCGGTAGCTATGGTAGGTAGTTTGCTTAATTCATCTACTCGTCCGTTGCTTACTATTTTAGCACCTCCTTGGCTGTACTCCATCCAATAGTATTGAAAAGGCGCTTGCCCCCCTTTAAGTTCGGTAATATTGCTAATGTTTATTTTTCCATTAGTAGCCGCTAGTTTAGGAGTATCAAAACTAGGCACCAAGTATAATTTATTTATGGTAGTTAGTTTTTTGCCATTTTGGGCTATGTGTAGTTGGTAGGCATTGTACAGTATAGCTTCATTAGGCATGGGTATATACAGCGCAGTGGCTTTTTGCGCTGCATAATACTGCATGGTTATTTGGCTTATGGTTTGGGTAAAGTTACTATCGTTAGTAAGGGTAGCTGTAAATCCTAAAGCAGGCACTTTTCCTTCTGCTTGGGCTTCGCCTATTGGGTTAGTACCCGTGGTTTCAGCTTTGTTAAGTTGGCCTTGGTAGTTTCCACTTACCCATACACATAGGGTATTACCCAAACCCATAAATTGGTTTTTTACTTGCAGTACGCTCTGCTTACCATCGGTGGTGGTGCCTGCCATTTGGTAATTAGCCGGATAATAACCCATTAAAACCGATGCAGGTTTTTGGGTATTTAACTGGTTAGGTTTTTGTGCAAAACCTGTAAGGCTGCTTAACCCCGTTAAGCTGGCCATGGCCATTACCAAACTTTGGTGTTTGTAATAGTTTTTAAATGTTAGTTTTTTCATTTTTTTATAAATATGAGGTAACAAATAAAATAAAATATTTTACATTACATTAATTTTTGAGTAATAAATTGAGGAACATATTACCAAATAGTATAAAATATATAGAAAATAGTACAAATATTATAAATATTAAATTAATGTTATATTAGCCAATTAAGCATTTTTTAATAATTCATTTTTGTGTTTTTATTTGTTTTTCCAAAAAAAAACTTCAATTTTGAATTCATGAAATTATTTTTATTCATATTTTCTTGGATTTTCTTTTTAGGAATATCAGCCCAACCTAATTTGGTAAGAAATGGAAATTTTGAGTCGTATGTAGCTTGTCCAATTATCTCAAGTGTCAAAAATGATTTTTGCGCAGTTGATTCAAATAATAATGTTGACAATTGGTTTCAATTTGGAGCCACAAACTACTTCGCAACATATTTAAATATA
>JAAFJM010000056.1 GCA_013298895.1 Bacteroidota bacterium | reverse complement strand
ACTGCTGGCGATGCAAAACGCGAGAAACCTGTCCAAGCGGTTAAGCCCATACCTACTTGTAATGTTTTGGGAGTTACATAATATTCGGCCAATACATCATGGAAGAAAATACCTGGTTTTCTATCGCCAATATTGCTAAAATTATTAATACCAAGCTGGGAGTAAAAGAAAACTTTATCGGTTACCATGCCAAATATTTGTTGACGCATGCGCCTAATTCCAACATCAAAACTAGCAGGATTGTTATATCCACCAATGGTTGTTCCAGGGTTCATATCGGTATACCTGCCCCAAAGTTGCGCAGTAAAAGTAGTTTTTAAATAATGCGTTCCTTCATCATTTAAATTCAACCTTAGTTCTTTATCTGGTTTTGTTTGTGCTAAAGCTAGCTTACTAATACTTATCAAAGCAAGTATTAGGTAAAGTATTTTATATTTTTTCATAAACTAAAATAATTAAATAGTTGAAACTTTTTTTCTGGTAGCATGAGGATGTTCTGAAAGTGGCTTGTGGTTATTTAAACCAATAATTTTAAAGGTTCCACCTTCGTGGTTATACTTTTCTTCCATTTCGTGAATGTGTTCCATTACAGTATGGTCAACTAACGATGCTTTGGTAAAATCTACTGTAATTTTTTTGCCTCTTGGCAATGCATCTAGTTGTTTTTTTAAACCAATATAGTTACTAAAAATAGCCGAATGTTCTACATCAATTAAGTAGTTTTCGTCATCTTCGGTTACAATGGTTAAAAATGGTTTGAATATACTTTTTAATGGAACACCATTTATAAGGTGAATAATCAATTTTACTAATATACCTGCGGCAATACCAATTAATAAATCGGTAGCAAGGGTAAATATAATAGTAGCCACAAAAATAAGTAACTGCTCTTTTCCTGCTTTATAGGTTTTTCTAAATTCTTTTGGCGATGCCAATCTATAGCCTGTAACCATAAGCATAGCTGCAAGCGCTGCCAAAGGTATTTGATGGATAATTTGCCCTAAAAACACCACAAAGATTAATAAGAAAGTGCCATGGAAAAAGTTTGCCCAACGTGTTTTAGCACCATTGGTAACATTAGCTGAACTACGAACCACTTCGGCTATTATTGGTAATCCACCAAGGAAACTCGAAATCATATTTCCTGAACCTTTAGCATATAACTCTTTATTAAAGTTAGATACACGTTTAAATGGATCTAATTTATCAATAGCCGCTGCTGTTAATAAAGATTCTAAACTTGCTACTAACGAATAGGTAATTATCATTTGAATACCAAAACTGGTAAGTAAATAATCAAAGCGAGGCATTACAATTCCATCTAAAAAATTAGCTGGTAAGGTTACCAAAAATTTAGGTCCTAAAGTGTATTCGTGCGAGCTCAAAAATAAATATTTGTGCTCATGTTCTAAATCGAAATAATGACCTAAAGGAATAGCAATTAATACTACTAACAAAGGTGCAGGAAGCATTTTTACATATTTGTTTTTAATCATTGGCAAGCCAATAAGAATAACTAAACTAACTACTGCTATAATGGCTACTTCGGGGTTCATGTTCATAAGGCTATGAGGAATAGCTGCAATAATTTCCAACATTTCTTTGCCTTCGGGTTTAACACCTACTGCTGTATGAAATTGTTTTGCAAAAATCATGATACCAATTGCGGCCAGCATTCCATGTACTACAGATGATGGAAAAAAGTTGCTTAACACACCTGCTTTAACTAAACCAAAAAGCATTTGTAATATTCCGCAACCAATTCCAACACCTAAAGTACATTGGTAAGCAAACATTTCTATTTGCTCAGGCGATAAACCAGCAGGAGCCATTTTTTTAAAGCCTTCCATGCTCATTAAAACGATAATGGCAAGGCCAGCTGCAGGGCCGTTAATGGTTAAATGCGAGCCACTGGTCATGGATACAAACATACCGCCAATTATACCTGCTATAATACCTGCCATTGGAGGAACTCCACTAGCCATGGCTATGCCTAAACATAATGGCAATGCTATTAAAGAAACTATAAAGCCAGAAAGTAAATCGTCTTTCCAATTTTGTTTTAAACCCGCTATAAAATCTTTGGGTACTGATAAATTTATATTTTTCATTTTTAATTTTTTTTAATTGTTAACCGATAAATCGGAATTGTTAAATTGTTTTATTGCTTATTATCCGTTGGCTAATCCCGAAAGCTTTCGGGAGAACGGCAATAGATTCTTGCTAGAGGCCAGAAGCCAGGTGCCAGTTACCCTTAAGAAGACCTAAACCCTACATCATGGAAACGTTTAATATGTGGTCCTAAGAATAAACGTGAGTAAATCCTTATCAATGCCAAACCATCTATTATAAAACTTAGTGAAACAATAATGGCTAATGGCGCTTGATGTTCTTGGATATGGGTATAAATTAAATCTTCGCCAATAAAAGTTGGCGTTATTGGAAAGCCAGATAACCCTAAACAAGCCAATAAAAATAAAAAGGCTAAACGAGGATATTTATAAGAGTGACCATAAAACTGTGTAAGGTCTATTTCTTTTTCTAATTGTTTTAGTTTTATAAAACAAAAATAGCCAAGTGCACCAGCAATTAAACCTCCACTTAAATACAAAACAATATGGCTGTATTCAAAGTGTTCGTTAAATGAAATGGCTAAAGCAATCATAATATTATTCATTAATACCAATGTCCAACTTACCAGTACACTTTGGCGTTCGGCAAATGATTTGGCTACTAATAATAGTCCAAATAATCCAATTACCTCAGGTAAGAAACGATGAACTTCTACAGGTATAGCAGCTTCGTTTTGCAAAGCCCCTATGGCGCCAATTAGAATTAGTGTAAATAAAACTAAGGCAGCTTTAAAGTTTAAAAACTTCATTTTTCTACCTACTAATTTTATGGGCATCCAAATAAATTGATATACAAACCAATCTAAGTTCCATTCTTTTAAACTTAACATGTAAATGGTGTATTGCAAACGTTTTGGAAGTGCAAATTTGGAAGAATGAACACGAGGTGTAAAGTTGTAAAATTGCTCACGAATTAAGTAACTAACCACCGATGGCGAAACTAATAATTGGTACGTTCTTAAAAATGCATTTCCAGCAAAATGAATCAATGCTAAGGTTTCGAAACCTGCTGCTACTTCTATAAAAATTAAACCTATTTGCGCTAAAGATGCGTAAGCTACTTGGCTTTTAACCGATGATTGAACCCTTGCAGTTAAAGAGCCCATAATGGCTGTGATTAATCCTAATACGCCAATAATTACCCTAACTGAATATTGATACTCCCAAAACGGAAATGTACGCAACAATAAAAATACACCAATATGCACCGATAGTGAACCATAAAATATGGCACTCGATGGAGTGGGTCCTTCCATGGCTCTCGGTAACCAAGATGAAAATGGAAACTGTGCCGATTTAGCCGCTGCTGATATCAAAATCATTAACGAAATAAAAACACCAATCCAACTGTGGTTTTGCAAATGTTCATGTACTAATTCGTAGTTGTTTAATTTTAAAAAAGTAATGTTTTCGTGCCATAAATGATGACTCATCCACATGGCTAATAATATGCCTACATCGCCAATTCTATAAATACTAAAAACTTTAATGGCATTTTTTACGGGCAAGTATCTTTCGCGGTAAAAACTAATTAGTAAAAACGATGATATACCCAAAATTTCCCAACCTAAAAATAAGGTTTCGAAATTACCTGAAAGCACAGTAATGCTATAACCAACATAAAAGAATAAAATGGTATTGAAAAACCTTTTATAACCATGTTCGCGGTGCAAATAATAACGGCTATAAATGGTAACTAAAAAGGTAAGAAACGAACCTACAAAAAGATAAACAACAGTAATTTTATCGAAATAAAAATCGAGTAAAAATTCGTAGTTGGTGGTTTTATAAATAAGAATTTCCTTTAAGTTAAGTATTGGAAATCCATTAAAAAGCCAGTAGATAACAAAAACTACAAAGCCAATAAAATTAACGCCTACCGAGGTAAATGCAGTTAATGATATGAGCCTTTCATTTTGTCTTGGAATAATTAAACTAATAATAAAACCAAGCAAAGGAATAAGTATGAATAATTGAATTATTTTTTCCATTTTTCGATTAATTATTAAATAAATAAACTGGGAAATTTTCTTCGGTCGACTCTACCAAATTGTTCAAGTTTGGAGCTAACTCTAAGTTAGTTTTTAAAGGCTTGTATGGCACAAATTGACCATCTTTAAAAACCTGCAATTTCCTAGTAACAGGATTAACCGATACCAAATGCATCCATTCATTATTATACCATTCGTATGTCTCTGATGCTTGGCTAATAGCTTTTAAAACAATTTCTGGAAAATGCTCTACAATTACTAGCATCCTAATGGGGTCATGAACTTCTATCATTTGGCTTGGTAATCCTGGTCTTAAATCGCCATCAATACCATTGGCTACACCTATTAAACCCATAACATTATGAGGTAATTTGGTTCCTGCACCTAATTTTTGATTATCTACTCTTGAGAAATAATATTCTAAATTGATACCTCCACAAACAGGTCCAATAGGTTTTAAAATATTGGTTAAAAAAGTTCCATCTAAATCTATTTTGTAGTCGTACGAGTTTAAAAACGAACGTCTATCTAAAAACAAATGTTTGGTTAACTCACGCTGCCCAACTATACACAAAGCATTGGTAGCATGGTTCAATTCTGGCCTTGGTTCAAATAACGAAACAGAACGTAATTTTACAGCTTCATGCACTTTTTTAGCAGTGTCTTTGGTATTGGTTAGTATAAACCTACGTGAGCGTTCTTTGGCATTTTCATCCAACGATTTTTGGAACGTTTTTTTATTTTGTTCATGAAACATTTTATTGGTTTTATTCAATAAATCTTCATCATAAAATTCCATTTCATCGCGAGTGGTATCGTGTAAAACACCCATAAATTGGGTGGTGTCAGGTATTACCAATCCTTTGTTTGCAAGTATTTCTCTTACCTTTTTATGATTAGCCATAAAACTCATAACACGCGCATTAACCGAACCAGGTCTGCCTGAACATGCTCCGCAATCATAACCTGCATAGTGCGTATTGTTAATGCTACTGGCACCGTGCCCAACCAAATAAACCAAAGGAGCAAAATTTTCAATTAAGCCAATGCTGTTTAATAAATTTTGAACACGAATCACCATTTCATCTATAGTAAAACCAATCTGCAAATCACCTTCTCGTTGGTTTATGTTTTTGTTTTCAATGGTTAATTGCGAAAACTTATCCATGTGTTTAAACGATGAAGTCGTAGCAGGACCCATAGTTGGTTTAAAAATATTCACTGCCAGTTTAAATGCAGACGAAAAACCCAGCGTTTGCGATATAATCCAACCTTGAAAAAGCGAATGACTTTTTTTGCTATAATGTGCATCTTTATCTTGATTACCCTTGGTATTTATTTCTTTAATTAAATATTTGGGAGTAACAGGTGCTGGGCATAATTTGGTATGGAATTTTCCGTTTTTAGGTTGGTAAAAAAACTCTACTCCAAAAAACCCTGGAGTGCCAAATGTTTCGCATTTTTCATCATTTAATTCTACATACCTACGTATAGAGCATTCTCTATCGTCAATACAAAATAATGCTTGGAAACTTTTGGCAGTTTTAGGTGCATTGTTATCGTAACCTAATTGCACTCCAGCTAATACTTGGTCGTAATAGGTCCATTCGTAAGCATCTTGCCAAAGCATAATTACCTCGTTAAGCTCAGTAACTGCCACAGGAGCAAATAATGGTGAAGGTTTTTCTTTTAAAGTATCTTTTATGGGTTTCCAATTGTCTCCATATTGGCTGTCCAAGGCATTTATTTCCAATAAAAGTTCAAATACTATAAAATCATGTAAAGTAATTTTTTTAGTATCTAATAATGCATTTGGATTATCTTCAATAAACGATACCATGCCCGACCAACCTTGGTGTGCAAACTGTTGGTCGTATAAATATTGAGCATATAAAGTTTCATCGCCTACCAATATTTCAAGCAAGTGTTCCATTGAACAATTGTTATTGAGCAGTAAATCTCTAACTCTTTTGGAGTTAAAAATACTACCATAACTCATGCGTTCAAATTCTCTGATTGACGAAAGAAAACCTTTGTGCTCAATTGGAAAATTCCAAATAGCAATTCCTTGATCCAAATAGCTGCAAACAATTCTGAATAATAACGGATGAACCAATGCATCCATATCTATTTTATAGTTGTTTTTCCAGTTGGCTTTTAGTTTTCCTATTCTGGAATCAATTTGATAGTCAAATTGTTTGTTGAATAATTTATCTATCCATAATGCCAATTCATCTTTTCCTTTTTGCTCTGTTATGATGTTTTCAAGAATTTGGGTATCAATTTTACCACTTTGGTATAAGTTCCTATAATCATTAAGCGAAAGGGTAGTTTTAAAACCAAATATTTTAGCTGCTTGATGCAAGGCATCGTAAAACTTTAGGTTTTGAAACGAATGAAGTGTATTGTGATGAATAAAATCTTTTAACGGTGCTTGAGCTGGCAAAAAATGCTTTAACTCATGCAAAACCTCATGCTCGTTGAAGTTTGATTGATTATTTTTCATTTTTACATAAATACATGCTAATCAATATGTTTAGTCATGTTTGTTTTAATGTTTTACAATAAAAACAAGCAGTCTTAAATGCAATAAAAAATTGCAACAAGGCTAATTGCTTTAAAAATGTTTAATAAAATTGTTGATTTTTCAAATATTGGCTACGATAACAGCCAAAAATTGCCTGAAAGGCTAAGGAATGCTATATTCTAAAGCAGTTTATTGCCTTAAAAATTGATAAACTTAACGGGTAAGTATAACTTATTTGATGAGAAAGTAAATAGTTAGTAGTTAAGTTAACGTCATTGAAAAAAACACTTAAATAATGTAATTCAATAAATAAATCTTTGGTGTTATTTTCCTCGGTTTCATCTTCGTCAAACTCACTATTGGCAAGGTTTAACGAAATGTTTTGGTTGTTATTTGAGGCGTGAATGGTCGATTTGTTTTCAACTTTAGTATTTGCCGAAAACATGCTTTGTCCAAAACATATTTTTAACATCAAAACCGATGCTAATAACATAAATAAACGTGCAGTTCTATTTTTCACGTAGCAAAGGAACGATATAAAATGGATTTGTCAATTTTAAATTCAATAACTTTTATAACCTTTTTATTTTTACAACAAATTATTCATAATTTTTACACTTAGCAAACACTTTGTTGTGTTAAATGCCAATCAAAAAGATAAGAATTTTACTTTTTGAATTTACTTTTTATAAAGATGATGGTGTCGTAAATAACATAGCTAATAATCAAACCAACTAGAGCTGCAATCCAATAACTACTAAGTATTTGACTATTATTTTTGAAAAAGTAAAATAATAAAGCAAAAATTACTGCAAGTAATGTTAATAGTATCTGTGGGTTAAAAATTTTCATATTGCTATACAATTATAAAATAATTTCATCACCAATTTTAATTTCATGTTCAATTTTTGTGGTAATGAGGTTTTGGCCAAATAGTACATTATTGTCAATACTTCTAAAAGTAGCCAATGTTTTCAGTGGTTCTGAACTAGTATTGGTTGTAATTTGGTCAATGGTAGTAATTACGCAACGGCTGCAAGGTTTTACTCCTTTTAGCAAATT
>JAAFJM010000055.1 GCA_013298895.1 Bacteroidota bacterium | reverse complement strand
GGGGCTTATTGAACCAAACTTATACAGCTAAAATTTCGTTGCCAGCTGGCAGTAAAATTACCAATATTCAAATAGACCCAACTTATAAACTAGCCGATATTAACCAATTGGATAATAGTTTAAAATGCCCTATTCTATTTACGTTTGACCATCAATTAAATAACCCAATGGATAGAAAACATTATATTTTAAAATGGAGACCCGATGTTTGGTATAATAATTACGATGGTGTAAAAGTTGGCTTGCACTTTAATGGCAATTACATGAACCAAAAACATGTTTTTAGTTTCACCACTTGGTATAATACTGGATTAGCCTCAAATTTTAAGGAAATAAATTATATAGAAAGCAGTAAGATTTATCCAATTCATTATAATTTAAATTATCGTCATCGTATTTCAAAGCAATTAGATTTAGATATACAGTCGAGGGTATTAGATGGTTTAGTTTTAAATAAAATAGGATTTAATAAAACCATTCATAATACAATATTTAAGATTAATTTTAAAAGCATGAGTAGGGTTCAATTATACTATTTACCTGCATTTGAAAAAGTTACTCTTA
Organism: Bacteroidota bacterium; assembly: GCA_013298895.1. GTDB lineage: Bacteria > Bacteroidota > Bacteroidia > UKL13-3 > UKL13-3 > JAAFJM01. The sequence continues at coordinate 7,332 of JAAFJM010000055.1, read as the reverse complement.
ATGGACTTTCATTTCATCCTAAGCTATCATTAAATGATGAATGGAACAATACACTAAATTTAGAATTAGAGCATAATTATAACAAAGGAATAGGAGCAGGGAGAGTCATAGTGGGCTTGCGTACTTCAGCTATTTTCAGTGATTTTGATTACGCAACTATGTATTTAAATATTGTTCAAAATAACAACTTGCATAAATTAGAATTAAAATCGCGCTTGTTTGCTCAATACATGACAGGAAATAATGCAGCACCTGAGGCTCAATTATATTTAGCGGGTGCTAATCCTGAGGAAATGGCTGAAAATAAATTTACTCGCTCTGCAGGTATTCTTCAAGCAGATTGGTTTAATTATGGTACCAATACCAATCATTTCCAAATGGGTGGAGGATTAAATATTAGAGGTTTTGCGGGTTATTTAGTGCCGGTTAATGTTGGTTTAAACCAATATTTTTTATACAAAGGGAATTCAGGAGCATCGGTAAGCTTTGAGTTAGACTATGATAAATACTTTAACATTCCGCCACGCGGATTATTCAAAAACTTACATTTAGACAGTTATTTATTTATAGATGCAGGCGTTTTGCAAGCTAATAATCCTAATATTTCGGAAACAACTTTACCAATTGGTGTTACAAAAGTGAATACAACTCTTTTATCTAGTGCAGGTCCAGGTTTTGCTTTAACTATTAAACGTTGGAGCTATTTTGATGGTATTAAACCACTTACCATAAGATTTGATATGCCAATTTATTTAAGTACAGCACCTTTTGTGGACAATGAAAGTATAAAATTTAGATGGCAATTAGGAATTAACAGAACATTTTAATTTATTTGACAAACAAAATTTAAAGAAATATGAGTTTAGGATCAGAATTTAGAGAGTTTGCCATGAAGGGCAGCGTTATCGACTTAGCAGTTGGTGTGGTTATTGGAGCAGCATTTGGTAAAATTGTTGACTCGTTGGTCAACGATATTATTATGCCAATTGTAGGTATTTTAATTGGTGGTTACGATTTCAGTAAATTATCTTATAAAATTGGCGAAGCCGAAATTAAATACGGTAATTTCATTCAAACCAGTTTTAACTTTATTATCATTGCTTTTGTACTTTTTATGGTAATAAAAGCTATTAATAACCTAAAAAGATTAGAAGAACTTAAATTGAAAAAATAAAACTTTAATTTTAAATAGGTAATAATTAATTTGATGTAACTAATTATTAAGTTCGTCCTTAATTCGTGGTATGAAGGTTTCAATCTGCACTATTTTTGAATAAAAAAACGATGAAGAACACTGCAATATTAATTACTTGCCTATTATTTAGTAAATTGAATTTACATGCACAAATTTTGCCAAAAGCATGGACTAAAAGTGGCACTTGGGCAGGTAGTTTCAACATTGAAATTAAAGCCAACGAAGGTATAAACGAATCAAAAGCAATTATACTTGAATCAGTTGGTAAAGATATTTATGGATCAGGTGCAGTAATCCAAACCATTAATGCAAGAAACTATTTGGGGAAACGAGTTAAACTTTCTGCATTTATTAGAACAGAAAATGTGAAAGATTTTGCTTGTTTAATTCTAAGTCCGCAAAATAAAATGGATGATTTTTGGAATAATAGTTTTAATAATTCTGAGGACAAGAAAACCTATTTACAAGGAAATCATGCTTATAAAAAAATAGATAGCTATTTAAACATAAGCGATAATGCAGGAAACCTAGTAATTGGAGCCATGATTAAGGGTGAAGGCAAAATTTGGATTGATAATATCAGTTTAGAAATTATTGAAAATTTACCTGAGAATCCACAAGCACTGTCTAAAGAACCACAAAATATTGATTTTGAAGATAGTTTAAGCATTTCACCAAATAATAAAATTGGCTACAGAGTTGAAAATAATTTTATTGTTTTTAGTTTTAACCCAACCCAATTTGAAGAAACTACAGATGGAATGACTGGTTGGAGAAAAAACATGGCTGAGGAAAACATTAAACAAGTGTATTTAGCTGGTGACTTTAACAATTGGGAACCTAAAAACAAAAATTATTTAATGGAGAAAAAAGGCGATGTCTACGAATTTAAAATGCCTATTACTAAATTTACTGATAAAAAAATCCATGAATTTAAATTTGTAATAAATGGAAGAAAATGGGTAGAACCTAAACCTGATATGATTAATAAAACCCAATCGGGAAGCTGGATGGGAAATAATAATTTAATGATTATCCTATAAAATAAAAATCCGCATTGAAAGTTCAATGCGGATTTTTTATTATAAAATTGTTTGATTATAAACGTCTATTTACTATTTCTAAAGTGCTTTTTTTCCAACTTGCAAAATCGCCTGCCAAAATATGCTCGCGGGCTTCGGTAACTAACCAAAGATAAAACGATAAGTTTTGAATACTGGCAATACTGGCACCTAAAAACTCATTACACTTTATTAAATGTTTTAAATAAGCTTTTGAATACTGAGGAGTAAATAATTCATCTAAAGGAGAAAAATCGTTTTTCCACTTTTCATTTTTTATATTGATGATACCTTTACTAGTAAAAATAAAACCATGGCGTGCATTACGAGTAGGCATAACACAATCAAACATATCAATACCCAAAGCAATACATTCTAAAATATTTTCAGGAGTGCCCACACCCATTAAATAACGAGGTTTATCTTTAGGTAAAATATCGCAAACCAAATCAGTCATTTCGTACATCATTTCGGCAGGTTCGCCTACTGAAAGACCTCCAATGGCATTGCCTTCTCTTCCTTGATCGGCTATAAATTTTGCACTTTCAACCCTTAAGTCTTTATAAGTAGAACCTTGAACAATAGGAAACAAAGCCTGCTTTTTGCCATACAAATCTTCTGTACTATCAAATCTATCAATACAACGTTTTAACCAACGGTGGGTTAGTCCCATGGAATCTTTGGCGTATTTGTAATCGCAGGGGTATGGAGTACATTCGTCAAATGCCATCATGATATCAGCACCAATTTTTCGTTGAATATCCATTACTGATTCTGGAGAAAAAAAGTGTTTACTTCCATCTAGATAGCTTCTAAACTCCACACCTTGCTCACTTATTTTCCTTATTTCATTTAAACTAAAAACCTGAAAACCGCCACTATCGGTAAGCATTGGTTTATCCCAATTAATAAATTGATGGATTCCTCCAGAGTTATTAATTACCTCGGTTCCTGGACGTAAATAAATATGGTAGGTATTGGCTAAAATTATTTGAGCTTTAATTCTATCGGCTAACTCGGTTTGGTTTACACCTTTAACTGTTCCTTGTGTACCCACAGGCATAAAAATAGGTGTAAGTATTTGACCTCTATCGGTTTCAATTACTCCAGCGCGCGCCTTTGAATTAACATCGGTATGATTAATCGTAAATTTCATAAGAAAATATTAAATAAAACAGTTTGATAAATTGCCATTAAGCAAATTACTCAAAATGTAAACTTATTTGAATAAGTTGAGGGTAAATAGCTTCAATTGATTGCGTATATGGATAGATATCCCTATACAATGCATTTCCAATTGTTTGACAAGTTTTTATTTCGGGTGAAAATTTAAAATATTCAAAGTAAATATCCATTCCAATTCCTGCTTCCCATCCATAAGTAAATGGAACTAACGATACAACTGGATTTTGAATACCGCGAGTTTTATCAACTGTACTTCCAAAATCAAAGCTAAAACGAGGTCCAGCAACTATATAAGTTCTGGTGTTTTTTCTGCGTTCAGATTTATACTTTATCAATAATGAAGCATCGCAATAAGCAGACTCCACTTTTACTATCTTTTGTGAATTATCAAAATCGTAAGTTAAATTACGTTGCACAAACGAAATAACAGGAGCCATTAAACGAATATCCCAATATTTACCTAACTTAAAATTAGTAATTGCACCTAAACCTATACCGGGAAAATTAGCCACGGATACATTTCTAAGTGTATCACCTGCAAATAAATTTGGCCTAGTTTCTAATTGCATTCTACCAATATTGCTAGCTAAGGTAAAGCCAAAGTGAACTTTTTTAGCATCGTATTGCGGCAAATTAGGTTGAGAAGTGGCCAACTTATTTTGAAGAAAAGTAAATGTAAAAAAACAGATAATATATCTGAAATAAATACTTAATGATTTTATTTTTGAGCTACGTAAATTGTACAAGTTCCGAATGTTAAAGGTTGTACAATTATATTGCTAAAACCGCAATTTTGCAAGTGCTTTGCAAATTCTTGTCCTTCAGGAAAATATTTAACGCTTTCAGGTAAATATTTATATGCATTTCCGCTATTTTTATTTACTAAGCGCGAAATAGTTGGTAAAACAAATTGAAAGTAATAACCAAAAATTTGTTTGAAAGGAAAACTTTTAGGATTAGAAAACTCTAAAACTACAAGCTTACCGCCAATCTTTAAAACCCTATTTATTTCTGAAAGACCTTTATCTAAATTTTCGAAATTTCGAACTCCAAAACTTACCGTAACAGCATCAAAATAGTTATCAGTAAAAGTTAGATTTTCACTATCGCCTTTAACCAAAGTAATTTTACCTGAAAGCTTAGCATTTTCAACCTTTACGCGACCAACAGCTAACATTTGCTCCGATAAATCTAACCCAACAATTTTTGAAGGATGTAATTGCTTGTTAATTTCTAAAGCTAAATCGGCAGTGCCAGTGGCAACGTCTAGAATTATATTTGGATTTAAACTTTTTAAATGAGCAATGGCTTTTTTACGCCAAATAGTATCAATTCTAAGCGAAAGAAAACGGTTTAAAAAATCGTAACGAGCTGCTACGTTATCAAACATTTCTTCAACTTGTTGTTTTTTTGATTTATCAGAATTGTAATCAGGTTTTACTACTTTCATGGGCTGTTTTACGGGATGCAATATTAGCTAATTGAGTTACGAACGCGTTGAAAAAATTCGCGTAAAGCAGTTGATTTATCTTTGTTCTCGTTTTTAACACGTTCTAACACATCAATTGCACCTAAAATATGTGTTAATTGCTCCCCTTCATCATCGCCATCTACTTGAATGGCAATAGGTTGTTCATTTGATAATTGCTCTTCAGCTTGTTGCAATTGCTCAAGCGTGTATAGCTCAACTAATTGTTTAATTACGGGTAATTTCATTTTTAACTAATTTAACAAACCAATCATTTTTTCTACACCTTCTTCTTTTGCAGTGGTATCAGCGGCTACTAATTGTCCATCTTTAACAACTACAAAGTATGGTAAATTTGTTACACCACCAAATTTTCTTGCTTCTGGATTTTCTTCAGCATTTACATCTAAAAATAATACATCAGCATATTCTTCTTTATTTGATATTTTAGTAAATTTAGGTGAAAATAATCTGCAAGTACCACACCAATTTGCAAAATACTTAATTATTACTTTTGAGTTGGAGTTAATTAATTCTTGAAATTCTGCATCTGTTACCTTCGTTACCATTATTGTATTTTTTTATTTTATGTTTAGACAAAGAGCAAAAATAGCTTTTGTTATACCTTAAATTAACATGATTTTTATTGAATAGTTTTAAAATAATGAATTAAACTTGTGGTATGATAAAACGCGCTTTTGTTTATGGTGATTTGCTTTTTGAAAGTATGTTGGTTCAAAATAATCAAATTGAACATGCTCAAAAACATTATGAAAGACTAATAAATAGTGCACATATTTTAAAAATGGAACTTCCTGAAAAATTTGATTTTGAATATTTTAAAACGGCCATTTATCAAGCAATTCAAAATTCGAGTTTAATTAATAAAAAAGATTGCCGAGCAAGGTTTATACTGCATAGAAACAGTTTAGGGTTTTACTTACCAGATGCCAATTTAACTGATTATATTGTTGAAACCTTTGAACTACCAGATAATTGGAAAGAACAAGCGCAAAAAACTAAAAAAGTAGGTGTATTTTCAGCACAAAAAAAAGCTATTGGGCCTTATTCAAACCTCAAAACTGGTAATGCACTCATTTACGTTATGGCTAAACTTTGGGCCAAGGAAAATGGATTAGATGATGCCTTGATTTTAAACCAAAACGGAAATATCATTGAAGCTGCTAGCTCCAATATTTACTGGAAAAAGAATAATCAAATTTATACTGTTCCACTCAGCGAAGGTTGCATAGCGGGAGTATCAAGGCAAGTGTTTATAGAAAAATGCGCATTGCAAAACGAACCAGTTATGGAGCAAATTTGTACCATAAACGATTTGCAAAATGCTGATGAAATATTGATGAGTAATGCAGGAAGTGGCGTTTGTAAAATTGACCTAGTATCATAAGGCTTCAGCCACTACAAATGTGCTGCCACCAATAAATATTAGATCATTGGTTTGTGCATTTAATTTTGCTGCTTTAACTGCATGTTCTACAGTATCGAAAGCAAAACCTTTTAAGTCAAATTCCTTTGCTTGCTGTTGTAATTCAACCTCGTTTAAAGCCCTTGGTAATTGAGCTTTGCACCAATAATAAATTGCATTTTTAGGTAAAAGCTTCAAAATTTTTGTTATGTCTTTATCCTTCACCATTCCTATTACCATGTGCAATCTTTCAAATTGCTGCATGGCAATTTGTTCAACAATGTATTCAATTCCGTTTACATTATGTCCGGTATCGCAAATAATGGTTGGCTCAGTTCCTAAAATTTGCCAACGCCCCATTAAACCAGTATTCATAACCACATTTTCAAACCCCAATTTTATTGCGTTAAAGCTACTAATGAATCCTAAATTTTGTAATTGTTGGCAAGCTACCAATACTGTTTTAAAATTATTTTGCTGGTAAATTCCGCCAAGAGGACAATTTAAAATGAAATTTTGTTGTTTAAAATCTTCCCCAATTTCATTATTGAAAAGTGTATTGGCTTTAAACTTAACAGCTACACCATTTGGCGTGGGTGTAAATTCTTCTATCTCAATATGATCTTGAGCAAAAACTAAATTGGAATTACATTCATTGGCTTTATCAATAAAAACTTGGTTTATTTCTGGGTGTTTTTCACCGAATACAGCAGGTGTATTGGGTTTAATTATTCCTGCTTTTTCATACGCAATTTTAGGCAAAGTATCACCCAATAAATCAGTATGATCCCAACCAATATTGGTAATAACTGAAAGCAATGGATTGATAATATTAGTAGAATCCAATCTTCCGCCAAGTCCAGTTTCTATAATGGCTACATCAATATTTTGTTTGGCAAAATAATTAAAACATAAAGCCACTGTCCACTCAAAAAAGGATGGACTTATTTCATCAAAAATGCTTTTATACTGAGCTACAAACTCCACTATTTCTTGC
>JAAFJM010000059.1 GCA_013298895.1 Bacteroidota bacterium | reverse complement strand
GGTGTGTTAGGTTCTGTAAAAGTGTATAACAATTTAGGACAAATTGTTTTTAATACCGTTGAAACCAAAACGCTATTAAGCATTGATATGACTGCGTTTTCAAAAGGTTTATACTTCATTGAAATAGAAAACAATGAAGGTAAGTTGGTTAAAAAAGTAGTACTTAATTAATCAAAAATTTTATGAACGAAAAAGACGCCATTTTGCTAATTGAAGAAATGATTAGCAAAACAAAAAACGATATCAAAGAAAATGGTTTTTACTATTATTTTTGGGGCTGGTTGGTATTTATAAGTGCTGTTTTAAATTTCCTTATTTTAAATTTTGATTGGTTTGAGTTTCATTCTTTACCTTGGGTGGTATTAATGCCTTTGGGTGGAATAGCAACCGCTTTTTTCTCTAAAAGAGAAAAGAAAGATGAAGCAAAAGTGCAAACATATGTTTCACAAAGTTTGAAATATGCTTTGAAAGCTTATGCTGTATCACTTTTTATTGTATGTTTTACCATGTCGTTTGGCGAACAATGGAAAGCATTTTATCCAACCATTATGATGATTTATGCCATTTGGTTATATGTTTCTGGTGGATTATTGAATTTTAAACCGTTAATTTGGGGAGCATATAGTAACTGGTTGCTTGCAGCCGTTGGTTATATGTGGCCTAGTACAATGTTACATTTGGCATTAATTGCCATTGGTGTGTTAGCTGGTTTTATAATACCAGGTCATTGGTTAAAATACAGAGAAAGTAAACGTGTTTAAAGATTTAGATCCTATATTACATTCACAACTGCGGTTGGCTATTATGTCGCTTTTAATGAGCGTAGAAAGTGCCGAATTTACTTACATTAAAGCCCAAACTAAGGCCACCGCAGGTAATTTAAGTGTGCAAATAGATAAACTAAAAAAAGCTGAGTATATTACTGTTGAAAAAACCTTTAAAGACAATTATCCTTTAACAATTTGTAAAAAAACCGAAAAAGGTAAGAAGGCTTTTGTTAAATATGTAGAAGATTTAAAATCGTATATTCAATAAATTAAAAGGAGTATGAAAAAGTGGTTTGTAAAAATTTAGCTTCTTCATATTGTTCTGAATCCCTATAATTTTTTACGTTAAGTTTGCTGTATTATTATTCCTTCTTAAACTAAAATCTAATCATGAAAAAACAAGTTGTTTTCCTATTCGTAATATTTCTTTTAGCTTTTAATAACAAGGCAAAAGCATATACCGAACCTGTTGTTCCAGACACTGTTCAGGTGGGTGTTTATTTTATTAGTTTACACGATATTGATTTCAGACAAAAGGAATATACTGTTAGGTTTTGGTTATGGTTTAGGTGTAAAAAAAAGGAGTACGATTTTGCCAAGAATGTAGAAGTGCCCAATGCCAAATCAATTGAAAATACCGATAATTACAGCGATACCAGCAATGGCGAAATATTTACCCTCATGAAAATGAAATGCGTAATGAAAGAATCGTGGCGTGTTCATAATTATCCTTTCGATAAACAGCAGTTGGAAGTACATATTGAAAACTCACAATTTGATTCACGTAGTTTGGTTTTTGTAGCCGATACTGTTGGCAAACACTTTGACCCTGAGCTTACCATAGCTGGTTGGAACATCAGCAAAATTAATGTTAAAACAGGTTTGCAAACATACCAAAGCACTTTTGGCGATAATACACTTAAGGAACCTCATTCAAGTTATGCTTCGTTTAAGGTAAACATATTTATTGAACGCAGTGCTTGGGGTTTATTTTTCAAATTGTTTTTGTGTATGTATGTATCGTTTTTTATTTCATACATGTGTTTTTTTATTCATGCTGACAGTATTGAATCGCGCTTTGGATTAAGCGTAGGCTCATTATTTGCAGCAGTTGGTAACAAATACATTATTGATTCTATTTTGCCCGAAACCTCCACTTTTACCTTGGTCGATTCATTGCATGCTTTAACTTTTATTGGCATTTTAGTAACCATTATTTTAAGTGTTTATTCGCTTACTTTGGCTAAAAATAACCATTTAAAAAGAGCCAATAAATTAGATAAAAAAGCAGCACGTTTTTTACTAATAAGTTATATGGCTCTTAACTTATTTTTTATTATCAAAGCCATTATTGGATAAACAAATGAAATCATTTTTAACCATTATCATCAGCATAGTTTTACTAAGTAATGCCATTGCGCAGCAAAACAAACTTTCGCCTTTAACGCGCATTTATTTAGCTAAAAATAAATCGTTGGCCAAGGATGCTATTACCATGCGTGCCCTTATACAAGTTGATAATTATTTTAACCAATCCTTGTTAACCAATTTAGGCATTACTGTTCAAACCAAAGCGGGGAATATATGGAGTATTACAGCACCGATTTATGCCATAGAAAAGTTGAATGATTTAGATGGTTTACAATATGTAGAAGCATCGTTTTCGGCCATGCCATTAATGCAAGATACTGATTGGATTGCCACCAAAACCAACTTGGTGCATCAAGGTATTAATTTACCAATGGCTTATAAAGGCGATGGTATAATAGTTGGTGCTATTGATATTGGTTTTGATTATAATAATCCCGCATTTTTTGATGCCAATGGCAATTGCCGCATTAAACGTGTTTGGGAACAAAATAAAACAGGAAAAGCACCAACTGGGTATAATTATGGAAACGAATTAACTACTATTGCCGATTACAAAACAGCACAAACCGATAGGCCAACTGAAGGACATGGAACCATGGTAGCGGGTATAACTGCTGGTGCAGGAATTTATGGTAAAGGCAATGCCAATAGGGGCATGGCGCCTAATGCCGATTTAGTTTTGGTAGCTTTAAATTATGGAACCGAAACTTTTTTAGACGATAAAAATACTGCTGGTCCGGCCTTTGTTGATGCCATTGATTATATTTTTAAATATGCTGCTTCACAAAATAAACCTGCCGTAATTAACATCAGTTGGGGGCATCATGCTGGTCCGCACGATGGAACTACATTGCTTGATAAAGCAATAGAAAACTTAACTGGTGCAGGTAAAATATTGGTAAATGCCGCAGGTAACGAAGGAAAACAACTATTGCATTTGCAACAAAATTTACAAAACGATACTTTTTATACCATCAGCAATTTCACCCGAAAACCTAAGCCTAAAGAAACCAATACCGTAAACTTTTGGGGTGCAGAAAATACTGATTTTGCCATACAAATTATTGTGCTTGATACTTTACAAAATCAAGTAGCACAAAGTGTTTTTTATAGTGCCTCTGGCAATGTAAACGCAAGTAATCACTTGTATTTTGGCAATGATACTTTAAGTTATACCATTACTTCAGCGGCCAAAAATGTAAATAACAATAAGCCTGAAATTTTTATTATTTATGAAAACACCAATTGCAATAAATATTACGTTTCGTTTGCCATTACATCGGCTAATACCGTTTTACATGCTTGGAATTGTGGTTATAATTGGAGCAAAGGTTATCCGCAGTTTTTGGCAAGTATTTTTAACCAACCAATAAAAGCCAATTACATAATGGGAAATAACCAATACACCATTGGCGAATCGGGTTCTAATAGCAAAGCAAGTATTGCAGTTGGTTCGTATAATTCAAACGTTAATTGGACAAACTTTTGGGGCGGAACCAAAAGCATTGATCCCATTTCGCAAAAAGATACCATTACTGGTTTTTCAAGCCGCGGGCCAAGTACAGATAATAGAATAAAACCGGATATTACTGCTCCAGGTTATTTTGTGGGAGGGCCTATTAGTAGTTTTACGCCACTTGATATAACCGACATAACCGATACGGTTTTTTATAATGGAACTAGGTATGATTGGGTAATGTCGGCAGGAACTTCGTTTGCCGCACCATGTGTTGCAGGAGCTGTTGCTTTAATGCTGCAAGCCGATAGAATGTTAACACCTGCTAAAGCATTAACCATGCTTAAAAACTCAGCGAGGGTAGATGCTAAAACAGGCGTTGTGCCAACTAATAATTGGGGTTGGGGTAAAATAAATGTATATGAAGCCTTTAAATTAGCTTATGCCACCAGTATAAAATCTATTGAAAAACCTTATGTTGCAGTATATCCAAATCCTTTTACCCATCATTTAAATAGTTTGTGTTTCTTGGTTGATTAACTCCTCCGTGATAAATTTATATTTTACTAAATCACTGTAATTGTCTAAGAAATCAAGTTGAATAAATTTTTTGTTGAGCAATAAATTTATTTTTTTCAACTCACTTTTTAATTGTTTTTCGTTTAATGAATCTGGAGCTTTAAACTTAGGGTTTTTGAGCAAATCATTCACAGTAACTTTAGTTGATGTAGTTACTTGTTTTTCAAATTCAATAATATTTTTCAAAAATAAATTTTCAATTTCAGCTGGAATTCCATCATTACCTCCGTTCATAATTTGTCCACCCAAAATATTTTCTAATTGCAATTTCATGAGTTGATTTTCCATGTGTAAATCCTCTGAACGACTTAATTTATTTACATCAGGAATTAATTGTATGAGTTCATTCTCTGAATCTAAACTTTGTTTAAATGGGTCCTCACCTTTTAAATAATTTTCCCAATAATGTATAGGTCTGAAATAATTATTTGGCGTGCTTCCATGAAGTAGATTCATTAAAATATTTTCTTCTTCTTCTAAATCAATTTCCTCAAAATTTTGATAGGTATACATCCTGCCAATTAATGAATCAGTAATGCTATTCATGTAACCCAGCATTTTTCTACTATCAGTTTTTGTGATAGCATTTTCTTTAAAATAGGCCATTTGTTCGTTTATAAAAACAGTTGGAAATGAAAATCTTTTCAATAGTTTTTCTAAGCTAGTAGTAAAGCTAGGGAAGGTTTTTTTTATGGTTTTTCCTACAGTAACTACGGTAACTAAACTTGGTTCATGAACATATATAACTAAACTTTTTCCTTTAAATGAACTCGTAACAGTATTAGCGTACCAAGTACCTAAAATGGGTAATGTGATAGCCGATAAATTAACAGTTTGAGGTTTTAGTCTTTGGGTATTTAACAGTTTTTGCGTAGCTCTAACTAATATCATTTTCAATTTTAGGTACGTAATTTTACAAAAACAATAATTCAATCAATTTTATTTTTATAGTTTAATAAATACTTTAAAAAATGGGCTAAATGATTTATTTTTCGTTTATTTGAAATAATGAAACTACTTGTTTTTATAATCTTATTTTTTAGCTGTATTTCAATTTTCGGACAAACTCCACTCGATAATGTGATATATGATAAAAAGGTTCAAACTGTTCAATTAATGATTGATGGAACAGATGATAGATACCCAATTATATCATTAAATGGAGGGCAGCAATTAAAGTTGAGTTTTGATATAATTGGGGGTAATAATGAGTATTTTCAATATACTCTTATTCATTGCGATCAAGCTTGGCAGCCCACCAACATGCAACAAAGTTTATACCTAAAGGGTATGAGTTTCGACAATATCAATGACTTTAAGTTTAGTACAAATACCTATGTAAAGTATGTACATTATAATTTGTTATTGCCTAATGATAATATGAAGCCAACTATTGCCGGAAATTATATTGTAAAGGTGTATCGCAATTTTGATGAAACCGATTTGGTACTTACCCGTAGGTTCATGGTATTAAATAATCAAACAAAAATTGCTGCCACTGCCAAACCTGCATCGCTTGCAGAATATCGATTTACTAAGCAAGAACTTAATTTTACGATAGATTATAACGCATCTTTAATCCCAAATCCTTTGCAAGATATAAAAGTGGTTATTTTACAAAATAATCGGTGGGATAATGCGCTGCGCGATGTTATGCCACAATTTGCCAGCAATGGAAAATTAGACTATAATTATTTTGATAAAACACTTTTTACTGGGGGTAATGAATTCAGGTTTTTCGATATTAGGAATCTACGTCAGTTTAGCCAGAATGTTAGAACCAAATATTTTGATTCTGTTTATCACTGCTTATTAAACACAGATGAACCAAGAGGTAGTAAACAATATTTTCAATACATAGATTATAATGGGAAGCGTATAGTTTTTAATAAAGAAGGAAATAATACAGATATAGATGGCGATTATGCATTGATTCAATTTCAGTTAAGCGCATTGGCTAATATTCCTGCCAGTACTGATGTATATGTAATTGGGGAGTTTACCGATTGGAAACAAAAACCAGAATATAAAATGACTTATAATGCCAACCGTGAGCGATATGATTTAGAAGTTCCATTAAAACAAGGAAGATATGAATACATGTATTCTCTTTTAAATAATGAATCGCAAAAACCCGATGAAAGTACATTTGAAGGAAGTCATTCAAATACCGAAAATGAGTATTTAATTTTGGTTTATAATCATAATTTGCAGTTCAATTATGATGAATTAATTGGATCAACAATTTTTAGTTCAGGACGACCATGAATTTTATAAATAATAAAACCAAACTGTTATAAATTGTTTATAAATAAATAATAGCAGATTGATTTGCAAACTTACTTTTGAAAAAAATAGCAGAATAATATGAGTGATAACAAAGAAAAATTGAAAGCCCTACAGCTTACTATAGATAAATTAGATAAGCAATATGGTAAAGGAACTGTAATGCGCATGAGCGATAAATTGGTAGTTGAAACACAAGTTATTTCTACTGGTTCATTAAGCTTAGATATTGCCTTAGGAATTGGTGGATTGCCTGTAGGAAGAATTATTGAAATTTATGGTCCTGAAAGCTCAGGTAAAACTACTTTAAGTCTACATGCCATTGCTGAAGCACAAAAAAAAGGTGGTATTGCTGCTTTTGTGGATGCTGAACACGCTTTTGACAGAACTTATGCTGAAAAATTAGGGATTGATGTAGACAATTTAATTATTAGTCAACCTGATGATGGAGAGCAAGCTTTAGAAATTGCCGATGCTTTAATTCGTTCAGGAGCAATTGATATCATTGTAATTGACTCAGTAGCTGCTTTGGTTCCTAAAGCCGAAATTGAAGGCGAAATGGGCGAAAGCAAAATGGGTTTACAAGCTCGTTTAATGAGTCAAGCTTTGCGTAAATTAACGGGTACTATTAATAAAACTGGTTGTGTTTGTATTTTCATTAACCAATTACGTGAAAAAATTGGTGTGATGTTTGGAAATCCTGAAACTACCACGGGAGGTAATGCATTGAAATTTTATGCATCAGTTCGTTTAGATATTCGCAGAATTGGTCAAATAAAAGAAGGTGTAGAAATTATTGGAAACCGCACACGCGTTAAAGTGGCTAAAAATAAATTATCGCCTCCTTTCCGTACCGTAGAGTTCGATATTATTTATGGTGAAGGTGTGAGTCGTTTAG
>JAAFJM010000054.1 GCA_013298895.1 Bacteroidota bacterium | reverse complement strand
ATTTAAAGTATATCAAGATGCTGGTGTATTGTTATTTGATAATTACTATTCAGATTCAAAGATGAGACCATACCTAACTATAACTAGTAATTTACCAGTAAATAGTAACGGTGAGTATTTTGGAGATATTGAGGGATTGTATGTAGTTCAATATAAAGTAAGGGATTTATCTAATAATATTTCTGAAATTGTAACTAGAACTGTAAATGTTATAGCAAGCACATCATCAATTAACGATGTAATTAATGGAAACAATGTAGTTTCAATTTATCCAAATCCAAATAATGGATTGGTAAAATTAAAATTGATGGAAACAACTAATGCAGATGTTACAGTTAAGGTATATAATATAATGGGTGTATTAGCTAAAACTTTAACATTGAACCATAAAGATTTAACTGAAAAACAATTAGATTTAACCAGCTTTGCTAGCGGTGTTTATTTAGTACAAGTAGAAACAGAAGGTAAAGTTTCAACTCATAAAATCAATATTGTAAAATAATTAAACCTTCCAAAAATAAAAGAGGTGCTTTTCGAAAGGAAAGCACCTTTTTTATTTATATTTGAATAAATGAAAGCAGTTATTGATTTAGGTTCAAATACTTTTAATCTTTTAATAGCAGATATAAAAAATAATCAGCTTAATGTGGCGGTTAATTTAGAGTTTCCTGTAAAAATTGGAAGAGGCGGCTTAGTTGATAATGTAATAACTGATGCAGCCTTGCAAAGAGCTATTACTGCTTTGAGTCAATTTAAAAGTTATCTTGATAGATTTGAAATAACAGATATTACTGCTTTGGCTACTTCGGCTATTCGCAATGCATCTAATGGCAATTTATTAGCCGAAAAGATTAAGGAAATGTTCGATATAAATATTTCAATAATTGATGGAATAAAAGAAGCTGAGTTTATTTATAATGGAGCCATTAACTCATTCAAATTGCCTAATGACGAAATTTTAGTGATGGATATTGGAGGTGGAAGTGTAGAGTTTATAATTGGCAGAGAACACCAAATAATTTGGAAGCAAAGTTTTGATATTGGTGCTGTAAGATTGGTTGAAATGTTTAAGCCACACAATCCGCTAAACCCAACTGATATTGAAAATATTAAATTACACATTTTAAAAACACTCAAACCTTTACAAGACGAACTTTTTAAATATCCTTTAAAAACCTTGATAGGGACTGCGGGCAGTTTTGAAACAATGGTAGATGTGGTAATTAAAGATTTAAGGGTTATTCCTAATTCGCTATCAAAAAATGCCTTTGAAATTCCCCTACAAGAATTTGAAGTTTTTAAAGAAATGATGTTAAAAACAACTACCGAACAACGCCTAAAGTTTAATGGTATGTTAGATTTTAGAGCAGAATATATACCTGTTGCATCAATTTTAATTGAAATTATTTTAGAAATGGCAAGCATAAAAAAATTAGTTTGCTCTAATTATTCTATGAAAGAAGGTGCTCTTTATAGCATGTACTAAAAAGTTTTTAAAGCATCGTAAATTTTATTTACAGGCAAGCCCATCACATTATAAAAGCATCCATTAATTTTCTCTACAGCAGTATATCCAAACCAATCTTGAATACCATAGCTTCCAGCTTTATCAAACGGTTTGTAGTTTTTTATGTAGTGCCAAATTTCATCGTCCAAAAGTTGTTTTATTTTTACCTCACTTCTATCGTAAAGGGTAACAGTTTTATTATTCGATTTTAAGCAAACTCCCGTAAATACTTCATGCGTGGTACCACAAATTTCTTTCAACATCTCAAACGATTCTTGCTCAGTTTCTGGTTTATTTAAAACATGATTATTTATCCAAACTACGGTATCAGCAGTAAGTAATATTTCGTTTTCGTTTAGCGTTAAAAGAAAAGCGTCAGCCTTTTTGTTGGCCAAATAAGTAGGAATTTCTTGTTTGGTTAATTGGCTTGGAAATGATTCATTTACCTCGTAAGTAACTACTTCAAAAGGTAATTCTAATCCTTTAATTAACTCTTGTCTTCTTGGCGATTTTGATGCCAATATTATTTTTATATTGTTTAACAACATTTGCTTAAAATTCTAATGCTAATTTATTGGCCAATTCTTGTAAATCGGCTTTTACTTTATCATTTAAAGGGATTCCTGTTTCTAACCTTTCTTTTTCTAATAAAAACTCAGGTTCACCTGGAATTATTACATGCTGATTTTTGTTTATTCTGTTCGCATTTTTAAATGCATCTATCCAATTATCAATATGGTTTTTAAAGTCATCGGCAGGTCTAAATGCATCAATGCGCATGGCACCTAAAAAATGCCCAATTCCATTTCCTGGTAAATTTTCTAAAGGATTTAAAAAAGCCACAAATGGCGGAACCCAAGGGCCATAATTGGCACCACTTAATACACCACATAAAACATCAACCAAACTAGCTAAACCATAACCTTTATGTCCACCTAAAGGCAATAATGACCCTCCATTTGAAAGTTCATTAGCATTGGTCGATTCTTCACCATCTTTGGTTTGTACCCAATTGTTAGGAATTGGTTTACCCGTTCGCTGCGCAATTTCAAGCTTTCCATTTGCAGCTGCGCTTGTTGCCATATCAATAACTATGGGTAAGTGTTTTCCTGCCGGAAATGCATAACAAATTGGGTTTGTGCCTAACATACGCTGTTTGCTGTATGTTGGAGCTACTAATGGACTTGCATTGGTCATGGCAATACCAATCATATTATTGGGCAATGCTTTCATGGCATGGTATGCCGCTATGCCAAAATGATTACTGTTTTGAATAGCCACCCAACCTGTACCCACGTTTTTAGCTTTTTCTATGGCAATATCCATTGCTTTTGGCGCAACTACCAAACCTAAACCTTGGTCAGCATCAATGGTGGCAGTGCTAGGTGTTTCATAAATAATTTTATGTTGCGCATTCGTATTAGCTCTGTTGGCTTCGTAAAGCCTAACATAGCCACTTAAACGTGCTACACCGTGTGAGTCTATTCCGCGTAAATCGGCAGCAATAAGCACATCGGCAGCCTGCTTGGCATCTTGCTCATTCATGCCACATTTTATAAAAACTTGTTCGGTAAAGTGTAATAAACGTTGGTGGGAATAATTCATTTATTTGTAAAATATTGTAAAAGAAATTACCATTTTTTGTAAAATAAAAAATCTGTGAAAGATGGTTTTTCGTCCAAATACTATGCTTAATAATTGTTCTGACGAGGCTACATACATGGCTACAATACCTGTAATAAATAAGGCTAAAGTCATCCATGAATAAACTTTAGTCATAAAAGCACCCACCACACTTTGGGTTTGGGTCGATGAAATTTGTGAGTTTTCCATTTTCTTGATTTCTTTTGATTTTTTAGTTAAATAATTTGTTGCAAAATAAGTTATTTTAGTTCAATTAGTTCATGTGCATTTTAGGAAACCTAAATATTTCACTATCGTGAACCAATATTGTATGTATTTTATAAGTAATAAATTCGTACAACGGTAATTGTTGAATTAAAGTTTCTGCCTCCGCTTCAGTTTCGGTATTAAATATTATCCAACCTTTTGTACGCTCTTCATTAATGGTGTAACTTTGAATTTTACCTTGATTAATTAAAACACTTATAAAAGCTCTGTGACTTGGAATTTTCCGCATAAAATTATTATCTATTTCGTAAGGCAATTTTATTTCCACCATGAATACCATAATTTCTTTCTTTTTTATTTAAATATAAGTAACCACTTTTGTCAATTGCTATGCCAAATAAAAGTAAATATACCAAAATGATAAAAGAAGAAGCCAATAGGCTTGGCTTTAGCTTTGTAGGTATTAGTAAAGCGGAGTTTTTGGCAAGCGAAGCACCTAAGTTGGAGAAATGGCTCCTTGAAAATAAAAATGGCAAAATGGCTTATATGGAAAATCATTTTGACAAGCGTTTAAACCCTACATTATTGGTTGATGGTGCTAAATCAGTTATTAGTTTAATGTATAATTATTACGCTACAAATAAGCAAAAAGACTGTGAAGCTCCAAAAATATCAAAATATGCATATGGGCAAGACTACCACGATGTTGTAAAAGAAAAATTGGTTGAATTGTTATTGTTTATTCAATCAAATATTGGTGAAATAGGGGGTAGGTGTTTTGTTGATTCGGCTCCAATTTTAGAGCGAGCTTGGGCTGCCAAAAGTGGATTGGGTTGGATTGGCAAAAATGGCAATTTAATAAATAAAGGTCATGGCTCCTTTTACTTTTTGGCAGAGTTAATTATTGATTTGGATTTAGAGTACGATAGTAAATTGGCTACCAATTATTGCGGAACTTGCACGGCTTGTATTGATGCTTGTCCTACCGAAGCCATTGTTTCACCAACTGTGGTTGATGGCAGTAAATGCATCAGTTATTTTACAATTGAGTTAAAAGAAGCCATTCCTGCCGAAATGAAAGGAAAGTTTGATAATTGGGCTTTTGGATGCGATGTTTGCCAGGATGTTTGCCCTTGGAATAGGTTTTCAAAACATCATAACGAACCTAAATTTTTAGCTAAGCCAGAACTTTTAAACATGACCAATAATGATTGGCTGGAGATTACTGAACAAGTATTCAGCGAGTTATTTAAAAAATCGCCAGTAAAGCGAACCAAATACAACGGATTGAAAAGAAATATTGACTTTATAAGAAACTAAACCCAATGATAAATTTGTACCGCTTTGTTTTTATTAATTTAATTGCATTATTTTTTTGTGTAATTGCCAATGCACAAGATACAACACAAGTAAAAAAGAAAACTCTGAAAGTAGCTCCAGTAACGGAATCTAAAAAGCTACTCCTCCATAAAATGGATCCTAATAATTTTAACTTTGGAGTAGGAATAGACGGAAACTTTAATTTAATTGGTGCTGATTTTGGTAATAGAGTAGGAAATTTTATGCCAAGAATGAGCATTTTTTTTACAAAACCTCTTAATAAATTTTACATAAATAAATTTATTAGCATGTGGGATTATTCTGTAGAACCAGTAGCTGTTAATTTTATTGAAAGTAGAGATAAAACTACCGACAATCAGTATGGTGGTTATTACTTCGATCCATCGTTTTCATTTCATTTTGTGCCTGACAGAAGCAGTGCAGATTTTAGATTGTTATTTGGTTTTAGACCATCTTATTTGATGTATAGCTATTCTCAAACACTCCAAAATGGAACATATAGTTTGGTTCAAGGTGGATTAGAATCAAACAAAAATAAAGCAGGAGATATTGATTTGGCAGGTATGGTTGGTTTTAGTTTTAAGTTTAGTCAGATTGGTAATTTTGAAGTAAAATATGTGCATAGTTTTACAAATAATAATACCGTTAACTATGTACAAGGACGACCAAATACTTTGGAAGTGGGCGTAAAATTAAGTGCCGTTCAAATTGGGAGAGCTCTTTTTGATGCCGATGCAGAAATAAAAAAACAAGTATTAAAATTAAATAGAGGTACTTTATTAATTATGTTCCCTACTCCTAATATTAATGAGGTAAATGCCTTAAAATGCATGGGTAGGTTTGATGATGCCAACCAACTTTATTTTTTACAAGAACTAACTAATAAAATGGTAATTGAAAAGATGAAAGTTGAATATAAATACAGTAAAATTTTGTTTTTTTCTGATACATCCATTAATAAGATATTGGCAAAAGATTTTACTAATGTTTTTATCAATGAAAATTACGAAACAATTGAAAGGCCTGTAACCTTTGATTCTACCAATTTTTTAATTGCTTCTTTTTGTTTTGATGTTTCGGAATATTCAAGTCGTAATAAGTTAGCTTATGGGCTGCATGTATATGATGATAAAATGCAATTATTGTCAAAGCCATTTAATACCATGCGAAACGATATGGGTTTGGTGCAAGGTAATAATGTAATAGCCGATTTATTGGGTAAAAAAACATTGTTTACTCCACAAGAATATGAAACAGTGGTAAGAAAGTTTAACGATAGGTTACTTAAAAACAAATTAGCTACGGATGAATAAGTAGTTAACTTAAATTTCTCTCTAGTTTGTTTTTAAAATCCAAATCATTCATTCAAAGAATTTGTAATCCGCTTTTTAGCATGCCTCAATAAAGCAAATCTATTAAAAGGTATAGATGTTTTTTGCATTGCAAATGCAATTAGAAATAATTGCGGTTTGCAAAACCGCATCAGCTGTTAATTTACCTTTGTCAAAGTTTGAAACTTTGACAAAGGTTTTCCCGAACTATTTATTTGTTATTTGATTTTCTTTAAACTTTAAACTTAGTACTTCGAACTAAGAACTATCGAAGCAAAGTTACAGTACCTTTTTGGGTTTGGGGTAAAAAGCCTTTGTACTGATAATTTACTAAAACTACATACACACCAACGCTGCTGTTTTTGGCATCCCAGGCTTTGGTGGGGTCGGTGGTGGTAAATACTTCGTTACCCCAACTGTCAAATATTTTAAACTCATATTGGAGTAAGTTTTTGGTTTTAAATATGGGTTTATAAGTATCGTTTAGGTTATCGCTATTTGGGGTAAAGGCATTGGGTATAAATACTTCGGCTTTGCATAGTTCATCTACAGCTATGCTTTTGGTTTGGGTGCAGTTAAAACTATCGGTTACGGTTAGGTTATATATTTGTGCTTGTTGGCTATACACTGTTTTGGTGGTTTCGCCTGTGGGCTGCCAAAGGTAAGTTTTAAATTTTGCGCCTGCATCTAGCAGTATTTGGGGTACATCTTCAAAACAAGTAGTGGTATCGGTTATGGGTATTTGAATGGCCGGCTTTTGGGTAATGCTAACGGTATCGGTTAAGGTACAAGTATTTTTGGTTACTGTTAACCACACTTTTAAGTTACCACTTAACAAATCAAGCCTATCAATCAATAAACTATTTAACTTACTTCCATTATGCCATAAATAACCATTATTAGCGGTAGCAGTTAAGGTTAAATAGGGTTGGTTAAAACAGAAAAAAGTATCTTTAGGTAAACCTGTGCTAATGGGTTGATTGATGATATTGATACTATCCCACATATACACCGTGCCGCCATATAGCCAACTTTTTACCCAAACCAAACCCGGTTTGTTAAAGTGGCGCAGCTTATCGGTTTTATTGCCATCGTGCCATTCAAAACTATCTGCTTGGCTCACTGCACCTAGCTGCAAAGGTGCATTGCTGCATAAAATGCTATCGTAAAAATGGGTGGTATTTTGAGGGATGAGGGATACATCGTCTATGTAATAATCACAATATATAACCCATCTTCTAGACATTGGTTCAGTATAACCATAAGAATTATAAAAACGAATATCCGCACTATCACTAAAATTACCGATAAACAAGAACTTTTCTGAACCATTAGCTTCAAAAGTACCACTTACTTCCATCCAATTTATGGTGTCACCCAAATTTTTATTTGGTGGATTATTTATTTGAACAGACATTTCAACACGTCTGTCATTTTTTAAATTAGGAATAGAGCTTGCCAATAATATTCCTATGTTAGAAGTAGTATAATATCCATAAACTTCAGGATCCGAAAAAAGCGATTTATTGGTGTTTAAATAATTATCTAAACCAGAAGCTGATAAGAATCCTTGAGCAAAATAATTTAACCTATTAATACAATTATCTTTTAATCTAGTTCCTAAATATCCATTGTAGTATCCTGAATAGTCATCAATAGTATTATTTTTAACATCAAATTTTGTTATCGTAATACCAATATATCCATTTCCACTTCTGGCATCTTGATATCCATAATTATTTTGAGGTATTCCTGTTTTATACATTGATGCCCCAGTATTAGGGTGATATGGGTAAGGATTAGCGCATATATTTAAATATGTTGCGAAGTAGTTTGTGGCTCCAAATTGAAACCAATTGTCAACATTATTATTTGAATCAACTGCGCAAAAATCATTTTTGACACTTGAGATAATTGGACAAGCTACATACG
>JAAFJM010000053.1 GCA_013298895.1 Bacteroidota bacterium | reverse complement strand
GCATGTTACAATCAGGTTTACCTAAAACCAATGCCGATGGTTATGTAGAAATGGGAAAATCAATTCGTGAAGGTTTATTACAAGCCGATTATTGGAACAATAAACCTATATTAGGAAAAATAAAACTAGCTGATTTTGCCATAGAGTTTGAAGCAGTTTACCATGCTTAATTCATCAAAAACCAATTTAAAAGCCACCCTAAAAAGTGGCTTTTCTTTTATTGAATAATTTTAGAATAAAAAACCTCTTTAGTTTTTAAGTTAACAACTCCTATTAAATCGTAACCTGAAATTTTTTAACATTTTACACAAATAGTTATTCATTATTTCTAATAATTTTAACTTCAGTTTTTGATTGAAATATTTCTATTATTTCAATCCTATCTTCAAGATTTAAATTAGCTAAATCTAATCTATTTAATATCCTTCCATTTGATAACATACAAGAAATTATCAAGCTATTTTCATCATAAGTTGCAAAATCAAAATCAATCCACTTTAGCTTGTTGTAACCAATAATATTAAAATACTTACTATATGTATCATTTACTACAATAACAGGTAAAAACATTAAAATTAATACTCTAGGAAAGTATAAAGCAAATAATACTACCGGTAATCCAAGGATGTAAAAATTGATTGTAAACCTAAATAGATAAACGCTTATAATATTTATAACAACTAAAGCTGCTGCACCAATCAAACCAAACAGACCAAATTGGCCTAGAAGTTTTAAGTCTTTCGATTTATTTATAAAATATCTTTTTTCCATTATAAAATTAAATATAATTTTACAATAATACTTTAAAACTTTCTTGAGTCAATTTTTTTACCGTTGTTGATGTTATAGCGAAGCGATACCAATAACAATTTTACCTACAGATTTCGCAGATACTCGAAGATTTTTTCCGCATATTGTCTGAATCAAGATTATCGAGATAATATAATTTGTAGGATTCCATGTCGCGTATAAACCTTTTGCTCTTTGCGCAAACCTTTGTGCGCTTTGCGGTTAATTTTTCTGTGTAATCTGTGCAATCTGTGGCTGAAATTTAAAACCTCCTCGGACCACCTTTAGCCACTGCTTTTTCAGTCCAAGGGTTATCGGGCCAAGCGTGTTTTGGATACCTGCGTTTGAGTTCTTTTTTTACTTCAAAATACGTATTGTTCCAAAAGCTTTTTAAGTCGGAAGTTACTTGTACGGGCTTAAATCCTGGCGAAAGTAAATGCATTACCAATTTTACTTTTCCATTATTAACAGTGGGTGTATCGGCCATACCAAACACTTCCTGCAAGCGAACTGATAAAATTGGACTATCGCCATTTGCTAAATATTCTATGTTTATATTTGAACCACTAGGAACATTAATTTTACTTGGTGCAAGGTTATCTAAGGCTTGTTGCAACTCCCAACTTAAATGATTTTTAAGTGTTTCGGCAATATCTATTTTCTTTAAATCTTCTGGTTTTTTTACTTGGTTTAAATAAGGGGCTAACCATTCGTTATTTGTTTGCAATAAATTGTTGGTAGTTACATCAGGCCATTCGTTTCCATTCCATTTGCGTAAACTCAATATTCTGTTTTGTAATTGACCAAAAGTTTCATCTAGGTTTAACAAAGTTTCTCCTTCGGTTTTTATGGCATTACAAATTGCATTAACCAAATGTTCGGCACCTGGTGCTGGCAATGGTTTTGATTGCAAAACAATGCTGCCAATGCGTAAATCTTTTGTAGCAATTAATCCTCCTTTGCGTGTATCCCAAGTTATCACTTCACGCTCTTTTACCATAGGTAACAAATCTTTTGGGTTCAATGGTGATGCCATAAATATTTTACCCAAACCATCTCTAGTATCAATTTGCGCAACTGCAAGCCAAGGCTCGTTTGCTAAATTATCTCTATGCCCAGCGGTAGCTATTTTTCCATTGGCTAATTGAAACTGTGCATTATTGCCAGGTCTTGCAAATGCAATGCGTTCAGGATAAGTATATGCTAAAAGCAAACCAGTTTCAAAATCATCAACAGGTTCGTTTTCTACCTCTTGATTCAACATTTTTCGGTATGATTCAGCAACTTTTTCAATTCGACTAAATCTATTTCCTAAACTATTGTTTTTTCTTCCTCTGCGCAATGCTTCAATGCGGAGGTTAATATCAATTCCACTATCTTTTGGCAATGGATCGCGCTCTTCTAAAATGGCTGCAATATCTGTTGCTAGGGCAATGGCATCATCTTGTTTGGCTTTTAAAAGCATGTGCGCAATGCGAGGATGGCAAGGCAATTGATGAATTTCCTTGCCATGTTCAGTAATTCGTTTATTAGCATCTAAAGCATTTAAATTGGTCAATACTTCTTCGGCTTGCGATATGGCCGCTTTTGGTGGTGGTGTTAACCAAGTTAAATTTTCAATATTATTTATGCCCCATTTGGCCATATCTAAAACCAATGCAGCCAAATCAGCTTCCATAATTTCAGGTGTTCTATGTTCAGTCAATCTTTCGTGAGTGGCTTTGGTCCACATGCGGTAACAAACACCAGCACTCAACCTTCCCGCACGTCCTGCTCGTTGGTCGGCTGAATCTTTGGTAATAGAAACCGTTTCCAAGCGAGATAAACCTGATTTTGGGTCAAATCTAGAAACTCGTGCAAAACCTGAATCGATTACAATTTTTATTCCTTCAATGGTTAAACTTGTTTCAGCTATTGAAGTTGCTAGTACTACTTTTCGTTTGCCATTTTTATTGGGCATAATGGCTGCATATTGTTCTCGTTGTGGCAATATTCCATAAAGTGGATGGATAGCAAAGTCACTTAATTTGTTTTTTAATAATTCGGCACATTTTTTTATTTCTCCTTCACCAGGTAAAAAAACCAAAACATCTCCAGGGTTTTCGTTTACTGCTTTAATAATGGTTTGTGAGGTGGTTTCGGGCAATAAAAATGGGTCTTGTTCGCCTACATATTTTATTTCTACTGGATATTGTTTTCCTTCACTCACAGCCACAGGGCAGTTTAACAAGGCAGTTAACTGAGGCATATTTAATGTTGCCGACATTACCATAATTCGCAAATCGGGTCTTAAAATTTGCTGCGCTTCTCGGCATAAAGCCAAAGCCACATCGGCAAATAAACTTCGTTCATGAAACTCGTCAAAAATTACTAAACCAACATTTTCGAGGGCATTATCGGTATGCAACATGCGGGTTAAAATACCTTCGGTTACTACTTCAATTTTTGTTTGCGCGCTAATTCTGTTTTCAAACCTAATGCGGTAACCAATGGTTTCGCCTACCTTATCGCCCCAAAGTTCGGCCATACGATTAGCAATGGTTTTTGCCGCCAACCTGCGTGGTTCGAGCATAATTATTTTTTTGCCTGCTAACCAAGTTTCTTCAATTAAAGTTAAAGGCAAAAGTGTGCTTTTTCCAGCTCCTGGAGGAGCGTTTACTATTAATGTATTGGAGTTGTTTAAATGGGTTTTTACATCATTTATAATATCTGCAACGGGTAAATTGTATTGGAATGGATTGAACGACAATGATTATTTTTACTAATAAAATGAGCGTAAGTTTAAGGAAAAATAATTGGCAATATTTCAAAATTAACGTTTACTTACAATTATTTTAATTGTATCTATTACTCCTCTAACTTTAATTCACAAAGTTTGGTTAATATTGCATCTCCAACACTATCTGGAATAACATCATCCCATGTTTCAACAGTTCCTTTCACGTTCTCTAATTTCTCCCCTTTGCTGTTATAATCGATATATTCTATTATACAACTTCTTTTAGTAATACAATCATATTTTTCATGATAAATAGTGTATGAATAGCTTTCAAAACCTTTAATTCTAGACTTGTTTTTTAGTCTGCTTTTAATATTTTCTACCCTATATTTTTTCAATTTTTCATTATTCGAAAATGAAGTTTTTATCCAAGTATCTATTATTCCATTTTCTTTTTTAACTCTAATTGAATTATAATAGTAGTTCATACCATCACTTGAAGAAGTCATTAAAACCCAATCTTGTGAGAAAGAGTTATAACTAATAAAGGAAACTGCAAATAGTAATATTATTTTTTTTATCATTTTTATTTTTATTATGTGTAAGACCAATTGAAACCTTCTTTGTTCTCTTCATCACCAAACATATAATCTAATATATCTTCATTACTAGGGATTTCTCCAGAGTTAACTTCTTCATTAGTTTCATCATTAATTATTTCATAGTAATCTGATTTGTGGTACAAATCATTTTGGCTTAAATTAGATTCAGCTTCTTCTTGGGTTTGTTCTTTTATAGAACCTTTCAACTTGTTTTTGAAATAGTATTTTACTGTAAACATATTATTTAGATGTGCTTGTTAGTTTAAATTCTTTATCATAATAATTAAAAATATCGTTAACTGTTTCATTTAATAATGCAGTGTCAGAAGAGTTACTGCTTTGTGAAAATTTATTCCTAATAAATAATTTCAAGTTCGTTCTTATTTCAGCTTTTTGTTCGGTATTTGCTTGCGTTAAGTCGAATGTTTTATTTTCTAAATAATTCATTTTATTCGCACAGTTTGCCAATTTTGCTATCAATGCAGCGTTTAAATACTCAAATTTTTCTTTTACTTTAGGGGGAAAAGATCTTACTGTTTTTTGCATCTTTTCCTTGTCCTCTTTAGATCCAAAAATATTTATCATAGATAATACACCATAAGAACCACCGTATAGCATCCTTCCAAATAAACCATCTGCCTCTTCAACCGCAAGTTGTTTTTTTCTTAGTTCTTTTTTTGCATTTTTGATTTCTTCATTCAACGATTTAACGCATTCATCTACAATACCATTATCACTTGGAATTGCATTAATATCTTCTTGAAGTCTAGTTAATCCTTTATATCCTTTTTTGTATTTATCGTTAATAATATCTTCTGCTGTTAACTCTTCACTGTACCAATAATTGGATGTATTTGCATAACGCAAATAAGTCATAGTTGAGGTTACGTATTTAATATCATTTCCTATAATTGAATCCGCTTGTTCTTCAAATATTGTATTGGCTTCTTTTACTGGACCACCGCAACTAGAAATGAATATAATTGCAAGTACTGCTATAAGTATTTTTCTCATGAAATATTTTATTTATTAGATACTTTTGAAGTTATTTATCACTGCTAATAATTCGTCTATTCTAGTGTCAATTTCAGTTTTATTTACTTTATAAAAATTGTCTATATCTTCCTGTTTATCTGTATTTACAATATTTCCAGCACCTTTAATCGGTTTAGATTTTAAGTTATCAATAATTAGAGAAGCTAAATCTAAAACCCTATGCAATGCAAGTTCTTGTGACTGCCTATTAAATTTTGAATTTTTATCTTGCCTCCATACTTTGGCACTAATTTCTTTTGGGTTAAAAGTAGCATATCCTAAAGACAAATTTACCATATCAGTAGCATCGTTATAAAATTTCTCATCCTTCTCTTTATAGTTGGTAGTTTCTACAATTGGTTTATGTGTTAAGTGTTGCGGTAATGCCATTATTGATAGAATTTTAATTGGATTTTTTGATTTTGTTGGTTAATTTATAGTTTAAATTTTCTCAAGCAATTTTTGCTTTTTATCTTGAAATTCGTCTTCGGTTAAAATGCCTTTTTCTTTTAATTCATTCAAGTTTTTTATTTGAGTATAAACATCTAATTGCAAATTATCTGTTGTATTTTCAGAAGTTGCATTCTTTTTATTTTCGTTTCTGTTTTTTACTATAGATTTATATAAATAATATGCACCTATTACAAAAAAAACTAATTGTATTAACAAATATTTTTTATAATGATCATAGTAACTGAAGCCTATATTGAAAGGATCAAGTAAGAAAATTGGAAATAATAGAAAACCAAAGCCTAAAAAAATAATTGTTGGAATTAGTGGCTTGGTTTTACCATTTTCAATTGCGAACATTATAATTACTGTGATTGCAACATAAAATATGAGTTGATTCCATCCGCCACTTTTAGCTGCTGCTTGTAAAAGAGTAAAATTCATGTGTGTTTTAGATTATATTACAATAAAAAAAATATTTTCTTATTTACTAAAAAGTATTTTAAATAACTCCGCCACCAACAATTAAACGAAGTGCAGATACTATTAGAACTATTCCATTAAGTATCATTCCGCCACTATATTTCCCGAAGATTCCAACTATAAGTCCAATAAGAGATAGTATTAGAACTAACCAATTTATCCATCCTAAAAAGGGAATTAGACCGATTATCATTAGAACTAAGGCAACTGCGCCTACTACTTTACTTGCTGTATTCATTATGTTTTTTTAGATTGTAAATTTAATAATCGCAAACATAAAGATTTTTGTAAGTTATCCTAAAAGATAACCATATTTTTTTTATACAAACTCATTTTGGCGGTCTGTATGACTGACGAAGAGTATTTAATAAAATTAGGTAAAAAAATAAAAGAAATTCGGTTGAGTAATAATATTAGTCAAGTTGAATTAGCTAATAATTGCGATTTTGAAAAGTCAAATATGAATAGAATAGAAGCAGGCAGGGCAAACACAACAATTGTAACTTTAAGAAAAATAGCTTCTGCTCTGGATGTTAAAGTTATTGATATAATTAAAGATTTAGAATAGGCACTAAAATGTTTAATTCATGAAAAACGCAGCAAAAGTTTATGTAGTTTTTCATTCATAATAAATTCTCCTATCCAAATCCCAAATTTCATCCTTAATATTGCCTAATGGCACAAACTAAAATTCCATTTATAGATTTACTGAATCAATTAAATACCAAACAGCGCGAAGCTGTGGAGCAAATTGATGGTCCAATGTTGGTTATAGCTGGTCCTGGAACTGGTAAAACACAAATATTAGCCACAAGAATTGCCAATATTTTAACACAAACAGATACCACTGCCGAAAGTATTTTATGCTTAACTTATACCGATGCAGGCACCATTGCCATGCGTAAACGTTTGTTAGATATAATTGGAACTGATGCTTACAGAATTGACATTTTCACTTTTCATGCTTTTAGTAATTCAGTTATTCAACAAAACTTAGATTATTTTGGAATCCGAAGTTTAGATGCTGTTAGCGAATTAGAGCAAATAAAAATAGTGCATGAAATAATTGATAATTTTACTGCAGATAATCCTTTAAAACGTTACACAGGCGATATTTATTACGAAACCAGCAGGTTACTGAATTTGTATCAAGCCGTGAAACGCGAAAACTGGAATGCCACTTTAATTAGCAATAAAATTGATACTTACTTAGAAGACATAAAAACCCGCGAAGAATTTGTTTATAAGCGCAAATACAAAGAGTTTAATGCAGGCGATTTAAAACAAGCTGCTTACGATAAAGAAGTACAAAAAATGCAGTCGTTAAGAGCTGCTGCAGTAACCTTTGATAGCTATCAAGAAAAGTTAAAGCAAACCAATCGATACGATTTTGCGGATATGATTCTCTGGGTGATTGAAGCCTTTAATCAAAAGCCTGATATGTTAGCTCAATACCAAGAAAAGTATTTATACTTTTTGGTAGATGAGTACCAAGATACAAGTGGAGCTCAAAACGATTTATTGTTTCAACTTTTAAAAAATAACGATAAGCCCAATGTTTTTGCCGTTGGCGATGATGATCAATCTATTTATAGGTTTCAAGGAGCCAATATTGAGAACATCAATTTATACATCAATAAATACCACAATCAGGATTTAACTACCATTTCGTTAGAGCAAAATTACCGCAGTAGTCAAGTTATTTTAGATGCCAGTAAAGCCTTAATTGGGCAAAATACAAGCCGACTTAATAACGATAAAACTTTATTGGCTAGCAATGCTCAATTTGCGCATTTAGGTATTGCTCCGCAAATATTTGCTTACCAAAATGAGGCACATCAAAGTACGCATATTGCTATGCAAATAGCTGAATTGCACAAACAAGGTGTTCCTTTAAATGAAATAGCAGTTTTATTTCATAACCATAAGCAAGCTGAAGATTTAATTACTTGGCTTCAGCAAAATAATATCAATATCAATACTCGTAAACGTGCCAATGCTTTTGACGAAATGTTGGTTAAAAAAATGGTCACCATTTTACGTTACTTAAATGCTGAATTGACAAGGCCTCATAGTGGCGAGTATCTTTTATTCGAAATTTTGCATTACCATTTTTTCAATTTACCAAGTATTGAATTGGCTCGTTTTGCCAATAAAATGAACGATTTGAACAATAAAATAGATGTAGCTTGGGAAAAAACAGGTTGGCGCGAAGCACTTAAACAAAACTTTGCCGAACCTAAGCCAAGTATTTTTATTGTAGATGAAAAAGTAAATCAATTATTTGTAAATGCTTCGCAATTAATTGAAAAATGGATTAAAGATGCAACCAATTTAACATTGCAGCATTTGATTAAAGAAATAATAAACGACAGCGGTTTATTGTTTGAAGCATTACAAAGCGAAGAAAGAACTTATAACATGCAGTTATTGCATACCTTTTTCGATTTTATAAAAAATGAATGTGCTCGCAATACCAAAACAGCATTGAGGCATTTAATTCAAACCATTGATACCATGGAGCAAGAAGGAATTCAATTGCCTTCGCAACGTTTAATTTATAATACCGATGGTGTTAATTTTATTACCACTCACTCTTCAAAAGGATTGGAGTTTGAGCATGTTTTTATAATTGGTTGTAAT
>JAAFJM010000052.1 GCA_013298895.1 Bacteroidota bacterium | reverse complement strand
TTCCTTTTTTCAACTTGTCTGATTCTATTTCAGCTTCTGCACTAATCATACGGTTTGCCAATTGCTTAGAACTCATTTCTAGTGAAAAAATAGCTACAGCCCTTGGTGTTTCGGTATTTGATAAACAGGCATTGCGAGCAACACTCAATACAAATGCAGTTTTACCCATACCAGGTCGTGCGGCAATAATTATTAAATCAGATTTCTGAAATCCAGAAGTAACTCTATCTAATTTACTAAATCCAGAAGGAATGCCTGTTAATCCACCTTCTTTTCCTCTTAACTCATCAATTTCATTAATAGCTTCTTGCATTACGCTACTGATGTTACGGTAATCTTTTTTAATGTTTCCTTGTGAAACTTCAAATAGTTTTCGTTCAGCGCTATCTAATAATTCAAAGGCATCTGTGCCATCTTCATAAGCTTCAGTTCCAATTTCACCACTTATTCTGATCAACTCACGTTGCAAAAATTTTTGAGCAATAATTCGAGAGTGGTATTCTATGTTAGCTGCACTTGCTACGCGATTAGTTAAAGAAGTAACGTAGTATGCACCTCCAGACATTTCTATATTACCTTTCTTTTTAAGTTCATGGCTAACAGTTAAAATATCAACTGCACTTCCATTTTGCCATAAATTTAAAATAGCTTCATATATATTTTTATGTTTGGGATCGTAAAAACTATCTGGTTTTAGAACTTCAGCAACAATATTAATGGCATCTTTTTCTAGAAGTAAAGCACCTAAAACTGCTTGCTCTAATTCGGGTGCTTGTGGTGGTAATTTTCCCGTCTCAAAAATTTGAGCATTTGTAAGTGTTCTTTTCTTTCTATTTGCAACTATTTCCGCCATGCTACTTTTACTTTTCTTTATTACTTTTCTCTCAAAAATGTACTAAAATGTTCTAGTACCCAAATTGAAAAATGATATACACATAAAAAAGATAGTGTTAGTTAACTGTTAATAACAGGTATATTCATTTCTATTTACCTGATTTTGATATCAATTTTATACACATTTTAAATA
Organism: Bacteroidota bacterium; assembly: GCA_013298895.1. GTDB lineage: Bacteria > Bacteroidota > Bacteroidia > UKL13-3 > UKL13-3 > JAAFJM01. The sequence continues at coordinate 7,727 of JAAFJM010000052.1, read as the reverse complement.
AGTAAATTTTATAAATAGCTCATGTTTATTACAACGAATTTCAATGAAGTAATAATTTCTTAACAATAAAAGTTGGCAATAAAATTTGATTCAAAAACCTTGTGAAACATAAAACTAAATGAAATATGAGTAATAAAAATTACAATTAAATTCAATGAGTTACTTTAATTTAAAACTATTTCTTTTAAAATTAAATTTAATTACATTTATTGTAACAAATATTAAATAAAAATATGCAGTTTAAAAATATTTTGGTAATTGCAATAACTGTTTCCATTTTTTCATGCGAAACTAAACAGCAAAAAATAAAAAATGAAATAGTTGTGTTTAAAGAATTTTCTGATTCTTTATTAAGAGTGAATAAGCATTACGTTGAAGTATTATATGGAGATACCAACTTATTTAATATTACAGACCCTTCTAACCCTGCATTAAGTTTTAACGATACTGCAATTCAACTGCATTCTAATATTTTTGATACCAACACAGAATATACTCAAAAAGTAATGATGCAAACTTTAAAAAAATATAATGAATTGGAACAAAAATATGATACGCTTAAACATTTAATGGATAAAAATACTATTCAAGTATTTGAAACGATTAAAAATAATATAAATACAATTAAACAACCAGTTAAGTAATCATAAATGAAAAAATATAGAGGAAAATTTATAGCATTAGCTTTATTAATAGCGATGGCTACCATCTATTGGGTGGTAATAAAAAAGGTGGATGAAAATCAAATAATGGTTTTGGTAGAAGAGGGAAGTTTTGATGTGACAGTTTTAAATACTGGTGAATTACGTGCAAAAAATTATACTGAAATTTCTGCTCCAAGTGCTTTACGACAAGTAGGAATTTGGCAAGTCAAAATTAGTAATTTAGTTGCCGAAGGTACTGTAGTAAAAGAGGGAGAATTTGTAGCTGAGTTAGATAAAACTGAGATTATGAATAAAATTAATGAAGAACAGTTGAATGTACAAAAAAAACAATCTGAATTTAAATCTACTCAACTTGATACAACCTTAACCATGCGCGATGCTAGAGATGAGTTGTTTAACTTAAAATACGCAGTAGAGGAAAGAAAACTAACTAAAGAACAATCTATTTATGAGCCACCAGCTGTATTGCGTCAAGCCGAAATTGAATATGAAAAAGCTATAAGAAACTACGATCAAAAAAAAGAAAACTATAAAACCAAGCAACAACAGAGCGTTACCAAAATGCAGATAATAGGAAATGAATTAACTAAGGCGCAAAATAGATTATCGGAACTAACTACTACTTTAGCTCAGTTTACCATTACTGCACCCAAAAGTGGAATGGTAATTTATGCCAAAGAATGGGATGGAAAGAAAAAAATAGTTGGAAGTACTGTTAATACTTGGGATCCAACAGTAGCAAACTTACCCGATTTAAGAACAATGGAAAGTATAACCTATATTAATGAAGTAGATATTCAAAAAGTTAAAACTAATCAATTGGTTAATATTGGGCTTGATGCTCAAACAGGTAAAAAACTACAAGGTATTGTTAAATCAGTGGCTAGTATTGGTGAACAAAAACCTAATAGTGAAGCAAAAGTATTTGAAGTTGTAATTGATGTTACTTCAATCGATACTTCATTGAGACCAGCTATGACCACTTCCAACAGTATTTCAACCAATACCTTAAAAAATGTGTTGAGTATTCCAATAGAATGTGTGCATACGGAAGGAACTAAAAGTTTTGTTTATAAACTTGATGACAAAAAAGCCGTTAAACAGGAAGTTAAAATTGGAGCAAGTAATGAAACACATACAGTAATACTAAAAGGATTATTCGCAAAAGAAGCTGTATATTTATCAATACCAAAAGATACTTTAGGCATAAAATGGGCAAATTAATTTACTAATTTTAAAACAGAAAAAACATGAGCAATAACGATATATTAAAAAAGTTAAGGGTAGCACTACAATTGAAAAATACTGATATAATAGAAATATTAAAGTTAGTAGATTTTAAAATTTCTGAGAGTGAATTAGGTGCTCTTTTTCGAAAGGAGGACCACCCTAAATACATGGATTGTGGTGACCAAATTTTACGTAATTTTTTAAATGGTTTAGTTATTCATTTACGTGGCCCTAGAGAGGATGGTAAATTAGTTGAATAGACTAATTACTAATTATTTATTTTTTTATAATTTAAAATCCACTTTTTTATAATTTGTTTAACTTACATAAATATTTGTCAGGCAAATTCATTCTAGTCTTAAAAGTAAAAACCCTAACTTAAATTTTTTTAATTATATTATTATTTATTGGTTTTCTTCTTTTAAAAACTTTTACTATTTCAAACCAAATCACCGAAACAAACCCAATAACAATACAGGTTACTAATTGCAGTAAACTCAAGGTTTCAAATTCAAAAAATGAAGTAAGCGGTTTTATGTAAAGCATCAAAGCTACTAAGGTTACGGTTGAAAAAATGATAAACAAAACCATATTATTTTTATACCGAATGGTGGTAAATATAGAATAGTAAAACGAACGATTAATCAAGGTAAGAAAAATATTGGAAGCTATTAAAACTGTAAATGTCATGGTTCGAGTAATGGCCTCGCTTGAACCATTAAATACAGCATATTGGTAAGTAAACAATACACCAACAGTTATTACCAATCCTTGTACAATGCTAATGGAAAGTTCTTTCCAATTAAAAAAGGTATCGGTAAGTGGTTTGGGTTTTTGTTGCATGGTGTTTTTTTCCATAGGTTCGTTTTCGTAAATAAAAGAACAAGTTGGCCCCATTATTATTTCTAAAAATATAATATGAATAGGCGAAAAAATGTTAGGATATATCCAACCTAAAGCCAAGGGTATAAACACAGTTAATATAATTGGAATATGAATGGAAATAATGTACTGAATGGCTTTTTTTAGGTTGCTGTAAATTTTCCGACCAATGGCTATGGCATGTATCATTTTCGATAAATCGTCTTCCAATAAAATAAGCGATGCTGCTTGTTTGGCTATTTCAGTTCCTTTTTTGCCCATGGCAATGCCAATATGTGCTGCCTTTAAAGCAGGTCCATCGTTAACGCCATCGCCTGTCATGGCTACTATTTGGTTATTGGCTTTTAAAGCATTTATTATTTTCAACTTAGCTTCAGGAAACATACGCGTAAAAATGGTTGTTTCCATCACACAAGTTTTTAGTTCTGCTTCCGATAATTCCATCAAATCATTGCCAGTTATGGTATTTTCAAAACCTTTAAAACCAATTTGTTTGGCTACTGCTATGGTTGTTTCGGCATTATCGCCAGTTATAATTTTCACTGCTATTCCTGCTGTGTAAAAATCGGTTAACACTTGCGCTATATTTAGTTTTGGTGGATCGAAAAAGGCTACTAATCCATTAAACTCAAATGGTAAATCTTGTTGTTTTTCAGGATAATTTTGCTCGCTAAAATTACTGGTTGCCACACCTAATATTCTATAACCTTCATTGGCTAAAAGTTCAATGGCTGCGTTTATTTGTTGTTTTTGATTTTCGGTTAATGTTGAAACCAATATCAAAGCTTCAGGAGCACCTTTGGCAGCTATAATTTTTTTGCCTTCTTTATTTTCAAACACGTGGGTCATCATAGGTGGTTGACCATCTAATGCATACTCATGTATCAACTTGTAATTAGGTCTTTCATCTCCAATTTTTAAATTATTGTATGCTTGGTGTAAAGCCATTTCCATTGGATCAAAAGGAGTAGGTTCGCTGGCCCACATAGCCGTTTTTATTAGGTCTTTTTCCTCATCACTCAATAAATCTTTTGGTTCAATAATTTTATTGGCCGATAATAAAAATACTTTGGCTAAACTCATTTTGTTTTCGGTAATGGTTCCTGTTTTATCGGTGCAAATTACCGTGGCACTGCCAAGTGTTTCAACAGTTTTCATTTGTTTCACCACAATGCCCTTTTTCATTAATCGCCATGCACCTAATGCCATAAATGTGGTAAAAGCTACTGGAATTTCTTCTGGTAAAATACTCATAGCCAAGGTAAGCGATTGCAGTAAACTGGTTAGTATATTTTGGGAATGCCAATAATTAATACCCCAAACTATTATAAATACTAGGGCACCAAAAATGGCCATCTTTTTAACAAAATTGGCAATTTGAATTTCTAAAGGTGTTTTTTCCTCGACTATGTTTTCTAAACTGGTTCCTATTTTACCTAATTTGGTTTGGTTGCCAATGGCTGTAATGGTGGCTACGGTCAAACCTGTGGCTACAGTTGTCCCTCTATAAATAAAATGGTCGTCTGTGGTTTTATCTTTTAACACAGCTAACGATTCGCCAGTTAAAATAGACTCATTTACCGAAAAATCGTTTGAGTGAACAATGGTGCCATCTGCTGCTATGGCTGCGCCTTCGTTTACCAAAATGCTATCGCCCATTACCAAATCTTGGCTTGTTATTTCCACTACCTCTCCATTGCGAATTACTTTGCATTTGGGTTGCGAAAAATCTTTTAGTTTTTCCAATGCATTTTTACTTCTCGAAAATTGGTATAACGAAATAGAAGTTTGGAACACAATGGCAAAGGTTAAAAAAATACCATCACCTATTTTGCCACTCATAAAATAAATAGATGCTGCCACTAGTAGTAGAATCATCATGGGGTCTTTAATGGTGCGTTTTAAAGCATCTAAAAAGTTACTTTCTTTTTTATAATCTAGCTTGTTTTGGCCAAATTTATTGCGGGCAATAATTACTTGCTCATTTGTTAAACCAGTTATATTGAAATTATTTTCAGCCATTTTCAATAATAAGTTTTTAAAAATGGCTCATGTTACATACAAAACTATAAAATGAATAGAAGTTACGGTTGGATTAGTTTTCTAAATTGCAGGCAAGGATGCCTACAACGGCTCTAAATTGCTTTATATAAGACTAGAAACTAAATATTTTTTTTATTTTAATAATTAAAAAATAAATGTTTTTAATCCTTCGCACTTTCCAAAAAAATTTCTTTAGGGTAAAAATATTGGGGGTTAAAGAGAAACGATTTGTCAGTAAGTGTTAGCAAAAATGCAATGATATCAACCTTTTCATTTGAACTCAATACAATAGACTTATCTAGTTCTGGTGAAAGATATTTACTTTTAATAACTTCGTTAGTGTAGTGATTCATAACTTGCGAAAGTTTCTTAAATCTTCCATCATGCATATATGGATATGAGAATTCAATATTGCGAAGCGTTGGTACTTTAAACTTTAAGGAGTCTGATGGATTTTTGGTTACACGGTATCTGCCATAATCATTTAATGATGTGTCTAATGATAGACCATTATTTCTAAATTCATCATTGGTAAATAGTGGTTCATTGTGGCACGATGCGCAGTTTTTCTTAAATAATTTGTAGCCGTTATTTTCTTGTTCAGTAAATGAAGTTTGCTTTCGCATTACGCTATCATATTTTGAATTGCATGAAACCAAAGTGAGCATGAATTGTGAAATGGCTTTCAAGGTGTGTTCACCGGTAATAACTGAATCGCCAAATGCTTTGTAAAACAGCTTAGTATAAAGTTGGTTTGATTGTAGTTTTGAAACGACATGTATCATACTTTCATCCATTTCAACGGGATTACTTATTGGAGCTAAAGCTTGCATATCTAAATGGTTAATAGCACCATCTCTCATAAATGATGATTGCCAAGCTAAATTCATCAGGGTAGTGGAATTACGGAATCCAATTTTATCTTCAATGCCATGACTCAACGCATGATCTACATGGGTGAAGGCTGAAAATTGCGAATGACAACTGGCACACGAAATCATGTTGTTTCGCGAAAGGATTGGGTCGTAAAATAAGGCCCTACCTAACTTAATTTTATTCTCTGATAACGGATTTTTAGAAAAATCATAAACAGGTTTAGGGAAAATTTTGGGTAATACAATTAGTGGGTTATCAATAAAGCGAAACGCCACTATTGTTAAACTAATCAATGATAATATCAATAATTTTCTTTTCAATTTTCTATTACAGTTAATGAATTAGCTACTATTTTTGAAAGTAAAACGGCTTCTAAGCAAGGCGACATAATATGATTTGTTTTTGCTAAATCAATTTGTTGCAATATTTTTTTCAAATCTAATTTTAAATTTATCACATTTGAGTTTGTAATTTGGAAACGCAAAGTTTGTATACAATAATTGGGTTGCTGATAGCCTCCCAAATGAAATTGAAATTCACTGTTTCGAGTTTTGCAAAGTTTACTTTTACCCTCTAGTTTAAAATTAATGAAGCCACTTTGCCAAGTCCAATACATTCCCTTAGTTGGGTCAAGGTCGCCACCCATTGCACCCGAAACATTTGTTGTGCTGTCCAGTCCTAAATCAAACTGAAGTTCATCAAAATGAATATTTTCTTTATTTTCAATTGGTAAAAGTACCGATTTTAATTCGCTTGCATCTATCAAATGGTAACTATTTTTCTCCTCCAATACTATTTTCCCATCATTTAATAATTGAACTTTAGAAATATAGAATTTCAAAACATCAACCTGTAATTGAGTAGAATCATTTGCATTAAAGAGTGAATCAGCTAATTGCAAAACCATAGCGCCAAATGTTGGAGTAATATTTATCTTTAGTGTATTAGTTTGAGCAAAACCGCTTGTATTGATAAAGAAGAGTGAAATAAAGATGAGTTTATAAGTTTTTTTCATTTTGGGTCTTTAGTTTGGTTTAATTATTTCACAATATCATAAAATAATTCATAAATCGAATTTCGGTTTTTGGGTTTGAAAAGCGAACTTAAATTTCAAGATTTTTTTAAAATAATTACATTAATACAAAAAGTGTTTTCTCCTTAATAGCAATAAATGAATTGGTAAAACAACCTTTTGGATATTTTCTTTTATTATTTTCTTTATCTAATTTCTAATATCAATTATTCGCCATTTATGTTTTAAATATGTTTCCTCTTTATCGTAATTAATATTTCACACTTCTTTTTTTAGTTTGTATAATTAAAGGTTCCTGAAATTATTTTTTCGTATGCTTTTCGGGGTGCTCCCATTAACAATACCTCACCGCAATAAATATAACTCAGTTTATCAAAAATTTTGAGCATGGGTATATTATCAAAATTAGTATCCACCTTAATGCTATAAACATTTTCTTTCACACACAAATCCTCTATCAACTTAAATAAATTTGTAGCAACTCCTTTTCTTTTTACAGTATTTAATGTTGCAACCCTATGAATTACCAAATAATCGCCATTGGTTAGCCATTTTCCTTTTATATCATTGTAAGCAGGTTCAATACCAAATATAATAGCCGCATAAGCTATAATTATATTATTTTCAATAAGCACATACCCATAACCATTCGAAATATCATTATGAATAACCTGTTCATTTGGATAACCATTTTGCCATTGGTCGCTACCATCCAGCTTCCTTTGCTGAATAGCTTGCTGTAATATTTCCCAAATAGCAGGTATTTCTATAAAAGTGGCCTTTCTTAAATTCATATTATTCTATTATTTTAAGTGTGGGGTTGATTTATTTTTTTGTTTGATGAATAATTTGGCTCAAATCTTCAGGTATTTGCATTGGCTTCAAGGGTGGAACATTTGCACCACCTGTATTACCAATTGGAATTTCTCCAACAAATGATTTTACACCACCAAAAACCAAACGTGGTATTTGGCCAAAAATTTCTTTCATATTTTTTG
>JAAFJM010000051.1 GCA_013298895.1 Bacteroidota bacterium | reverse complement strand
ATTTAAAAATTGATAATGCATCGTTTAAAGGCATCAGCGGTATTGAATTATCGAAAATAACACTGGTACCACAAACTGGTGATACATTGATTAGCATTGATTATTTTACTGCCAGTGTTAGGTTTTGGTATTTGCTTATAGCAGATGTAAGGATACAAGATATTGGTTTAAAACAAGGTTATATTCAATTGGTAAAACAAGGTGATTATAAAAACTTTCAAGATTTTTTAAGTAAAAAAGACAGCACTTTACAAGATACAATAGAGCAAATTGAAAAACCAAAAACAGATATAAATTATGCTAAAGTGGTTTATAAACTTATGTCGAGGTTATTTGCGCAAGTGCCAAGCGAAGTGTTAATTGAAAACTTTGACTTGCGCATAAAAGATGATGATAAAAATGTATCGTTTAACTTAACCAAACTTTCGCTAAACAAACAAGTATTTGATAGTTATATTACAGTAAACAGTAATAATGCCATTCAGCAATGGCAAATAAACGGAACTGCCAATCCTAAAAAACGCCAAGCCGATTTAAACTTTACGCGCACCGATTCTGTAACTGTTCAAATTCCTTATCTCTATGAAAAAATTGGTTTGAAAACTGGCTTTAACTCTATCAGGTTTCAGTTGGATGGCTTTGATTTTGATGACGACATGTTAAATATTACTGGCGCAGCATCCATTGATAGTTTTATGCTAAACCATTTACGCATAGCTAAAACTGATGTAATAATTAACCATGCTGATGCCAAATATAAATTTTTATTTGGACCCAATTTTATATCGCTTGATAGTTCTACCGTGGTTACATTTAACCAAACTAAGTTTCACCCCTATTTTAGGTTAAGCGAACGCTCCGAAGAACAAAATACAGAAAAACGTGCTCCCCGTAACAAAGACAATAGTTTTTATAAATTCTTTAACAAATACATTGTTACTATGAGCGTACAGACCGATAAAACGCCTGCTCAAGATTTTATAAATTCATTGCCTGCCGCTTTATTTAGCCATATTCAAGGCATGGAAGCAAGCGGAAGTTTTACTTATAGATTAGACTTTAACCTTGATATTCATAAACCAGATGAAATGGTTTTTGAAAGTAATATTGATAAAGACAACTTGCATATAACTAGATATGGTGCTGCAAATTTGGCTAAACTAAACGAAAGTTTTATGCACACGCCATACGAAAAAGGAAGAGCCATGCGCTCATTTATAGTTGGACATGAAAACCCTAATTTTGTAAGCTACGAAAACATTTCAGCATTTGTAAAAAAGGCAATTTTAACCACCGAAGATCCTTCGTTTATGTATCATAGGGGTTTTGTAAATGAAGCTTTCCGCCAATCAATTGCTAAAAATATTAGAACTGGAAAATTTGCCAGAGGAGCTAGTACCATTAGCATGCAATTGATTAAAAATGTATTTCTTACACGTGAAAAAACCATGGCTCGTAAGTTAGAAGAAATTTTATTGGTTTATATGTTAGAGAACAATTACATCGTTTCGAAAGAACGTATGTTTGAGGTGTATTTAAACCTGATAGAATGGGGACCAAACGTATATGGAATTGGTGAAGCCTCCAGGTTTTATTTCCAAAAATCACCAGCCGAACTTAGCCTTAACGAAGCTTTATACTTGGCAAGCATAGTACCTAGTCCTAAAGGATTTATGTACAAATTTGAAAAAGATGGCAGCATGCGCGCTTACATGGAACGTTCGTTTAAGTTTATTACCAATAAAATGGTAGCACGAAGCCTCATTTTACCTGAAGATACTATTGGCTTAACTTATAAAATTAATATTACAGGCCCAGCTAAAACTTTTATTATTAAAAATGATTCCATTATAAACGATAGCATCATTATTGACGAAACAGGAATATTGGAAACACCTAACCAAGCAGATGAAGAGTAGGATATGAATAAAAAAATTTGGTATTTATACATTGCTTTTATGTTGGAAATACTATTTATTTTCTATGTAAAAAATGTTTTTGAATTTATAGTTAGCCCTCTTATTATAATTGGTTCTGGGGCATTTTTGGCTATATTTCCTTATTTCTTACAACGTGAAAATAAGGATAGTTTTATAGAAGAAAACACAAACAATATTTCCAATTCAAATGAAAATTTAAAGTCATTATTAGCATTGTTTTTGGCACTTACAGTTTCAACCATTGTTATAGTAAATTATAAAATAAATAAATATCCCATCAATGTAAATGAATCGGACATAATTCCATTTATAGATGAAATTTTTGTGAAACGATTTATGAATAATGAGGTGATTTATGCACCTTATACTGGATTTAACTATGGAACATTTACTCCAGGTTATTTACCATTACATTGGTTTCCATTTGTAATAAGTAATGTTTTAAACATCAATTATCAATGGATGGTGGTGATAGTTTTTTTATTGGCTTGCGCCATTTACACTTTGGGTTTTGTTTAAAAATATTCAACAAAAAAATGGCTATTAATTAACTGTGCTTTGCCATTTATTTTATTATTTACCATTTATTATAAAAATGGCAAAACAGCTGTTCAGAGCATTGAAATAATGATTATGGGCTATTACTTGATTTTAGCAACTTTATTGTTTTCTTCCAACGTAATTTTAAAAGCTGTTGGTTTAATATTACCATTTCTGTCAAGGTATTCATTTCTGTTTTGGTTACCTGTTTATTTCTATAATTTGCTTAGAAATAATTTCAAAAAATTCCTTTTAGTTTCAGTGTTATTTGGTGCGATGATTTTATTATTTTTTGTGATTCCATGTGTATTGCCCATACCTGAAATGCTAAAAACTTTCAATGCTAATTATACTACATCCATTTTAGGTGAATGGAAAGGTCAAAGTTGGCAAGCGCCCACAGATAGACCATTTCAATTGTTTCAAGGAATTGGCTTAGCAAGTTGGTTTTATCAATTTGGTTCAGGTTCACTTTTAGAAAGAATTGAGTTAAATAAAAATGCACTTTTTTTATTCAGTATTTTATCAAGTTTGACAATCATTTTATTACAATCAAAAATTAGAAAAACAATTAGTGCAAACCTATTTTCATTATTAGCATTGAAGTTTATGCTCACCATTTTTTATGCATTTATAATGGTTCCATATGATTACTTAAACTGGGTTCCCTTGGTAGTTTCTATTGTTATTTTGTCAAGAATAAATCATCAATCTTTTACCCCAAAACAATACTAATTATTATGTATATTTCCGTAGTAAGTCCAGTTTATAGAGCCGAAAATATTGTTCCTGAATTAGTAAGTAGGTTAAAGGTAGAATTATCAAAAATTACACAAGATTTTGAAATCATTTTAGTAGAAGATTGTGGGCCTGATAATTCATGGGATAAAGTTCTTATTGAAACAGCAAATGACCAAAGGGTAAAAGGAATTAAATTGAGTAGAAACTTTGGTCAGCACCATGCCATTACTGCAGGTTTGGATGCGAGTAAAGGCGATTGGATTATTGTAATGGATTGCGATTTACAAGATAGACCAGAAGAAATTCAAAATTTGTATAACGAAGCACAAAAAGGTTTTGACATTGTTTTTGCAAGAAGGGTAGAGCGACAAGATAAATTCATAAAAACTTTTACATCTAAATTATTCTATAAAGTTTTTAGTTATTTATCAGGAATTGAGCAAGACGGAACTATTGCAAACTTTGGAATATATAGTCGGAAGGTAATCAATTCCATTAACTCCATGCGCGAATCAATGCGTGCGTTTTCACCAATGGCACGTTGGGTTGGGTTTAAAAAAACTGCCATTGATGTAACTCATGCCGAAAGATTTGAAGGGAATACTTCCTATAACTGGAATAAATTAATCAACTTAGCTTTAGACATTGCAATTGCTTATTCCGACAAGCCTTTAAAACTAGCTATCAAACTTGGTTTTTCTATAGCTTTGTTTTCACTTTTATATGCCATTTATAATGTGTTTGCTTACCTTACGGGCATTATAACTGTTAGTGGCTATGCTAGTATCATCATTTCTATTTGGTTCCTATCAGGTCTTATTATTTTTATTCTAGGAATTGTTGGTCTTTACATTGGGAAAACATTTGAAGGAATGAAACAAAGGCCACTTTATCTTATTGACGAAAAAACATTTTGATGGAAATAGTAGCATTGGATTGGGATACAGATTTTTTTGGCTACAAGGTCGGAAAAGTTGTGGTTCAAAATAATTTGAGTGATGAAAACTTATTATTGAATAATGATTATAAGTTGATATATCTTTTCAGTAACGAAGCGCTTTCAGATGAATTGGTAAAAAAATACAACCTATTTTTAGCTGATGAAAAAATTGATTTGATTACACAAGTTTCTGATTTAACTTTTGATAGATTACCCAATGAAAACTTGGAAGAATTAACTAAGCTTGACGAAAATTTAATAGATTTAACTTTTCAAAGTGGACATTATTCTCGTTTTAAGATTGATCCTAATTTTAAGAACAAAGAGTTTGAAAAGCTTTATGCTGTTTGGATTGAGCAATCTATAACACATAAAAATGCCGAAAAAGTAATTGGATTTTTAGTCAATAATAAAGTTGTAGGTTTCGTTACAATTGGCTTTAAAAACAATGCTTATGATATTGGTTTAATTGTAGTAGACGAAGCACACAGAAGTTTAAAAATTGGAAAACAATTGTTAGCTTATGTGTTCAATTATGCAATTTCAAAAGAAACAAAAAATGTAACTGTTACCACTCAAAAACAAAATCTCGGAGCCATGAAATTTTACATAAACAATGGCTTTTCAATTAATCATACCACTTACATTTATCATTTATGGAAGTAAAAAATATTCCTTTTAATAAGCCTTACCTTACTGGCAAGGAGAATCATTATATTTATCAAGCAGTAGCTTCAGGTAAAATTTCAGGTGATGGAACCTTTACCAAAAAATGTCATGAGTTTTTTGAGAAAAAATTTGGCTTCAAAAAATGTTTACTAACTACTTCATGTACCGATGCATTGGAAATGGCTGCCATCCTTATCAATATTGAAGCTGGCGATGAAGTGATTATGCCTTCATATACTTTTGTTTCTACATCTAACGCTTTTGTACTAAGGGGTGCCAAAATTATTTTTGCCGACAGTGATACGCTAAATCCTAACTTGGATGTAACCAAATTAGAAGCTTTAATTACCAATAAAACAAAAGCTATTGTGCCTGTTCATTATGCCGGAATTGCTTGCAATATGGATGCAATAATGGAGTTGGCTAATAAGTATAATTTGTTTGTAATTGAAGATGCTGCTCAAGCCATAGATAGTTATTATACCGACAAAAATGGCAATACCAAACCATTGGGAAGCATTGGCCATTTATCAGCTTTTTCGTTTCATGAAACCAAAAACATTATGGCTGGTGAAGGTGGAATGTTGGTAATAAATGATGAACAATTTATGGCTCGAGCAGAAGTTATTCGTGAAAAAGGAACCAATCGCTCTGCTTTTTTTAGAGGTGAAATTGACAAATACGGATGGGTTGATATGGGCAGTTCGTTTTTACCATCTGATATCATTGCAGCATTTCTTTTTGCTCAATTAGAGAACTTAGAAAACATACAAAACAAACGCAAAGAAATTTGGAACTATTATTATAAAGTTTTAAAAAGTTTAGAAGAAAAAGGCTATTTAAAATTACCTTACTTGCCTGATTTTGCTAGTAATAATGCGCATATGTTTTATGTGGTTTGTAAAAATTTAGAAGAAAGACAAGGATTAATTAGCGCATTAAAAAAGAATAATGTTTTATCGGTTTTTCATTATTTATCGCTTCATAAATCGCCATATTATTTAAGCAAACACGATGGAAGAGAACTACCATATTCAGACTTTTATAGTGATAGTCTTTTGAGGTTACCCATGTATTACGAGTTAACCAACGAAGATTTGATTTTGATTACCAAAACAATTTTTGAGTTTTATTACAGCTAAAAATTAGATGTAATAAAAATAAACTAATTTAAGTAAATTATAAAGCCATGTCCCCGGAATACTACAAAGAATATTATGAATTAGAACGCAGTAATTGGTGGTTTACAGCGCGTTTAGAAATACTTAAAACTCAAATAAAAAATACATTTAATAGAACCGATTTAAATATTTTAAATATTGGTGTAGCTACTGGTGCTACCTCCATTATGTTGGAGCAATTTGGCAAGGTAAAATCGATAGAGTACGATGAAGTTTGCTATAACTTTGTTAAACAAAAGTTGAACATTGATATAGAACAAGGTAGTATTTTAGATTTACAGTTTGCCGATAATAGTTTTGATTTAGTTTGTGCTTTTGATGTGGTTGAACATGTAGAAAACGACCAATTGGCAATAAATGAAATGATAAGGGTTTGTAAAAATAACGGAATAGTATTTGTAACTGTGCCTGCTTTTATGGATTTATGGAGTAAGCACGATGAAATAAATTATCACTTTAAACGCTATACCAATAAAACATTACTACCTCTTTTTGATAAAAACAAAGGACACATTTCCTATCATTCGTACTTTAATACCATTTTGTTTATACCCATTTACGCTGTTAGGTGGCTAAGTAACAAATTTCCCAATTTATTCAAACGCGATGGCAGTGGCTCAGACCACAGTATGTTTGAATTAGGTTTTTTAAATAAGGTATTGTATGGAATTTTTATTGCCGAAAATGCTTTACTTAAAACAAGAATAAAATTACCGTTTGGCGTTTCATTAATGGTAGTTTTTAATAAAAAATAGTGTTTACTTTTTTCTAAAAACAGCATACTCGGTTACCCGGCCTTGCTTGCTTTTAATATGAAAAATGGTATCCATTTTTATATTATTACATTGATTTAACTTTTCTAATGTTAAACCAAATTCCATAACAGAAAGCCAATTGTCCCAAACTAGTATAGTGTTTGAATCCAATGAGTTAAAATCTTTTACATCATATATCATTTTTACTTTTGACTTATCAAAAGGATCCAAATTACTAAATAATGGTACGGAGATATCAGCAATTACTATTGTTTTGTTAGGTTTATGAGTATTTAAATATGGTACTAAACTATTTTTTATTAAAACTTGTGAAGGTTCAAGTTCAAAATCATCTGGAAGTTTATAAGAAGTTGGTGTTGGTAAAAAAGGAAATACGGTCAACATGGTAATCAACGCATACTTAACAGTTATTGCTAATTTTTTATTTACTAAAAGTATGAGGTTTTCAATATAGTTTAAACCATCAATTACAATAATTGCTAAAAGGGGCATAACACTCACAAAAACGCGAGACAAGCCCATTGAGTTAAAAATACCCAACGCCCAAAAACTAGTATGAGCCATAAAAAAAGCAAAAAAACAGCCATATACTAACCACAATTTTTCATTAACAAAAGGCATGTTACCTTTTAATTTTATTAATGTAATTACCATTGCTATACAACCTACAATAAAGAGAACATATTCTATTAACCCAATTTGAAAATATAGCTGAACTACAAAATGAGTCCATGTACCAATGCCATAAATACTGCTTACATGTGCATATGGAATTTTGTTAAACACCCATAATAAATCATGGTAATAAAAACTACCAATTACCGACATCACTAAATGACCTGATATTAACCAAGGACTCCATTTGAGCTTTTTAGCAACAATTAAGTACACAAAAACAACTCCAAGTATTATTAAGCCCTCGGAACGAATAAAAGGTAAAAATGAAATAATAAATAAACCTAAACTTGTTTTATCTTTAACTAAAAAATAAATGGAAACCATTAATAATGCAGCAGAAAAAGGTTCAGTTAAACCAGAAACTGTAACATTGACGAAAAGTGTAATTGAAAATAAAACTACTGCAATTAACTGTGCATTCGCAGTTTTAAAATGTTGTAAGATTTTATAAGTAAAAAAAGCCGAGACCAAGCTCATTAATACATTGAATACTTTAATTCCAATAAAACCAAATTGTGCAAAGGGAAAAGCAAAAATGGTATATAGAGGTTTAGCCCAATGATTGAAAAAGTTTTCTGGATTTTGGGCTGCAAATTTTGCATATTGAAAATGATAAACACTATCTCCTCCTCCTCCAGTGCCATCAAACAAGAAACAAATAATTAAAAGAGCAATTGCAATTATGGCTGAGGTGTAATAAAAAAAAGAAGTTTGCTTAATAAAATTCATATTAATTTATCTTTTAAACAATTCAACTTTAGCCTGATGGTTTTCAAACCTTTTTACCAAGTGAATATGATTATTAACTATCATACTGTCCAACTCTTTACAAGTTTCGTTCGATGTATTAATGTAATAAACATTGGAGGTATCTAACAAAACAGGGTTAATATTTTTCAAACTTTTTTGCACAAAACCAGCATAAGGATTGGTTAAATTAGTGTATGCCAAAAAAGGGGCATAAATACTTTCATTATGCTCAGTACTCCCCATATAATTACAAAATTTAACTTGTGCATTTAGCATTCTGGTATAATTTAGTTCTACATCTGCAAAATATGGATGCTCAATACTATTATTAATATTTACTAACCCAATAATAGCAAACACAGGAATTACAACATATTGAAAAATAGACTTTTGAAGAGAAGTTATCAAAAGAGAGCAGCCAATCATTAGCAATGGGAAAACCGCAAATAAATACCTAGCTGAAAAAAAGTTAATGGAAGCGAATAGCATAAAACCGATGGTAATTACTAAAAATGCCAATAACTTTATTTGATGGTTTTTAGTCAATTTATTTTTAAAAAAAACAAAACTTACAATTGATACTACTAATGTTATTAAGTAAATCAGATTACGCCCTTGCGAAACAAAAATAATTAAAACAGAACCTTCTATTTTATCAAAAAAATCGGCCATGGTAATCCAATTGGCGTGGCGAGGAAAAAACAACCAACCCAGTTTTATTTTTTGAATAATAAAAAAGCTAAAACCTATCGAAAACAAAACAACTACACCTAATGCTATTTTTACAAAAACTTTAGGCGTTATGGTTTTGTAT
>JAAFJM010000050.1 GCA_013298895.1 Bacteroidota bacterium | reverse complement strand
GAAAAATCAGGAAACGATTTTGGAAAAGAATACAGTAGCATGATGGTGAAAGGTCATGAAAAAGCCATTGAACTTTTTGAAAAAGCTTCAACCGATTGCACCGACCCTGATATCAAAGCATGGGCAATTGCCACTCTTCCTATTTTAAGAACACATCTTGACCGCGCAATGGTATGTGAAAAACAATGTAAAAAAATGTAATCATCATTAAATAAAAAGCAACATGAACAATATTGAAAATTTGAATAACAAAGAAGCCATTGACAAATTGAAAAGTTTGGTAAATGAAATAATGGTTTGCCTTTTCTGTACCGATTTAAAAACAGATGATGGAGCCACATGCAGACCTATGAATGCCATAAAAGTTTGCGACCAAGGTAATATTTGGTTTTTTAGCGAAAAGTTAAGTGATAAAAACAAAGCCATTGCAGCGGATAAAGAAGTGCAACTCTTTTTTTCTCATCCAGGCAAAAACAGTTACTTGGTAGTAAATGGAGAAGCAACAATAATTTTAGACAAAACTACCATTGAAGAACTTTGGACTCCTGATTCCAAAATTTGGTTTAAAGAAGGTAAAGACGATCCAAATATTTCTATCATCAAAGTAAAACCAATCTCTGCTTATTATTGGGATACTGACGGAAACAGAATGATTAACCTATTAAAAATGGCGGCTTCTGTTGTTACAAGAGCAAATTTAATCACAGGTAAAGAAGGTGCAATAACTGTTTAGTAAATTACAAATTCACAAATAAATTTCATTCAAAAATTATATAAAACAATATGGAAAACGAAGAAACAATTGATGTGTTAAACACACTTATTTCTATTAACAACGATAGAATTGAAGGTTACGAAACAGCAGCCAATGAAACGAAAGAACAAGATTTAAAGGCATTTTTTAACGAACTAAAGCAAACAAGTATTTACTGTAACAAAGAGCTTTCGGCCGAAATGACTAGATTAGGTGGAACTGCCACAGAGGGAACAAAAACTACTGGCAAATTCTTTAGAGTATGGATGGATGTAAAAGCAGCACTTACAGGCAATGACCGTAAAGCCATTCTTAACTCATGCGAATATGGTGAAGACGCAGCAAAAGAAACTTATGAAGAAGTATTGAGAGATGAACTAGAATATTTAAATACTGATCAATTAACCATGATTAAAGCACAGCATACTTTACTAGTTGCAGAACACAATAAGGTGAAAACCTTGAGAGATTTAGCAGCTGAATAATAAAAACCATTATAAAGGCATAGGGATAAATTAACTTTTATGCCTATGCTTTATTATTAAAATGAAAAAGAAAAAAACAAGTGCTACTCAAAAAAGATAGCAAAGGTAATGCATGAATTTAAAGAAGGTGAACTACATATTGGAAAATCAGATAAGATAGTAACCAACCCAAAACAAGCCATTGCCATTGCGTTGAGTGAAGCCAGTGAAATTAAAAAATAACAAATAACATGATGTGGAAAGAAGAAAACAATCAACTGCAACGCAGCTTTGAATTTAAAGATTTTGTAGCAGCGTTTGCATTTATGACCAAGGTTGCTTTTGCAGCCGAAAAAATGGGTCATCATCCAAATTGGAGCAATGTGTATAACAAGGTAGATATAAAATTATTTACTCATGAAGCTAAAGATAGTATTACAGAAAAAGATGTAAAACTTTCAAAGGAAATAGATAAAATTTTTCTTGAAAAATAATGATGAGCCATAATTCTATCTGCAACTAATTAGTGTTTAAAGTATATTGATTTCATCAACCTGAAACCAAACTTACCAATTAAAATAGATGAGCATGCAAAATATAAGTAATCAAACAAGGCGAAAATTTATTCAGCAGTCATATATGGTTGCTACGGGTGTTTTGCTTGCAAACACATTACCACTTTTTACACAAACAAATAAATCAAACAATATGAACAAGAATATAAATTCAAAAGGTTATGCCGGAAAAGACGAAAAAGGAAAATTAGTTTCTTGGAATTTTGAACGCAGACCAATTGGCGATAACGACATTTTAATTGACATCAAGTTCAGTGGCATTTGCCACTCCGATATTCATACCATAAAAGGACATTGGGGAAAGCAACAATATCCGCAAGTGCCCGGGCACGAAATTGCAGGAATTGTATCTGCAGTTGGTAAAAATGTAACCCAATTTAAAATTGGAGATCAAGCAGGCGTGGGTTGTATGGTAAACAGTTGTATGCAATGTAATACTTGTATAAATGGTGAGGAACAACATTGCGAAACCACAGGTATGGTTGGCACTTATGGTGCACCCGAAAAATCATCTCCAACAGGAATAACACAAGGCGGATACGCTACCAACATGGTGGTAACAGAACATTTTGCTGTAAAAATTCCAAACAATATAGAACTAAAATATGCAGCTTCATTGCTTTGCGCAGGCATTACCACCTATTCGCCCATGATAAAAGTAAAACTCAAAAAAGGAGATAAAATAGGTGTAGTAGGCATTGGAGGTTTAGGACACATGGCCATTAAACTAGCTGTTTCAAAAGGTGCGGAAGTATATGCCTTTACCACTTCGCCTTCAAAAGTAAAAGACATCAAAGGTTTTGGTGCCAAAGAAGTTATTGTAGTGAATTCAGGCGAAGATTTAAAACCGTGGTTTGGCAAAATGGATTTTATGATATCTACTGTTCCTTATGCTTATGAGATGTCAAATTATATTTCTTGTGTAAAACCGCACGGTTATTTTACCCAAGTTGGGCTACCTATCAATGGTGAACTGATGATAAACAATACCAATATGGTTTTTAACCGAGTAAATTTCAATGGTTCGTTAATTGGTGGCATAGCTGAAACACAAGAGGTAATGAATTATTGTGCAGCAAATAAAATCTATCCGCAAATACAAATTACTAAAGCTGATGAAATAAATGAAGCATGGGATAAGGTGGTAAACAAAGAAGCCCGTTACCGTTACGTTATTGATGCCACCACAATTTGAAATTAGCATAAAAATTATGGACAAGAAGAAAAAAGACACTCAGAAACCTAGCGATAAGAGGCCGAACGACCCTTGTTGGGAGGGTTACAAAAAAGTGGGAATGAAAATCAAAAAAGGAAAAAAGGTGCCAAACTGCGTTCCTGATAAATAATAGACATCTTTCAAAATTCAGTTGTATTATAAGTTTATTAATTAAACGAAATAAAATGTCATTCCGCAGGAATCTCATTTCCTTTAAGATTGTTTTCCATTAAAGAACTTCTTAACAAATTAAGGTTAATTGACAATAGCTATCAATCAAGAATATTAAGGAGATTCCTGCGGAATGACATTGTTTTTTGCCATTGTTTACTTGAAGCGACACCAACAAATGTTGTCATTAAATTGTAGTTGCACAAATTATATTATGAATTATGAAAGAGGTCTATTCAATAACAGTTACAAACAACATTACTAAAAAGCAATTAAAATTCAAAAAACAATAATTATGAGACATATTTCAATCATTTCCTCTAGCGTTAGAGAAGGGCGAAAAAGCCATAATGTTTCGCTCTATTTTCAAAATTACCTTATTGAAAACAAACTGGCAACAACCGAGATAATTGATTTGAAAGCATACAACTTTCCCATTTTTGAAGGTACTTTAAAGACAATGGTTAATCCAGCTAAAAATGTGCTAGCATTTGCAGAAAAAATTAAATCATCAGATGGCATTATTATAGTTACTCCAGAATACAATGGTGGTTATCCTGCCAGTTTAAAAAATGCCATAGACCTGCTTTATGAAGAATGGAAACACAAACCCATTGCCATAGCCACGGTTTCAGGAGGACCGTTTGGCGGTAATCAAACTTTGGTATCGCTTCAGTTTACTCTGTGGAAAATGATGGCTTGGACTATTCCTGCTATGTTTTCTGTGCCAATGGTAGATAAAGCTTATGATGAAAATGGAATACCAATGGATAAAGCTAATTCAGATAAACTAGCTGCCATTTTTACTAAAGAATTACTTTGGTGTATAGAAGCAGATAAACAAGACCATTCAGCTTAATTTTATTTTATTAATCAATGAAATTCGTCAAACTAAAAAATCAACCCTCAAAAAGTTTTTCTTCTTTCTTTTTCCTTAGATACTCCTTCCGATAATTATCGCATTGGCGTCAACTTATTTTTCTTCTAAATATTGATAAACCTTATAGTTCCGTAGGAACGATACTTTTGTAACAACGGTCCCGATTTATTGGGATTAACCCGTTGAAAAATGAACGCAACCTATTTTACAAAAATCCCAAAACATTTGCGCAAAGCCGAAGGCTTTGCGCAAATGTTTTGGGATTTTTGGTGTTTTTATCCATACTTTTAATCCCGAATTTCATTCGGGGCTATTGAAATTAAACTCCTTTGGAGTTTTTCTTATTTGACGCGTATTCGATAATTATCGGGATTGCTCAGTATAAATTCCAAAGAAACAATTCCGCATGGTTAGGCCGGCCTCCCGAAAGCTTTCGGGATTTTTGCCGACCCTACGCACATCGCTAATGGAATAGTGATTTTTATAAATTTCTATGGTTTTTTTTATACAATTTCATGCTTGAATTTTAGTTCAATAAATAGTATGCCTGTTAAGTATGAATTATGCAACTATTATTGTTAAGTGTGTAAGTTCATGGAAATATATATTCCTAGTTTTACATGGTTATGAAACTTAGTTCGTAATACCTAAAGCAAATATGAAAAAACATCTTCCAATATACCTATATGGTTTAATCATCATTCTTGTGGGTGCTTTTCTATTGTTTTCAGAAAACAGCTCGTTTCAAAACATCAAATTAACATTAGGCATCAGTTTAACAGCCGGTGCTATTTTGGCCTTTGCTGCGGCATTTGCAAGGCAAAGACACCAAGTTCAATTTGCTTACCACCAAATGCATGCTTTGGCTTTGTTGGTTTATGGAATTATGCTCCTATTGTTTTGTAATTCGTCAGAACAATTAATAGAGTTTACAGCTTTTCTATTTATTTTTTATGCTTTTTCAGAAATCATTTTTTGCAATTGGCTTTTCAACTTAGCACAAAAGGTAGTCATTAAAATTATAGCTATTCGCGCACTACTTGGATTGGTAATTGGTATTGGAACTGTAGTAGCCATGAATTATCCAGATTTTACACTCAGACTTTATGGAGTTTTGTTTATTTTGGTTGGCATAAATATTATGTTTTATGTTCCGGTAATGAGGGCTAACCAATCAGTTGAAAATGATAAAGTGCAGTAGTAAAGTAATTTGCACGTATTTGCTTCCAACACCCACTTTTTCTTATTTCAAATAAAGGAAAATTACAGGAAGTTTTTAAATGTAATTTAAGCAATTAAGTAAAAAAATCCCATAGGGATTTACTTATGGTAGTAAAATAGATTGCATTCAACACAAGCCCTGTAAGGGCGGCCTTAATGTTATGTTGCTTTAATTATGCTCGTCCCTACAGGACTTTGGTTGGGGTTGGGTTGGTTTTAGGCTACCATAGGTTCGCCTCTACGAGGCTATACATTAATTCACCCATCCACTCTTTCTTATTTCAAATAAAAAAAAATTAAACGAAGTTTTTTAAATGTAATTAAGCATTTAGGTGAAAAATCCCGTAAGAATTTACTTATGGTAGTAAAATAGATTTGTCCAAGGTCGGTGTCCTCACCGCACCTTATTCGATTGGTAAGGACACCAACCGTGGGCAAAATTTTGGTGTACTTTTATTTTTATAACAGACTAAGGCTGCCATATAAACTCGCTAGGAAGATGCTAGCGATTACGGAAAAATTTTCAC
This sequence comes from Bacteroidota bacterium, assembly GCA_013298895.1. Classification (GTDB taxonomy): domain Bacteria; phylum Bacteroidota; class Bacteroidia; order UKL13-3; family UKL13-3; genus JAAFJM01. The sequence goes on along the minus strand of JAAFJM010000050.1, from coordinate 3,580 downwards.
TACTTAACAAATTCTTATTATTATGGTAATTTTATAAAAATAAGTAAAGTTTTTATTGCATGTTCTTTAAACCATTTACTTTAAAACGCATCAATAAAAAGTCTAACAAACATGTATTTAACCAAACAATCAGTTGAAGCCAATCAACCAATAAAATTAAATATTTTGAAACCTAATTATCAAAAAATAATATCATTTGCAAAAAATGCCACAATTGGTGTTTTAAGCTTATTGGCTAGTATTGTTTTGATAAAGGTATTGTTTGTAATAATTAATTTTTAAACAGTTTCATCTACTTTTATTCAAAGAAGAATTTGTTTTTATAAATTAGTTTAGCATAAATTTCGAATAATCATCTAAACCAATTCACCAAGTTCTTCATCAAGTTGTGGCACAATAATGTCTTTTTCTATGCGCAAGTTATTGATAATAAAAGCTTGTCTATCCATGGTATTTTTACCCATATAATATTCTAATAATTTTTGAATAGTGATATCTTGGTTTAACAATACTGGTTTTAAACGCATATCAGCACCAATAAATAATCCAAACTCATCAGGACTAATTTCACCCAAACCTTTAAATCGTGTAATTTCGGGTTTGCCTTTTAGTTCACCAATGGCATTTTGTTTTTCGTTTTCGCTATAGCAATAAATAGTTTTTTGTTTATTTCTAACCCTAAATAAAGGTGTTTCTAAAATGTACAAATGCCCATTTTTCACCAAATCAGGGAAAAACTGCAAGAAGAAGGTCATAATTAACAAGCGAATATGCATACCATCCACATCGGCATCGGTAGCAATTACAATTTGGTTATAACGCAAATCATCTATTCCTTCTTCAATATTTAAGGCATGTTGCAACAAGTTAAATTCCTCGTTTTCATAAACCACTTTTTTAGTTAAACCATAACAGTTTAATGGCTTTCCACGTAAACTAAATACTGCTTGTAACTCTACGTTACGGCTTTTAGTAATGCTTCCACTTGCACTATCCCCTTCAGTAATAAAAAGAGTCGTATCAAACTTTTTATCTGTATTGTTATCGTTATAGTGTATGCGGCAATCGCGTAATTTTTTATTGTGTAAATTAGCTTTTTTAGCACGTTCATTGGCTATTTTACGCACTCCAGCTATTTCTTTGCGCTCGCGTTCACTTTGTAAAATACGTTTTAATAATGCCTCTGCTGTTTCCTTGTTTTTATGTAAATAATTATCAAGTTCCTTTTTTACATAATCAACTATGAACTGCTTTAAACTTGGTCCATCGGGGTAAATGGCAGTACTTCCTAATTTGGTTTTAGTTTGACTTTCGAAAACAGGCTCTTGAATACGCACACTCACTGCAGCAACAATACTTTGACGCATATCGGCCAAATCAAATTCTTTACCGTAAAACTCTCTTAAAGTTTTGGCATAAGCTTCTTTAAAGTAGTTTAAATGCGTTCCACCCATGGTGGTATGTTGCCCATTCACAAATGAGTAATACTCTTCACCATACTGATTTTCGTGGCTAAAAGCTATTTCTATATCATCGCTTTTTAAATGAATAATAGGGTAACGTAATTCCTCTTCGCTGGTTTTACGTTTCAATAAATCCATCAAACCATTTTTCGAAACATACTTATCGCCATTAAAATTAATGGTTAAACCTGCGTTTAGGTAGGTGTAATTCCAAATTTGGTTAACAATAAATTCAGTAATGTATCGGTAGTTTTTAAAAATAGTATTATCGGCTATAAACTGAATTAAGGTGCCATCGGGTTCCATGGTATCGGTAATTTTATGGTCGTTAATTAACTGACCTTTTTCAAATTCCGAACATTTTGTTTTTCCATCGCGGTAAGCTTGAACTTTAAAGTAAGAACTTAAAGCATTAACAGCCTTGGTTCCCACACCATTTAATCCCACCGATTTTTTAAAAGCGTTTGAATCGTATTTTCCACCTGTATTAATTTTGCTTACACAATCGTTTACTTTTCCTAGTGGAATACCACGCCCAAAATCGCGAACGGTAACTTTATTATCTTCAATTTTTACATCAATATGGCGGCCATTGCCCATTACAAACTCATCTATTGAGTTGTCAATCACCTCTTTAATTAAAACATAAATACCATCATCTAACGAACTTCCATCGCCTAATTTACCAATATACATTCCCGGACGCAAACGTATATGATCTCTCCAATCCAGCGATTTAATACTGTCGTCATTGTATGTTACTTGTTCAGCCATTTTATTCTAAATATTTTTAAAAGTATAATGCAAAAATAAGGTAGTTTTATGGCTTATGTAACAATTGTTTTCAACTAATTTTTGAGTAGGTAAACTATTGTAGATGTTGGTTATTCCTAATTATTGTAAATTCTTTTAGACATATTAACAACACTTGGTACTAACTATACAAATGAAATGTAACAACCTATGCTTTAAAATATATTTTTGAATACTATTAAAAACAATTTTAAAGCTATGATTAAAAATACTCTAATTATTGATGACGATAACTTATCTATTTATCTTACTAAAACAACATTAGAAAGAACAATTAATTGCAAAAATTTCGAGTCGGCTAATAGTGGTAATCAAGCCATTGATTACTTAAAATATTGTATTGAAAAAAATAGCAATTTCCCAGATTTAATTTTGTTGGATTTAGACATGCCCAACGGTAATGGTTGGCAGTTTATTGAAGATTTCAAACAAATAAAATCCAAAATAAAACACGATATCAACATATTTATGCTTTCAAATACTTTTGATAAAGGAAATATTGTAAAAGCTAAAAATTGCACCCTGATTACTGATTTTATATCGAAACCATTGGTTAAACAAGATGTAGAACAAATTGAAGCTAAAATAGTAAATAGTAAACTTACTCCAATTTATTATTAATTAGACAAAATACTTCAATGTTTTTATAAAATGCCCTCAATAGTTAAACACTTTTTGAGGGCATTTTATTATAAATTTCAAAGTAAAAATACATGTTAAATTAGACAAGCTATGTCTAAAAATTAATCAATAATGCCAACAAAGGTTAATTTTATTTGAGTTGTTTTTCTCAATCGGCACAGTTTCAGTATAATTACAAATTAAGTAATCAACTATCGTTTGCAGCTAATTTAGGCTTAATTGGAGGTAGTATTAATAATGTAACTTTAACTGAAAATGGCAACGTAACTAATTATAACTTAAAAGGTAATCAAGCTATTGCTGTTAGCAGAGCATCATTTTCGCTTGGATTGGTTTATAGTTTTAAATAATATTATCTATATCAAATTACTAAGCGTTATCATAAATTTTTTATGGCCATTTGCTTTTGCAAAAATTTATATAAATGTAAATTGCGCCCGCTTGAGCATTTAAGCACTGAATTTAAATAATATAATAAACTAAATACTATGGCATTTGATATTGAAATGATTAAAGCTGTGTACGCCAAAATGGATGAACGTATTGCAGCTGCCCGTAAGGTGGTAAACAAACCTTTAACATTAACTGAAAAGATTTTGTACAGCCATTTAACAGAAGGCAATGCAACTAATAGTTACGAAAGAGGTAAAAGTTATGTTGAT
>JAAFJM010000005.1 GCA_013298895.1 Bacteroidota bacterium | reverse complement strand
CCAGTAGATGGTGGCATTGCATTATTGGCAATAGCAGGAGCAGCTTATGGTTTTAAAAGACTAAAAAACAAATAGTCAACAAACATTTAAAACCATTTAAGTATATTTTATAAAAAAAGCCCAAAAGGAAACTTTTGGGCTTTTTTTGTAATAGTTTAAAATATATGTATCGAATATTTTACGGAATTGATGGATCAGAATAAAATAAAAAAGCCCAACATAAATTGGGCTTCTAGTTGCGGAGGCAGGACTCGAACCTACGACCTTTGGGTTATGAGCCCAACGAGCTACCACTGCTCCACTCCGCGATGTATCGTTAAATGTGGTAATTTGTCTTTTTTAGCCAAAATCAAAGTTTTATTTCTAAACTTTTAGAAGGATAATTCTTTTGTTTTTGGGAGTGCAAATATAATACTGTTTCTTTGCAAACCTAATTAAAAATAAAAAAATGTCGTTTCGTGCTGGTTTTGTAAGTATTATAGGTAAACCTAATGTTGGTAAATCTACTTTAATGAATGCCCTTTTGGGCGAAAAAATTTCTATTATAACACCTAAGGCTCAAACCACTAGGCATAGAATTTTGGGAATTTATAATCAGCCAGAGTATCAAATTGTTTTTTCTGATACTCCTGGAATTATTGAACCAAAATATAAATTACAAGGAAGTATGATGAAATTTGTGAACGAAAGTTTGCAAGATGCTGACTTGGTTATGTTTGTAACTGATTTTAATGAAAAAAACGAAGAGCCTGAGCTGATTGAGCGCTTAAAGGTTATTCAAGCACCTCTTATTTGCATTATCAATAAAATTGATGAAAGCGATAATGATGGTGTAATGAAAAAAATTGAATTTTGGCGTAGCCAAGTCGATTTTAAAGAGGTAGTTCCTATTTCGGCAAGCAATAAATTTAATATTGACCTGCTTCTAAAAAGTGTGTTAACTTATTTGCCCGAAGGAGCTCCTTTTTACGAAACCGATCAAGTAACTGATAAATCGGAAAGATTTATTGCTTCGGAAATTTTACGTGAAAAAATATTGCTTCGCTACAAGGAAGAAATTCCTTATTCGGTTCAAGTAGAAATTGAATCGTTTAAAGATGAAGAAAAATTATTGCGCATAAGTGCCATTATTTATGTAATGCGCGATTCGCAAAAACAAATAATGATAGGTAAGGGGGGAATTGCCATCAAAAACATGGGTATAGCTGCACGTAGAGACCTAGAAAAGTTTTTTGGTAAACAAGTATTCCTACAAACTTTTGTTAAAGTAAAAGAAGGCTGGCGCGATAATAATAACCTTTTGAAAGAATGGGGTTATGATAACGATGGTAAGTAATCGAAAACTTATCCGATTTTATACTAACAAAGAAAATTTTTGATGATAAATAAAATAAGAGAGCGATTAAAACTGCTCTCTTATTCCACCTTCTAAGGCTGTCCAATAGCCTGTTTTAAAGCCAAACGATTTTAATGCATTGTTGGTCCAAGTATTGCAAGTATGGAAAAAGCTGAATTCCTTATGAGCTTCGTAAATAACTTCCTTTTTAAAATTATTGGTTTTAATGATTGGTGCTAGTGCTTCGCCATTATTTTGGGTGAAACTACCTTTAATAAATTCGCATAGTTTTGCGTACTGCTCTTCGCCTATATAAATTTTACGAATAAATTTACGATCAAAAGGGTACTCATTTTCGTAACTTACATGCATAACCGATTCGCCAAAACCGCAAAGCTGACCAAAAGCCGATAAATAATTCATATCGTCCCATCTGCGGTTAGTGCGGTAAAAGTTTTTTTCGGTAAAACCAATGCACAGCCACTGTTTGCCTTCGGCAGCTCCATCAAAATCAGCTTTATTAAAAACTGTTTCCCAATCGGTTATTTCGTTTTTTACGGGAACAATAATTTCGCTGTGCAATCCATCGCCAGCCACATAAACCAAAACACCTTTGTTTTTATACAAATAATCACCGTTTACATGTACTAGCGGTAAAACCAAACAACATAAATAGTAAAACGAAGCAATAGCTAAAATGCTGTAGCAGGTTTTTAAACCATATTGACCAATTTTGTTTAATGTGTTTTTTTTCATTCGATTTTTTTGAAAACGCGGCTAAGATAACTTTTAGCCAAAACTATTATAAATAAACTTACTTTTGCAAATATATTTTTTTAAATAATATGCAAAATAAAAACAATAGCGGTAAAAGAGATTCGAGAGAGGGAAGTAAGCCTACTGCTAAAAAAACAGCAACAAGAGGTGGAAGAGGTTCAGTGAAAAGCAATTCAAGTTACAGTAAATCGGGAAGTTTTGGAAGCAAAAAACCTTTTGAAAGTAAAGGAAAATTTGCCGATGACAAACCTTCGTATAAAAAGAAATCGTTTGGTGAAGACAAGTTTTCGGACAGTCCACGCAAGCCAAGCACACGGGGAAGTTTTAGCAAAGAAGGATTTGACAAAAAACCATACGACAAAAAGAAATCGTTTGGTGAAGACAAGTTTTCAGACAGTCCACGCAAACCAAGCACACGCGGAAGTTTCAGCAAAGACGGATTTGACAAAAAACCATATGACAAGAAGAAATCGTTTGGCGAAGATAAGTTTTCAGACAGTCCACGCAAACCAAGCACACGCGGAAGTTTTACCAAAGACGGTTTTGATGAAAAACCATATGATAAAAAGAAATCATTTGGAGAAGACAAATTTTCAGACAGTCCACGCAAACCACGCACACGCGGAAGTTTTAGTAAAGATGGCTTTGACAAAAAACCATACGACAAAAAGAAATCGTTTGGAGATGATAAATTTGCCGATAAACCTAAAACAGGAAACAGTCGCTCATTCAGTAAAGATAAACCTGCCAATGGCCGATTTGAAAAGAAGGCTTCTGCATTAAGAAAAGGCACTAAGCCTCGCACTGAGCAAGAAGAATTTGAGGAAATAGTAAGAACTTATCAGCCTAAACCTGAAAATATAACTAGTAAGGAAACATTTAACAAAAAGGGAATTTCGGAAGATGCAAAATCATTCAGAAATAAAACCCCAATGAAAAGTGCCGAATTTAAAACGGTTAGAAAAAGGCAATTAGTTGAAGAAAAAAACAAAGGCGTTAATAAAAAATCGGCTGAAGAGGATTTGAATTTAGGCGAAATTAGGTTAAACCGATTTATATCCAATGCTGGAATTTGTAGCCGCAGAGAGGCTGATACCTTAATTGAAGCAGGGTTGGTAACCATCAACGGAAAAGCAATTACCGAAATGGGCTACAAAGTAAAAGCTGGTGACGATATTAGATACAATGGTCAACGATTAAATGTAGAAGATAAAATCTATATTTTAATGAATAAACCTAAAGATGCCATAACCACCATGGAAGACCCAGAAGGTAGAAGCACTGTTTTTGATTTAATAGAAGGTAAATTGGCGCAACGTGTTTTTGCTGTAGGTAGATTAGATAGAAACACAACAGGTGTATTGCTTTTAACCAATGATGGTGATTTGGCACAACGTTTAACACATCCTAAGTTTGAAGTAGAAAAAGTGTATGTAGCTACTTTAAACAAGCCATTAACCAAAAACGATATGTGGCAATTGGCAAGCGGAGTAGAACTTGAAGATGGTCCAATTAGACCGGATGCTGTAGCCTATTCTGAAGAAGAAAGAAAAGACGTAATTGGAGTTGAGATTCATAGCGGACGTAATAGAATTGTACATAGAATGTTTGAACACATGGGTTATTTGGTTGATAAACTAGATAGAGTAGCTTATGCAGGTTTAACCAAATCGAAATTAAAGCGTGGCGAATGGCGCGAGTTAACTGATAAAGAATTAAAAATGGTAAGAAAAGCCGCTAAATTAGGCTAATAAAAAAAAGCTGTCTTTGTAAAGGCAGCTTTTTTTATGGTTTGTTGAGTAAAACTTTTTCGTTTCGTAAAGATAAAGCTAATTGATTATTAAAGTTTTTTCGCCATGATAGTATATCCCAAAACCAAGTTCTTGTATATACTTTAAGTTCAAATTCTAATAATTTTGAGCTATCTTTTGTAATTTCTTCTAATTTAAAATATTGATTGTTTTCCGTTTTTACCGGTAATTGTCCTAGGGTGAAGAGCAATACGGTGGCTTGCCCGGTGAAACAATTAAACCTTCGAACAGGAATTTGTTTATAAAGCTTAATTTTAAGCAAACTATTGCTATCGTTGGTTAAGGTGTATAATTCTGATTTTTTTAAAACCTTAAATTCATTAGGAAATTCGGTTTGGTTTTCCACAAAAGCAGTTGGTTTATTTAGTTGCTTGAATAGCTTTTTCGAACTTTTATTTACTTGGGCATGGTATGAATAACACGAAGTGAGCAACAGCATATTCACCAACAGAAAAACCCAAAAAGTTTCATTTTTCATACTCAATTTTAATTCAATATTTTTATTTTATAAGTAACCTAAACCTTGCATTGATATTAAATCTTTTTATGGTTTGTTAAAATTATAGATAAGTTGAAATATATACAGGTGTCGTTTTGCTAAAACCATAGAAAGGTCGGAAACAGAAATGATTTTACCTTCCTTTTATTTTTTTATAGCTTCATAAATTACATCTTGTATTTTAGTACGAATACTAAGTTCTCCAAATTTTTTATTTTCTACACTAGGGTAAATTCTATTGCTTAAAAATACATATACTAAATTTTCTTCAGGGTCTACCCAAGCGCAAGTGCCAGTAAATCCTTGATGTCCAAAGGTGCTTTCACTACACATTTTACTGGTCGGGCTATCTTTTGTAATATCTGTTTCTGGTTTATCAAAACCCAATCCTCTTCTGCTAATTTTATTAAATTTTTTAGTAAATAATTCCACAGTACTTGCTTTTAATACCCTGTTGTTTCCATAAAATCCTTTGTTTAGAAGCATTTGCATGATGATACCAACATCATTTGCATTTGCAAACAAACCAGCATGTCCGCTAATACCACCAAGCATAGCAGCTGCAGGGTCGTGCACAAATCCTTTAATTTGCTGTTTTCTAAAAACAGAATCATATTCTGTAGGAATAATCCAATCATTATTTACAATTTTTTTGGGATTAAATACCATAGACGCTAAATTTAATGGTTGGTAAAAACTTTCTTGTAAATAGGTTTCAAAATCTTTGTTGGTTATGGTTTCTACCATTTTGCGCAACATCATAAAGCCCAAATCGCTATACAAATATTCTCCAGGTTTTTTCAAATCACTATCTGCTATGGTTTTCCAAATTACTTTTTCATAGTTCTTATTTATAAAAATTCCGTTGGCCACTTGTAAGGTAAAGTCATTATTTAAACTATCGCTATAAACAATAGGATTTAATTGCCCATTGGGCAACAAACTAGTTTTGTAAAAAGGAATAAATGGAATGAGTCCTGCCTGATGACTAAGGATGTCAGAAATTTTAATTTTTTCTTTGTTACTTCCTTTTAGCCACGGTAAATAAAGGCCAATTTTGTCATCTAAACTTAATTTTTTTTCTTCATAAAGCTTCATAACAGCCAAAGTAGTACTTAGTATTTTGGTTAAAGAGGCCACATCATATACATGGTTATTTTTAACTTGATTTAAACTATCGTAAGTATGAAAACCATGGGATTTATTATAAATAACTTTACCATCTTTTGCTATAAAAACTTGGCAGCCTGGCATGGCTTTTTGCACAATAGCATTTTTAATAATGCTATCAATTTTGTTTAATTTAGTGTTGTTAACTTGCGCTTCAATAGGGTATACATAACTAAATTTAGGTATTGCTTCTGAAGCGATACCAGTACCTAATGTATAAATATTGGGTATGGAAACAGGGAGCTTTCCTTTCGACTCCATTCCACCGCCTAAAATTTGGGCTGCTATTTGGTTATAAAGTGGCAAATCTTCATATGCCACAATTACGTTTCTGAATATATCAAAATGCTGTAAAATATAAGGACTTCCATTATTAACCAAAATGCACTTATTGCGCTTACCAAGTGCTTTAATAAAATCAATTTCAACTTGCGTTAACCCTAAATTTTTGCTCACAAAACGGCTTGTATTGTGTATGCTTATTATGACTAAATTATAGTAATCACTAACTGAAAGTAGGCTATCAAAATTAGTTTGGATATCATTTTTATCTATTGCATAATAATCGGCTTTTAAATAATTATTTAATTGCATTTGAAATTCGCTGAACTGGGCATTCCCAATATTTATACAAGCTATTTTGTAGTTTTCAGGGTTGGGAATAGGTATTATTTTATCTAAATTTCGGGCAACTACTACACTGTTTTTAACCACTTGGTTAATTAAAAATTCACTTTCAAAACTATTAAGTTCTTCAGTTAAATTTTTTAGTTCTATAGGTTTATATTTGTTCAAGCCGCACCAATATTTTGCAAGTAATATTTTTTTACAACTACGTTCAACTTGTTGCCAAGTAATTATGCCTTGTTTGATATAGTCTTTAATATATGATATACTAAGCGGAACGTCTTCTACAAATAATAACAAATCATTTCCAGCAGCAAAAGCTTTTGCAGCAACTTCGCCTGGCGCATAAAAATTACTAACTCCTTTCATATTTAACGCATCAGTAATAATTAAGCCATCAAACTCCAACTCGTTACGAAGTAATCCAGTTATTATTTTAGGAGAAATAGAAGCAGCCATGTTAGGTGTTGTATCTAGTGCTGGTACTGATAAATGAGCAGTCATTATGGATGAAATTCCATTGTCAATAAGTTCTTTAAATGGATAAAGTTCTAAACTATCTAAGCGTTTTCTGCTTCCTTTAATTATGGGTAACCCAAAATGTGAATCACTTTCGGTATCGCCATGTCCAGGAAAATGTTTTGCCGAAGCTAAAATATTTTCACTTTGCATCCCAAGCATATAAGCAATGCTGTTTTTAGCAACTATATACTTATTTTCACCAAAACTTCGATCGTTAATAACAGGATTGGCCATGTTATTGTTGATATCTGCATCAGGAGCAAAGTTGAAATTGATTCCTATCCGCTTACATTGCTTGCCTACTAAAACGCCAAATTGCTTTGTAAGTTCAATTTTATTTGCACTCCCAAAAACTAAATGTCTTGGAAAAATAGGTGTACTATCTAAACGCATGCTTAAACCCCACTCTCCATCAATGCCAATTAACAGAGGTACTTTAGAAATTTTTTGGTATTGATTGGTAAGTAATGCTTGTCGGGTAGGAGAACCTTTAAAAAATATAAGTCCACCAACACCAATATCACGCACATGACACTCTACATCTTTTTCGTGTATTTTATCTTTAGTGTTGTAAGCTGCAATTATCATTAACTGCGCTATTTGTTCATCAGGGCTTAAGGTAGCAAAAACACTATCTACCCAATTGTTTTGTTTTTTCCAATTAATAACTTGTGCATTAACATTGGGTAAAAAAAATAAACTAAGTGTAAATATTAAAATTGATATATAAAGTTTGCTTGCTATTTTCAAAATACGTTCTATAAACTGCAAATTTGCAAATTTTTAACCTAGTTACCTATATTAAAAGTATTTATAGTTTAAATTTTTATTATTTGGGTAATACCACAAATTACTTTTAATTAAGTATAATTGTTGCCAAGTAAGCTAGTTTAATTTATGAAATCCAAAAAAGAGCATGAACAAACATTGAAGAGTGCCATTTCTAATTTTTTGCACGACCAACATTTAGACACTAAACTAGCCGAACTAAATATTATTAATAACTGGGAAAAATTAGTTGGAGCATTAATAGCCAAAAATACCACCGAGATTAAATTTAGAGGCACGATACTTTATTTGAAAATTGACTCCAATGCATTGCGCAATGAACTTAATTACCAAAGAGGTAAAATAATGGCATTGGTTAATACGGAATCCAATCAACAACTAATTACAGATGTAGTAATAAGGTAGATTAAGGTCTTAAAGTTGAAATGCCCAAAAAGCTATTCAAATCTGGTATAGGAAAATCTCCAGAATCAACAGTACCTGAACCATCTATATCCGAATCTAGGTATCCATTTTTACCTAAGAAACTGTCTTTAAGGTCTTAAAGTTGAAATGCCCAAAAAGCTATTCAAATCTGGTATAGGAAAATCTCCAGAATCAACAGTACCTGAACCATCTATATCCGAATCTAGGTATCCATTTTTACCTAAGAAACTGTCTAATTCAATTAAAGGAAAATCTCCAGAATCAATAGTTCCTGAGTTGTCGGTATCGCCACTATAAATTACATAAACTCCACTTTCATTTTTTAAATTAAGACCATATGCTTTATTAGCAGCAGTGGTAAAATTATAACTAGCATTATTGGTAATAAATACTGGGTTTGCACTCCAAGTTTCAATGGAATATCTATGTTTAATAACTAAATAGAACCAATTATTGGTAAGTGATGACGGAATATTGATTGTGCATAATCCATTGGTATCTAATAATGCTTTTGTGGTATAAACATTCATAAATAAGCCACTGGTATCGTGTAATTCTATGCTAATGGTATCAGCTATATTTTGAGGACTTACTCCATCGGCATTAAAGGGCGCAGCAGTCATTTTTCCATTGCCTAAATAAAGCCCCTCTAAGAATAATTGTGTAGTAATTTTTATAGCTGTTAATGTTGTAACTGAATCTATTTTTGAATAATTTGAATTTCCAGCTGAATTTACTGCTCTAAGTCTGTAGTAATATTTAGTGTTTGGTTGTAAGTTATTGATAAAAATATTTGAATCATTTAATATACTTAATGAATTATAGCCAGGAGTAAATGAGGTGAAATTTCTGTTTGTTGAAATATCAATTAACGTATTGGTAGACCCATTTGATTTACTCCAATTGGCTTTGAATCCAAATGAATGCACATTAGTTGTAAAGAGTGGATTTGGTGGTACACATTTTAATGTTATAGCGTAATTACCTACATGATTATCACATACACAATTTAAGGATAGATTATTAATTATTCCTGCATTCCCTGATAAAGTAGTATCAGTACCTACAACATTGTAGGTAATTGTTTTGTAAATTAATTTGTAAAAAGGAGCTCCAGTAACAGGATTCCAAGAAATTTTAAATGAACTATCTGTTATATTTGAAAAAACAATATTTTGAACAGTTTGTGTTGTTCGATATACAATAGTTGAAGGGGCTTGATATATAGTGTCTCCGTTTCCACATTCGTTATAAGGACGTGCTGATGCTCCTGTAGTATATGGCGGGATGCTATTAAAAAGATATTGAACCACACTTCTACCATTTTGCGGATAGTTAATGTAAGGATTAGTTGGATAAGTCCAATAAAAATTTGTTGCATCCGATACACCACTAATAGTAAATGTTCCTGAATTGTCTCCACAGAAATAAGGTTTTGTGCTAGTAATTACTCCATTTTTTTGTTTTGGAAAAGTACTGCATTTGGTTGAGTTCGTATTATGTTTTGATATAAAAAAATAGCAATTGCCTTCAAAATGAGTTGTTGTTGTTGTATCTGGGAATAAACCGAGTTTAGGACCGCTTATATTAGGAATGGGATTAAAATCTGCAAATCCACGAAAATTACCTACAGTAAATAAATTACCGCTTCCATCAAATGCCATGGCTTTTGTGTTTACATTAGTCAAATCTTTACTCCAAACATATCTTCCAGATGTATCATATTTTGTAATTGCACATGTACCTATCCTATATGGAGTATAACCAGAAGGATATCCAAATGATTGCCTTGGTTTAGCTCCACAGTAAACATCTAAAATTATTAAATTCCCATTATAAGTAGTATATTGATCCTTAGGTTGAGCCCAATAATCACAAGTAATAAAATTTTGATCACTTGTTCCCGAAAAGTAAATGTTATTATTAGCATCTAATATCATTGGGTGTTCATAAGAATTTACACCTCCTACTCTTGCCCAAAGGGTATTGCCTGTTTGGGATAATTTAGAAATAAATCTACTACCGTTTTTTAAAAATATTGGGCTTGAAACATCATTAGAAAAATTAATGGAATCAGTATAAGGATAAGGAGTAGTATACCATCCAGAATAAATAATATTATTATAAGAATCAAAAGCAACATTCATTGCATAATCTTCTAAGGTTCCTCCAAATTTATATGCCCAAATAAATGCACCAGTTGAATTGAGTTTAGCAATAAAAATATCCTTGTCTCCGTTTGATGTTAAGTTATAAATGGAGGAACCGGGGTTAAAATCGGCAGTGCCGGTAAAATAGCCCGTATAGCAAATATTATTCAAATTGTCTAAAGCTAAACTGTAACTTTCATCATTAGTTGTACCACCTATTTTATTTATCCAAATCAAATTTCCTGATGAATCATATTTTACAACAAATGCATCTAAGCCACCATTTGAACTTAAGTTATATATACTCGGATTTAAATCAAAATCAACCACTCCAGAAAATGAACCTGATAAATATAAATTTGAATTAGCATCTAATTGTAAGGAAAAAAATCTGGCATAATTTGAACTGACATTCACTGTTTTTGAAAAAATTATATTTCCACTTACACCAATTTTAACAATATTATTAGCCGTACTTACAAATGTATTTCCGGCTAAATCAGTTTTTATTTTAAAACCTTCATCGGTAATTTTCGTACCCCAAACAAACGAACCTGATGTGTCTAATTTTAACACAAAACCACCAGTGCCCATTAGCTTATTTACTATATTGGGGTTAGGATTTATATCAATAGAATCGTTGTAAAAACCAGTAATATATGTGTTGCCTGATAAATCAGTAGTAACAGCATTTGCCCTAACTTCTCCAACTGGCGCACCACCACTCCAATTATATTTTGTTCCTGTAGCCTTTGCCCATTTAAAATCTTGTGCATTAGTGCTCAAAATGTTAATTAAACAAAACGCAAATAGTAATAAATATTTTTTCATATAACTATGCAATATTAAGGTATTTTAATAAATAAAAAAATGCTTTTGGCTAGCCAGCAACTAATTACGGATGTAGCATTTAAGGTCTTAAAGTTGAAATGCCCAAAAAGCTATTCAAATCTGGTATAGGAAAATCTCCAGAATCAACAGTACCTGAACCATCTATATCCGAATCTAGGTATCCATTTTTACCTAAGAAACTGTCTAATTCAATTAAAGGAAAATCTCCAGAATCAATAGTTCCTGAGTTGTCGGTATCGCCACTATAAATTACATAAACTCCACTTTCATTTTTTAAATTAAGACCATATGCTTTATTAGCAGCAGTGGTAAAATTATAACTAGCATTATTGGTAATAAATACTGGGTTTGCACTCCAAGTTTCAATGGAATATCTATGTTTAATAACTAAATAGAACCAATTATTGGTAAGTGATGACGGAATATTGATTGCACATAATCCATTGGTATCTAATAATGCTTTTATTGTATAAACATTCATAAACAAGCCACTGGTATCATGTAATTCTATGCTAATGGTATCAGCTATATTTTGAGGACTTACTCCATCGGCATTAAAGGGCGCTGTAGTCATTTTTCCATTGCCTAAATAAAGTCCTTCTAAGAATAAATTGAAACTTAAATTAACGGTATTTATGGTTTGTATAGAATCTGTAATTGAATAACTAGAACTTCCTGCTGAATTGACCGCTTTAACTCTAAAATAGTATTTGGTACTAGCGCTTAATCCATTAATTAAAATACTATCGCTATTAACCAACA
Organism: Bacteroidota bacterium; assembly: GCA_013298895.1. Classification (GTDB taxonomy): domain Bacteria; phylum Bacteroidota; class Bacteroidia; order UKL13-3; family UKL13-3; genus JAAFJM01. The sequence goes on along the minus strand of JAAFJM010000005.1, from coordinate 218,465 downwards.
GTGAATTATATCCTGTTAAAAAGGTGGTAAAATTACGCGTAGTTGAAACATCCAAAATATAATTCAATGCACCATTTACAGCATTCCATTTTATAATGAAACTTGTTGCTAATACTACTTTGTTAGGAAGAAAAGTAGGTGCACTGCAAATAGTGGTTAATTTAATTTTATTTGAAAATGCCGAAATACATGTATTGTATGCCCTAACCCTGGCATAATAGGAATTACCGGGAGTTAAGCCTAAAATGGTTTTACTATTGGCTGATACGATTAATGAATTATATCCTGCTAAAAATGTACTAAAATTAGAGTCGGTAGACACGTCTAATAAATAATAATTTGCTCCAATAATAGTTTGCCAATTTAAAGCAATTGAATTTTCCGTAGCTGTTGTTACTGAAAGATTACTAGGTGCAGTAAGTGGGGTGTTAACATAAACTACCACAGTATCTTTGTTTGATATTCTAGATAAAGTATGAGTGCTTGTTAATACATAGGTAGTGGTGGTAGCAGGGGAAGCAGAAGGATTACTAATAGTTGATGAATTTAATCCATTGGTTGGAGTCCATGAATAAGTTATTCCTGCATTGGCATTGGTTCCTATGGTAGCAGAGTCGTTTTTGCAAATAATTTTATCAGCGCCAGCTTGTACAGGAACTGTTGCGGTTAAGCTTATGTTATCGATGTATAATTTATTTCCATAGCCATTAATATTTTGAAAAGCAAAAATAACACTTGATTGACCTAAGTAGGAACTTAAGTTAATGGTGTCTGTTCTCCACTGATTAGCAGTAGGGACAAAGTTAACACTTCCACTGCCAGCGGAAGATAAATTGGCCCCGCCTTTAGCGTAAATTCTCGTAAAAGTATTGCCACAATCTGTTGAAGCCAATATAACCAAGGTATCTGAATAACCTGTATAAACTTGGTATGCAATATCAAAGGTTATCTTTGCCGAATTGTAGTTTGATAAATCAAACCTTGGTGTATTGAGTTCATCTTTTTGACCTGTTATATTCCAACTATAATTATCAAACATCATACTGTTTGAGGATAGAGCATAACCGCCTGCCGTTGCTGTTTTTGCCCATTTATTATTAACCGTTCCATTGTCTTTGTTTACCCAACCACTTGGTGGATCAATGGCAGATTCAAAGTTCTCTGCTAAAGGCAAATTACCACCATTGGTATTGATATAATTATTGTAAGTTGTAGTTGTATTAGAGGTCCCATTTGAAACAGTCAAAGAAACGTTAAAACTGCCTAATGTATTATAAGTAACAACCGGGTTTGAAGCGGTAGAAGTGGAAGGAGTCCCTCCATTAAATACCCAATTTCGTGAGGTTACATTACCTGTAGATAAATCAGAAAAAGTTACACTAACTCCGTTACAAGGATTGGTATTGTCAGCCATAAAATTGGCAGTAAGTGCTCGTAAATTATTAATTGGCGTTTCCCAAACACCTCTGCCATAAGTTGCAAATCTAAGAGATGTATTAGATGTGCTGTCGTTGTAAATAGATAAGTCTATGGCTTCTGTTCTAGTAGGCAGGTTAGTGCTAAAAATTGTCCACGTGGTTGCGTTAATTGTTTTGTAATAAACCGTATTATTACTTGCTATAAATACCATTTCATTTGATGAAAAAAATTCATCAGCAATAATATTTACATGATTAACAGAAGGCAAGTTATAGGTAATATTTGTCCATGATACTCCATTATTAATTGATTTATAAACTTTGGTATTTAAGGTAACGTAAATGGTGTTTAGGTTAGATTTTATGGAAGTGATACTTGCTTTGTTATTTGTAGTGTTTGGAAGTGTATAGCTAGTAAAAGTTGGTGTAGTACTGAGCGCATTGGTGCTCACATGTATTTGTCCATCATTGGTAATAATATAAAGTCTATTAGAATCACCAAAATGGCAATGCATGGCCATTATTTTTTTTCCTAAATTAGCTATTTGAGTCCATGTAGGGGTAGTTGCTGTTAGGTTATTGGTACGATATATAAATGAATCTGCAACGAATGCTAAATTAGGGTTACTTCTGTGGAATGCAATATCATGTAATAAGGTAACTTGACTTGGTAAGCCGTAAGTAGATTCACTTCCATTAACCAAACGTCTTTTGTTGCTCGAAAAATAATAAACCATTGAACTATTTGCTCTGTAGTCAAATGCGCATTGTGAACCCCAGTCACCTCCTCTATTGGTGAACCAACCTGTAGAATTTGCATATAGTTCTCCATTGTCTTGTGTTCCAATACTCAACATGTCTTTTCTGGTGGGGCTGCAGTTGCCGTGGTATATTTCATAACCATTTATTCCATCACTTTTAGGAGTCCAATTACTTCCTCCATCTGTGCTTAACCAAACTCCACCATCATTCATATTGTATAAATTTGAATTATTATATGGCGATGTGATAATTTGATGCATATCTGTATGGCATTTTGCATACCAATTGGTTAGCTGTGTCCATGTTGCCCCTCCATCTGTCGATTTCCAATTATTATGGGCCACTAAATACAAAATATTAGCATTTGTTCTATCAACCCCTATTCCAAAATTGTAATCTCCTTGGCCAGATGAAGTTGATAAGTTATCGTAATAAGTTAAATAAGGCGATATTGCAGTTTTAACACCAGTAAAGGTAGAACCACCATCTGTAGATTTATAAATTATGCCACTATTGGCTACCATTCCTAAATAAACAACATTGGTATCGGCAGGTGTTACTGCTATTCTGCATCCGTTGCCATTGGTAATGCCTGATGGCAGAACAATACCAGTGGTAATTTGAGTCCAAGTGTCTCCAAAGTCGTTGGATCTAAAAAAGGCACTGTCCTTTGTTGCAGCATATAAAGTTCTTGAATTAGGTGTTTTTTGTTTTAGGTCATCAAATCCTCTTGACGCTGTTTTTAGCGTCCAAGTTACGCCAGCATTTATAGTTTTGTATATGCCAGTATTTGTAATGGCAATTAAAGTGTTGTTGTTATTAGGATCCATTATGATATCAATAACAAGTTTTCCAGTTAATGATGTTTGGGTAAAGGTAGTTCCACCATTGGTTGATTTCATTACCCCATTTCCAGCATAATAGTAGTTATGATCGCCTGTTCCAATATAAATAGTTTGGTCGTTGGTGTGATCAATGCAAACTGAAGCAAATCTGGCGGAACTCATAAAATCGGTTCCCGGTGTAACAGTCCAATTGGTGCCTCCATCGGTAGATATAAACAAACCACCGCGCGCACTAACTGCATACATTTTATTTGAATTGGTTGGATGAAATTTTAATTGACTAATTCTACTTATACCATGAATTTGACCACTTGCATTGGTGGGGAATTTAGCTGGTAAAATAGCACTCCAATTTGCATTTTGTCCAATAGTAACTTGAGTAAAGACAAAAGCTAAAAAACAAAAAATAAATATTTTTTTCATGCTCTATTTTTGATTTTCAATTTCTATTTGTTGTTTTTTCCAAATTTCTTGCCTTTCATAAGGTGTGAGAATTCGCCCATTTTCTTGAACAAAAGGAAATACTTCCCTCTTCCAATTTTCAAAGCGTTTTGTTTCATATTTCATTCTGTCAAATTCGGCTCTTTGTGCAGGTTTTAGTTTTGCTATTTTTCTTTCATTTTTTTCTCTTTCACGCTCTTCTTTTTTCGACATTATTTCACTTATAATATCTTCTTCTTCCATAGGTTTTAGTCTACCTACCCAGTATACATCAAATGCTTTAACAGCTTCGTAATAATTGGCAGTGGTGTCCTCCATCATATCTATCCATAATGGTTTGTTTTTGTAGTCCTCAGCCAAGTATTTAGTGGTTTGAGCTTGTGTATTACTTATTTTCATTAAGAACACACCCATGAACAAGAGTATAATTTTTTTAAGCATGTAAAAATCAGTTATTTTAACTCAAATATAATATTTATTTGGTCTAATAAAATAGGTGGTGTTTTAAAAAGGATATGTTATTATTGAATTTTTAACCAACTAGCCGTAGTCTGAAGCCAAGCCTAAGTATAGGGTCCAAAAGCTTTCGGACTGTAATTCGTTTAATTATATTTGTTGTTGAAAGAAGGCTTCGCTAACTATACGGATAATGGAGTTATATTTGTTTGAATGATATTTAATTTTAGCATTAACTCCTAATATAATACTTTATCCTAATAATCAAATGAAAAAAAATGAACCAATTTTATCGGAGGAAATCCCAATATCCGATCTTACGGATTCTGTAATGATTGTTATAGATTCAAATTCAGATGCGAATCGAATAAAAGTATTATTTCGTGGCTCAAATGCTATCCTCATTGGTCAGGATGGTATACCATTCAACCTGTTTGTATTTCCTAAATTTAGTGAGGTTGATTTACCTATTGGGATAAAGAAAAATTTACATGAAGTGAAGTTCGTTGGTTTTCAAGGTAATTGCATGGAAGACACTTTGGGGGAAATTGAAAACTTCATAATCCCAACAATTTCTTTAATCAATTTAAAAAAAATAGAATCGTTAACACTTAGAGATGCAAATCTGGATAATTTGATTGATTTAAAAGACTTACCAATTAAAAAGTTAACGCTTCAAAGTGTTAAATATAGTGATAGTAGAAAACTTATTACTGCCCTTGAACAATTCAAGAATCTCAAGGAAGTGTTCTATGACCAATCTCTACCTTTGGAAATTAGAAACTCCGTTAACACACCAAATTTAGAATTTACACTTGTTGGGTTTAATGGAAAAAAAATTTAGTGCACATACATTCGCTCACATCCAGCGAGTGCCGCAAATAGTTCCATAATTTTGTTTTATGATTTAATTAAACAACGTGTTAATATTGAACTATAAATAAAAAACTAATGTTCAGTTATAAAAAACATGTTTTAAAATTTAATAAGCCTGCAAATACAAGCCGCGGTAGTATGCAAACACATACGGTTTATTACATAATTAAAAAAGAGAAAGATGGCTTAAAAATGGGTATTGGCGAAGCCGCTCCATTAATAGGCTTGAGTATTGATGCAGTTGATGATTTTGAAAACCACTTAAATTTAATTTTGACTCAGTTAAATAATGGATTCAATACTCTTCAGGTTGATTTAGAACCTTGGCCTTCTATTCAATTTGGTATAGAAACAGCTTTGTCGGATTTAAAATATGGCGGCTCTCGTAAAATTTGTGAGAACGGTTTTATAACAAATAAACCTATTTCCATAAACGGTTTGGTTTGGATGAACCAAATAGATGAAATGGAAACGGAAGCTTTTCAGAAAGTAGAAGCAGGTTTTAATTGTATAAAATTTAAAATTGGCGCTTTGGATTTTGATGCAGAATGCAGATTACTTGAAAGAATTAGGAAAAGATACAATGCTTTTAAATTGGAAATTAGAGTTGATGCAAATGGCGCTTTTGGTAATTTTGATGTATTTGAAAAACTAAAAGAATTAAAGCGTTTTGACCTCCATAGTATAGAGCAGCCAATTAAAACAAAGCAACCAGAAATGATGCAAGAAGTGTGTGCTAAATCGCCTATAAAAATTGCATTAGATGAAGAATTAATTGGTTTGAGCAAAGCACAAGTTAAACCACTATTACAATTTATAAAACCACATTATATCATTATAAAACCTACCTTATTAGGCGGTTTGGTTAATAGTAGTTTTTTTATAGAAAAGGCCAATGAATTAGGAATTGGGTGGTGGGTTACTTCAGCCTTAGAAAGTAATATTGGTTTAAATGCAATTGCCCAGTTTTGTAGTAGCCTAAATACTGAAATGCCGCAAGGTTTGGGAACAGGAAGTTTATATAAAAATAATATTGATAGCCCGCTTACTGTAAGCAATGGATTTATAAGTTATGACTTACAAAAACAATGGGATTTAGATTTGTTTGGCAATGAAATAAATAATTAATAACCTGTAAAAGAGGATAAAAAAAGAGGTTATAAAACCTCTTTTTTTATCCTCTTTTAAACTAGTCAATATATTCACCCCGTTTAAGTGTATATTTTTCTATTTTGTTATATAAATGACTACGTTGTATATCAATTTCTAGGGCTGTTTTAGCCACATTCCAACCATTTTTCTTTAGCTTTTCCTCAATAAAAATGCGCTCTACATATTCCTTAAAATCTTGCAAAGTACTGAAGCGTTCATAAATATTTTTCTCTTCTTCACGCGCACTTAATGGACTAGCAAATTTTTTTACATCTTCAATAGTAATACGTTGTTGGCCTAAAATAACTAGACGTTCAACCACATTTCGCAATTCACGAATATTACCATAATAATCTAATTTTTTGAGTTCATCTAAGGCCTGTGGTAAAAACATTTTTCTAGGAAAATTATTGTCTTCGCAAACTTCTTTTATAAACTTTTCGGCTAAATTAGGAATGTCTTCTTTCCTGTCGTTTAGTGATGGTACATGAATTAAAATTACACTTAATCGGTGATATAAATCCATACGAAAATTACCGCGTTCAATTTCTTGTAATAAATTTTTATTAGTAGCTGCAACAACTCTTACATCTACATCTATATCTTTATCGCCACCAACACGAGTTATTTTTCCTTCTTGCAATGCGCGTAACACTTTAGCTTGTGCAGCCAAACTCATATCACCTATTTCATCTAAAAACAATGTGCCACCATTAGCTTGCTCAAATTTGCCTATTCGCTGTTTAATAGCCGATGTGAATGCTCCCTTTTCGTGTCCAAATAACTCTGATTCAATTAACTCTGTTGGAATTGCAGCACAATTAACCTCTACAAGCATATTTTTAGCTCGGTTGCTTTTTTCATGAATCCATCTAGCTACCAATTCTTTACCAGTGCCGTTTTCGCCTGTAATTAACACTCTTGCATCAGTAGGTGCTACTTTATCAATAGTACTCATAATGTTTTGAATTGCAGGGCTGTCGCCAATAATTTCGCGAGTTTTCGTTACTTTTCTGCGCAAAACCTTTGTTTCAACAGTTAACGACTTTTTATCAATGGCATTACGAAGTGTAATTAATAAACGATTCAAATCAGGTGGTTTTGAAATAAAATCGTATGCGCCTTTTTTTGTAGCTTCAACTGCTGTTTCGATAGTCCCATTTCCCGAAATCATTATAAATGGAATATCATCATCCATTTCCTGAGCTCGAGTAAGAACTTCTATGCCGTCCATTTTAGGCATTTTTATATCACAAAGTACAGCTGCATACTCACCTACTTCTAGTTTTTCTAAACCCTCTTCTCCGTTACTAGCTTCATCAACTTGGTAGCTTTCATATTCTAGTATTTCTCTAAGTGTATTGCGAATAGCCTTTTCATCATCAATAATTAAAATTTTACTCATTTTTATTCAATTAGTTGGCTGCAATGTGAGTATTTTATTAGACACTTAAAAGCGTGTTGATATTTGGTTGATTTTTTAAGTCCTTTTACTTTTAGGTCTAAAGTTAAATAACAAGTAAAAAAATTTAGTTATGTATATAAAGGTTAGTTGCGTAGTTTATAACTATATTAATTCTTAAAAGGTAATATTTACTTCCATTTCATTTCCATCTCTAACTACTAAACCTTTTACTTTATCACCTTTATTGTATTTGCCCAAACATTTCATGTAGGCTTGCATGTCTGCAACTTCATCTGCTCCAAGCTTTATCAATAAATCACCACGTTTTAAGCCAGCTAATGAAGCAGGTTTCCCTTCAGTAACGCCATCAATTTTAACTCCTTTCCCTTCGTGTAAATAATCGGGCATAATGCCCAAAGTAACTTTAAAACCAGCCCCCCCGCCAGTTGTTGAATGAGTATCTTTGGTTTTGGTAAATACCAGTTTTGGTTCTTCCTCTAAATTATAAATTAGGTTATAAATGTATTTTAAAACAGCTAATTCGCCTTTATAATTTATTAGGTGGTCGTCATCACTTGGTTTGTGATAATCGTAATGTGTGCCAGTAAAAAAGTGAAGTACAGGTACACCAATATTGTAAAACGAAGTATGATCGCTAGCACCAACGCCACTTTCTGATGTTTTGGGTTTTATTCCATCAATATTTATTTTAGCTAAAGCAGTGTTCCAAGTTGGCGAAGTACCCACACCATCAATGGCAAAAGTATTTTTAGTACTATCCAATCTGCCAAGCATATCCATGTTAATCATGTAATTAATTTTAGTGCTATCAACCGTTGGATGTTTGCAAAAATAGTTAGAACCTAAAAGGCCTTCTTCCTCGCCACTAAAGGCAATGAATAAATAATTATATTTACTTAAATGGGCTTTTTTTATAATTTCGGCTAATTCAATCAATGCAGCAGTTCCACTGGCATTGTCATCAGCTCCATTATGAATTTGTGGTTTTTCGTTTTCGGTTTTGCGGTAAGTTGAACCTCCTAACTCGTTATACCCCAAATGGTCGTAATGAGCACCAATTACTACTGTTTGCGGTGCTTTATTGTTTAAAAATGCAATTACATTATGGCCAGTTAACGTTCTGGTGATGGTATCAATATTTAATTCAACCGAAGCATTATCAAAGTTAAGTGTATCTAGTTTGTTTAAATGCGATAAAAAATAAACCGGAATTTTATAAAAATTAGCCTTGAAAAATGGCTTAAAATCAGGCTCTAGCACTTCTTGATGTTGGTTAATAATAATTACTGCTTTGGCCCCTAAAGCTATGGCTGTATCTATTTTATTCTCTAAACTTACCTTATTGTTTTCGCTATTTGGGTCAGCCAATTTGTAAACCAATATTTTGCCATCTAAGCTTTTTTTATTTACATAATCAGCATGATTGCCTGCTCCTAACCAAATGGTTTTACCTTTTACTTTACCCACATTACTTTGACTTAATGGGTAAAAATTGGTAGGATTTATACCACTTAAAGTTAGTTCAAAGCTCTTTTTGCTCATGGCAAACGAAACATTATTGAACGATAATTTATTTAAAGTAAATGCTTGTAAAAAGCTTCCATCATTGCCTTTTCCTATTAAACCCAACGATTGAAAATTATCAATTAAAAACTCATAGGCTAGTTTTTCACCATGGCTACCCATTAGTCTGCCTGCTAGTCTATCGCTGGCCAAATAGCTCAAATTTTGCTCAAGCGAGTTGATAATATCCTCATCCGATTTGATAATTTTTTGGGCAAAAACATTGCCGAATGCACTAAATAATAGAATTGAGACAAAGTATTTCATAGATAACTTTTATTAAAATAATGGATGCGAAACTCGCAAACGTAATTCTGATGGTTTGTGATTTTGATTTTTGAGCAGTTTTAACTCCTAATTGGGCAAAAAGAAAAGTACCTGCTATTAACGGCAAGGCAATGGGTAAAAATATGTATCCAAATTGCCAATTGCTTATATAAGTTTGGGGTTTGGCGTTTAAGTTTAAAATGCCAATTACAATGGCAAAACCAAATATAACACCTGTAGAAATGGCACTCGCTTTTTTAATATCTAGCTTTATCCATTCTGTAAAAACGGGAGTCATAATAACTCCGCCTCCTAAGCCCGACATAGCTGTTACAATACCCGCGAATGCTCCTGTAATATTGTATTTGTAATTGTTTGTTTTTGCTTCTTTAATAGCTTCCACTTTTGGTTTTGGCATAAACATTTTTACCACTACAAAAATTAACATGGTAAGGAAAAAATATAAAAATACACTGCGGCTATACCATGTTCCATTGTTTATTAAAGTATGTAAAACTATTACACTTACTATTCCAGGCAACATGGTTTGTAGGGTTTCTTTAAAAAAGAAATTGCCCATTTTAAATTGCTTATAACTGGCTACTGCTGCCGAAAATATGATGATAAATAATGAATTGGCTAAGACTGCTTTTACCAATTCATTGCTTGTACCAAAATATTTTGAAAGAAAATAATCAAGAATGGGTACATAAATAATGCCGCCACCAATTCCTAAAAATCCTGACATAAAACCACCTAAAGATCCAAATAAAAATAGAATGATAAAATCTGTAATTGATAACATTTTTGAAAGTAATTAAATGTTATTTTATAGTAGTTAAAATTTGGTTGTAGCGCTGCTTATCTGCAAATACTTTTAAGGCCTCTTGCACATCTTGGTCGTTATCAAAACCTGCTTCAATTCTACCTTTTTGATAAAAATACCTTCTCACTATTTCCTCTTCTAAAAGCTCAATTATTTCGGTTTTATTTTTTTCAATATCGGCCGCTTTATCGTGGTTAACACTTTGTTTCATGGCCTCGTATTGTGTTTTTATAGCGTCAAAGTATTTTTCTTCTTCAGCTTTCTTTTTTACTTCAAGCAAGGCAGTTTCAGTTGCAGTGTTGTAGGCATAATCTTTGTTAGCTATAAATGCTTTAAAATCGGCAAAATCGCTTTCTTTTAGTTTAAACGATTTGGCATCGCCAATGCTCGAATTTTTGTTTCTAAATTGCGTAGCAAAATCAAAAATAAGTTGTTTGTAAATTAAACTTTCAGCAATTTTTGATAATGGCTTTTGTTCTACTTTAATATCTGGGTCCACACCGCCACCATCTAAAACCTTGCGGCCTATTTTGGTTTTAAATGCTTTTTTCAAACTATCAGCTACACTGCCTACGCTGCCATCTTCGTTTCTATGCGAATAATCTAATGCTTGAATGCATCTGCCACTTGGTGTGTAATATTTTGCTGTAGTAATTTTTATTTGGGCATTGTAATTCAATGGCCTTGTTGATTGAACCAAACCTTTTCCAAAAGTTTTTTGCCCAATTACAATTCCTCTATCTAGGTCTTGAATGCTACCACTTACAATTTCGGAAGCCGAAGCCGAACCATGATTGGTTAAAACTACTAAAGGAATATTTTCGTCAGTGCTTGGGTTTAAAGTTCTGTACGATTTTTCCCATTCTTTTACTTTGCCTTTGGTAAATACTACTTCTTGCCCTTGCGGAATAAATATGTTTACAATATTAACTGCTTCTTGTAACAAACCACCCGGATTGCCACGCACGTCTAAAATTACATTTTTAAGATTGTTATTTTTCTTTAATTCCAACAAAGCATCGCGCACTTCTTTGCCTGCATCGTTGGTAAAGCCTGTTAATTTAATAATCCCAGTTTCGCTGTTTACCATGCCATAATAAGGCACATTTTTCACTTTAATTTCCTCGCGTAAAATCGATTTTTTTATTTCAACCTCATTGCGTTTAATGGTAATGTTTACTTTGCTACCGGCTTGGCCTTTAAGTAATTTACTAACTTCGGAAGTGCTTTTGCCTTTGCTGCTTTTACCTTCTATTTCTACTATAATATCGCCCGGCAATAAGCCTTCTTTTTGTGCAGGATAACCTTCGTAAGGATCGGTAATAACTACATAATCGCCTTTCATGCCAATTTGTGCGCCTACGCCACCGTACTGACCTGTCATTTGAAAACGGAAATCTTCGGCTTCAGCTTCGCTAATATAATTGGTGTAAGGGTCAAGCGTATTTAACATTTCGTCAATCGCTTTTTTGGTTAACTTACCTGCATCTATTTCATCCACATAATACGTATTTATTTCTTTGAAAACCGATGAAAACAAGTCCATATTTTTTGATATTTCAAAATAAGTATCGGTAGCTTTAAATGAAATAAGCCCTAAAAATGCAAATGCAATTACTAATTTATACCTTTTAACTTTTGAAAGCATATTTTTTAAATAAATCATGGCAGCAATATAAAAAACAATAAACAACAAATAGAACCACTCAAAAAAAATTATACTAATATGATAATAGTTCTTGAATTGAAAAGATTAAACTATAATGCTCAATATTTCAATGTATTATGTTTTCATCTGGAGCTATTTTTATGAATTATAAATTGCTTTAAAACAGTTTAATATATTTGCTCAATTTTTATAGAAACTCATTTTTATGTTAACATTACAAAACAAAACAATTTTAATTACTGGTGCTAGTCGTGGAATTGGCAAAGGAATAGCCACTTATTTAGCTAATTTAGGTGCAGATATAGCTTTTACTTATGCTAGTTCGGTTGAAAAAGCCAATGCTTTTGAGGCAGAATTAAATGCTTTAGGCGTTAAAGCAAAAGGATATCAAAGTAATGCGGCCGATTTTGCTGCTAGCGAAACTTTGGTAGACGAAGTAGTAAAAGAATTTGGTAAAATTGATGTATTGGTTAACAATGCTGGTATTACCCGCGATACCTTATTAATGCGCATGAGCGAAGCACAATGGGACGAAGTGTTAGACACCAACTTAAAATCGGCATTTAACATGACCAAAGCTGCTACCAAATATATGATGAAAGCCAAACAAGGTTCTATTATCAATATTACTTCGGTGGTTGGAATTACTGGCAATGCGGGTCAAGCTAATTATGCTGCATCAAAAGCAGGTATGATTGGTTTTACCAAATCGGTAGCTAAGGAATTAGGAAGCCGCAATATCCGTTGCAATGCGATTGCTCCAGGCTTTATTGAAACCGAAATGACTGATGCCTTAAATGCTGATGTAAAAGCAGAATGGATTAAAGGAATTCCTTTAAAACGTGGTGGAAGCACAGTAGATGTAGCCAATTGTGTTGCATTTTTAGCAAGCGAACTTTCAGCCTATATTACCGGCCAAACTATTAATGTTTGCGGTGGTATGGTGATGTAGTTTTATAATACATAACAAATTATTTTCATGAATTTTAAAACCACATAGTTACATAGGTTACATAGTGTTAAGCTATGTTTTCTAGGTGTCTATGTGGTTCAAATTTTTTAAAATAAACATCACTTATCATTTCAAATTGATATTTCAAATAATTATCATTCGCAATGACTTAAAATTAATTCAATAACACATTGTACAATTTAAGCACAGAATTTTCACTTTGGTTTATTCCTTTATGCCTTGCTTTGGCTGCGGGTATATCGTGGTTTTTATATTATAAAAATCCTTTAAATATTGAAAACAAATGGATAAAATGGAGTTTAAATGGACTTCGTTTTTTGAGTGTTTTTATGTTACTTTTTTTATTGTTAGGGATATTAATTAAATCGACCAACAAGCAAGTAAAAAAACCAATAGTAGTAATAGCTGCCGATAATAGCGAATCTATTATTACCAATAAATTTGGTGCAGAATACAAGGCCAATTTGCAAAATAAAATTAACCAGTTGGTCAATAATTTAAAAGATAACTACGAGGTTAAAACCATTGCTTTTGGTAATGAAATTCAACCTGATTATGCTTTAACTTTTAAACAAAAACAAAGTAATTTAGAAGCTGTACTCAATGAAATTGAAAACAACTACAGCAACCAAAATTTAGGTGCAGTAATAATGGCAACCGATGGAATTTATACCAAAGGAAATAGTCCGCTTGAAAGTGCTAAAAACTTAAAAGTTCCTTTTTATACGGTAGCATTAGGCGATAGCAATCAACAGCGCGATGCATTGATCAAAAATGTACGTTATAACCAAATAGTTTTTGCTGGAAATGAGTTTGAGGTGGAAATTGATTTGGCTGCTTTCGATTTTTTGAATCAACCTAGTTTGGTTCAAATTAGCCATAAAGGACAAAATGTTTTTAAGCAAAATATTACCATTGATAATAAAACATTTTTTAAAACCATAAAAGCCAAACTACCCACTAGCACAGAAGGTTCACAACATTTTACGGTAACTATTACCAAACAAAATAATGAAATTAGTTATGTAAATAATCAGTTTGATTTTTTTGTGGAAGTAATCAAATCGAAACAAAAAATATTGATAGTGGGCTTGTGTCCGCATCCTGATTTAAGTGCTTTAAAACAAGCTATCAATCAAAATCAAAATTACGAAGCAAGCATTGTATTATTCAATGAAGCAAGCAATGATTTGATAAAAAAATACGATGTGGTAATTGCCCATCAATTACCTGGATTTAGGAACGAAGCCATGCCTTTGGTAAAATACATGATAGATAGCAAAACACCTTGCTTTTTTGTATTGACCAATCGCACAGGATTTGCGCAGTTGAATCAACTTCAAAACAGTTTGCAATTTTCCGCCCCACAAATTACTTCTACTTCTGCCACAGCAGGGTTTAATGCAGCTAACAGTTCACTTTATTTTGATGAAACAACAGCTAAACAAATTGCAGATTTTCCTCCTTTGCAAGTTGCTTATGGAAAATACAGTTTAAATGCACAATCGCAGTTGGTTTTAAAACAACAAATTGGTTATGTGTTAACCAACGAGCCTATGTTAAGCATTGACAATGCTAGTAATTTGGCGTTTTTAATGGGTGAAGGATTTTGGAAATGGCGTTTGTTTGATTTTGATAAAAACAACTCGCAAGTAATAACCAGCGATTTAATAGCCAAGGTTATTCAATCCATAGCTTTAAAAGCCGATAAAAGTTTTTTTAAAGTAAAACCCATTAAACAAAAATTTGATGAAGGCGAAAACATAGTTTTTGATGCGCAGATTTACAATCAAAGTTATGAGTTACAAAACACTGAAGACATTTCGTTAATTATAAAAAATGCGCAAGGCAAACAGTTTGATTACAGCTTTAGTAAAACGGATAAATCATATACTGCTAATTTAGGTCAATTGCCTGTGGGAACTTATACTTACAGTGCTAAAAGCATTAATCAAAAAGAAACAAAATCGGGTAATTTTATAGTACAAGCATTGCAAGCTGAATTAACCCAAACGCGCGCTGATTATCAATTATTGAATACCTTGGCAAACGATACCAAAGGCCAATTTTACACATATGCCAATATGGATAAAATATCAGAAAATATTACTGCAAATGAAAATATTCAAGCAGTTAGTTATACTAATTCAAAGCTAGATGAGTTAATCAATAACAAATGGATTTTCTTTATTATTTTGTTGTTATTGAGCATGGAGTGGTTTATTAGAAAATGGAACGGAAGCATTTAAGATAATGCGGAGTTCGGAGTGCGGAATGCGAAGTGGCAAAAGCATAAATAAGGTTTAACAATATTCTTTAACCACAATGATAAAATACTCTCGCTTTTTGCATGTTTTGGTTTTATGTACCTTTTTCCTTCCTTTTTTTCAAAGTGGATGTGGTGGACCAAGTGCTGAAGAAAAAGCAAAACAAGAAGCACAACGTCAAGCAGATTCTATAGCTAAAGCCACTCGTGAAATGGATTCGTTGATGAGTATTGAACCTGATACAATTGAAACACCTTTTATTGATACCAGCCATATTGATACCTCTGCAATTGGAAATAGTCCTAACCAAAATGACGCTGATAATTCAAATAATAAAGAGGAATATCTCTCTGCAATACTTACAAAAAAATATCATTTCCTAAAGATTTTTTTGAATCCCGAGCCTAATGTTTACACAGGAATAGGAATGAGCATGAATGCATTGCCTTATGTTTTTCAATTTGGAACCTTTTTATCCGTATTATTTTTATTAATTAGTTTGGCAGGGAAATTTTTAGATAAATCCGCTTTTAAAACCATTCTGTTTTTAGAAGTGATAGCTGCCTTATTTTTATATCATGCCAATATTTTATTTGATATTTCTGGCGAAAAACTTTGGGGTTATTGGGTTGGATTAACTTCAATTCTCATACTCATTCTATTCGATTTTTACATTTGGTGGCAACAACGGAAACGCTAGCTATTTCTCACTATTTAAAGGCAATAAGGTTAATTCAAATACAAATGAATAAGCATTATTTTCGGTGTTTGGAATTTGGATACCAAAGGTTAAAGGCATATATTTTAAAGGATAATATATTACCCCAAGTGAGGTATAGGCCAAAGCATTTTTGCCCATAACACTCTCGGCCATCACGTGAAATTTTTCGGTTAACACTATTTCTGAAGCAAGCCAAAAGCCTATTCTATCGCCTTCGCCACCATAATGCAAAGTATTGTAATAACTGCCAAGTACAAAAACACTATGCTTCAAAAACAAATCAGTAATTCTGTAATTTAAATAAGTTAATGATGCGGGCTTGTTGCTATTTCTTTCTGTATAATTAAAGCCAACTTGAGTACCAAGCGCAATGGATTGTTGGTTATTAATTTTAAAACTCTTTAATCCATTCAGTAAAATTAAAGGATTATATGGGTCTTTATCAAAGCTATCGTTTTCAATAAAAAATTGTTGATTTGTTTTAAAGTTTAAGCCCAATACATTAACACCTATTTCAAAACCTTTTCCTAATCCATAAGCCAAGGTGCTGTTAGTTTGAATTATTTCGTTAATATTTACTTGCTGCTGAAAAAACAGTTTCTTTTTGGTAGTAACTTCGGCTGAGGGAACATTTATAAAGTTTTGCTGCGCATAGCCGTAAAGTCCAATTGCAAGTAAGAAAAATGTAATTATAGCCTTCAATGTTCTTTTTTAATTTAACTTTCAAGTTTAAAGAACTAATTCCATATAAAAAGGGACAAATATCAGTTAATCAATAATGACAAATTTTTTGTGCTTAAATTGAACCTAAAGTAATATTTAATTAAAAAATTTATGGTTGGTATTTATTTTAATTCAATATTTTTATGCAATTGTTCAACTACTTTCGTTTCATTATTTATTTTAAATCATTATGTTCAATTTATCTCAGGCTTACAATCAAATTCATTGTTTTGCCAATTTTCAAGAACTTACTTTAACACCTTTCCAAGGCAACATAAATGCTATTTGTTGGAAACGAAATTTAGTTGGAAATTTTTCGGAAATAGTAAATAAGATAGTCTTTAAAGATAATATAGTAGCTATTGATGAAGCCGATTTAAACGAACTTATATTAAGTGAACAAGGGCATTTTGCTCGCCAAATACTTACTGATGATTTAACGCTGTTAAAAGCTCATGGTGCATTGCCAACACTAAATTTGATTAAATATTATGATAGAGATGATGATTTTCTTTTCTTTCCAACCGATGTTTATTCATATCATGTAGATAGGTCTCCAATAGCTGTAGATACCTTTTTATGCACGTATTATGGCGAACCAAGCCAAATATTACCTAATGAGCAAGCGCAACAAAAAATTCTTATTCCAGAAATTCGCAATGAACTCAAAAAACTATATGAAGGAGCAGAAGAGGGATTTGAAGCATTTTTAAGTGAGCACTTTTTTGATTTACATTACCAAGAAAAACCAAATGCAGAACCCATTAGTTTAGGACTTGGTAATTTATGGCGATTAGCAATTGACCATCCTGAAAGCAAAGTGCTTGCATGTGTGCATAGAGCACCAAAGGAAAAAGCAGGAGAAATAAGGTTGATGATAATATGCTGATAGTTGATGCAAAAAATCTAAATTTACTAGTTTGTGTCTAAATATTTTCAATTAATCACATTTTGCCGAATGTATTTTTAAAATGCCATTTACTGATTTTAGTCGTAAGTTTTTTTTTGTATAAATCCTATTTTCGCAACGTAAAAAATATAAAATACATGAAAACAGTTGATTCAATAAATTTTAGTGGTAAAAAAGCACTTGTCCGTGTTGATTTTAATGTGCCTTTAGACAAACAAACACTTGCAGTAACTGACGATGCGCGCATACGTGCTACAGTGCCAACTATTAAAAAAATATTGGCCGATGGTGGTTCTTGTATTTTGATGAGTCATTTAGGTCGTCCACTTAAAAAATTAAAGGAAGACGGAACTGTTGATTTTGAAAAACACTCGTTAAAACATGTAATTGCTACTGCTTCTGAATTGTTTGGTGTAAATGTTCAGTTTGCTAACGATTGTATCGGTCAAGAGGCTATTGACAAGGCCCATAATTTAAAAGCAGGCGAAATTTTATTATTAGAAAACTTACGTTTTTATAAAGAAGAAGAAAAAGGTGATGTAGCTTTTGCTGAAAAGTTAAGTAAGCTTGGAAATGTGTATGTAAACGATGCATTTGGAACTGCTCATCGTGCACATGCTAGTACAGCTATTATTGCTCAGTTTTTCCCAACTGAAAAATGTTTTGGTTACGTAATGGCAAATGAAGTTGCCAATGCCGAAAAAGTAATGAAAAATGCAGAGCGTCCATTCACTGCCATTACAGGTGGTGCTAAGGTTTCTGATAAATTATTAATCATCGAAAATTTAATCAATAGCGTTGATAATATCATTATTGGTGGTGGAATGGCTTATACTTTTTTAAAGGCACAAGGTTACGAAATTGGTTCATCGCTTTGCGAAGATGATAGATTAGAACTTTGTTTAGATTTATTGAAAAAAGCAGAAGCTAAAGGTGTTAAACTTTTATTGCCTGCCGATTCAGTTGTTGCTGACAAATTTGGCAATGATGCAAACTTTAAAAATTGTAGCAATCATAAAATAGAAGCAGGTTGGATGGGTTTAGATATTGGAACAGAAGCTAGCCAAACTTTTGCCGATGTAATCAAAAACTCAAAAACTATTTTATGGAATGGTCCTATGGGCGTTTTTGAAATGAGCAATTTTGAGAATGGAACAAAAAGCGTTGCCATTGCAGTAGTTGAAGCTACTAAAAATGGTGCATTTAGCTTAATTGGTGGTGGCGATAGTGCTGCTGCAGTTGCTAAATTTGGTTTTGAAGACCAAGTAAGTTATGTAAGTACTGGTGGTGGTGCATTATTGGAGTATTTTGAGGGGAAAGAACTTCCGGGAATAGCTGCGATTAATGGTTAGCCTTCGGCTGCTGGCCACCAGCCTCTAGCAAAAAATATTTTAATATTAGTAAAGTAAAACATTTAAGAAAACAACCTAAGGCTAGCTGCCAGAAGCCAGCTGCCAGAGGCTAAAAAAAGAATATGACATATAGAATAGAACACGATACCATGGGCGAGGTGCAAGTGCCTGCCGAAAAATATTGGGGTGCACAAACAGAGCGTAGCCGCAATAACTTTAAAATTGGTCCTGAGGCCAGCATGCCAAAGGAAATTATTCACGCATTTGCTTACTTAAAAAAAGCCGCTGCACATGCTAATACCGATTTAGGTGTATTAGCTGCTGAAAAACGTGATTTGATTAGCAAAGTTTGTGATGAAATTTTAACTGGCATGCACGATGGAGAGTTTCCATTGGTAATTTGGCAAACTGGAAGTGGAACACAAAGTAACATGAACTCAAACGAGGTAATTGCTAACCGCGCACATGTTTTAAATGGTGGTAATTTATTAGACGAAAATAAAGTTTTACATCCAAACGATGATGTAAATAAATCTCAATCAAGTAATGATACTTTCCCAACTGCTATGCACATTGCATCATACAAACAGGTGGTTGAAATAACATTGCCAGGTTTAACTTTATTGCGCAATACATTAGATAAAAAAGCAAAAGATTTTAAGAATATTGTTAAAACAGGTAGAACCCATTTTATGGACGCTACGCCTTTAACTTTGGGTCAGGAGTTTAGTGGTTATGTGCAACAATTAGACAACTCTATTAGATGCATCAATAGCGCATTGACCATGATATTAGAATTGGCTTTGGGTGGCACTGCGGTAGGAACTGGTTTAAATGCTCCAAAAGGTTATGATGTATTGGTAGCTAAAAAAATTGCAGAATTTACAGGTTATCCATTTGTTACTGCTCCAAACAAATTTGAAGCATTAGCTGCACACGATGCCATGGTTGAATTAAGCGGTGCGTTAAAGCGTACAGCAGTTTCATTAATGAAAATTGCTAACGATATTCGTATGTTATCATCTGGTCCAAGAAGTGGAATTGGCGAGATTATTATTCCTGATAACGAACCAGGTTCATCAATTATGCCAGGAAAAGTGAATCCAACACAACCAGAAGCAATGACCATGGTTTGCGCTCAGGTAATTGGTAACGATGTGGCAGTTACTGTTGGTGGTATGAACGGACATTTTGAATTAAATGTTTTCAAGCCTGTAATGGCAGCTAACGTATTGCAGAGTGCACGTTTAATTGGCGATGCTTGCGTTTCGTTCAACGATAAATGTGCAATTGGTATTGAAGCTAACAACGATATTATTCAACGTCATTTAGAAAATTCATTGATGTTGGTTACCGCTTTAAACCCTCATATTGGTTACGAAAAAGCAGCTAAAATTGCTAAGAAAGCACATAAAGAAAACAAAACTTTACGCGAAGCAGCAGTGGAATTGGGTTACTTAACCAGCGAAGAATTTACAGCTTGGGTTAAACCAGAAAATATGGTTGGAAATTTATAGTTAGAAAAATTTATATGTAAAAACGCACCGTAATTCGGTGCGTTTTTTTTGCCCTGATTTTACTATTATTGCATCTAATTAATATGCTAAAACTAATCAAACTTTTAATACTGCTTATTTTATTAGCAATTACACCTGCACTTCAGGCGCAACAAGAGGATATTATTGATTCAACAATTGCAGATGATGAAGAACGACCAGTTAAAGTTTTACCAGATGATAAGTACAAATTTGGTATAAAAATAGGGGGACAATTTAGTACTATTATTGGTGCAGAGAATGAAAACAATACCCTGAGATTTGGGGTGAACGGAGGGTTGTATGTGCGAAAAAAATTCAAGAATGAAAAGTGGGGATATCAAATTGAATTAAATGGAAGTTTACGTGGCAGTAATTATAATTCAACCAAAGATGATTACAGTGCTTTGCGATTAGTTTATGTTGATTTGCCAACTTATCTTTTTGTGAATTTAACAAAAGACCAAAACCAGAAAGTTTTAGTAGGGCCTCAATTTTCTTATTTGCTCTCATCATCCTTATATAAAGGGACTTCAAATTTGGCCTATAATCAAGAGCCTAGTTTAGTTAATCATGATATTTTAGCTTGTGCAGGATATCAAATTAGGCTTGGGCATGTGTCAATTCAAAGTGTATTTAAGTTTGGTTTTGTTAATATCAATGATGGTTTATTGGCAGAGGCTACCCCCAAGAACAAAGGACAAAATATGAACAATATTTTATTAGAAGTGAACTTACTATTTTAAAATTATAATTAATAAAGTGACTAAACAAGAACTCATTCAGCAAATTAAGTTAAAGAAAAGTTTTTTATGTGTAGGGTTAGATAGTGATTTAACTAAAATCCCGAAGCATTTATTAACCACCGAGGATCCAATTTTTGAGTTCAATAAAGCCATTATTGATGCCACAAAAGATTATTGTGTAAGCTATAAAATTAATACTGCTTTTTATGAAGCTGAAGGAATAAGTGGTTGGCAAAGTATGGCTAAAACATTGGCTTATATACCTGAAAATATTTTAACAATTGCAGATGCAAAACGTGGAGATATTGGTAACACAAGCAATATGTATGCAAAAGCATTTTTCGAAAAAATGAACTTTGATGCTATAACGCTTGCGCCCTACATGGGTAATGATAGTTTAGCACCATTTTTTGAACATAAAAACAAATGGGGTATTGTGTTGGCATTAACCAGTAATGCAGGAAGCTCCGATTATGAACAACAAACAATTGAAGGTGAATTTTTATACGAACATGTAATAAAAAACACTTGCAAATTAGCTACCGATGAACAGTTAATGTTTGTAGTTGGTGCTACCAAACCTCAAGATTTTACCACAATTAGAAAGCATGCTCCTTCACACTTTTTGTTGGTTCCAGGAGTGGGTGCACAAGGAGGTAGTTTAGCTGAAGTGGTGAAGTATGGAAAAACCGATGAAATTGGTTTGTTAATCAATGCTTCTAGAAGTATTATTTATGCAAGCAATGGAGTTGATTTTGCTGATGCTGCCAAAGCAGAAGCAAAGAAAATGGCTTTAGAAATGAGCGAATATATTTAGTTAATTCCTTACAGTTATTACCCAATTATCCGAAATTTTATTCTTTGGATTTTCGGGTAAAACAAATGCATTAATCACTGAAGTTGCCATTCCAATTCCTAAGGAAAGGAACACTGTTTGCCAAGTTTCTAATTGGGTATTCCTGAACAAATCGATGGTGCCAAAAAATGTACCTAACATAATAGTAGAAGATAAAAAACTTTTTCCTAAAGTTCTACCTGCGGTAATTCGCCTAAAAGCCACAATATCTTTGATATCAACGACTCTATAATTAGGTTCAAATTTTTTACTTAGTTTTTGAGCCCAAACGGGTGGTTCATCGGCCTCATGTCCTAAAACTATGTTGGAATCACTGATTTCTGTTACAATATTTTTTACATAAAATAGCTGATTGTTATAGCCTTTAAATTTAATTGAAAGTGTTTGACCAACGCTTACCTCAATGGTTTCGTTGGTTTTTGTATTCAAAAAAATCAAACTTTTTTGAGCAAAAATTTGGCTACAGAAAAGTAAAATAATGATAACGTTTAATAGAGTTTTTTTCATAAACAAATGGGCTAATTATTATTCAAAATATGAAATCCAATTTCACAATTTAAACATTTTTTATTGGCGCAATATTCATTTTTTAATTGTAATAATGCTTGTGATTGTGCAGCATTTTGAGGTTTTATATTTAAAGTCTCCCAAAATTCAATGATGCTATTTTTTTCAGGTATAATTTGCTCTAACCAAGCCACAGCCTTATTACATTTTGATTCATCAAATCGGAGCTTACCATATAAAAAAACAATAGGTACAACTGTATTGATAATAATGGTATTGATAGCGGATTTACCCAAGTCGGTTTTTATGGCATCAAAATCATGGTTACTTAACTCGCTTAAATGAATTAAATGGATGTGTTTTAGCTGATATAAGCTTTGTAAATCTTTGATGGTTTCAACGGCTAAAATCTTTGAAAACAAGTGACTGCTTTGGTATAGGAGTGCGGCAAATTGCATCAGCCTAATAGTTGGGAAATTACCTGGACGCATTTTTCCAAACTTCCAAATAGATTTATCAATACTCACTAAGTCATATTTTTTTTGGAGGTAAAAGTACTCTTTTTGTAAAAATTTTAAGTAATCATCTTTTAGCTCTTTATCAAAAAAACCTGCAGTACCAAGCACCAATGCTTCTATTTGACTTAGTTTGTCTTTGTGTTTTGCAATTATTTGTAAAGGTAAATTTTTGGCCAACCATTCAAATGCTTGTTCATTGGTTTTTTGTCCAAAATATTGTGCTGTTAGCATATAAAAAGTTTGTTCCCAATTGTTGTTATTCGCTTTGAGCAATGTTTCAATTCTGCCACATTTATTTTCCAATCGCTCAAATACCAACCTATGAAGCCAATGGTTTAATTTAAATTCATTCGGTAAATTAAATATGGGTTCGCAAGGAATTTCATTTTTTTGCTGCTGAAGTATTTGATATTTATTTAGCAATTCAGGGTCTAAATAATTTTTAAGTTCCAAAGTTAACAATGGAAGATTATGGTGGTCAAAAATGGGTTTGTCGTTTTCATAAACTACATGTAAAATTACATTTTCGTATTTTTTATCTCCGGTATGTTTGTGGTTAAGCCAATCGCTTGCTTTGATGTGAATTTCAATATTTCCAACTAAAATTTCATTGTCAATTTTTATTTTAGCATTAAAAAAATCTGGTCCTGCATCATGGTTTAAAGTCCCAACACTTATTATTTCAATAGGATTTTTATCTGATAATAGGAGGTTTTGCTTGAGTAAAATCTTGCTTTGCCAAATAAAATGTAATAAATCTTCTTTCATATAAATTTCGATATGGCAAGATATAAATATTGTATTTTATTTAAGTTAAAAAATGCTAACGATTAATTTACAA
Source organism: Bacteroidota bacterium (assembly GCA_013298895.1). Taxonomy (GTDB): domain Bacteria; phylum Bacteroidota; class Bacteroidia; order UKL13-3; family UKL13-3; genus JAAFJM01. The sequence goes on along the minus strand of JAAFJM010000005.1, from coordinate 194,815 downwards.
TACCATATTATTTTTATAGTATTAAAAGTTTTACATTGCCAAGCTTTTTAAATGGCAAAATTATGTTTAAAAAAATTTTACTCAACTTAGGTTTTTGTGCAGTTGCTATTGCATCACAAGCACAAGCATTGCTTCCTACATCATGGAATTTTTCAACCCCATCTAGTTCTGCTGTTCCAGTTGGTTGGACATTAGGCTTAGGAACAAATGGTAATTTAACATATGGTTTTGGTGTTGGAGATGCTATTTCTTGTAGATTGGATGCTGCCGGTGAATATGTATTAATCAATATAGCAGATAAACCAGGTGTTTTAAGTTATTATTTAAGTCCTCAAAATGCAGGTAATCCATGGGCAGGTCAATTTGATATTCAAGAAAGTGATAATGGAACAACATGGAGTAATGTTCGTTCTATTACCTCAAAAGCCACTACAACCACAAACTTTACAGGAGGTAAGTACTCCGATTCTAATTTAAAGCAAACCACAAGATTTGTTAGGTTTTTCTTTACTACTAAAATAGCAGGAGGTAGTGCCAGTGTTCCTGGTGGAAATATTGCTTTGGATAGTGTTTTGATTTTACCAGCATCTGCAGCAACTACCCCAACTATTCAAATAAGTAGAAATAACACAATTATTGCGAACAATTCGCAAAATGTGGTTGGAAATAATGCTAATTTTTCGTTTAAAATTAAAAATTTGGGTTTGGCTGATACTTTAACAATTGATAGTGTAAGTTTTACAGGAATTAATGCAACGGAATACTCTTTCTCTAATCCATTGCCTATCAAGATTGCAGCTAAAGATTCATTTTTTTTAAATTGTGTTCTAGACACAATTGGAAAAGGAAGTAAAATAGCAGCTATTAATATCTTTAACAATGATCTTGATAAATCAAAATTCATTATAAATTTATATGGTATTGGGGGAAATTTAGCTACCGAACCTAGTTTCAAATCAACCAATATAAGCTTTACAAACGTTACAGCTTATGGAATGAATGTAACGATAGAGGATACCAATTCAACTACTGAAAATTATTTAGTTTTACGTAAAAGAAATGGAACAATTTCTGAAGTTCCAGTAGATGGAGTTACCTATCAAAGGGGAGATTATATAGGTGATGCGCAAGTAGCTTATGTTGGAAAAATCGGAACATTTAAACCAACATATATTTTGGCAAATAACAATTACAGTTATTCGGTTTTTTCATTTAACGGACCAGCTACCTTCGAAAATTATTTAACAAGTAATGTTAATTCAGGCTCTACGCAATCATTAAGCGGAAATCCAGGAAATTATTATAACAATATTGATCCTGCTTCTAGCACCTTTATAACTAATTTAAGTGCCAAGGTAAATGTTCATGATACTGTTTTTTACAGTAATTATATAACAACTGTAATCAATAATTTTTTAACAAGAGATACAACTTTAGGCAAAAAAGTAGTAAATTGTGTTTATACCGGACTACCTTATATTTATGCCGAACCTTTTGTTTGGAATGCAAGTGGTAATACAGGAATATTAACAAGAGAACATACTCGTGCCCAAAGTACTATGCCAAGTAACAATGCAACGCAAAACCCTAATTGGCCTCGTAGTCCATCAAACTTTGAATTACCTGAATACAATGATTTGCATAATTTATTCCCAGCTCATCAAACATTGGCCAATGCACCTCGTTCCAATAATCCTTTTGGCGAGTGTGTAACTGTTACGTCTACTTCGCCTTCGGGTTTTGGTAAATTAGGAAAAGATGCAAATGGCAACACTGTTTATGAACCAAAAGATACGCAAAAAGGTGATTTAGCCAGGGCATTGTTTTATATGTCGGTTAGTTATAATGGCATAAACGGAAATGTTTGGACTTTACCTGCTGATCAAGGTTTAGCAGTTTTAATGAAATGGCATCAACAAGATCCACCAAGTGAAGAAGAAATTGCTCGCCACGAATACATAGCTTCAGTTCAAAAAAACCGTAATCCATTTATTGATAATCCTAGTTGGGCTAACTTGATTGATTTTAAATCAATGACTTTAATTCAAACCCGAGTTTTAGCAGTTAATACACCTAATGGAGGCGAAAATTTAGTAGCAGGAAAATCTACCAATATTACATGGTTAGCTGCAAATATTAGCGGTAAGGTAAAATTAGAATACACCACCAATGGAACTGACTTTATTTTTATTGATTCTGTTAATGCAAGTACTGCAACTTATGCATGGACTGTTCCTGCTATTGCTACAACTACTGCAAAAATTAAAATTACAACTTTAGATAATGCTAACTCTGATTTAAGCAATGCTAACTTTACCATTAATATTCCTACTTTAAAATTGTTAACTCCAGTTGCAAACGATATTTGGAAAGAAACCGAAGTTAAAACAATTACTTGGCAAAGTACTTTTGTAGATTCTGTTTCTGTTAAACTTGTAATAAATGGTGTTACTGAATTATGGAAGAAAAAGGAATTGGCAAGTAAAGGAAGTTATACTTTAACTGTTCCTTTCGCAAATACAGCAAATGCTAAAATATTTATTAATGAAATTGACGGAAATTTAAAAGATAGCAGCGCTACCTTTACCATCCAGCCTTCAATTGGTGTAAACGAAGTTTCAAACGCTAATTTTAACATTTATCCTAATCCAAGTAATGGAACTATTTTCTTTACCACTGATTTGAATTTACAACATGCTTCATTCGAAATATTGGATGTTACAGGTAAATTAATTATCAAAGATGAATTGAATAAAACCAATTCAATTGCAATTCCCTCTAAAGGAATTTTTGTACTAAAAGCAATGATTGATGGTAAATCAATTATTAGAAAAATAGTAGTGGAATAAATTTAATCGCACTCAATAAAAAAGCCATTACAATAATTTTGTAATGGCTTTTTTATTGAATTCTTTTATAAATAATTATTTACTTCCAAGCTTTTACTATTAAACCTGTTCCAGTGCTGTGTTTCATATTGGTATCTAAATAATTTAATATAAAACTGATAGGGAAAGTTATGATATAATAAAACGGTAAAACTAAAAAGAAAATTTTGCTTGCATTAAGCATTAACATTGGGTATTTCATACTTAGTTTCCAAGCTATTTTACCCGGATTACCATAGCTGTAAAGTATTTCCATTTTTTCGAAACCTGCTTTTTTCAATTTTTCGGCCATTTCAGCTACAGGGTAACCATCGCGAACGTGCTCACCAATAAAGCTTTCGCCTGTTTCTTCGTGCACATCGCTTCCACCTTGGTCGCTTGGTGTACTAATTAAAAGCATAGCGCCTGGTTTCATAGCTTGGTGATAATTAGTAAATACATCCACATCTTCTAAAATGTGCTCCATTACATCAACACAAAGAACTAAATCGTATTTGTTGGTAGCAAAAGGTTTTGTTAAATCGGCAAATTGAAATTTAGCATTGCTTAAACCTACTTTTCCAAAAAACTCATTACAATCAGCAATTTGTTTTTCCATTACATCCAATGAATCAATCGTATATTTATTTTTATGTTTTGCTAAAAAATAGCTGTATTGACCAAAACCTGAGCCTGCATCGCAAATCATAGCTTTAGGATTATTATTCAACCATGTTTTTAACTCGCGGTGAATATGCCAACTGCGAAGTAATAATAAATCTAAAAGGCTGTAAAATATTTTACGTAAAATGGTGAATTTGTTAAATACAATTCCTAGGTCTTTTTTTATTGGATCGTAATTCATTAGGCTAAAATGCTGTGTATATTTTTATAATTAATTTTATTTTCCTTTTTTCTCGTCTTCTTCTTTTACTTTTTGCATTACCTTTTCCATATGGAAAACATAATCTAAACTTTCGTCAACAAAAAAAGTAAGTTCAGGAACAATACGCGCTTGGTTTTTAATTTTGGAGGCCAATCTTCGTCTAATTTCTTTGTTGTTAAAGTTTATTAAATCAAGCAATTCTGTTTTATTGGCAGTATTTAAAAAACTTAAAAACACTTTTGCATAACCTAAGTCGGGCGAAATTTCCACCTTACTTATGGTAATAAATGCATTATTAAACGAACCACTTTCTTTTAAAAATATATCAGCCAAATGCTGTTGTATAATACCTGCAAACTTTTCTTGACGAATACCCATAACTAAAATAATAGCTACAAATATAAGCAGCCAAATGTGAAATAGCTATTTTTACTAAATAATGGTTTTTATATTCTTTAAAAATTATAGTTTTCTTACTAGCATTAATCCATCTCTAAGAGGTAATAGAATATTTTCTACTCTATTATCTGCTCTAATTTTTTGGTTTAAATGGTGTAAAATTTTGGTGTCTTTATCTTTCTCTAGCGCTTTTTCGTTTAATACTTTTCCACTCCAAAGCACATTGTCCAGCAAAATATAGCCTCCCGAAGGAATATTTTCCATTACCAAATCATAATATCTTTCGTAATTAGGCTTGTCGGCATCAATAAAAACCAAATCAAAATGGTGGTTTAAAGTCCTAATTATTTGATAAGCATCGCCAATAATATGCCTAATTTTGGAATTCATGCCTGCTTTTTCAATGTATTCGTTTACCAAATCTTCATTTTCGGGATTAACATCAATTGTAAATAGTTTTCCATTTTCTTGCAAACCTTCTGCAAGACAAAGGGCCGAATAGCCAGTATAAGTTCCTATTTCTAAAATGTATTTAGGCTTAATCATGTTACTAATCATGCTTAAAAATCGACCCTGAAAATGACCACTAATCATGCGGGGTTGTAAAATATTAGCATTGGTATGTCGGTTTAAATTTTTTAAAACCTCATTTTCTTGGCTTGAGTGATTATCGCAATATGCTTGTAAATCTTCTGGAATTAATTCAAAACTCATAAAGCAAAAGTAATATTTTGCTTGAAATAGGCTAAAATACTAACATTAGTCACTTTCAATTTTGATGCATGGCAATATTTATTTTTTTATTGTCAAAATACAGTCATAAGGGTTATTTTTGAGATACGTCATAAGGTTTATTCCGTAAGTGTATCGACTTTCGCAAACTCGAAAGAAAAAAAATCATGAATAAAAAAATCTTTACAATTCTATTTTTAGCTTTTATTGCTAACTCTGTGTTTTCGCAGACAACTAATGTGGATTCAGTTAGTATGACCGTTGGAACATCGGTAGATGTTTTTTACAATTTAACTACAGGTAAAAAGGATACTGTATCAAACAGAAATTGGCATTTAGCTTTTGCAGTACGCAATGCTCAACCACCTTTAAAAACTATGCAAGCTGCTTCCGTTTTGATTAATGAAGGTCGTGGAGTTTCGATATACGAATCGAACCAATCATTTGCAAATTGGAGCACTTTTGATACTACAGGTTGGAAAACTTGGCCAGCTTCTTTCAACAGTGATTCTACTTGGGATATTGGTGCTTTTAACAAAAACAGAAGCCTTTCAAATCCGTTTGATTATGGTTGGGGTACTTATGATATGACCTCGCGCGATGTAACTGGTTCAAAAGTGTTTTTAATTGCTGTTGATAATGCTCAAAATCCATTTGGAGCTCCAACAAGCTTTAGAAAAGTTTCTATCCAAAAAATTGCATACGACACCATGTGGGTATTTACTATTAGTAAATTAGACGGAACTGATAGCAACACTGTTACTATCAAGAAAAAAGATTTTGCTGGTAAATTATTTGCTTATTATAACATGAATACCAATACTGTTATTGACAGAGAGCCAGTAGTTGCAAAAGATTGGAACTTATTATTTACCCGTTACAAAGCATTAGTGACATTAGGTCCTACTACTATTATGTATCCAGTAGCTGGTGTATTACAAAATAATAATACAATGGCATACAAAGTGCAAGGCGAAAACGCTAATAGTCTTAATTATGATACGTTACAATTTGTGTCTAAAATTAGAACCATTGATTGGGATTGGAAGGTAATTACTACCGCTCCAGGTGCTTGGCCAATAAAAGATTCAATGGCTTATTTTACTCGTGTTGCTAATAAAATCAATAAAATCAAATTTACTAGCTACTATGCTGGACAAGACAGACAAAGCATTGTGTTTAATAAAACTGATTACGCTGGTTTAAGCGTAAACGAAACAATTAAAAATAAATTGGAAGTGAGTTTATATCCAAATCCTGCTAACGAGAATATTTTTGTATCTTTAAACTCAAATGTAAAACAAGCGAAAGTATCAATTAGCAATTTAAGTGGAAAAGCTTTAATTAGTAGTGAAATTACTGCTGATGATAAATTGGATATAAGTGGCTTACCAATGGGTATGTACTTATTAACTATTTCTACTAATAACGGCAACGAAACAGTTAAATTTATAAAACAATAATTTTTTATAAAAATTAAAATATTGAAAAACATCACCAATATATTTCTTAAAACTATAAACATGGTAATGGTTACCATGTTTATGGTTGTTGGTGTTTTTAATTTAACTGCTCAAAACCAAGATACCACTAAAAGTAGAGGTTTAGGTGAAATTATTATTACAGGACAAATAGGGGAGTGTACTCAAAAAAACTCTGTTTTAAAGGTAAAGGTAATTGATATCAAGCGTATAAATTTACAGGGTGCTTATAATTTACCATCGCTTTTGGCAAACGAACTGAATGTAAGAATTAATTATGACCCTATGATGGGTAACAGTATAAGTTTACAGGGCATTTCAGGCCAAAATATAAAAGTAATGATAGATGGAGTGCCTGTAATTGGTCGTGAAGGAGGAAATATTGATTTGACGCAAATTAACTTATCGAGTGTAGAGCGAATAGAAATGGTGGAAGGGCCTATGGGAGTTAATTATGGCTCAGATGCAATGGGTGGAGTTATTAATATCATCACAAAAAAAGCTGTAAAAAACCATACGCGTTTATCTGCAGGAAGTTATGCTGAATCAATTGGTCAGTATAATTTCGATATTCAAGCTTCCACAGGATTTAAAAAGTTTGGAATCCAAACCAATTTTCAACGTAACTTTTTTGAAGGTTTTAATAATGATAACTCATTACGTTTTAAAACTTGGAAACCAAGAACCCAATACTTGGCGGATTTAAATTTATCTTATTTTATAAAAAATGGGACTATACGATTAAACAATAGTTTTTTCGATGAAAAAGTATCTAATAAAGGAGAACCAAACATCAATTCGTTTGAAGCCACAGCTTTGGATGAATATTATTATACAAGAAGATTAGGAAGTAGTTTGTTTTTCGATAAAAAATTCGGTAAAAACTGGAATTTGAATGTAGTAGCTACTTATCAAAGTTATAGAAGAATTAGAAGGTCAATTACAAACGACCTTTTTAATAGAATAGAAAAATTAGTTGAGGATGCAGAAATGCAAGATACCAATAATTTTAACCTATACATGAGTCGCGGTATATTAACGAACCGCGGAGGAATAAATAAAAAATTGAGCTATCAAATTGGCTACGAAATAAATATTGATGAGGTAACTGGTTCTAAAATCAATAATGGTTATGCATCAATTGGTGATTATGGATTATTTGCTGGAGCCGAAATAAAAGTAAATAAACAATTGGTGGTTAGGCCAGCAGCACGTATTATTTACAATACTCAGTTTACAGCACCAATTATTCCTTCGTTAAATATCAAATACGATTTTAATACCAATTGGTCTGCTAGAGCATCTTACACGCGTGGTTTCAGAGCTCCTTCATTAAAGGAATTGCATTTGGCTTTTGTTGATCCACAGCACAATGTTTTAGGAAATGAAAATTTGAAAGCAGAAACAGGCCATAATTTCCAATTGGCTTTTACACGCTCCAATAAAATTTACAAAAACTATAATTTAACTATTGAGCCTATGTTGTTTTACAACAATATCAATAACATGATTGATTTGGTTAGGTTAAATACAATAACAGTTGCTGCACAGTATAATAATATTGCCAATTTTGAAAATATTGGCTTTAACTTTAATACAGGTGTTGTTAGTAATACCGTAACTTTACAGTTAGGCTATGCATTTAGTGCTCGTCAAAATTCTATTTTGGCACAATCAAATTCAAATACTTATTTTTACACCAACGAATTTAGAGTAAATAGTAGCTACACTTTTACAAAATGTGAGGCCACCATTAGCCTGTTTTACAAGTTTAATGGTGCCATGCAATATTACCAATACAACTTAACTGATAATAGTATAGTATTAGGTGGTATGAACCAATTTGATTTATTAGATATTACAGTAAACAAATATTTTATAAAACGAAAATTGAATGTTACGTTAGGTTCAAAAAATTTGCTAAACACGATAAATGTGAATGCTAATTTAATTAGTGGTCCACATGCATCAAATAGTAATAGTGCTTTAATCGCCATGGGTAGAACCTATTTTGTATCGCTTAAAATAAGCTTAGATTTTCTTACCTCAAATAAAGGTCAGGACTCAGTAGTTAACTAAATAATAAAAAACAAACGTGAATATTAATAAACTAGCTTATTTTCTTTTTGTCATAACATTTGTGATTACAGCATGTGAAAAGGATGAACCAACTATAAAATTACCTGCTCGTGGCAATACCTCGTTTATTGTAATTGATAGTTTGGGTAAAGATTTTGAGAAACAAGCTTTTTTTAATTTAAAAGATAGTCAGATAACTCTTGTTAATATCAATAGTTGGGATTTAGCTTTTGATGCCTCACAATTTGGTTATAATATAACCATTAATGGTGGAATGGATATGTATGCTGCTAAGGTTAATTCACGTAAATTTATTAGAAGTAGCAAGCCAGATACTTTTAATTATAAATGGGATTCGCCTTGTGGTTGTTACGACTCGTTAGCCATTAACCGTTGGCTTGAAAATGGCGATAAAATTTATATTTTAGACAGAGGTGGTTATTATAAAACAGATAGGTATTTTCAAATTAGATTTATAGATGTTAACCAAAACAGTTATAAATTTGAATATGCTACGCTTGATAATCCTAATGCTATAGTAAGTATTATTTTAGATAAAGATCCATCGAAACAAAATGTATATTTTAGTTTTACTACACCTACAACTTACATAAACTTTGAACCTAAAAAAGATGACTGGGATTTTTGTTTCTTAAAATACCGTTATGTGTTTTACGAAAATGACCCTATTGTAAAATATGTGGTAAGAGGGATTTTTATAAATACATTTAAAAATGATGTAGCTATAGATAGTACAATTAATTTTGAGGCTATTACCCCAATATATGCTGAAAATAATTGTCATTACTCTAATTTACGTGATGTAATGGGTTACGATTGGAAAGTGTATAATTTTACAACCGGACAGTATGTAGCTCGTACCAAAGTTAATTATATTATTAGAGATTGGCATTCACACGAAACCTATAAACTTCGTTTCTTAGATTTCAATAATAATGGTGTAAAAGGTACTCCTAAGTTTGAGTATTTAATTCTTAAGTAAATTACAACTATTTGTTTTTTAAAAACTCAATAAAACTATTGATATGTCGGTCTTTTTTTGTTGGGTAGATATCAGCAATAGTAACCATAATTCCGGTTTCTTCCACATAACCAAAGTGACTATTTACCGCAGTGCCAAACGTTTTCATGGTTGGGCTTAAGTTCATGTAGTTGTTAAATAAAGGCGGAATATATTCTCCTAACGAACGAACAGTTTTATTTAAATACAAATGTCCTTCTTTAAATGGAAGTCCTTTTATATTTTTTAAAAATTCGGTACAATCAGTTTCAGTTTTAAGTGGATTTGGAATATTGATCAACCCTTCATTTTCTGGGAAATAATAATCCATAAAAGCTAAAATATAATCCCTCGCTTCCTTACTAAAATGCTGATAGTTGGTTACCTTACCAAAAAAGTATTTTATGTGCGGGTGCAAAACAGTTAACGCCCCTAATCCATCCCATAAATTATCCAAACTAAATAATCCTTTTCTATTATCTAACGAAGGTTGGTATTGAGGTTGAACAAAGCTTCTTCCTAATTCAATAGTATATGGAAAATACTCTTTTTTTAGTTTTTCGCTGTATTCAAAAATTTCTGCAGTTGAAAGATGGTAAATTCCATTTTCGTCTTCTACATCGCTACAAATAGCATAACGATAACCACCCACAATTTCTTCATCTTCTGGGTTCCAAACAATAAGTTGCTTATAAATATATTTTCCTGTATCGTGTTCATCAATATCAGCATTTTTGCCTGATCCTCCGCCTGCTTCTCTGAACGAAACTTCGCGTAATCTCCCAACTTCAAGCATTAAATTTGGTGCACTATTTCCATCAAAAATATAAATTTGGTTGGTAATATTATTAGTTGGCCTCACAAACCTTTCGGCTGTAAGTTCACTTTTTAGGAGGGCTCTATCTATTTTGTCAACTATTGGCTGCATTAAATCGTATAATAGTTGCAAGATGTAAAAAATATTTGCAATTTGTTAGCAAAACCTAAAAAAATAATAAAATAAGTTGTAATGTGAGCATGTTAAATAATTAGCATTTTTGTATCTATTTGTAATTAAGCTATATAGAGCAGTACTGCTATTTTTGATACTATTATTACTTTTCAAAAATGGCTTTTGGATTTTCCTTTAGCTTGTAAATAAACCTCTTTAAAGCTTGTGCCCATTCATACACATTTTTGGTTTTATTAAATGTAGTTGGCAAAACGGGTTGTCCAAAAGTAAATTTTATGGTTTTGCCCTTTTGTTTAAACATTTCATCTGCCAAAAAAAACATCTCAATATTGGCTTTAATACCAAGCTTTTTTCTAATATTAGCTAGATTATAAAAAAAGTTGCTGTTATAAGCATCAATAAAAGTTGGAACAATGGGCAAATTATGTTTTACTGCTTGGCTAATAAAGCTTTTTTGCCAAGGTAAATCCATTATTGTTCCATCTTGTTTGCGGCTGCATAAACCTGCTGGAAATATCAAAATACAATGTCCTTCGCCATAAAGTTGTTCAATACGCTGCAAGTTTTGTTTGGTATTTGTTCCATGTTTATTTACGGGCACAAAAACGCCTTCCAATTTTTTGAATTGCATCAACAAATCGTTTACAATAAACTTTAAATCGTTGCGCACTTTGCCTACTTCACCAATTAAAGCCAAACCATCTGCACCACCTAATGGATGATTAGCAGCTATAATTACCCCGCCAGTTTTTGGAATATTTTCTAATCCTATCGATTCAGCTTTAGCGCCTAACGCAGTAACTGCATTAGCTCCAAACTGAATAGCAGTGCCGTTTTCACTTTCTTTTACAAATTGGTTTATTTCTTCTTGATGAACAATTCGTTTTATCCAATTAATAAAAAAGCCAGGCAATAATTTATATAGCCTAGGGTTTTTATCGTTAAATGCTTTGTCTATGTCTATCATGCTTTTACTTTTTGTCCCGCAGATTACGCAGATTTGCTTAGATTTTTTCTGCGTAAATTAACGCAATCTGTGGAGATATTATTTGCCTGTTGCCAATTGCTTATTGCCAATTATACAGTCAGTTCGAGAAAAGTCCGATAGCTATCGGACGAGAACCCGCTATAAATGTCTCGACTCCGCTAGACATGATCGCTCAATATCATTTTATTTTGCTAATTGCATATTGGTCATTGAGCTTGTCGAAATGATTGCTAACCATTCATCAACTCTTCAATATGATCCGCCTCAATTGGAATATGGCTCATTAAATCTAAACAACCATTTTCAGTAATTAGTATTTCGTTTTCTAACCTAATTCCAATGGCTTCTTCTTTAATATAAATACCCGGTTCACAGCTAAATGTCATGCCTGCTTTCATTGGTTCATAACGCATACCTACATCATGCACATCAATACCTAAAAAGTGGCTTGTTCCATGCATAAAATACCTTTTGTAAGCTGGCCAATTTGGATTTTGTTTCGCAATATCGTCAGCAGTAAGTAAGCCTAATTTTATCAATTGTTCTTCCATAATTAAACCTACTTGTGCTTGGTATTCCATAAGCATAACGCCTGGTTTCAATAGTTTTTTTGCTTCATTCATTACATGCAATACGGCATTATAAACTTGTTTTTGGCGAGCTGTAAACTTGCCATTTACTGGAATTACCCTAGTCATATCGCTGGCATAATTGGCATAATCAGCACCACTATCAATGAGTATGATATCGCCATCTTTACATTGTTGGTTATTATTGTTATAATGTAAAATACACGAGTTTTGTCCACTTGCTACAATAGGTTGAAACGAATGTCCGTTAGCACGATTACTAATATATGAATGAATAATTTCGGCTTCTATTTCGTATTCCCAAACGCCCGGTTTTACAAATTTGAACAGACGGTTAATCATTTTTTCGCTTATACCAACAGCTACATTCATCAACTCTAATTCGTATTTAGATTTAATAGCACGCAAACGTTGTACAATTGGCGCTGCACGTTCAAAATTATGCAAAGGATATTTTTCGCGCATGGTTTGCGCAAAACGCAAATCTTTGTAAGGAGTAGTTACAGTGCTGCGGTCATTTTCATTTAAACTTAAATAAATGTTTTGCGCATAATTAATAGCTTGGCGAATTTTTGCTTCAAAATCGTCTAACCAAAATACATTGGCTATTCCGCTTACTTCTTGTGCTTGCGCTTGAGTAAGTTTATAACCATTCCAAGTTACCATTAAATCGCTGGTTTGTTTAATAAACAAGGCTTCGCGTAATTCAGGAGTTGGGCTATTGGGATAAATTACCAAAATGCTTTCCTCTTGGTCAATGCCACTAAGGTAAAAAATATCGCTGTTTTGTTTAAATTTATGGGTAGCATCACCATTCCAAGGATGCTCATCGTTTGAGTTAAAAATAGCAATGCTATTGGCCTTTAATTGCTTAACAAAATTGGCACGATTTAACTTAAAAAGTTCGTTGTTTATAGGGCTGTATTTATACATAATCAAAAGAAAATTGTAACTGCGAATTTATTTTAAAATTTGGAAACCACACATTTCATTTTTTGAGTGGTTATTTTATAGGAAATGAATTCAATAATTAATTATATTTGACTTATGAAATTTCAGGATTATATTGAATCAAATCACACCATTATGTTAGGAAAACCTGTAATTAAAGGAACTAGAATTACAGTAGAGTTGATCTTGAAAAAACTATCAGAAGGAGCTTCAACTAAGCAAATTATTGAAATGTATCCAAGCTTGAACAATGAACAAATATATGCTTGTTTGGCTTATGCTTCGGATGTAATTTCAAACGAATTAATTTTGGAATAGTTATGTTAATTATCGCGGATGAAAATATTCCAAGAAGTATAACAGGATCATTGCGTTTGCTTGGGGTAGAGGTAATTTATATTTATGATGAATTTCGTGGTATAGATGATTTTAGCATTATTAATCTAGCAAAACAAAAGTCCAACGCGATTATTTTAACCGAAGATAAAGATTTTGGAGAATGGATTTTTTCTCATCATGTGACAGGAATAAGTGTAATATTTTTGCGGTATCATTTTTCTGAATTATCTGAAATAACAAATATATTGGTAAAATTGATTAAGGAAAAACAGCACAACCTTTTAAATAAGTTTATCACAGTTACTCCAACAAAAATTAGGATGAGGGATTTGTTCTAATTATTTCCTTTTATCTATTACACTTAGAACTACTAGACAATGGAGATAAAAATAAAAGCCAACAAATGGTATTTGTTTTCTAGGCTAACATTTGTTGTTATGGTGCTGGCAATGCCTTTTTTGCCTTGTACACCCCGCTCTCGCAAGTGTTAAGCGAAGCTTCACTTGTGAGGCTAAATAATTAAAGTTTGCAACTTTAATCTAAATCATAATCAAATCAAGTAAACCTTTACCGCCTTCATAATCTATTGCACTGCTGTATTTCCAATGCCAAGATTCATCTACCAAGCCCATTGCTACAGGATTATTATGGATATAAATGAGTTTTTGTTGAATAACTTCATTACTCCTAAGTTCAATAGGTCTGTTATCCTGCTGCCAAAATTGAAAATCTTTATTATTAATATTGTAATTACCTGCGTTCTAAAAAATGGCCAACATCCATTCTCTTCTCGATTCTTGTTCATTATTTGCAATAACCTCAATTATCTTTTTGCTGGTAAACTTTTTCATATCGCGCAATATGTTCGACATTAAAAATCTTTCTCTTGCACTACCAATAAAATGAAGGTGATTCGTCATTAAACACCAAGCATTTAAATCTAAACCTTTATTTATTTGACAAAATTGAATGCTTTCTAACAAAATATTTTTGTACATATTTCTTGTGAAAACATCAATCCAGCCAATGGTGGCAAAGGTTACAACATACAATCCATCGGGGTTATGAAATTTATAAGCAAGGCTCATTTTTTTTGGGTTTTTATTATAGCAAAGTTACAAACTTTGCTTACTTAATCCCACAAGTGACTTACGCTAGGCGTGATAAACACTTGCGGGAGATAGGGGAAGAAAACCATTAAGTATAAACCACCAAAACCTTATTGGTTGGCGCTATATCATATATTTTCAAGTTACAGATAAGCTGTTTTTGTTTAAAAAAATCCACCAACCTATTGATTTGTTTTTCCTGCACTTTGTTTTTACAAATGGTATTGATAACCATCATTCCATGCGGACACATTTCTAATAATTGTTCACTAAAATGAGGATTAAAAATGCCATTAGCTACTTTATTGTCTTCAAATAAATCAACCAAAATTAAATCGAAAATTTGGTTAAAAGCTTGCTGTTCGGTATAAGTAAACGCATCGGCAATAACTACATTTAGGTTATCAAACTGCTGTAAACCAAAATGTTTTTGGGCAATTTGCACCATTACTTCATCGTATTCTACCGCAGTAATTTTGCATAGCAATTGCAATTCGTTTCGTAAAATATGAACCACACTTCCACCGGCTAAACCCAAACATAAAACTTGGTTAATATTAGCTAAATCGGACTTTAAATCGGCAAATATTAATTGAAACAATTGGTGCAAACCATCAAAAGATTGATTGGCATTGCGGGTATTTAACATCAATTTTCCGCCCACTATTTCTACCAATAACTTTCCGTTTTTTGCACTGTTAAAAGTTTCAATAACAGCATCAGTTAAAAATACTTTTTTGGGTTTGAGTTTATTGGAGGCAGACATGAACATCAAAGGTATTAATTAACCGCATAGAACATAGAAACATAGTTTAAATATATAGCCTTCACTAGCAAGATGTAAGTGAGTACCGTTTTCTAATTTAGTTTTAAATACCATGCTTTGCCTCCATTAAATTGTATTTTTAAAAAACCATAGTTAAAATTATATAATGCTTTATAATTAGAGCTACTTAAACCTAGAGGTCTGCCTAAATAAAATTTATTTCCTATGTTTACTGAATCTGTGTAAAAAATAGGTGAGTTAAGGTTATAAGGATAAGTTATTCCATAATAAGTATTAAATGTAAACTCAATTTCTGTTCTCTCTTGGTTACCATAAATTTTATATTTAATTCTATTTAACTCAGTATTATCTCCATAATATTCAATGCCAATGGTTTCTTTATTATCTAAATTATATTTAGGACAATCAGCATTTCCTGAAATATCTTTTCTAACTTGGTCTATATATACCTTTTTTCCCGTTCCAATAAGGGTTGCTGTATCTCCTGCATCGCTAATGTAAATTAGGGTGTCATTTCCTTTAAAAGGAATTTTACTTTTGTCATCATCAGAAATATTGTAATTGTTAACAATATCGTTTGTGTTGCCACAACTGGTATCTTTGGAGCAACTTTGAGTAAGCATAATTATAAAAATTAGGCTTAGTAGTTTTGTAAGTGCCATGCCTTTGGCTTGATTTAAAATTTTCATGTTATTAAATTTAAAATTACACAATTATCTGTAAAAAACGAAAAATAGTTCAAATCTTATACATTTGAAGCAAACATCAAAAAATTGAAAAAAATTCTATATCCAATTTATGCCTTGCCTTTGTATGGCCTTTCGTTATTGCCGTTTCCTTTGTTGTATTTACTAAGCGATGGTTTGCGTTTTTTAGCTTTTAATATAATTGGTTACCGCAAAAAAGTAGTTTACGAAAACTTGCAAAACGCTTTCCCCACATACACCGAAGCTGAAATAGATGTCATTGCCAAAAAGTTTTACAAACACTTAATTGATATCTTTTTAGAAACTTTTAAAATGCAATCAATTAGCGCTAACGAATTGAAAAAACATGGCAAATATTTGAACATGGAAGTGTTAGATGAAATAATTAGCCAAAAGAAAAGTTTTGTTATTGTAACTTCACATTTAGGCAATTGGGAATGGCTTCCTACCATTTGGCATTTTGAAGGAAAGGCCGATATTGTTGGTATTTACCATAAACTAAGTAATCCATTTTTTGAATGGTTTACCAAGCGTATGCGCGAGCGATTTGGCATACAAATGATTACTATGGAAAATACTTTAAGAGGCATGCTTGCCAATAAAAACAAAATTACTGGTACAGGTTTTTTATCAGACCAAACACCGAGTGCTGAAAATGCTTATTGGATTCAGTTTTTAAACCAAGATACTCCTGTGCACACAGGTGCTGAAAAAATTGCTAAAAAGTTTGATTATCCTGTGGTTTATGCTGCCGTAAAAAAACCTAAACGCGGTTACTATGAAGTAACACTAGAAGTGCTAACTATGAACCCTAAAGAAACACCAGATAATTATATTACCGATTTATTTAACAAAAAACTAGAAGAAGACATAAAAGCGCAACCCGAAATATGGCTTTGGAGCCACCGCAGGTGGAAACACAAGCGCAAATTATCAACTACTAATAACTAGCTTTTTGAAAATTAAGATTGGGGAATTTTTTCATGTAATCGGTATATTTAGTAACCGATTTAGGCAAACTAAAATGATAACCCAAGTAAATGGAAGCACTACCCACGCTGTATATTACGCGCTCATTTTTACCCAAAGGAAGATTATAAACATCCATTACCGCATTTATACCTGTGAAAAATTTTTGCGAGTTATAACCTATTCCAATTCGGCCCATTGCCCTAGGTATTAGCTCAAAAGCATCAAATACTTTTTGATTAAAATTTTTCAATTCGCTGGTATAATGTTGTTGTTGGGCATTTACTCCACCATAAACTGATAGCGTTAAAAACATCTTTTGTTTAGCTACAAAAGTATGTCCGTAGCCCGGCATTAAACTTAAGTTGTAAAAATCTCCTTTTTTAATTTTTGCTTCTGGACTAAATTTATTTTCATCAATTCCTTTTGGCACTATGGATGAGTCGGCATTTAAATTGAAATAATTAATGGAGGCGTTAATCATAAAACTACCCGCACTGTGTTTTTGAATTTCGTTTTGTATAAAAGTACTTCTATATGAATAGCGTTTATGGTTAAAAATATAGTAATAATTTGCTCCAATATTTAAGGTATTTAAATCTGGGCGTATATAATGCCTAGCTTGGTAATCAGGGCCAAAAAGCTCTTTGGTATTGTCTAAAAAAAAGCCCGAATAATCTAAATAATAAATATCGAAACCCATTTTTTTGCCATAACTACTTAACTTAATATTGGTATACGAAGTTGTGCCTTTAAAGTTTTCTTGAAGGTTTTTGGGCGCATAACCAAAAGCCAAACCTAGCCAATGCAGCCTAACACTTACACCCAAAACACCGTAATCGTTTGGCGAATAGTTCAATTTAACATTTTTATTTCCTGTTAAAGCAAAATCGTTTTTATTATTTAAAAAAAATAAAGAAACATTGAGTTTATCCGAAATATCAGTAATAAAGTATTCTCTGGGTAATTGTTTTCGCTTCAATGAATCTTGCGCAAAGCCAATGCTGCTCATTGCAGCAATTAATAAAAATATGAGTAATGTGTTTTTCAAATCAGAACTTAGAGGGTAAAGTTTAAAAATGGTTTAAAATGCCCACAAAATTTTTAGTTTCGCACCATGACAACTAAAACCATTTTCTTTACAATTATAGTAATTCTTTTTACTGCTTGCACTTCAAAACAAAAAGCTGATTTTATTTTTTTTAATGGAAAAGTAAATACTGTTGATTCAAACATGGCAGTAAATGAAGCTTTTGCCATAAAAGATGGAAAGTTTATAGGTGTAGGTACCAACGAATACATAAACTCGAATTTTGAATCTTTACAAAAAATAGACTTGCATCAGCAAATTGTGTATCCCGGATTGATAGATGCTCACAGCCACTTTTACGGCTTAGGTAATTTTATGCAAATGGTTGATTTAACTGGTGCTAAAAGTTGGGATGAATGTGTGGAGCGTTGTCAAAAATTTTATGCTTTACACAAACCATCGGTTTTACTTGGCCGTGGTTGGGATCAAAATATTTGGGCAGATAAAAAATTTCCTACTAATGAAAAACTGAACGAGTTATTTGGCAATATTCCTGTAATGTTAAAACGTGTAGATGGTCATGCAGCGCTGGTAAATGATTATGTACTAAAACTAGCCAATATAAATATTAATACTAAACTGAATGGCGGTTTGGTAATTACTGCAAACAATAAACCAACAGGCATTTTAATTGACAATGCAGTTGATTTAGCCGAGGCAGTTATTCCTGAAATTTCATTATCCGATAAAGTAAAAGCTTTAAAATTAGCGCAACAACATTGTTATGAATATGGTTTAACAAGCGTAACCGATGCAGGTTTAGACCTTCCTATTATTCATTTAATTGATAGTTTGCAACAAAGCGGAACCCTCAACATGCGTGTTTATGCCATGGTAAGTTTAAATAACCATAACTTACAAGAAGCTTTAAAAATTGGTGTTTATAAAACCGAAAAATTAAATGTTTCGAGCTTTAAAATGTATGCTGATGGGTCACTTGGTTCCAGAGGTGCATGTTTAACAAAACCGTACAATGATGATACACACAATCATGGATTTTTACTAACTGATATTCATAAAATGAGGGCTTATGTGTTGCAAATTGCCAATAGTAAGTTTCAGTTAAACACCCATTGCATTGGCGATTCGGGCAATAGATTTGTATTAAATTTATACAGCAAAGTGTTACCCAAAAACAATGATAGACGCTGGAGAATTGAGCATGCACAAGTAATTGATAGCAGCGATTTTGAATTATTTGCGAAGCATTCTATCATTCCTTCGGTACAACCAACTCATGCCACTAGCGATATGGTTTGGGCTAAAGATAGATTAGGAAACCAACGTTTAAAATTTGCTTACGCCTACCAAATGCTGTTAAAACAAAATAATTGGTTGCCATTAGGAACCGATTTTCCAGTTGAATATGTTTCGCCATTTTACACTTTTTATGCAGCTGTAGCAAGAAAGGATGCCAATGGAATACCAACTTCAGGATTTAATATGGAGAATGCTTTAACAAGGGAACAAGCATTAAAAGGCATAACTATTTGGGCCGCAAAAGCTGCATTTGAAGAAAACGAAAAAGGCAGTATAGAAACAGGGAAATTTGCTGATTTTATTATAACCGACACTGATTTACTAACCGAACAAGATTTACTAAAAATAAGAAACCTAAAACCCAAACAAGTGTTTTTAGGAGGTATTAAGGTTAAGTGATATTATATTTGAATCATTAAGTACAAATTTTAATTCCTTAAATAACTATGAAAAATCCCATTTATACTTGCCTTTGGTTTGATGGTAAAGCGCAAGAGGCGGCTCAATTTTATTGCTCAGTTTTTAAAAACTCTCAAATTGTTTCGGTTAACCCTATGGTAACTATTTTTGAATTAAATGAACGAAAATTTATGGCTTTAAATGGTGGGCCTAAATTTAAGTTTAACGAATCTGTTTCATTTGTAATTGACTGCGATACACAAGATGAGATAGATTATTATTGGCAAAATCTAACAGAAGGTGGAACAGAAAGTCAATGTGGTTGGTTAAAAGATAAATTTGGAGTATCGTGGCAAGTAGTTCCAACTATTTTAGGTTCATTAATGTGTAATGTTGAAAAGGCTCCAAGAGTAGTTGAAGCATTCATGAAAATGAAAAAATTTGATATTCAAACTTTACTTAACGCCTAAGCCAGTTTTGTTATAAAAACAGCCCCCAATAAGTTATTTACCTATTGGGGGTTATTTATAAATTTATTTTTTAATTATTTACTTAATATATCTTTCCAACTAATGGCTTTATCCAAAATAGATTTGATTTCAGCAATTGGAATTCGCTCTTGAAGCATTGAATCGCGGTGGCGAATAGTAACCGTTTGGTTTTCTATACTTTCGTGGTCAACAGTAATACAGAAAGGGGTTCCCAATGCATCTTGTCTGCGGTAACGCTTACCAATAGCATCCTTTTCTTCGTAAAAACAATTGTAATCAAATTTCAAATCATCAATTATTTTACGAGCTACTTCTGGCAAACCATCTTTTTTAGTTAACGGGAAAATAGCCACTTTATATGGTGCTAAAATTGGAGGTAAAGCCAATACTACGCGGGTATCTTTTTTATCACCTTCTCCTACTTCTTCTTCATTGTAACTAGCACAAAGTGTATATAAAAACAACCTGTCTAAACCTATACTGGTTTCAATTACGTAAGGAATATAATTGCCGTAAGGTTTACCATTTTCATCTAAATCGGCATCAAAATACTGCATTTTTTTGCCTGATAAATCTTGATGACTTTTTAAATCAAAATCGGTACGAGAATGAATACCCTCTACTTCTTTAAAACCAAAAGGAAAATCAAATTCAATATCAACTGCTGCATCGGCATAATGTGCTAGTTTCACATGGTCGTGGTAACGGTAATTGGCTTTATCAAAACCAAGTGCTAAATGCCATTTTAAACGTGCTTCTTTCCAATATTCAAACCATTGTTTTTGTGTTCCTGGACGAACAAAAAACTGCATTTCCATTTGTTCGAACTCACGCATACGCATGATAAATTGGCGTGCAATGATTTCGTTTCTAAATGCTTTACCAGTTTGTGCAATTCCAAACGGAATTTTCATCCTGCCACTTTTTTGAACATTTAAAAAATTAACAAAAATACCTTGAGCTGTTTCCGGACGCAGGTAAATTTTATCTGCATCTTCGGCCATGGCACCCATTTCGGTGCTAAACATTAAGTTAAATTGGCGCACATCAGTCCAATTGCGAGTTCCACTGATTGGGCAAGCTATTTCGTGTTGCTCAATTAAGGTTTTTAATTGTGCCAAATCATTTGCTAGTAAAGCAGCATCTAAAGCATTTTGTAATTCATCAGCTTTATTGGTTTTGCCATCTTTTTGGTATTTAGCAATTTTATCTTCTAATAAATTATCAGCTCTGTAGCGTTTTTTGCTATCTTTATTGTCAATCATAGGGTCGCTAAAACCATCAATATGGCCACTGGCTTTCCATGTTTTGGGATGCATAAAAATAGCAGCATCAAGGCCTACAATATTATCGTGCATTTGCACCATAAATTTCCACCAATATTGGCGTAAATTATTTTTTAACTCTACTCCATTTTGGCCGTAATCATACACCGCGCCCAAACCATTATCATAAATTTCGCTGCTGGTAAATACAAAACCATATTCCTTGCAATGCGATACTACTTTTTTAAATACTTCTTCGCTCATAAATTGGGCTGCAAAATAAGCAAATCTTTTTAAAATGATGTTTGAATTTTAGCTGGCAAAAACCTTCAAACTATGTTTAAATATTTTAAAATGAATGTCTTTTTCTAGTAGCATTGCTTCTCCATCTATATTTGCAACTTCCTTGATGGTTCGGGTTATACTTATTTGGTTGGTTTTAAATGTTTGTACAAATGGCAAGTCGCTTACATCGCCTTTAAATAATTTATAAGCAATTAAAGGCACATGCCATATTTTAAATGAATTGAATATCACAATATCAAAAAGACCATCATTATAAATGGCTTTGGGAGCGGCATAGGCATTATTACCAAATTGAGTTCCATTGCAAATACATACCATAAATGCATTTACATTGGTTTGTTGGTCGTTATAGTGTAAAGTGTAGTTTTTGCTTTTATAGTTCGCAAATTCCCTTAGTGTAATTTTGGTATACGTTTTAAACCCTCTTGATTTGGCTTTTGAAAACAAGTCTGCAATATGTGCATCAAAACCTACACCCGCAATATTGATAAAAAACTGATTATTGGCTTTGCAGGTATCAATGACTTTGATTTTTTGTTGATTGATAAGTTGTAGAGCTTTTTCGGGATTAGTTGGAATAGCCAATTCTCTTGCTAATCCATTGCCACTACCCATAGGAATTACTCCAAAAATTTTATTGGTATTTACTAAATATTGCGCAACATTGTTTATAGTACCATCGCCACCAACAGCTATTACAATATCAGCTTCCATAGCACTTGCGGCAGCCAAATGATGATTGCTTTCTTGTCCTTGGGTATAAAAAATTTGAATGTCAAATTGGTTTTTATCTAAGATTTTAAAAATTAAATCAGGTATATGGGTTTTACTTAATCCGCCCGAAATGGGGTTGATAATGAAATGAATTTTTTGTTTAACTATCACGTAAAATCAGGTTATTTTTCTGCTCTATCTACTAGCGATTGAGGCAATTGTTTATCGGCTTTTGCACCTAATTTTCTTAATTCTTCAAAACGGTTAATTATATTTCCTTTGCCATCTACTAACTTATTCATGGCATCGCTATAATTCGATTTAGTTTGATCTATTTTCTTTCCAACTTCAATTAAATCCTTAATAAAGCCTTCAAATTTATCGTATAAATCACCTGCTTTTTTTGCAATATCAATTGCATTTGCACTTTGTTTTTCATTACGCCAAATGCTGGCTACGGTTCTTAAAGTAGCTAGCAGTGTTGTTGGGCTAACAATCACAATATTTTTTTCAAAAGCATCGTTAAATAAACCCGGATCACTTTGAACAGCTAGTGCAAAAGCGGGTTCAATTGGAATGAATAATAATACAAAATCTAAGCTTTGAATCTGATGAATATTTTGATATGATTTGCCACTCAAACCTTTTAAATGTGCGCGCAATGAAAGAATATGTTCTTTTCCTGCTTGTATCCTTTCCTCATCACTTTCGGCCGATGAGAAACGTTCATAGGCATTCAATGAAACTTTACTATCAATTATTAAAGTTTTATTTTCGGGTAAACTAATTATAACATCAGGTTGCAGGCGCTTGCCTTCTTCGTTAGTATAACTTTCTTGCACTTTGTATTCACTGCCTTTTACTAACCCTGATTTTTCTAAAACACTTTCTAAAATGAATTCACCCCAATTGCCTTGGGTTTTGTTTTCGCCTTTTAAAGCCTTAGTTAAATTATTGGCTTCTTTACTCATTTGTTGGTTAAGTTGCTGAAGCATTTCTAGTTGATTTTTTAGTGATGCTCGCTCTTTGCCTTCGGTTACATAAACATCATTTACTTTTTTTTCGAAATCTTTTATTTTTTCTCCAAGGGGATTTAATAATTCGCCTATATTGGTTTTGTTTTGTTCTGTGAATTTTTGGCTTTTGTCATCAAAAATCCTATTAGCCAAATTTTCAAATTCTTTAGTAAATTTTTCGTTTAAAGTAGTAATTTCAGCCTTATGTTCAATTAACCTTTGCTGTAAATTCTCGTTATCGCTGATTTGGGCTGTTAATTTTTTCGATAAGTTAAGTATTTCTTCTTGTAATATTTTATTCTCGTTTTTAACGTTGGATAAGTCGGCTTTTAATAAATTATTTTCCGATTGAAACGATGATTTTTGGTTACTTTCAGTTAGTATTTGTTGTTGCAAATTAGCCAAATTATCAGCACCTTCATCAGTTTGTTTTGATTTATTTTTATTAAATAACCAACCTGTAAAAAAACCAAACAATAAGCCGATTATTAAAAAAAAAATATCCATTCAATTTAAATTTAGGCAGGCAAATTAAGTATTTAAAAATATAATTAAATTGAAATCTTTTTCATAAAAATTAAACTATTACCCCATCTGCAATTTATTTAAGGAATAAAAAAAGTTTTATTGTTTTTTTAATTATTTCTAATTGATTATATGGAACAATTGGTTTAATTAATGTTGGTAACCAGCTACATGAGAGATGAAATATTGTAATATTTGATTTTTTCCATGGAAAATTTTGGAAAGGAAAAAGGTTGTTCCTTGTTTTTTCAAATTAATGTAGCCTAAATTATTCAGATAATTAATCCTAGTATACCAAAGGAAAAAGCAACAAAAAGGCTTGATTTAGTTTAAAAATTGACGTAAATAATTAAGCCAATTATTGAACCAATTATAAAGGGTGATGCTATAATTTATGGCCAACTAAAAAGTTCGAGAATAAAGTGAATAATTTTTTACATTATTAAACAATTATATTCTAAATTTTTTTCACAAAAAGCCCATTAACGATAATGCTAACGGGCTTTTAATGGTTCTATTTATTTTTAATTATTGTGCTATAATACTAATGGCAGTTCCTCCACCTGGAGTTAATTTTAAAGGTAATTTTGATTTGTTAATAATTGTAATTTTATCAATTAAAAAACTTTTGAATTCTTGTTTCAACTAGCATTGGCAGTATTTTAATAAATGACCAAATACCTTGTTATATGGAGCTTCTTTTATTCATAATGCTCTTTTTTTACATCAATCAAAAAAGGCAATGTAACTTCTAGCACTTCAGCAACCTTTTCCAAAGTTAATAAAGAACAATTCCCTGCCTTTCTCTCCATTTTACTATATGCAGCTTGGCTTACTGCTAATTTATCAGCTACATATTCTTGTGTAAAACCTTTATTTTCCCTTATTAATCGAATTCTTTTTGCGTATTCCATAAAATATAAATTTACATGTTACAACCTAAAGGTTGTTGTTAACTATTTTTAAGTTTAATTATTTGCCACCGCAAATATGATTAATACAAAAATACTTATTACACTTTTATTTGTAGCACTAGCTTGTACGGCCAACGCACAAAAATCTCACATGGTTGGAATGGTTGGAGAATGGAGAGTATTTAGCCATAAAGGCTTGGTAAGCCAAATAAATAGAGCTACTGGAGTAAATAAATATAGGGTAGGGCAAGAAATGGTAGGATCCTTTTATAAATTCAAAGGTCAAAAATGGGGTATTGAAACTTCTTTAAGCACAAGTATAGATTATATGGATAATTTTGGAAGTTGGGATATTTTACACAATGTATCTAGTGTAACCTTAGGTGCCAATTATGATTTAGGGAAAATGCTACTTGCAGATAAAGTACTTATTCATACCGGATTTGACTTGTTTAAATATGATATAGCAATGAGAAACAATAATTTGGTTTTAATTGCTCCCAATCAACCCAATGGTATTTATTGGTCCAACGTAAGTATTGGGTTTAATTTGGGTATTGAAACCATAGACTATTTAACTGATGATGGTATTTTCTATAATTTACGTTTAGGCTATACATTCACTCCCAATTCTGAATGGAGAGGAACTTCAGAGATCTATAAGTCATCTCTTCAATATCTTTATCTCGGAATTAGTTTTGGGTATGATAGTGGGTTTAAGGCAAGTGCTTTAAACGGACAAATGAGGAAATAGTGTTGGTTATACTTTAATTAATAAAAAAGGGGCTGTTTCAAATTTTGAAACAGCCCCTTTTGCATAAACTATTTATTGTGCAATAATACTGATGGCAGTTCCTCCGCCTGGAGCTAATTTTAACAATAGTTTTGATTTATTGGTAACAGTAATTTTTTCAATTACATAGGCTTCTGGATTTTTATCCCAACTAGCATCAGGTGCATCGCGGTAAATGGTAGCAGTATATTTTTTACCTTTATCTAAAAAGCTAAAATCCATGTTTAACTCTCTTGCATTTTCATCGGTAATGCTTCCTAAAAACCAGTTGTTGGTTCCTTTAGCTTTACGAGCTATGGTTAAATACTCACCTGGTTCTGCATGAACTACTTTGGTATCGTCCCAATCAACAGCTACATCTTTAATAAACTGGAATGCATCAGGTTTGGCCTCGTAATTTTCAGGTAAATCAGTAGCCATTTGTATTGGGCTATACAATGTTAAATACAATGCTAACTGTTTGGTTAAAGTAGTATGAACTTGTTCTTTAGCACCTGGGTAATAGCTGCTCTTTTTAATTTTAAAAATACCAGGCGTATAATCCATTGGACCACCCATTAAGCGAGTAAATGGTAAAATGGTTTCGTGCTCAGGTGAATTGCCTTCGCTCCAAAAATTAAACTCTTGTCCGCGAGCAGCCTCAGCAGCCATAAAGTTTGGATAAGTGCGGTGCAAACCAGTAGGACGCACTGGCTCGTGAGCTACCACCATAATATTGTAATCAGCTGCTTTTTTAATGGCACGTAAGTAATGGTTTACCATCCATTGTCCATCATGAAACTCGCCACGTGGAATAATTTTTCCAACATAACCCGATTTTAAAGCATGGCTTCCAACACTTGCCATTAAGCGGTAAGCAGTATCCATATAACGTTCGTAATTAGTAACACTTCCACTTGTTTCGTGGTGAGTTATCATACCAACACCTTTGCTTTGCGCATAAGCATTTAAGCCTTTAAAATCGTAATCAGGATATGGAGTTACAAAATCAAAAACATCTTCCTTCCATTTGCCAAACCAATCTTCCCATCCATCGTTCCAACCTTCTACTAACACACCACCAAAACCATTTTTAGCAGCAAAGTCAATGTATTTTTTTGTATTTTCAGTAGTGGCACCATGTTTGGTTTTAGTCTTTTGTTTACCATCTGAACCTGCATCACTAGCCGATTGTCCACCAGCAAAATCCCATGTAGAAAGTCCTAAATGCATTTCTAACCAAATGCCAACGTATTTCATTGGTTTAATATAACTGGTGTTGGTTAATTTTGATGGTTCATTTAAATTCAAAATAGTTTTTGAAGCGATAATATCTCTGGCATCATCGCTTATAATTATTGTTCGCCAAGGAGTGTGGCAAGGAGCGCGCATATAAGCTTTATTTCCAACCGCATCATTGGCTATTTTAGTAGTAGCTTCAAATGTGCTTAAGTCAAACATTAAGTCCATTGCAGGATAATTGATTAACGCTGCTTCGTGTATACTAACGTATAAATTGTCTTTGGTTTTTACCATTAAAGGAGTTTGTACAAAAGCACCTTTTAAAGGAGTAGCAGTAAATATAGCGCCATCACGTTTTTTAGCTAATTTTTCAATTTCAGATATTTGCGATGTATTGTAAGTATATTCATTGGTATCAAAATCACCTGGCATCCACCAAATTTTATGGTCACCAGTTAAATTAATGGTAGTTTCTTCATCAGCTACTACAAAATGGAATAAATTTGGTTGTTCAGGAAAAACATATCTAAAGCCCACACCATCATTAAAAACCCTAAATACTACTTGAACTATACGAGGTTTATCGCCTTTTTCTTTTAAAGTAATGGCTATTTCTTTATAATTATTTACAATGGTTTTTGTTTCGCCCCAAACAGGAGTCCATGTTTCGTTAAAGGTACTTGAATCAACTTTTAAAATACTAAAGTTGTTCATTAAATCGGCTTGATCGTTTATTTTAAAACCTAACTTGGAGGTTTCAACAACAGGCTTGGCCTTAAAGTTTACACTGTAATTTAAAGCACCTGCTTCATTTAATTTAAGTGATAAGGAAATTTTTTTGTTTGGAGAGTTTACTGTAAAGCTCTGTGCAAAAGCTGCGTAAGAACTTGCTAGTAAAACAATACTTAGTAATTTTTTTATTTTCATTGATATTATTCTTTTAAAACAAAAATAACTTTTTTAGCCGTAGTACAAATTATTTTATGGCCATACTTAATTTTTAAATTAGTCAAAATTTTCGAAAATAATTGACATGCCAAAAAATGAGAATTATATTATATATACTAGGTATATGGCTATTGGTAATATTGAATTATTTTTTTACCACTATTTTGTAGTTGACTAAAATTTATTTTTTACATTAAACAAGCCATGTTCAATAGCAAATATAAAGAGGCCTGCAAAATTTTTTGGGAAATAGAAAACGAGTTATAGTATTGGCAATTTAATACCAATTTATAGTGACAATATAAATTACATATATAATTTTAACATTTGGAATTTTGAAGCATTAAAGATTGATAATTATATGCGCAATTTTACTTACAGAATTTATAATAAAAAACCTAATGTAAATGTATTAATTGATAATATTATTATTAAAGGAAAACGAAGCGGCACTTGCGATAATTTCCAATGTTACGATAATGAATCAATTTATTTTAAGGCAAATGAAACACCTTTAAGTAAAAGCAAAATTCCATTTACCATCAATAAGAATTAACCTACTTTACCCAAAATGGAAAATTAGCGCAAGCTACTTGCTCGTGGGTATCGTAAATGTAAACACACAAACGGTAAGCTCCTTTTTGAAATGAAGCCTTAAGTAAGTGGAACTAATTTATAAAACAAAAAGGGCAAGCAGTAAAACTGCTTGCCCTTTGTATTATTTTAAAATCTTAAATTTATTCTTTTATAATTTTCTTGAAGGTATCAACACCATTTATGCTAGCCTTAACAGTATAAAAACCGTTTGGTAAACTAGTAATATCAACATTTACAGTATTAGCATTTGGTGAAGTTGTTAATACAACCTGACCCAATGCATTGTAAATGGCAATATCTTGAATATTATTTTTAGTGGTGATATTTAAATTATTGCTTGCAGGATTTGGGAAAACACCAATTGTTTCTTGCGCAATAGAAGAAACACCTACTGAAGTTTTTTTGCTAAATAAAACATTATCAATGTAAACAATTGAAGTCCCTACAGGCGCACTTGCAAAAATAAGTTGTGCAATATTCTTTTTGGTTGTAAGGCCTGTCATGCTCGATATTGACACTGCTACGTGATTCCAACCGTTTAAAGTCGGTGTAATGGTTGTTTCATGTTCTTTATCATTACCACCACCAATAACACCATCAGCGCCTGCATCAACTAATTTGAACCTAAAAGCAGTAGAATTTGGCGTCCACATATCAAATTCAAATGAATCCATACCAGTTAAATCAATTTGTTTTGCAATCGTTTCAATCCCAACAAAATCTAATCCAGTGTATTTTTTAACATCATCAGCTCCAATTTTCGTTTCTGTAAGTGTTCCATTAGACCAAGAAGTTCTCCATGTATCAACTGTTACATTGGTGTAAGCATTGCTAAACAAAGAAATAACGTCTTTAGCTAATTTTGTAGGAGTTTTTGCTGCAACAGTTGGTTCAGCCAATACAGGGGCTTTACTAAACATAATATTATCCAAATAAACTATAGATGTACCTACAGGCGCACTTCCAAAAATAAGTTGTGCAATATTTGACTTAGTTGTTAAGCCAGTAAAATTCGATATTGGCACCGCTATATGATTCCATCCTTCTAATGTAGGAGTAACAGTAAGTTCGTGCTCTTTATCATCCCCACCTCCAATAGTTCCATTGGCTCCAGCATCAACTAATTTGAATCTAAAATTAGTTGAATTTGGCGTCCAAATGTCAAATTCAAACAAATCCATAGCACTGATATTAATTGGTTTTGCAATCATTTCAATACCAACAAAATCCAATCCAGAGTATTTTTTAACATCATCAGTGCCAATTTTCATTTCTGTAAGTGTACCGTTAGACCAACCTGTTCTCCAAGTATCAACTGTTACATTGGTATAAGCGTTGCTAAACAATGAAATAACATCAGCGGCTAGTTTGGTTGGAGCCATGGCAGGCGCAGTTGGTTCAGCTAAAGTAGTGCCGGCAGAAAATGTAATATTGTCGAAATAAGAAATAGTAGTATCAGCTCTAGGATCACCACCGGGAATGAAATCAGGGAATATTACAATTTGAGTAATATTATTTGATTCAGGGACACCAATTTTTGAAGAAAAGTCAAAAGTTAACTCTTCCCACTCGTTGATTTTAGTATTAGGAACTTTGATTTCGCCTGTAGAGCCATTGGTGCTGTTAACGAACTTGATTCCAACATCGCTAATTCTAGTTTTGTAAACCAAAATTTTCACTCTGGCATTTGATGCAGATAAAGAAAACGTACCAATATCTGAACCTTTCGCAGACTCACATCCAGCCCACGGATTACCTCCTTTTAGTGCAGTAAATTTTGCTACTTTACTAGAAGTGTTTGGAGCAACTGAACTAGGATTGTTTACAATTTCTAATGTTGGATTCGTGCCATTCTCAAAAGTTGTCCAAGTCCAACTCGCACCTTGACCACCCGTTTCAAAATTAATTGGGGCGTTTTGAGAAAATCCTATGCTTGAAACAAGTAAGGATAAACTTAAAGTAATGATTTTTTTCATATGTAATTATATTAATATATTTGTAAACGCAAGTAAAGCAAAAAAAGTTAAAGTAAAAAATACTATAAGTAAATTTATTTTACTTACAATTCTTCTGTTATTTTGCAACATGAAATCAACAAATGCTTACTATATATCCGACTATAATATTCCAATCAGGGAGTACTTTATTTTTGGTTTATCTGTTGATTGTGTGATTTTTGGTTACCAAGAAGGTGAGATAAAGGTATTGCTGGTGCAAAGAAGTTTGGAGCCATTTAAAGATCATTGGGCCTTAATTGGAGATCTTGTAGAGCCTGAACAAAACTTATGTGATGCTGCTAATAACGTGTTGGAAAAGCTCACTGGATTAAAAAACATTTACATGAAGCAGTTTTTCGCTTTTGGAAGTATAGATAGACATCCATTGGATCGAGTGGTTACGGTAGGCTATTTTTCAGTAGTAAATAGTTTGAGCTATAATCCCATTGCTTCTTCTTGGGCAAAATCTGCAGAATGGTTTAGTATAAATGAGTTGCCTGAATTGGCTTTTGATCATTATACTATTCTTCAAAAAGGCATCGAAACATTAAAACATGAGGTTCGACATAAGCCTACAGGATTTGAATTGTTGCCAACTAAATTTACACTACTGGAATTACAATTGTTATACGAAGCCCTACTAGGATATAAGTTTGACAAATCTAATTTCAGGAAAAAAATTCTTGAAATGAATATTTTACAACCTTTGAATGAGTTTAAAGAAAATGTTGCTCACCGTCCTGCCAAACTATTTCAATTTGATGAAAAAAGATACAAGGTACTAGAAGAAAAGGGCTTTTCTTTTGAACTTTAAGATATAAGAAGTATTTAGTTTTACCAATACAAGTTAATCTGTTTAAATAGCGTGCCATCACCCAAAAGTGATGGAGGCTTATGTTGATTTTAACACTTTAGCGGATTCTGCAAAAACCAATTTAGGCGTCCTGTCAGCTTTAAACACTCCCCAATGCTTTTCAGGTTCCAATGGATCTGGTGACCCTTTCCATTGTTCGTCAAATGCTTCGAAAAAGAAGGTCAATACATTGTTTTTAATAGACCAATCCATTAAGTCTTCATAGTAAATTTTCTGATTCTCTTCATTTACATGTTCAACATGAATTCCTCTGCCATGCGAATTGGTAGCCCAGCCCGCTTCCGTAATTACCACAGGAATTTGAGGATATTGATTGGCTACCATTTGATAATTAGCAATGGTATAATCAACAGATTCGTTTATGTGTTTGTATTCCCAAACTGGATAGGTGTGTATTGAAATGAAATCTATTACCTCTACAAGTGGTGCGAGATAATTTAACCAGGGAACATAATTCTCGCAGAAGGTAATTGGTTGTTCAATACTTTTCTTCACTCTTTTTGCAAACTCTATTACACGGTCAACAGGTACAAAATGATCCGTCCAATCAACACAAGCTTCATTGCCAAGTGATACACAACAAATAATTTCAGTATACTGATTAGACCAATCGATTAGGCTTTGAATTTTTTGGTCGTTCATTTTCCTATTTTCTTCCAATTGCCTTTCCTCATAAATACCACCACCCCATGGGCAGCCGTGGTTATTCAATTCGGCTACGATGTACGCCCCAAGCATTAATTTGAAGTCTAATTTTTCTTCGAGAATAACCTTGATTACGGTTAACGCGTGCTCATCACAATCATACAATCGCAAGTAATTACAATGAGGTGCTAAAAGCAGTAAATCTTCTTTTATTTCTTCGTAAGATGGCACAATTCCACCTGGTTGTTGTCCATTTCGAAAGCCAGAATAACACATGGCTTTGGCAAATGGTAAATTAAATTGATTAAAAAAATCCGCCATTAAAATTTCAATTGTTCATGTTTATCCCAAAGTCCCCAATACGCTCCAACATCGCCTTCTGGACCAGTTTTCCAAGATTCATCAAATGAAGCAAAATAAAAACTCTCAATACCATTTATATTACACCAATTCTGGCAATCAATAAAATAACGCATTGCATTTTCATTACTAGCAACTGATGCTTTAAATGCTCCACCTTCGCTTGGCCAACCAGTTTCTGTAACAATTACACGTTTACCTTGACTAGCATTTTTGGCGGACTCAAACATGCTTTTCATATGTTCAAAGGAATATTCAATAGGACATCCTTCCCAATAGGGGT
This sequence comes from Bacteroidota bacterium, assembly GCA_013298895.1. Classification (GTDB taxonomy): domain Bacteria; phylum Bacteroidota; class Bacteroidia; order UKL13-3; family UKL13-3; genus JAAFJM01. The sequence continues at coordinate 162,260 of JAAFJM010000005.1, read as the reverse complement.
AACAGTTTGTTAAAATCACATCGCAAATTTCTGTAATTCTTGGTCGGTGAGAAAATTCGTAATAGGCATCAACATAACCAACTGGAATATGAGGTATAGCTTCTTTTACTCTTTGTATATATGCTAATAATTGTTCTTCTGTTAAATCTTTTCTATACATCACTTCATTACCCACAGCAGCCACATCAACCAAGCCTTCATTTGCCATCGCAATTAAGCCTTCAATTTCTCTTTCGTTCAATTCTAAATCATCTCCAAGCCATGCCCCCACAAGGGTTTTCATTCCGTACTTTTTTGCCATTCTTGGCACGTGTTCGTTTCCTTCAATACAAGAGAACGAGCGCACCCATTTGGCATAAGGTTGTAATATTTTTATGCGCCTTTCTACTTGGGCTTCTGTAATGATTGCTCCTGGCTTTTGTCCATCTTCATAAATACTAAAACAAATACCATGCATTCCACCCAGAAGTGTTTTATGCCATAAACTTTTTAAATCATCATTTGAAAGTTCAGAATAATTAACATGAATAGTTTCGTGATATGAATTAGCATGTTTTTCAGTGTGTGAATTAGAATAGTTTTCCTGATTCTTTTGATTAAATAAATGACCTTCTCTATATGACATGATATGTATATTTATTTTTTGAACTTGAATTTTTCGTTTTTATCCCATAATCCCCAAGATGTTCCCAATTTACCTTCTTGAATAACTTTCCATGATTCATCGAATGATGAAAAATGGAATAATTCTATTTTATTGCTTTTTGCCCATTCTTGCGAAACAACAAAATATTTCATCGCATTTATTTTTGATGGTACAGCATTTTCTACTGTTTCTCCAAAACTAGGCCATCCTGTTTCTGTAATAATTATTCTTTTATTCTTACTTACTGCTTTGGTAACCTCAAGCATATTTGAAAGATAAGATGCAGAATAATCAATGTTAGCACCTTCCCAGAAAGGATAGAAATTACATAAAATCAAGTCGCAAGCATCAACAAGTATAGGCCTTTCAATAAATTGATAATAGGCGTCAACATAACCTACTTCAATATGATTTGGAATGGCGTTTTTAACTCTTTTAATGTATTCAATTAATTCATCCTCTGAAATCTCTTCCCTATGCAAAACTTCATTACCTACCGCTGCAATATCAACCAAGCCAGCATTTGCAAGTTTTATCAATTCATTTATTTCTTTTTCATTCCTCACTCTATCATTGCTTATCCATGCTCCAACAACTGTTTTAATGCTTTTTTGGTGCGCAATTTCTGGTATCAATTCATTTCCTTCTGTGCATGAAAAAGTTCTAATCCATTTTGTATGCGGTGCAATAATTTCTAATCTTCTTCTTATTTGTTCGGCCGATAAAATATCGCCCACTTTTTGCCCTTCAATATAAGGACTAAAACATAATCCATTTAAACCAGTATTAAATTGCTTAGAAAATAGAGTTTCTATTTCTTCTTCGCTTTTTGAACTTAAATCTGTTCCAACCAACTTATTGATTAAAGATCCATTATTGGATAAAGAAAGTAATTTGCCAGTAAGATAACTGGATGATTGCTTATTTACTGAAGGTTTTTTCCTTTTTTCTAAAAGATCTCTTACTTCTAATGCTTTTACTTCATCAATATCATAATCTTTCATTGCCCAAATAGCAGCCAATGTTCCTAATATTGGAATTCCAACAAAGAAGATTCTTAACCAAAACATAGTTTCATCTGTTTGGGTAGGTGCATTAGATTTAAAACTAACAAAAGTTAGAATTAAACCACTTAATAATCCCGCTACGGCAGTTCCAAATTTTACCATCCACCAATAGATAGCCCCCAAACTTCCTTCTCTTCTTTTTCCAGTATTTAATTCGTCAATATCTATTACATCAGAAGTCATAGACATCATTAGGGTAAACAAACTTCCAATACCAAATGCAAAAAAAGGTAATGCAAAAAGAAAAAGATAAGGTTTCCCCGGAACAAAAAGTATCCATAATAAAATATAACCAAATACTGAAATGCTTTGAGAAACTAAAAATGCCTTCTTTTTTCCCATTATTTTAGACATTCTAGCAACAATAGGTATTACAATAACTGTAGTAATCATAGCTCCCACACATCCAAATAATGTTGGCCATAATCCAAAACCGTCTTCATTTCCCTTAAACAAATAATATTTGATGATAAAATAAGAAAAACCTGCTGTGGTTTGAAAAGCATTAAAAATTAAGAAGGTTGCAATACAAATTTTTCTGAATGGTTTAATTTCTGCCGAAGCTTTTAATCCTTCTTTGATTTCTCCAAAACTGCCAAGTATTCCTTTAAAATCAATTGGGCTATAATTTTCGTTCAATGTTGATTTACTTGGAATAAAGAAAGCTGGAATGGCTGCTAAAATGCTACATCCAATTGCAACATACACCGATAAAGTTCTAACTGCTACATCGGTTGATGGAAACAAAGATTCATCAGCCATTATTACCCAAAACCAAGGAGCAACAACCCAAGCTAATTGACCAATAAGTTGGGAAGTAGCCATGATATTTGTTCGTTCATGAAAATCATCACTCATTTCGTATCCCATTGCTACATAAGGAATACTAAATATGGTAAGCCCTGAATAAAAAACTAGCGACACAACTAAAAAGTACCAAAAATTGTAAGTAACACCATTTTCAGCATACAATTGCCACATTAATGAAAATGAAATCCCTAATATAATAGCACCTGCCAATACATATTGTCTTCTTCTACCCCATTTAGATTTAGTATTATCGCTTACATATCCCATTATAAGATCAAATAAAGCATCATAAAACTTAGGAATAAAATAGGTTAATCCAAGTAACAATCCACTAAATCCAAGTTTTTCTACCAATACAACGGTAAAAATACCAATCATAGCTGGGAACATTTGGTTGGCTAGCATTCCCAATCCGAAGGCGATTTTTTGCCCCATGGGCACTTTTTGTGATGAAATTTGATTGGACATAATCTATGTTATTAATTTTTAATTACTATTGTTTGTAATGCTTTTGAATCTATGGCAATTGTTTTTATTTCCTTATTGATGTTGATTGCAATATTGTATTTTTTATCCGTAGGGTTAAATAATGCAATCACAATGCTTCCATCAGGGTTTTGAACAGCCGTTGTCATTACTTCTTTGTGATTTATTTCACAGCCAATTTTAACAGCTCCTGGTCGCATAAATTTACTAAAATGTGCCATTATAAAGTACAATGGTGTAAAATACACTTCGTCCTTTTCTTCATCTACAATTACAGGAGCTACACACCAATTTTTAAACCAATTAGGCCCTCCTTGTTTGTTTAAAACCATGTTCCAATCTACCCAACCATCTACATAATTATTCAAACAGCCAATTATGTCTGTTGCATACCTATTTACAGGTGCATATTTTGGGTGTAAATGACGGTCCTTTTCGCTTGCCCAGTCCCAACCCCAATCGGTGGCTTCTTTTTGCCAATACCATTTATCATCCTGCCACTTTGGAACTTCTGAATCTACACAACCTTCGGTTTCTATTAAATATTTATTAGGTGCTTTTTTGTGCGCATATTGAAGTGCATCTGGAAAATAATTATACGTGCTTTCGTACCAGTGAATGGCAACACCAGCATAATACTTTGATGATTTTTCATCTTTGTACATTTCATCAACCCATTCCTTTAAGCCAGCTCGGTTTTGGTCGTAACCAAAAATGTTTACTTTACCCCAATTGTCTTTTTCTAATTTTGGCCCAAGATGGTTTTGAACAAAATCAGTCATTTCTTTTGGTGAAAACAAGGTGCTTTCCCAGTTATTTCCGTTGCCATGTGGCTCATTAATTACTGTTACGCCCCAAATATCAATTCCTTCTTTTTTATAAGCCGATAAATATTTTGAAAAATACAAAGCAAAAGCATCATTAAACTCGGGTAATAATTTCCCTCCAACAAATTTTTTATTGTCTTTCATCCACGGTGGGCAAGTCCATGGAGAGGCTATAATTTTAAATCCTTCTTTTGATGTTTTCTTGGCATCTAAAATCATCGGAATTAAATCCATTTTATCATCTTCAATTGTAAAATGTTTCATTTCCAAATCGTTTTCAACTTTGGCATAGGTGTAGTTGCTTAACGAAAAGTCGCACGATGCAATATGTGTTCTGGTTAGAGAATAATTTGCGCCTTCTTGACTAAAATAAGCGTCTAATATTTTTTTTCTGTTGGCAAGGCTCAATTTATTTAACAAATGGGCCGATGCCTCAGTAAATGACCCTCCAAATCCTGTAATTTTTTGAAATTGCTCGGCTGGATTTACCTTTAATGTTAAAGATTCGTCAGCGGGTTTAAAATCTTTTATAAGCGTAAGTGAATTTCCGTTTTCTGAGGTTTCATATACATCAATAGTCATTTTTCTAATATTATTACATTGAACAAAAACAGCACAAGTCATCACCAATAGAAAAGTTTTTACGGAAAATAAATGCTGTTTCATGTTCTTCATTATTTAATATTTTTAATTTTAGGTAATTCAACCATCTTTAGCAAATCTTCTTCTTTACCATTGTAAGTTTTTTCAATTGAATTGCCATCTCTTTTTAAGTGCTTAAATACACCTTGATCTACTTTTTCCCATAGTGCATATTTGGCTTTACCCTCAATGGTAAATAATCCAAAATGATTTTCTGAACCTTTTAGGTTGTTGGCATCTTTCCATTGCTCGTCAAAGGCCTCAAAATAAAAACAAGTAATTTTTTCTTGATTGGTCCATTCACGCATCAATTTATAATATTTTCCAGATTTATATTCATCACATGCTTTGGAACCATTATTTCCATACAAACCATCAGAGCTTGAAGCCCAACCAGTTTCTCCAATATGAATGGGTTTATCTATTCCAATAGATTTCATATAATTAGATACGCCAAGGTATTGCTTTTTTGCATAATTTAAGGAACGCAACATCAAAGTGTCTATTTTTTCTTCTGGCGTTAAAGCTTCTTCCTGCGCAGTTAATCCCCAAAAAACAGGATTGTAATGGGTGTCGTGCATTGGATATGTATGAATAGAAACATAATCTACTGCTTCATATATTTTCTTTAAATCACTGACATGGTAAGAGGAGTCGCCACCACCCCAAGAAGCGAAGTTATCGGAAGAGGTAATCCATAAATCTTGAGGTAAACTATTTTCTTTTTTTAAGTTTTGTAAGTAAGTAATCCATTTTAAAATAATATGTGGTTCTACATAATAGCTGGCTGCCCATTTTACCATGGCTTCATTACCCACAGCAATTATTTTTATAATTTCAGGATATTTGTTTGCTAGGTCAACAGCTCTTTCAATCTCCTCGGTATTCGCTTTTATGTTTTCTTTGTTATGATTAGGTGTCTTCTCTGTCCAAGCATTTTCGCAATCTATCCAAGCACCAAGCATTACATACATTTCAAAATCTGGGTTCTCTGAGCGCAACTCAGTTATTGCCTGCATCAAACTTCTTACCTCGTCATACTTTGTATTATAAGTGCGGAGCAATTTTATGCCCATTGCACTTAGTATTTTCACGTCTTCTTTAATTTGAGAAACAGAGGGCTGTGAATCTCGCGTATTTGTGCGATAACCTCCATAGCATATTGCTTGGTAGTTAGAATCACCTAAAATTTGAGCGGCCGTTTTTGTTTTCTCCAATTGTTTTGAGTTTTCTTTGGTAGCGTTTTGAGAGCCACACGAAGTTAGCATAACAGTTAAAAGCACTAAAAAATAATATGTTATACTAACTTTTCGCATGATTACTTCAATATTGATTCTTTGACATATACAGTAATTTTAGCTACTTTACCTGTTCTATTAAAGATTTGTGTGCTTGTTTCTGCATCAAGGTACAGGGTATCATGTTTACTTAAATTACCATCTTTCTTTTCAATTTCAAGACGATTTTCATTTGATAAACAGTAAATGACTGGAACTTGGCAAATAGTAAAACAAAGTGAGCCAAGGGCAGGTGCAAAAGTTTTATGTTCCTTATTTATGGTAACGTAATTAAACAAACGGTCTTCTGTTGTAAACTCGTTTTTTCTTAATAAACATGGATTAAAATACAAACGACCATTGGAAACAAAAACACCCAATTCGCCAAATCTACTAAGAATGTCTTCTTTTACCTGGCCTGTCATGCCTGGTTGTTGCGCTCCTCTGTTAGCCGGAGTGTGAGAGTATGGATCGGTAGGAAATGCACCGTAAAGTGATGGCGATTTGTGCACACCAACGCCTGCATTTATTTCGTAATAATGCTCCAATAATTTTCCAATTACCTCGGCACTTTCTTCTTTTTCTATTGCTTGCAAACATACTTCTTGCACAGCCAATTGCAGTTTAGAAACCATGTGCCAGTAAATAGAGCCTAGACCTTCGTAGCCATAAAATGTACCAGAACGGCCAGTAAATGATTTATGGTCAAAAACTAATTCAAAAGTATCTAAAAGAGCTTTCTTTTCACTTTGAATGAACTGACCATACTTTGAATTCTCCAATTTTGAAATGGCATCACTTAAATCGGCAGCATTTTTAAAGTTACCGTTAAAATGGTAATCTCCTTTTATGTCTTGCTCTACAAGCGATTTATCGCCATCAGCTAACATTGCATTGATAAGCTTTGATTGTTTTATGGCTTCTTTTGGGATATTGTTCTTCTCTAAAAACTTAGGAAGTATTTTATTTGGGTAAAGCAAATAGCTGTACTGATCAGGACGGAAAAGCGCACTCTTCTTCATACTATCCAATAGTTTTAAGGCATCCTTTGGAGATAGGTAACCCGAACTCAGCACAGCAACTTGTCCTTCGAGCATTTCATTGAGGTAAGAAATAGAAATTTCATTATTGTCTCGAATGCTCATCAAATTGTAGGAATGATACATCTCATCATCACGTTTATTGGCGTTGATTGTATGTTCTATAAACTGTAAACTTACTTTAGCAAATGCTTTAAGCCTACGGTATGAAATTGTTCTTTTCTCTCCCCAAAATGATTGTTTGTAAATATGTTCTCTGTAATCACTTCCTGCTTGACCTAAACTATCAAGTATTTCTTTGCGTTGAGCATCATTGATGTCATTTTTTAACAATGCTGCATGTTCATCAAAAGTTGTATGTAATTTTTTAAAGAAGATGATTAACTCATTCGATACTTCAACGCGATCTTCATCCGCTGTTTGCTCAATAAGCTTATCAAAAAACACAAGGAACCTTCGCAGGTAGCAGAGGGTTACAACGGAAACACCATTCCCTACAAGTGCATTGTTTGCATCATTCCATTCCGGCCTTTGGGTATTCATCCAAATTCCACCACCAGGAATAAAATTGGAGAGTTTAGACAAAACAGTTGCTAATATTTTCTCTATAAAATTTACGGAATAAATTTTTCCTTTTTGATCTTCTAAAAGTGTAGCGTCAGAACCTATTAAGTCACGCTTTTTTCTGATTTTTGCATCCAACGCCTCCTCAAACTCTATGGTATCTTTAGCGTTGTTCACAATTTCATTATAACTCTTTATTTTGTAAGGAACATTGGCATATACAAAAAGGTCTTGATTAAATTGGCTACTTAATTGACCAGGAAAATACTTCTCATTAATTTCCAATAATTTTAACAAATATATAATCTGATGATCTCCCCAATAACCAATATACGACCAAGGATTATCATGCTCTACTGTTTCCCAATCAAAACCACTTTTAGTTAACCTATAAGGATTATATCCTTCAAAAGTAGTTGCATTTAAAAACTTGTGAACCATACTCTTGGTAAAGGCAGGGTAAGAGATTGCTAGTGCTTCCCAGTTTTGAAAAATATCTCGCCAGTTGCCTTCGTAATCCAATACCTTTGAGTGGTCAACCGCGCTTCGGGTGTTGATTGAAAATTTATTCCAAGGCCTACTTGGATCACCATGCCTTCTGCTGAATTTTAAAGGCATGTATTCTGCACATAGTCTCTTAAAATGGTTGTCGTCAGTTTCAGATGATAATTTTTCTAATTCAAAAACTGTGAAAGTTTCAGCCAAGCCATCAAACAACTTATGGTGCTTTTCATAAACCGTTTTGTTAGCCGTAATGAAGTGTTTAACTAAATCCCACTTTTCGATTTGGTAATTGAAATCGAAAATGCCGCCTCGCATTATATTGAAAAGGGTATTGGAAAAATGTCGTGTATCCCTGTAAACATCATCCGACAATTGGATGCCATCAGATGATGCATTAAGTTCAATTAATCGTTGAGAGCCAAGTTCTATGTCGTCTTCTACCAGTTTTCTAATTTCTTTATTGGTTTTAATCTCATTAATTAATCTAACAACATCGGCCTGGCTTTGGTTTACATCAGCTATAATTAACCAATTTTTTTTATTCCCAGGTGATAATGTAATTTCTTTATTAATGAAATAAGATCCTTTTTCTGCCTTCACATCTTCTTCTTGAACTATGCCTAATCCCTTTCTAAAAGCATTAAGTTGCAAAGAAGACACTAAATATTTTGGATTATCAAGTCCAAGAGACCAAGCAACGTTGGCTTTAAGTGCTTCGCTAGGTTCAGCTTTATCTACTATAATTGCACTTAGGGCAAATATCCCCATCCCTGAACCCGCATCTAATTCATTTCTCTTGTACGCATCAACAAGATTACTAGCAGCGTTTTGTAAATCACTACTTACACCATCTGGCATTATATTTTGTATGCCATCTAGCAAATTAATTTTAAGTTCTTTATCTCCTATATTTTCTATAGTAGATTTACGTACAAACCCATACATATTGCTAGAGTTCCATTCATATCTAAATGTAAGCCCAAGCGTATGATTTATTTCTTCAAAAATGATTTTATTACCAATAGCATTTTTATATAGGTTTCTAGCAGTGTGAAATTCGCTTTCATTTCGTTCAGAAAATGGTTCCCATACATGGATTTCGTCATTTTGAATTACTTGAAATATTGACTTAGAACCAGTAATGTCGTATGATTCAGTAATTTTATCAACAGTGTAATAAGGAAATAATGCGTACTCAGCACTCTTACGTCCAGCAGTAATCCCTCCATTACTGGATATAAACATCCAATGATGAGAATCGCTTACTATACTCATAAAAAATGGACGCATTTCATTATTGTTTGAAATGCAAAAGAAGTTTTCACCTTCAATTTTCAATCGCTTTATTGCTACTAAAGACTCTTGTTTTTCTTGATTTTGACCTGTCATTAATTGGTATTTATTTACCTTTTTATAAATTTTAAGAATCTAATTTTTTCAAAACATTATATTTCAAAAGTGTTATCAGCTAATTTAAATATAACAAATAACAATGTTGCAGAGTTATTTATACTTATAAACTCTGACATAATCCACAGCCATAGTTCCTGGAAATGGTGTATTCTCATTTGGAGGTCCTCCAAAGTTTCCACCTACTGCTAAATTAAGGATCATAAAAAATGATTGTTTGAATACCCACTGTCCTTTCGTTTCAGCAGGTGTGATTCTTCTATAAAGATAACCATTCACAAAAAAATCAATCTGGCTTTCATTCCATTCTACAGCGTAAATGAAAAAATCATTATCGAATCGGCTATTGGGTATTGAATAAGGGGAGCTTATAGCTTCGCCACCAAAGTAACCAGGCCCATGAATAGTACCGTAAGTAATATTCGAAAACTTTCCTTTTTGTTCCATGATATCAATCTCACCACATTTTGGCCAACTTACACTATCAATATTATCACCCAACATCCAAAACGCAGGCCACATGCCAGCTCCTGTTGGTGTTTTAATACGTGCCTCAAATTTGCCATATTTCTGAGAAAATATTCCTTTCGTTTTGATACGTGCAGAGGTATAATTGGAACCATTTTTTATTGCTGTTATCAACAGATTTCCTTTTCCATCTAAAGATACATTTTGTGCTTTATTCGTATAGGATTGAAGTTCGTTATTCCCCCAACCATTTTGACCAGTACCTAAATCGTATGTCCATTTAGTTGCATTGGGGGCAACGCCCGAATCACCTTCAAACTCGTCACTCCAAACCAACTCGAAGCTTCTATTTGGTAGGGTTTGTTTTGGTTCTACTTCACAACCTGCTAGCATTACAAATAGCATAGCCACTATCATTATTTTATTTATATACTTCATTAATACATTTTTTAAAGGATTGAACTTGCTTTATTTTATTTATAGAAATAAATATTGTCGAGAATAAAATTAGGACCACCAGTAACAATAAGTGCACCTAAGTTACCTTTTTGGTTTTGGATTGCACCATTTAAAGGTATATCAAAAGACTTCCAAACTCCCGCTTGAAAGCCTGATAAAGTAGTTCTTAAATCTTTATCATCTCCTATGGGATTTCCTGTGTTCACATCGGTATTAATGGTTTTATTTGCACCTATATCTCTAATTTGAATTCCAATTGTGGTAGAGGCGTTCTCAACGTAAGCATCTATATGTAAAAATCCCATTGTTGTTCCGTCTAAAGGGTTTTCAGTGAACATTATTCCCGTGTAATTATTGTTACTATACTGAGCAATCTTTCCAGTACTTGTTGTTAAGATATCGGTTATTGTTGTAGAACCTCCAAAACCAGGGGTGAAATTACTTGTTGTTGCATCGGTATAAGCGTCACTAAAAATAGATTTTACGTCATTTTGAGGCTTTGTTGGAGCCGGTGCACCTACAAAATCTCCTTTCGACTCAATTATAACTTTCCCTTTGGCTGGAACACCATTTACGCTAGCTGTTATTTCTGCATTTCCCGTTGCTAAAACGGTTATAACTCCTATATCATTAACAGTAGCCACGGTTGGATTAGAGCTGGTAAAATTATAATAAGCGGCAGTTGAAATTACTTTAACATCTTGACCATTTGTAAGGTTATAAATATGGTCTAGTCCAGTTATATTTATAGTAGAGCCATTAAATGATTTAATAGTGCTTGTTTGACCATCCAAAATAGTGGAAGTTGGTTTGCCTACAGTTCCTAGTTTTTCAAATTTTATTTCATCAAACCAAAGGGCATAGCCTGAGCCATTTGTTCCTTGAGTTCCTGCAGCAAACCAAAACACACCTCTTTCGTTTGTAAGTTTAGATGCATCAGGAATAGGAATAATTACTTTGGACCACCCAGTACCTACATTTACATTTTGTATTGAAACTTTGTATTTGTCACCAAGGTAGTCTATTCCAAACCCTACATCCCCTAGTTTTACACCTGTAGATGCTTTAACATAAAATGTAAGTGCATCAAAACCTGAAAGATTTCTACCTGCTCCATCTACCCTAAAAATAGCCCCTGCATAAGTCCCTGTTGGGTCAGTATTGTTGGGTACGTCTATTCTTATAGAAGCATTGCTTTCGAAACCCTCTTTCATATCTACGGAAAACACATCCGGTTTTGCATCAGCAAATGGGAAATAAAAATTAGAGCCTAAACCAATAAAATTATCGGTAAAAATCCCTCCATTTTTTGAAAACGTAGGCAATACTGCATCGTTAGATAAATCTCTTTTACATCCAAATTGAACAACAAATAATGTAGATAAGAGACTTATAGAAATAATTTTTTTACTTAAAATATTCATTTTTTGTTTTTTTATAAGTATTGAATTTCATTAGTTAATGTTTATTTGGATATAGGTTCTAAATTCCCACTCATTTCCATCAGGGAATCCAATAGCATTTGGGTCTGGAACAATTTCACCTAAGTTATTCATTTTCGTAGTTGGTGAATATCTATTGGAGTATCTATTTAGTGTGCGGTAGGTTCCTCTAAATCCAAGTTTTGTTCCAGGCAACATAAACCAGTCCGGTTTCCCTATTTCTACTGACCAATCACCTATCAACTGAAGCGGGAAAGTTTGGTTAAAATCTCTGTGGTAATCAAAAGGTCCCCAATCATCAATTTTAACCATCGTAATTAGTTTCATTTTTTTGTAAATGGTTCTGATGTCAATACCATATCTATTTATAGTTCTGGTATCACTTCCATTTGCTTGTCCATTTCCAAAATAAATATTTCCTATAATACCGAATTGAGGATTTATTTTGGAAACCATTCTGGTATTTGCTTCCCACAAATCTTGTGCTGGTGCTGAACCAGGAAACACGAAAGTAGTACGTCCATTTCCAAGAATACCAATAGCTGCATCTTGAATAGTAGGTAGATGGCGATACACAAAGCCTGTACTCATGGCAAACTGTGCATCTTCCATTCTATCATTGTCCCATTCATACATCCAAGTAGCTGGAGTAGGGTCAAAGGTTAGTAAAAGCTCTCCACCCAAAGTTTCTCTGTTTCCTCTTACTGAAAAAGGATCATCTAATATATTTCTTGGCCTGGCTGGTGCAGCAAATTGTGGCCCAATTGGTCCTACTAAAGGTTTTTGATACAAGAAATTAGGAGCAATTTGAAATTTACCAATGTTGTAGGTAAACCCTGAAAGTACATTGTACATATTTCCACTTCCAATATCCTTAAGTACCCATCCTGTAAAAGTTTTAGTTTGATCTACACCACCGTTAGCAACTAGCCCCATATAAGACGCAAGACCATACCATCGTATCGATCCTATTGAATAAGTAAGTTTTACTTTTCCTCCAAAATTATCTGTACTTTTTATTTTATCAACATACACAATATTGTCTTGGATCATTTGGAAACCTCTTCCAACAAGAGGCTGACCTCCCCAAATTCCACCCACATCAAATGTGAATTTTTCTGTTTTTTTACCAATCGCTAATGTCAATCTTCTCGTTTTTGGAACAGGTACAGCAAATGAACTTTGTAAATCACTCCTTTGTACGAGATCTTCATGGAATATACCAGTTACATCTAAACCGATTAATTTTCTACTATATTTTGCTAGAAAAGCGGGGTTTGCACCCCACCATAATTCAGGGCCAAATGCAATTTTCAAGCCTTTTAACATTTTCTTTGCTTCCACTTCAAAACCAAAAGGAGCATTGCCATTATAAATATCAATATTTGGCCCGTAATTAGCCTCACGATAAAGTCCAAAAAAATCGCCCTCATACCCCCAATGGTAGTGGCCGGTTCTGTAAAAACCTGTTACCTTAAATTCTTGAGCATCCCAAGTATAACTTGCTCTATATAATTGCAACCTATTGTTTGAATTAATCTGTTGAGGTCCATTTGGTGTTTGAACCGTTAAATTACGTCCCCTGTTTTCATAAAATATTTCATCAATTGGTCTGGTAGCAACATTACCTAACACATTAAATTGAACATTTGCCCTCATGTTAGGAGCAGGTCTTGCTGTCACTCCAATATTAAATGATTCCATGTGGTCGAAGCCTTGTTCATTTGGAAATGTTGTGCTTGCTGGGTTAGCAGTTGTAGGAGTTGAAATTAAACTTCCGCCAGTTTGGTAAGTGTTAAAATTGGCCTGTAAATTACTTAAATACAATTTGCCTTTATCTTTAGACTCCAACACCGCTTTATCTCCCCTTGCCCTTAAAGTAGCATCTGCCACAGAAATTCCTTTAAACAAAATATTTATAGATTCAGGATTTGCAGTGTAAGGATTAAACTGATGAACACTTTGCAGAGCATAATAGGCTGCTCTTGGATAAAGTTCGTATGTTCCTCGCTCATTTGTTTGTCCTTTAGCACATATTCCAAACCACTCTTCATTCATATTATTCTCACCTAAAACAAAATCATTTTTGTAACCGCCATTCGACCATGAAGCAGTGGCATCGTGTTCATCTAAATTTATTGTTTGACCGGTTTTCCACCAGCCATCGCTAAACTGAAATGTGAATCCACCCAAGCTATTGTCATTTTTACCCATTCCAGAAGCATTTTCGTATATTTCTTTCCAATTGCTAAGTAACACTTTGGCTTGATATTCTTGATCTTCTTTATTTGCCAGCGTATTATAGGCATCTGAACCAAATTCAGTAAGTAATATGGGCATATTTAAATCCTTTTTTACTTTATCGTACAAATTAGTAAAAGAAGACCCGCGGTAACAATTAATTCCTAAAATATCAACATCCTTGCACTCTTTGGCAATGATATCTGAAAATAATAAGTCTCCATTACATATTGATATTGGGTGATTGCTATCTAATTCTTTTAATGCTTTTGTAGCATCGTTGAAGAGTTTGTACATGTCATAAGCCGCTTTTGTTGACTTTCTGTCGGCAAATGGTATGTTCTCTGTTTCTGCACCTCTCCAAAAAAGACCATAGTTATTTTCATTACCTAGCAAAAAAAGCAAAACACCAGGTGTTTCCTTGTATTCCCTTACCATCTCTTTGGTTTCGTTCAATAAAATTTCGCGCACATTTGGATCAGCGTAGTCAGTATTTGGTTCCCATTTGCCCTTAACAGTTAAACCATAGCGGCCAAAAGAATGATTAAGCATGGTATAAATACCATAATTTTCATAAATATATTTTACCCATTTTGCTGGAACGCCAGTATATTGCCTAATAACATTAACGCCCATATTTTTAAGAAGGGGCATTTCAATATCTAATGCTGCAATAATCACATCATCTGATTGCTTCCATAAACTATAATTGTAGTTGGTACCAATTGGAAAATAATCCCAATTCATTCCATTGATGAACGTCTCTTTTCCATTTACAGTAAGTTTAAATCCGTTGCCAGATTTAATGACTAACACTTTATCCTTTTGCGCAAATGCTAAGACTGGTGTAAGAAATAAAAGGCACTGAAGTAACATTTTTTTCATTTTGTATCTGTTTAGTTTATCCATTAGCATTGATTTTTTTTATTTTATGTACGTAATAGTTTTTTATGCATTTTTTTAATCGAAACTGTTGATCAATATATTGATTTTAAATTTAATTATGGTAAAATTTACCACAACCAATATAGTAAAAAAAATTATTTTCAAACTTTTTTTTGTTTTTTTTGATGATGTAACTTTTCTACTTGTACACTATTTTGATTCTTTTTTACCCCCTTTTATATTTTCGCTCAATATTTTTTATTTATAAAAAAACTACAACATTACTAGTAAATTTAGTGTTATTATTTAATGTTTAAATAGTTATATGGTTGTTGTTTTTCCTATTTCTCATGCTCTTATTTGGAATGGAAAGTTATATTTTTATTTGCTCTTTGTTTTAATCAGACAGTTTACAAAACAAATGTTTTAACCTGTAACATTTTGCTCTGCTTTGTATCTATAAGTTTAAACAAACAAAAAAATATTATGAAATTACTTTTTATTGCTTCATTTTTATTGTAACAAACGTTGCTTCAGTTGGATATACCCTTTTAATTAGAACATTTGGCAATGCCAAAGATAAACCACTTATATTTTTGCATGGTGGTCCTGGTTATAATTGTGCTAATTTTGAAGGTACAACATCAAAAAAGCTTACCGAAAACGGCTTTTATGTAATTGTATATGACAGACGTGGCGAGGGAAGATCATTAGACAAAAATGCCCAATTTACTTTTCAAGAAACTTTTAACGATTTAAACACCATTTATTCAAACTACCATTTAAGCAAGGCTACTTATTAGAGCACAGCTTTGGAGGGGTAATAGCTAGATTATTTCTAAAAAATACCCTGAAAAAGTTAATAGCTTGCAATTATTAGTTGCACTTGGTTCATTACCATAAACATTTATAATCATCATCAAATCGTGCAGAGGTATATCATTCTATTGGAGAACATGAACGAAAGTTCATTGGAATACCTTTCCTATTGTTTTAGTCATGCTATTCAAAACGGCTTTTACAATACTAAAAAAATGAAAGCCGAAGCAAAGTTAATATTTATGACCTAAAGAACTGATACTTTAATGGGTAAATAAGTTACTAAAATGGCTTGTTAGGGGCCGCAAGTATATTGTAAAAATGAACAATACTACACCATTTATTTAACTTCAAACATCAATAGTTTAGTGCAGAAAAATATAGTACTGCAGATTATTTATAAGAACTTTAAATGTTGTTTGCTAAAGAACTATTTCCTCAAACAATCGTTGAGCGGTTTTTTCTAAATCAGAACACAATCCTGGGTGTGGACGTGATAGCTGAATGGCTGAACTTCTTACTGCTGTGAGCCATCTAAACCTTGAAGGTACATCTAATTCAGCAATTGGATTGCTATTTTTTATGCCGTGTGCAATATTAGCTAATGATTGTAAATTCAAGTTAATTTGTTCAATATCAATTTTTTCTGAAAAAACTAATAGTTTAGCTTCATTTACAGTATAATGCACTTTTATAAAATTGGCTTTTTTACAAAATAAAATAATGCCCACGTTTACAAATTCTTCGCGTTCAATAACCGGCAAAACACGAATTACCGCATATTCATATATGTGATTATCTTGCATTTTGAGCTTCGTTTATAAAAATGTGAGAATGATTCAAGCGAGTAATTAAAAACTGCAAATACATGTTTTTCAGCTCATCTGGAGTTTTATTAGTATCGTTCCAAACCAACCATTCAGCTGGAATTAAATTTACAATTTCGGTAAGTTTATCAACCGTTAAAACCTTTTTTATTTCCTCGTCAACTAGGGTTAATTCTGTGGCCTGCGGCAATAAAACATGGCTTTTAATAATGGCAAAAGGTGTTTTAGCAGCATTTTCCCAATCGGTTCCTGAATGGTGAAAATAAAAACTTGCCCCATGATCAATTAACCATAATTCCCTATTAAACAGTAACATATTAGTATTTCTGAATGTTCTATCCATATTGGTAATAAACGAATCTAGCCAAACTATTTTGGAAGCTAAGTGAGGTTCAATGGTTTTAACTGCTGGATCAAAATTAATGGAACCTGACAAGAAATGTAATGCTAAATTAAGCCCCTTGCTAGCCTTCAATAAATCTTGAATTTCTTCGTCAGCCTCGGTTTGACCAAAGGCTTCATGTAAATTAGCAAACACCAATTCGGGCACTTGTAAACCCAAGGCACGGGCAATTTCGCCACCTAATAACTCGGCTACTAACACTTTGGTACCATGGCCAGAACCATTAAATTTGAGTACATATTTAAAATTATCATCTGCTTCGGCCAAAGCTGGCAAAGAGCCACCTTCGCGCAGAGGAGTTATATAACGTGTAATAGTTACGGTTCTAAGAATAGGTATATTCATTTAAGATTGGTGTATATAAATACGATGCCAAAAGTAGTATATATTTTAAAAAGAAAAAGGCCGGATTGCTCCAACCTAATTCTTACAATTATATGTAAAACTTGAAAACTAGTCTCTTTGGAATTTGATAGTTTTAACAGCATTACCTGCTTTAACTTTCAATAAACAAGTGCCTTGTTTTAAAGAACGAGTATCTAAGTTAATAATTCTTATTCCGTTGTTTGGAAATTAATTTTGCTAACCACTTCATCGCCTAACATATTGTAAACGTATGCTTTAGCGTCATTTTCTGAGGCAGTAAAAGGAATAGCTGCACTAAATCATGGTTCAGGATTTACAGCCATAGAAATGGTAGTTCCTGCCCAAACTTCGGCAGTATTGATTTTAATCACTTTGGCAACTTGATTTTCAGAATTAGTTGGGTGAACAACAATTGTAGAATCGGTTCCGCCAAACGATACCAAACCATAATTTACATAGGAAGAATCGAAAGTAACGGGTAAATTCATTTGTGTTCGGGCAATACTTATCAATGTTGCAGAGTCAAACATAATAAGTAATTTAATTTGTCAAAGTGTTTTTATATGAGTTTATTAATTTTTAGTAATGTAAACATTATTCAATACAATTTACTTCCCAATTTTGACACACCTTCTTTGTTTTCATATCATTTTTTTTTAAATGCTTAAAATTAACACTTATACTTTGTATTTTTTTAAATGAAAATTTCAATTTGATGATTTTACATAAAATGGTTAATTTTTTTCATTTTTAGTCACTTTTTGGTGTTATTGTTTAATTATATTTTACTTTAATATTTGATTATTTATTTTATTGAAAATTAGTTTTTTATTAAAAAAGTCTATCAAAAGTCTAATTCTATTTTATGTAAAAAGAATGGATGTTAAAGATTTTAATTTAATAAAGTTTAAATTTCAAATAGTTTATAATATCTAATCAATGGTAATTAGGCTTTAAATCAAAAAAGGGCTATTTTCAATTCAGAAAACAGCCCTTTTGATACTCAATAACTTTTATTGCCTTTAAATTAGTGGTATTTTTTCAACAAATAGTTTGTTTAGTGGTGTGCGTGTCCATCAGCGCCATGAGCGTGCCCATGAGATAATTCATCGGCAGTAGCTTCTCTAATACCAACTATTTCACCTTCAAATTTTAAGTCAGTTCCAGCTAAAGGATGGTTAAAATCCATTTCTACATAAGTATTAGTAATAGCCAATACAGTTCCAGTAAGTTGGTTTCCTTCCTCATCGTTCATAGGAACAACAGCACCAACATATACATATTCAGTTTCCATGTTTCCATCTTCATCTAAAAATGCATCAACCGGAATTTGAACTATTTCGTTTGGATTTGGATTGCCATAAGCATTTGCCGATTCAATGGAGAATTCAAAAGTATCGCCAATGTTTTTACCATGTAGGTTTATTTCAAACTCAGGTATTACAGCTCCTGTGCCAAATAAAAATACCATTGGATGTTCTGGAGTCGTTTCTTCAATTTTTTCTCCTGTTTTGTGGTTCGATAACTTGTAATTTAAAGTAACAACCTTATTTGCTTCTATTGCCATTTTATTTAAAATAAGGGCTGAAAGGTAGGTATTAAATAATACTTTCCTAAAATTAATAAGAAAAGTAATATTTAATGAGTTGTTCGTTTAATTCTAGCTTCTATGTTATTAGCCAAAATGCCTTAGCTAAAATTGCTCACGTTAAACCTGTAACATACTTTGTCTTTGTCAATAATTATTAAATAAGTTCCACTGAATTTACTATCGGAAGGCCTTTGAACGATGAGTACATCAATTATTTCGTTGTATTTAAATTCTTGTATCCTTTCATAACTTCGATCTTCAATGGTAAAGCTATTTTCATCAAATATAAATACCAATCCAGTTTTTATTCCGAGGCGTTTAATTATTGATAAAATACCTAAGTAAGGAATAATAAATAAAAGTAGGTACTGAGGAATTATATTTTCGTAATCAGCTTTACCCCAATTGTTATAGCAAATACAGCCTATAACAGCCAAGCCAAATATTATGAAAGAAATTTTATTAATGTTTTGCTCTGCTATTCTATGTTTTAGTTTATGATTGGAAGGGTATAAAAACTCGCTTGTTTGTTTAAAGTATTTATTAAAATACCTAGTTCTATTATCGCTGTAAATAGTATCAATCAGTGTATCACTTATGGAACGTTCATCAAGTTCTTCATCAAATATAATATTGTATGGAAATTCATTTATATATTTTGGATTCATTCGAGTAATTTTGTTCATTCAAAAAAACATAAAATAGTTTAAGACTAAAATAAAATTTTATTGCCACCACTATTCTAATTTACCAAGTTTATTTTGTTGTAAGTCAATAATTATACAATTCACAATTTGATTATATAAAGTTTCCTTTTTTTGTACAATTATTTTTATAATTTGCTTATATTATTTACTACTCCGTTATGAAAAAATTATTGGTGGCTAATCGAGGCGAAATTGCCATTCGCGTGCTGCGTGCAGCAAATGAGTTACATATCAAAACTGTAGCTGTATATACTTACGAAGACAGGTATTCATTGCATAGGTATAAAGCTGACGAAAGCTACCAAATAGGCGATGAAAGCGAACCTTTAAAACCTTATTTAGATATAGAAGAGATAATTAGAATAGCCAAATTGTATGAAGTAGATGGCATACATCCTGGTTATGGTTTTTTAAGTGAAAATGCTCAGTTTGCCCAACGTTGTAAAGAGGAAGGCATTGTATTTGTTGGTCCTGAGCCACAAGTAATGCTTAACCTTGGTGATAAAGTAATGGCTAAAAAAGTAGCCATTGAAGCACAAGTTCCCATTATTGAAGATAGTAAAGTTGATTTAACCAATGTTGCCATTGCACAGCAGGAAGCTACTCGAATTGGTTTGCCAATTATGATAAAAGCTGCTGCTGGTGGTGGCGGACGAGGTATGCGTGTATTGCGCAATATGGCTGATTTAGAACAGCAGTTTAATGAAGCAAAAAACGAAGCTCAAGTAGCTTTTGGGGATGGTACTATTTTCTTCGAAAAATTTATTGACCAACCTAAGCACATTGAAGTGCAAATTATGGGCGATAATTATGGAAATTTAATCCATTTATTTGAACGTGATTGTTCTGTGCAACGCAGGTTTCAAAAAGTGGTGGAAATGGCGCCAAGCCCAAGTTTAAAAGCTGAAACCAAGCAGAAGTTGTATGATTATGCTGTAGCCATTTGCAAAAAAGTAAATTATAATAATGTAGGTACAGTTGAGTTTTTAGTGGATAAAGACGAAAATGTATTTTTTATAGAAGTAAATCCACGCATACAAGTGGAACATACCGTTACCGAGGAAATTACAGGTGTTGATATTGTAAAAAATCAATTATTAATCGCCAAAGGTTGCAGGTTAGATTCGCCCGAAATAAATATTAAAAGCCAAGCTGATGTTTCCTACGAAGGTTTTGCCATTCAATGCCGCATAACAACAGAAGATGCAGCCAATAATTTTCAACCTGATTATGGAACCATTATAGCATACAGAAATGCGGGCGGACATGGTATTAGGTTAGATGAAGGAAGTAGTTATCCTGGGGTAAAAATATCGCCTTTTTTCGATTCGCTTTTGGTTAAAGTAACTGCCAAAGGTCGTTCATTGCCCGAAACCTGCGAGCGTTTAATTAGGGTATTGTCTGAGTTTAGAATTAGAGGTGTTAAAACCAATATTGCATTTTTAGAAAATGTATTACGCCATCCTACTTTTATAGCAGGGAAATGTACTGTTAATTTTATTCAAGATAACCCCAATTTATTTGTTTTTAGTAAGCGTAAAGATAGCGGTACAAAAACTTTAAAATACCTTGCTAACATTGTAGTTAATGGAAATGAGGATGTAAAATACATCAATCCTAATGCACAGTTTCGTCACCCTAATGTGCCAAGTTTTGATAAGTATGCACCTTATCCAAAAGGAACTAAAGATTTATTAAACGAATTAGGCCGACCTAAGTTTATTGAAAGTATTAAAAACAATCCTCAAATACTTTATACCGACACTACTTTTAGAGATGCTCATCAAAGTTTATTAGCTACCAGAGTTCGTACCATCGATATGCTGAAAGTAGCGGAAAGTTTTGCTAAGAATCATCCTGAATTATTTAGTTTAGAAATGTGGGGAGGAGCAACTTTTGATGTTGCCTTACGTTTTTTACATGAAGACCCATGGCAACGTTTGCAACTATTGCGCGAAGCCATTCCAAATACACTTTTCCAAATGTTAATTCGTGGCGCAAACGCAGTTGGCTACACAGCTTATCCTGATAACTTGGTAGAAAAATTTATAGAGAAAAGTTGGGAGTATGGCATTGATGTATTCCGTGTGTTTGATTCTTTGAATTGGCTAGATGGCATGAAGGTTTCTATCAATGCCATTAACGAACGCACCAATGGAATTGCAGAAGCTTGTATTTGCTATAGTGGCGATTTTTTAAATAATGAAAAAAATAAAAAATTTAACCTCAATTATTATCTTGATTTAGCTAAACGATTAGAAGATGCTGGGGCACATATTTTAGGCATAAAAGATATGGCAGGTTTACTTAAACCATACCAAGCGCAAATATTAATTACTGAACTTAAAAAGAGCATTGATATTCCAATTCACTTACATACGCACGATACCAGCAGCATTCAACCTGCTACTTATTTAAAAGCCATTGAAGCGGGAGTGGATATAGTAGATGTATGTTTGGCTAGTATGAGTGGTTTAACATCGCAACCTAATTTTAACTCTATAGTTGCTATGATGGAAGGGCAGGAGAGAGAATGCAAAATAAACTTACCTAAACTCAATGAATTTAGTAATTATTGGGAAGATGTTCGCGAATGGTATTATCCTTTTGAAAGTGAGTTAAAAGCTGGTACAGCAGAAGTTTACGACCATGAAATTCCGGGTGGACAATATTCAAACTTGCGTCCGCAAGCTCGTGGATTAGGATTAGAAGATCAATTTGAAACCATTAAGAAAAATTATGTGGTAGCAAACGAATTGTTTGGCGATATCATAAAAGTTACCCCATCAAGCAAAGTGGTGGGCGATATGGCTTTATTTATGACTGCTAACGGTTATAATAAAGTTGATATTTTTGCCAATGGCGATAGTATTTCGTTTCCCGATAGTGTAATTGGATTGTTAAAAGGCGATTTAGGTCAGCCCGAAGGTGGTTTTCCAAAACCTTTGCAAAAATTGGTTTTGAAAGATGTAGTTCCTTATACATCAAGACCAAATGAACACATGCAGCCCATTGATTTTGATAAAGCATTTGATGATTTTAAAGCTAAATTTGGCAATGAATATACCTTCTTAGATTTATTGAGTTATTTGTTTTATCCAAAGGTTTTTGAAGAATATGCAGCACATAGAGAGCAATATGGCGATGTGTATTATTTGCCCACCACAGCCTTTTTCTATGGTTTAAATGCTGATGAAGAAACCTTAATAGAGCTTGCTCCGGGTAAGAGTATCTTGGTTAAAATGATGTATATAACCGAATCGGATGAGCATGGAATAAGAAGCGTGTTTTTTAAGCTTAATGGACAAACAAGGGCCATTGATGTTAAAGATAGAAATTTTAAAGTTACTGCTTTAACCAATAAAAAGGTTAGTTCGGAAAATGAAATTGGTGCACCATTACAAGGTAAACTATCTAAAATAATGGTGTCTGTTGGCGATGAAATTGAAAAAAACACCCCATTGTTTGCCATAGAAGCTATGAAAATGGAAAGTACTGTAGTGGCTCCATTTGCAGGTAAAGTAAAAGCTATTTTATTAAAACCAGGCAGCTTAGTTGCGCAAGATGATGTGGTAATAGAATTATAAAAAATATTCATTGAATTCAACCTTTTAAAGTTAAGTGCAACACAATAGAAATAAATTAAAAATTGAATATATGAAAACGTTAAAAAACAAGCTTTTATTAGGGTTGATTATTATATCAGTATTAGGATTTCAGGCATGTAAGAAAAAAAATAGTGATGATTTTTCGGACGATACTGCTTCCCAAATTCAACATTCTTCTGATGAAGCAAGTGTTACAAAAGAAACTGAAGCATCACTAGATGATGTTAATGCTTACATGGGAGCATCTAATTTAGGAAAAGGATTTTCTATTGCAGGTGCTACTATTGATTCAATTGTGGCAGAAAAAATGTACGTTATTAATTATAATGGTAATAATGCCAATGGAACCAAATTTAGAAGTGGGCAAATTGTGATTCAATTAACCTCAGGTTCAAAATGGAGAGATGTTAACGCTATGGTTACCATTACTTTTAATAATTTATTGGTTAGAAATAATAGTACTAATAAATCAATTGTTTTAAATGGAACACATATGATGAGTAATTTAAATGGTGGATTGGTTAATATGCTAACAGCAGGTGGTACCAGCGTGTTACATGCAATTAGAGGTAATATGATTGTTACTTTTGAAGATAGTACTCAAAGATTTTGGTCTGTTTATCTTAAACGTGAAATTTTGATATCGGAAACTGGTGTACCTACCCTTAAAGTTTCTGGTTTTGAAAGTATTGATGGAGTGAATAATATAGCTGTGGCTGGAACAAACAGATTTGGTAATCCATTCAATACCATAATTACTCAAACAATTGTTTTTACAAAAAATAGTAATTGTTTTAATGGAAGTTGGGTTCCGGTTAGTGGTATTAAATCACATAAAAAAATTGCTAGAGAAATAACAGTTACCTATGGCGTTGACCAATCAGGGGCTGTTGTTTCAAGTGGTTGTCCTTATGGTTATAAAGTTGTTTGGACCAACATACGCAACGATAATAAACAAGCTGTAGTTAGTTATTAGTTTTTCAAAATAAAAGCCATACATAAGTTAATGTTTGGCTTTTATTTTTTAGCTAGTTAGTATATTTTGACATATTGGTTTAACAAGTCCAAAACCCTATTTCTTATTGCTCTGTGATTAGCAGTTTCGGCATTTGACAAGAAAATAAAAGTAATGTTACTTTCAGGAATTCTATAAATGACATGTAAATTGCCAGGGTGCCCGCCTGTATGATAAAGTAATTTTCCAGTGGGTGTATTTTTTACAAGCCATCCCAAACCATAGTTAATATTTTCTCTCACAAAAATGCTGGAGTCCATTGTTAATGCTTGTAAATCGCAAGGTAATAATGTGCAATTTTTTAAGGCATAACTCCATAATGCTAAATCATTAGCAGTAGTTACCATAGAGCCATCTCCATAAAAATTACCTAAGTAACTTACAAAATTATTTTGGGGTTGGAGGTGTGCATATTCCAATTTTCCTTTTACCAAAGTATGTCCAATGGCTAAATTTTTATTATTAATTCTACTTATATCAGTTACCATATAAGCATAAGTATTCTTCATCTTGAGCGGCTTGAAAATATTATTATGCATAAAGACTTGATAAGTTTGTCCTGAAACATTTTCAATGATATTAGCTAAAAAATCATAGCCTATATCGCAATATTGAAACTTAGTGCCTGGCTCAAATTGTAAGGGCAAAGGATGCGCTATTAAATAATCCAACACATCATTATTGCCATTTGCCTTCAAAGTGTCTAAATTAGGCCTTATTTGATCCCAAAAGTTAGGTAGCCCCGATGAATGGTTAAGCAAATGTTTTACGCGTATGTTTTTATATGGGAAAGTTGGCAAGTATTTACTAGCCAAACTATCTATATGCAAAAGTCCTTTATGTTGGCAAATCATAATGGCGTAAGCCGTGAATTGCTTTGAAATAGAAGCCACTTGAAAGGCGTTTTTGTTTGTTAATGGCTCTTGCTTTGTTGCATCGGCATAACCATAACTTTTTTCAAGAAGTATTTGATTATTTTGAGTAATTAGAACATTGCCATAAAATACAGATTTAGCATAAGCACTATCCAATATAAATTGAATTTTGTCAATAGATTGTGCTTTTGCTGTGTAAAAAAAGCAAAGTAAAATAAAAAAGAGTTTACCTATTTTCATTCAAAATAATTCTTAATAGCGGAATTCATTCCCTTTATAGCTTTCGCTTAAATATTTGTCAACAATGGCATTAAACAAATCAGGATTGAGCTTTGCTATTCCATGCTTTTCGTTTGGCACAATGCATAAGTTGGCTTTAGGAATATTTTTGTAGATAAATAAAGTATGTTCTTCTTTTATTAAATCTCTATCAGTTGACATCACCAAAATAGGAACATTTATTGTTTGTAAATCTTTAGCAGTTATATGTGGTTGAAATTCCATCATTCTATAACGTTGTTGCTCTATTAGCCAGTTTTTAGTGGTATCGCCTTTGGCTAATATTCTATCAGCTTTTACTCGTTCATCATGGCATTCAATCACTGTATTGGGGTATAAGGCATTGCTATCAGGTTCCATGTTTGCGCCAAAAGCCACCATTTTCTTAATTTTTTCAGGGTAATAAATTCCCAATAAAATGGCTATGATTCCGCCATCGCTTTTGCCAACAATATACACCGAATCTAATTTCATTTCCTTGATGAATTCAGCCATATCTTTGGCTTGTTGTATATAAGTTAAGGAGTCTTTGCCTAATTCTGATTTACCTCGTCCGCGGCAATCAATGGAATACACTTTATACTTTTTTGAAAAATATTTAATTTGTGGTGCCCAGCCTCGTGTGGGAGTTGAATTGCCATGTATCAGCAGTAATGGTGTTCCATTTCCATATACTTCGTAATAATGTTTGGCTCCGTTTAAAGTAACATATTTGCCTACTTCTTTATTATCTCCATAAGGAATTTTTACTTGTGCTAAAACATTACCATTGTTTAATAATAGCAATACTGCGATAATTAATTGGATGATTTTATTTTTCATTGTTTTTCTCCTTCTATAAATAACATGGGAACAGTTAAATTCAGTCCATCATTTTCTTGAGAATAAATATTTAAATTATTTTGTAATACTGTAAATATATCTTGCAAATCCTCTTTTGAAAAAAGATTAGTCCATGATGAAAGCCAACCTAACTTAACAAAATGATGGTTCAAAAAGGCCGTTCCATCTACAAATTTCATTACAAAACTATCTTCTATAGTTTTGCTTATTCTAAATCCACTCTGAATAAATAATTCTGAAACACTTTGTATGTTACCTCTGTGGGCTTCTTCATGTTCCAGTTTCTCAATCAAATTAGACTTGCCTATTTGTATCAGGGAGGCATAAAATACCTGATAAAATTCCTTCCAATGCCCATTAATATTAGTGGTTAATGCTAGCTTACCTTTAGGTTTTAATACCCTGTTGCATTCCATGAAAACATCAGAAGGAGTATCAAAATTATTAATTCCTAAATTCGAAATTATAAGGTCGATGGAATTATTTTCAAATGGCATTTTATGCGCAGAACATTCTATGATTTCAATATTAGAATAATTGTAATCTTTTATTTTTTGCTTAGCTCTTTGGTTAGCGTTGTTCCATGTATCAATACCAAATAATTTACATGAACTACCCATCCTTCCTGCTAATTCTAACAATGGGAAACCAGCACCCGAACCAATATCAACCACAAATTGATTTGGTTTTAGTTCTAAGTGTTTCAGAAGCAAAAGTCCAAAAGAGGCACTCCATAAGGGCGCTTCATCAAAAGTATTGATGAAGGTTTCACTGTCTTCAAATTGATAATCTAGGTAGTTTGTCATAAATCAAATTTTCGAATTAGATAATTTTCTCATCAACATTTCTAATGGACCATGTTTAAATTTCTTACTCCACATATTACTAAAAACAACACTTATTAAAAAGAATATTATGGTATAAAGTAATAAGAATTCGGAATCAATAGGCACACCTGTCTGAGGAAAACCTGTATTTTTTTTATTTGTTAAAACAGAAAGAATAATCATTCCAATAGTTATGTGAAAAACATAAAGAGAAAGGGACATTTTACCTGTTTGTGATAACATACTAATTATCTTACTTGATGAAAATTTAACACCTAAATACATACAAATTGAGATAACCATTAATGCCCAACCAATGGTAATCATCATAAAAGGAATATTAACTGGAAAATAATCTTCCATCAAGTAAAACCAAGAATCGATATAAAATTGCTTATGTAAAGGATTTTCAAAATCATAGATTATGTATAGCCGCAATGCTTTGAAAATAAAAAGTAAACAAAAGCCCATTAGAAACAATTTTTTCCAAATTCTTTTGTCTTGCCAATTTAATTTACCCAAGAACATTCCAACAGAGAAATAGGCAAACCATGGAAAAATAGAATTCCAACCATTGTATAGTGTATTTCTAAAAAAACCAATAGGTGTCCAAAAATCTGCATATTTTGTTGTTTGTAAATTCCAACTTGTAAAAATTGGAATGAAAATTTGTAGGATATTATAAATCAATATAAATGCTAATGCAATCAATAAATAATTTCGTTTAGGGATAAATAGTATAAATATTGCTATGTGCATATAGCCGGCATAAAAGTGGAGGATGTCGCCCGGCCACCAACTATATAGTAAGATACCTAATGTAAATAGAAACAATGAACGTTTCACTAGTATTGATTTCAAGTTCCTTTTATCTTCAACGCTTTCATTGTGGCGGTTTGCCAATAACATGATTCCCATTCCAGCACAAATAATAAATATGGAAGTTGAGTTGCCAATAAAAAGATTGGTGAACTTGGCTACAAGAGTTTCATTTCTAAAAGTGCCGAAGCAAAAAATAAAGTTTACTATATACATCCCGAAAATAGCATAAGCCCTTGCTAAGTCAAACCCAATTATTCTTTCATTCATAGCTTTTCCTTTTTAGTTGCTGTTAATGCATATACCATAGGAATCTTATTTTCCAAATGTTTAATGCGAAATTTCTTAGGTTCAAATTCAATGGTATGCTTAAAACAGTTGTAGGGTGAATAGTCAAACTCATCAAAAGAATTAATGAGCAGGTTATTTTTTATTAAACTATTCAACACTTCACTCAAACCATGATTCCACATCACGTATTCTTGCTTTAGGTCAGCATTCCTGTCTGCATATGTTCCACTTTCGGTTTCTACAATAGCTCCTGAGTTAAAATAGTTATAGCCAATTTTATCAAAATCATCATCAAACATCCACACCACTGGATGAAATTCAACAAAAACAAATTTGCCATTTGGTTTTAAAAAATGCTGTACAACCGAAGCCCATTTATCTAAATCAGGCAGCCAGCCTATGGTTCCATAACTGGTATAAACAATATCAAATTGTTGATCCAAACAATTGGGTAAATTATAAATATCAGTACAAATAAATGAAGCATTTGAATTGGTCTTCATTGCTATTTCCTTTGCCATTGCAATTGATTTATCTGACAAATCAATACCTACAACCTCTGCTCCTAAACGTTGCAGCGAGATAGAATCTTGTCCGAAATGACACTGTAAATGCAGAATGCTTTTACCTTTTATATCACCCAATAAATTCAATTCAATCTCATTCAATGAACTTTTGCCTTTTAAAAAAGCATCCATATCATAAAAATCTGAACTCACATGAAAATCCGTTCTATTGTTCCAAGATTGCTTGTTTATTTCTATATAATCAATTTCTGGGTTCATACTTATTTATTTAATTCAAGCCAATTTTCTTTACTTATGCTCAGCCAATCACATGTTATATCGTGCCACATAAATTGCTCTACAAATTGAAGCCCGCATTTTTCAAGTACCCTGCGCGATGCCTTGTTTTCTTGATGTGCAGCTCCAATAATTCCAGTTAAATTTAATTGTTCAAAACCATATGTTAGCCACGCTTTGGTTGCTTCTGTGGCATATCCTTTACCCCAAAATTGGGGCATAAATCTATAGCCAATATCATGGTAATTTACTTTATTATTTTCGGGTTCGGTAATAAATTTTAATCCACTCCATCCTATAAATAAGCCTGTTTCTTTTTCAATGGTAGCCCATCTGCCAATGCCATTGGTTTGGTATTGGTTCCTTACCATTGTAATTACCTCTTGAGATTGCTCAATACTTTTAACCGGATTTTCGCCAAGGTATTTGTGAACCTCAGGGTTTGAATCTAACTCAAACATATCCTTAACATCGCTTGGTAGAAGTTCTCGTATGATGAGTCTTTCGGTTTCTATAGGTTTATTTTTCATGTGGTTTATTTAAATAGAGCAAGCAGGATTACAGACTACTTCGAAGTTAACTGAATTGGCTATATAACAAATTTCATGTGCCTTATGATGCAGTTCAATAGCTTTTGGTATCATAGTTTCCTGTTTTACTTTTATGTTTGGATTTAAAGTTACCGTTTTAAACTGCCCTCCACCATTGGTGTTTTCTATCATTACACCCGCTGCTTGGTCAATGTATTCAGTTACGATGATGCCTTCCATTGCACATAAATACAAATAGGATAACATGTGACAAGATGATATGGCCGATACCAATAAATCTTCGGGATTTAGCTTTGATTTATCACCCACAGCTGCATTGTCGGTAGTTAAGTATAAATCGGGTTTTCCATTATTATAAATCGTATGGCTTCTATCATACGTCCTTACATTATTGGTTCCTTCTTCTTTATTGCCTTGCCAAATAGTGGTTATTTTGTAATGATGTTCATGTGTCATGGTTTATTGATTCTATAAATATTTACAATATCTCCATTACTGGTAGTGGTTTTGTCCAATTTCATTCCATTATTCATGGCAACTTTTATTGAAGCCGAATTTTCAGGAACTATTACCGAAATGAGTGAAGTTGCATACTCATTTTCGAAAGCAAACTCTTTACATTTAATAGCTGCTTCACTGGCGTATCCTTTTCCTCGGAATGCTGGCATAAGCGAATAGCCAATTTCTAACTCTTCCATATCATCAATGGTTTGAATGAGTAAGCCACATTGACCCACCAATTCGCCTGTTTGTTTATCAATTAAAGCATTCATGCCACCAAGTTCGTTTTCGTATCGGTTAAAAACCCTTTTAAACCAAATGTTACAGCGTTCTATTGGGTCTTCAACCTTTAGTTGTTCTTGCGAAAAAATATACTTCAACGAATCTGGGTATTTGCAAAATACTAACCATGTGTCAAAATCTTGTTCAGTAATTCTTCTAAACAATAATCTATCTGTTTCTTGTCCCTCTAGTGAATATTTGAATGTAGTTTTCATTTTTTATGAGTTATTATTCTTAATCCATTTAATCAAAACAGCCTTTATCATTTCATTGTCAATTCTGATATCATTTAATATTTCAAAACCATGTTTTAAGTAAAATGGCATTGGGGTTTGGTAATGTTCTCCATTACTTTTCAAATCATCATTATGGTCAATTACCCAACCATAAAATTCTTTATTTTCTTCTTTCAATTTGTCTATTAATAACCCTCCCAAACCTTTGCCTTTTTGTTTTGAGGCAACAATAATAGAAAATCGAATTTGTTTTTCTTTTTCAAAATCAACTGCCCAAGCAATTACATTTTGTTCTTCATCTAAAATAATATAATGATTGTGCCAGTCTGCACCATCTAACAAAATAGGAAATCTATCCTTTAATTTTAAAGGGTATTCATCATTCCATAATTGGTTAATTTGGGCTGATTGGTGCGGGGTTAATTCTTTAGTTTTTATTATTTTCATAAAATAAATTTCCTCAATGTTGGCTCTTCATGATGAACAAACCCTTCTTGTGTATAAACTATTTCACCTAATTTGATGACATGAAATTCAAATGCATGATAGCCATATTTTTTTTCAACTTTCAACAATAAATTCACACTGTTTTTACAAATACCGTTTCTTCTGAATGCAGGAACCGTGTACATATTCATAATATAACCCCATTTTCCAGAAGGATTTTTAAAATTGCCTGGCATTTCGCGTAAATGAACAGAACCAATACCTGCAACTATCCCATCACATTTTGCAATGAATGAAATACAGGTATTATTTTGGATTGCATTTGAAAAATAGTTAGTCATTTGATTTCTTAATGATTCAATAGCCTCTTCATTTTGTGCTCCTGATAATTCAAGTGCAAATAAATCCTGTTTTCAACTAAAGTAGAAATATCGCTGAGAGTGGCTTTGTGAAATATTATATTCATTGCTATTGTAACTTTAGGGTATATAAATAATATTGCTTTCCGTAAATTAAATCAAGATTTTTTTGCTTAACAAAGCCAAGACTTTCATAAATATGCCTAGCTGCATTTTGGAACTCGGAAGTATGTAAAGCAATGGTTTTTTCTCCTGTTTCTTTGGCTTTATCAATGCACATTTGTGTTAATTTTCTACCGATTCCCATACCTTCAAATTTTGGATGAACGCCTACCAATCTTATATAGCACCATTCCTTTTCAAAAATAGTTGTTGGATTTCCATTTGGTATCAAAAAAGCCATTCCAACAAGTTCGTTTGCATTTTCACAAACAAAACACTTTGCTAATTTTAAAATGTTTAAATAAGTATTATCGTCATTATGATTGGCTTTCATTAATTCCCAATTTTCATTTCCTAATACATTTTGGAATTGTCCGTAAGCCAATAAACCCAACTGCTGAAGTTGTTTTAAATCTTTTTCAGTTGCTGTTCTATAATTTAGTTCTTTTGTCATGTTTTATTTGTCTATATAAACGACTCACGCAAAAATATTTCCCCTTGAATTTTCCAACATATAATGATTGAGGTTTAGAACTCCTTCTGATAAAATCGGAAATCTATCTTTTGGTTAATGGATACTATTTCTTCCTCATCTGATTGATTTGAGTGAATTGCTTTCCAGTAAAATGAGCTGTTTTTTGATTTCAATTTGATATACTTTTATCTAGTAATTAGGTATAACAAATGTATAGATTGGTTTCAGAAATTAAATTACTGAATTTGTTTTGTAGTAAATTTTACAGTTTACTCAATTTTTTATACTTAAAATAAACCTCTTTGGCGGTAAGTTTGGCTATTACAAAACCATATTTACCATCTAAAAAACCTAGTTTAAATATATAATCGCGTAAAAACCTAAATAGGGGACTGAATACAATTTTAAATAGGGAAGATTTTTTTTCCTTAGCGTGATAAGCCTTTGCAGCTATGGACGAAAAATAATCTACCTTGCCTTCATGTTGCGCTACTGAGGTATAACTCCAATGTAATATTTTACCTTCAAGCATGGTTATTTTGGCATTGGTTTCCATTTCAAATTTATCGTGCGGATTCATGCCTCCCCATTTGCCTTTGCGGCTATCCCATAAGCGAAGTTTTAAATCGCTTTTCCAAGCACCATGATTTATCCATTGTCCGCAGTAATTATTATGCCTGTTTATAATATATCCATCGGCAATTTTATTGCTGTTTTTTAAAGTAATGATTTCTTGTTTTAGTTTTTCGTCAATGGCTTCATCTGCATCAAGCGAAAGTATAAAAGGATATTGCGCCTTGCTGATGGCAAAGTTTTTTTGTTCTATATGTCCTAAAAATTTTTGTAGAATAACCCTTGCACCTAATTCTTTTGCTAGTTTTGCTGTATTGTCAGTACTATATGAGTCTATTACCACAATATCATCTGCAATGGCTTTAACCGAGTTAATGCATCGCTCAATATTTTGTGATTCGTTATGAGTTATGATGGCTACACTTAAATTCATAGTTACTTATTTTGCTATCCACCAAGCTCTCAATTTGGCGCTTAAGTAAAAAATATCTTTGGTAAATTTAAGAGTTGTATTTTGGTTAAATACATTGCCTAACAGCAATACATTTTTATAAAAATACGATGATGGTAATTTCCATTTGGCAGCGAATTGTTTACGGCCATTGTTTTTTTGAACACGGCCTGTGCTTTTACTTTGAAAATGATAAACCAAACTATTGCCCAATCCTTTAAAATTTCGCACACCTGCTTGCCAAAGTTTCATTGAAAAATCGGGGTCGCTATACATGCCCGGGCTAAACTCTTCGCTATAGCCATTTACTTGATTAAACAAACTGATATGCACCAAACTTGGAGGCCAGCTTGCGCCAAACCAATCGTGGTGTTTTAGTTTTGATACAAAAGTAAGCAGTTCTTTTTCTTTAAAATTTTCTGGCGAATTGCCAAAATCGAAAGGAGCTATGGCACATTTATTACCACTGTCTTTTGGCTCTATCATAGTGCCACTAAAATACCATAAATGATTGTTTTGTAATTGCACTTCGTTCCATAATACTTCATCCCATTCAGGACATACATACATATCATCGTTTAAGAACAATATATAATCCGTTTTAGCTAAAGTAGCCATGGCATTCATGGCATAACACACACCTGCATTTTGAACCGAATAAGTATAATCTAATTGTTGGGTTTTTATCCAATCTAAAGTACCGTCTGTTCCTTCATTTACATGAATAATTATTTGATGTTTATAAGTAGAATTTTTTTTAATGGCTGCTAAGCAAAACTGTAACATAGCCAAGTTATTCCAACTAGGAATTACAATGCTAAATTTTGCGTCACTAAGTGTTTGCGAAGCAGGATTAAAAGTAATATTTGGCTTTGGAAAAGCGTGCATTTATTTGATAATATCTAATACAATTATTTTTTTAAGCCAATTTCGCGCAAGCGTTCATTTAAATATTCGCCAGCACTGATTGGTTCATAATGTAATTGATAACTGCTAGTTACGCAACTTTCCAAACAATCCAAACGCATTTCGCTACGCGGGTGTAAAAAGAAAGGAATACTAAAACGGCTAGTTCCCCATTTTTCTTTTGGTGGATTTACCACTCGGTGTGTAGTTGATTTTAGTTTATTATTGGTCAAACGTTGTAACATATCACCTACGTTAACAACCAACTGCTCAGGTAATGCAGTAATTGCCACCCATTCGCCTTGTTTGTTTAATACCTCTAAACCCTCAGCACTAGCGCCCATTAACAAAGTAATGAGGTTAATGTCTTCGTGTTCAGCAGCTCTTACAGCACTTTTAGGTTCATTAGTTATAGGTGGATAATGAATAGGGCGTAAAATAGAATTGCCATTTTTTATTTTTGCATCAAAATAAAATTCATCTAAACCTAAGTATAAAGCAATGGCGCGCAACATGTGTTTGCCAGTTTCTTCTAATTGTTTATATGCTTTTATGCCATATTCGTTAAAAGCAGGTAGCTCAGGTACAAATATGTTTTCAGGGTATTCGCTTCTTATTGGATCATCGCCTTCTACCGTTTGACCAAAATGCCAAAATTCTTTTAAATCGCCTTCGCTGCGGCCCTTGGCATGTTCTTTTCCAAAACCCACATAACCTCTTTGTCCGGCTATTTCAGGGTCTTCAAATGTTACTTTTTTCTCTAATGGTAAGTTAAAAAAGTTTTGGACTTGTTGGTATAAAGTACTCGAAGTATCGTCTGTTAATAAATGTCCTTTAACGGCCACAAAGCCTATCTCTTCGTAAGCTCTGCCTAGTTCTTGTACAAACTTTTCTTTGCGCTGAGTATCGCCACTTAAAAAGTCGTTTAAATCAATTGAGGGAATTCCTGCTTCCATAGTTGTAAAAATTATAGAATGCAAGTATAGTAAATATGCAGCAATTTAAAGGCGGTTTGCCACCATAAAAGTTTTAAGGCTTATCGGCTTACCATATCAAAGGCTTCGTCAGGTATTTCGTTAATATTTAAAATTAAAAATCCGTCTAAAGAATTATTGAATTTAGGGTCCACATTAAATGCAATAATTTTTCCTTTTAGCTTCAAATATTTTTTTATCAAAACAGGTATTTTGGCATGATTGGTCTCTATGTCGCCAATTAAATTATCCAATAATTTAATGTCGTCCATGTGCTTTTCAAGCAATAGTTTTTTGTCTTCACCTTTAAATTTATACTTGAATTTTTTGCGTGGTTTTACCATTTTCGATAAAGCCCTATCAAAATGATTATGCCTAATATAAGCCACCAATAAATCTTTCGACAGATTAGAAAACTCTCCACTAATACTTACCGGGCCAATCATATAATTATATCGACCTTTGTTTTGTTTTAAAAACTCGTTGATACCTTTCCAAAGCAACATTAAACTCAAAGGTTTGCGTTGGTAATCCAATGCTACAAACGAACGACCTAATTCTATGCTTTCTTTTAAAATAGGGGCAAAAGGTTTTTTAAGTTTGAATAGTTGGTTTAAGTAAAATCCTTTTTTGCCAAATTGCTTAAAAAGCTCATCTCCTAAACCTAATCGATAT
This sequence comes from Bacteroidota bacterium, assembly GCA_013298895.1. Classification (GTDB taxonomy): domain Bacteria; phylum Bacteroidota; class Bacteroidia; order UKL13-3; family UKL13-3; genus JAAFJM01. The sequence continues at coordinate 126,827 of JAAFJM010000005.1, read as the reverse complement.
GCGCCTACAATTTTATTTTCGGCCGAATCCCAAATAAATAAATGTTTGTAATATAAATCAAACTCATCAGTGTCAAAACTGCGGTTGGTACCTTCGCCTACTGCTCTAAATGTAATCTCACGTAGCCTTGTTATTTCCTTTAAAACTGCTGGAATATTGTAGGAACTACTTATATAAACTTCAAAATTTTCGTGTTTGTAAACGCAATCTTCAGGAATGTTTTTTATATTATTTATTATTTCATCTGTTGGCGTTTCTTCTATGATAGGTCTTGGTCTAATTAATCGATTGAGGTTTATATTGAAGAATTTTTTTACTTCAAAACCAGAGCCCAAAGCATAAGTTTTAGCCCTTACAAAGCGCAATAATTCATCGCTATTTTCAAATTCGGCTAATGATTTTGGCAAAATGGGTTTGCCAATTCTAACTTTAACTTTTTGTTTTTTATTAAATAACTCAGAAGGTAATTTAACTGTTCGTAAACTCGGACTAATTAACCCTAAAAGGTTAAAGGCTAAACTATTGTGGCCACTAAAATAAATAGGCAACACTTTGATATTGGCTCTTTGAATAATTTTACCAATAGTTGGATCCCATTTTTTATCTGCAATTTTTAGTGTATTTAAACTCAAAGCAGAAACTTCACCAGCAGGAAAAATTGCTATGGGATGCTCTTTTACATAACCCATAAGTGTTTTTAAACCCTGTACATTTATATTGCTGTTTTTAGCATCATTAAAAGGATTAACCGCAATAATATTATCTTGTATAGCTGGAATTTGTTGTAATAGGTAATTTGCCAATACTTTTGTATCGGGCCTTATTTTATTTAAAATAGAAACCAAAATTAATCCATCAATTCCGCCATAAGGATGGTTTGCTATGGCTATAAAAGGTTCTGTTTTTGGTATGTTTTTTAAATCTTCTGCATCTATTTCGTAATCAATACCTAACTCAGCAAGCATTTTATCGGTAAATTCAAAACTTTGTAATTCAGAGTAAGGGCTGTATGCTTCGTTAATTTTATCGAGCTTTAGCAGTTTCATTATTGCGGGAGCAATTAAACTGATATGTAGTTTTTCCAATTTTAAGGCTTTGGCTACATCTTGTTCATTTATTAATTCGCTCATAGTTTGTTCGGTATTTTTATAAAAATCAAAATTAAGCAAATTAATTATTTAGTAATATAAACTTATTGTTAAGTGGTATTATTCACATTTAATTAGTTGAAAAAATGTACATATCAATCATTTTTATAAGTCCATTTTCGCAGTTCTTGAATTTTTTAACTCCATATCGTTTTATAGCCATTGAAGGTAATATTGGTGCAGGTAAAAGCACTTTGGCTAATATGTTGGCTAACAGCTTAAATGCTAAAAAAATTATGGAAGAATTTGAAGATAATTCATTTCTACCCAAATTTTACGAGAACAAAGCCAGGTATGCATTTCCGCTCGAAATGAGCTTTTTGGCTGCTCGTTTTAATCAACTAAAAAAGCATTTGGTAGAAGAAAACTTATTTGGTGAGCCTATAATAAGCGATTATATTTTTGCTAAATGTTTGTTGTTTTCGCAAAATACTTTGGACGATGACGAGTATAAACTATACCGTCAAATGTTCGAAATTATTAATTTTCAAATTCCTCAACCCGATTTATTGGTTTACTTGCATTCGCCTATTGAAAAACTGCAATGGAATATTTTAAACCGAGGCCGAGTGTATGAACGAAAAATGGAAGATAGTTATTTACAAGGTTTGCAAGAAACGTATTTTAAATACTTACATAGCCAACAAAATGCACGTGTTCTGGTAATTAATTGCGCAGCACTCGATTTTGTAAATAAACCAACCGATTATGAGTTTTTATTAAATTCAGTTTGTAAAGAATATCCTCTTGGAATAACTTATTTATAAAAAAGTAGGCATTTCAGTTTCAATTAAAATAGGTTCTTTTTTTACCGGGTGTATAAAACTTAAACTGAAAGAGTGTAAACAAATGCTGCCATTTCGGTTTGGTGTTTGTGCTCCATATTTTACATCTCCAGCTATGCTGCAACCAATATAAGCCAACTGCGCCCTAATTTGGTGTTTTCGTCCAGTTAATAATTTTATTTTGAGCCAGCTAAATTTACCTTCTTTTTTTAGCAAAGTATATTCTAATTGTGCTTTGGTGGCTTTGGTAACTTCTTCGTCAAAGGCCTTGGTAAAGTTTTTATTTTCATCTCTGCGTAGCCAATGTGTAAGTAAGCCTTTAGCACTTGGAGGTGTATTATGAACTTTGGCTATATAATGTTTTTCTACTTCACGTTTTTGAAAAATTTCGTTCATGCGCACTAGGGCTTTACTGCTTTTGGCAAATAAAACCAAGCCACTTACGGGCATGTCAATCCTATGAATTACACCTAAATATACCTCGCCTGGTTTATTTTCGTTTACCTTTATGTATTGTTTAACCTCCTCTTCCAAACTTTTAGGTTTGTTAGGTTCAGGCTGAACTGTTTGTCCGCTTTGTTTTAAAGCAGCTATTAAGTGATTGTCTTCGTATAGGATTTGAACCATTTTTTGATTTAAAGATTGAAAAATTACAAGATTGAAAGATTAGAAGGTTTATTGAGTTATTGTGATTTTAGCCAATTGAAGTTGTACATCATAAAATAAATTTCTGAAAAATTATAGTTTACAACACCTCCAACGTCTTCGATTTTTTTTACTTTACCATTGTCATAAATTATTTCTATAGAATATTTATTATGGTGGCTCAAATTATATTTATTATTATTATTTAGTGTTGGAAAATTAGAGCCCTCGATTAAATATTTAATTTTCAATATTTCAGATTGAGTTAATTTATAGGTAAATATTTCTTTAATCGGATATGTAGTGGAATAATTATAGCTAATTTCAAAGCAACTATCTTTCAGATTAATAAAATCAATTTCCATATTCATTTCTCCGCCAACATCATTATAATAGCTTTTTTATACTAAGGCTTTCAACTATATGTTTTTGAGGATTTTTATAATAATTTAAAAACATCCCATCTTCAAACATAATAGTATCGCATTCAATTGGAGTATAATTTAAATCTTCTCCTAATTTTATTCTATTACTTGTTCTTTGATTGTGGTAAATTAAAATCAAATTTTTACTGTCAATATTTTTAATAATTGGATAAGTAAGTGGATATTTAAAACCAACACTCCAAGTAGAATTAATTTTTTTGTACTTTCCATTTATTGAAAAAACAGCGACTATTTGCTGCAAATCATACAAATTAAATGCAATCAAATCTGTTTCGCCATTTTGGTCAAAGTCAATTTTTATCCAATTTTTAACTCCTAATGAATCAGCCGTTTTTTGCGTTTTTGAATCATAACTATTATGAGCATTAAAACTTGTTCCACCTATTCTTTCGTCTTTAGGAGATAGTTTTTTTATAAATGCCAAAACTTGTTTATCCGTTTTCAAGCTGTCAATTTCATTGGCATTTGCAGCAATGTATACAACTAACAAACTTAGAAGCAAGCAAAACTTCAATTGAACTAAATTCTTAAATTTCATAATTTATTTTTACTGAGTAGTCAAACTTTTGCCAATTGCTTATTGCCAATTGCTAATTGCTAATTCATTTAGCATTTCACTTCGCACTTTTGTCACTTCGAACTCCGCACTCATTAATACTGCTCTTTCTCATTCGGGAAATCAACCGATTTTACATCAGCTATGTATTGCTCAACTGCACCTTTAATTTCATCAAATAAGTTTAAATACCTGCGTAAAAACTTAGGTGAAAAATCTTTGTTAATGCCCAATAAATCGTGGCTTACCAAAACTTGGCCATCCACATCAGAACCTGCACCAATTCCAATTACCGGAATTTTCACCAATTCAGTTACTTGCTTTGCCAATTTTGATGGAATTTTTTCTAAAACCAAAGCAAAACAACCTGCTTCTTCTAATAATTTAGCATCGTGTAATAGTTTCTGTGCTTCAGCATCTTCTTTTGCCCTAACTTCATAAGTTCCAAATTTATAAATACTTTGTGGTGTCAAACCCAAATGGCCCATAACAGGTATTCCGGCAGTTAATATACGTTTGATAGATTCTACCACTTCTTCGCCACCCTCTAATTTAACTGCATGCGCCTCGGATTCTTTCATGATTCTGATTGAAGAGTTTAAAGCTTCCTTTGAGTTACCTTGATAACTTCCAAAAGGTAAATCCACCACTACTAGGCAGCGGTTAACGGCTCTAATAACAGCTGCGGCATGGCTTATCATTTCATCTAATGTGATGGGTAAAGTAGTTTCGTGGCCATGCATTACATTGCTTGCACTATCGCCCACCAATAATACATCAATTTTGGCTTCGTCAAAAATTTTAGCCATGCTGTAGTCGTAAGCAGTAAGCATGCTAATTTTTTCGTCACGTATTTTCATTTCTTGTAAACTGTGGGTAGTTATTTTTTTATACTCTTTATGAACGCTCATTGTAATTTTTTTTATTTTTCAAATGTAAAGATAAAACCATTAATCAAAATTATTTGTCATACATAAAATGAATTTAAAAGCATAAAGCTATATTGCCACCTCAAAATGAAAAAAAATATATTAATAATTATTGTTCTTTTAGGCTTTATTTCTTGTGATAACAAGCTCGAAATAAACGCTCCTTACCGCGAAATACCTGTGATTTACGGCTTTATTAACATTAATGATACTGTACAATATTTAAGAATTCAAAAGGTGTTTCAGAATTCTATTGAAGTAAAAGCCAATGAAGCTTCTAAAATTTCTGATTCGTTGGAACTTAAAAATATTAAAGTGCAGCTAATTGTAGTTAGAGCATTTACAAATGACACTATAAATTGCTATAGAACAAACGAAATTTCAAAGAATGCAGGCTTTTTTGCCAACGATAAAAACTTCATTTATAAATCGGATGTTTACAATTTAAAGCAGTATCCTGATATACAAAGTGTCAATTTGAGTGTAATAAATACATTAACAGGTAATAAATATACCGCTATGTGTAATCTAATTGGTGATCAAGCTATAGAATCGCGCAATATTACCATTTCAGAAAACAGTGCAAATAAATTTAGATTTAGTTACAGAATAAATACTTCGGCCTTTATTATTGATGCAGCAATAAGATTAAAATACTTAGAGGCTCCTTTATCAAATCCAACCGCTTTTGAAGAGAAATTTTATGATTACTACGTACAATCTAGTGATGAAACTGCTAAATACCAACCTAATTCAATTGTTTCATTTCTAATTAAATCACCTGATGTTTTAAAAGATTGGAGAGCTTATTTTGAAACTCAATCTAACAATGTAATCAGACAATATGTTGGTGTTGAATATGTTACTTGGGGAGCTAGTGCAGACTTATTAGATATCCAAGAAGTAAGTAAACCTAATATTTCATTTGTTCAAAAGCGAACTGACTATACAAACATTAAAGGTGGTGCATTGGGTTTATTTGCTGCTCGAACTATTAATATACAATCTGCTATAACAGTAGATAACGGTGGCATTGCTATAATTAAAGCTTTACCGCAATTTCAGCAATAGAATTTCACTAAACTAAATATGTCATAATAGCTGCCAAAAGGCAGCTATTTTTTTGCCTAAAAGTTAAAAAACAAGCCAATTTTTTAGTTAGATTGTCATTTTTTGGCTTGGCATTATGATTGACACTGAAGGAGAAAATAACAAACAAAATTATGAGTAAAATAATAGGTATAGATTTAGGAACAACCAACTCGTGCGTTGCGGTAATGGAAGGCAACGAACCCGTGGTTATTGCCAACAGCGAAGGACGTAGAACGACTCCTTCAATTGTAGCATTTATTAAAGATGGTGAACGTAAAATTGGTGATCCTGCAAAACGTCAGGCAGTTACTAATCCTAAAAACACCATTTCTTCTATTAAACGTTTTATGGGTAACACATTCGACCAAGTTTCTACAGAAATTAGTCGTATGTCGTACACTGTTAAAAAAGGTGACAATAATACTCCTCGTGTTGACATTGACGGAAGATTATATACTCCACAAGAAATTTCAGCAATGGTTTTACAAAAAATGAAAAAAACTGCTGAAGATTATTTAGGTTATGAAGTAAAAGAAGCAGTTATTACTGTTCCTGCATACTTTAACGATGCACAACGTCAGGCAACTAAAGAAGCTGGCGAAATTGCAGGCTTAACTGTTAAACGTATTATCAACGAGCCAACCGCAGCTGCATTAGCTTATGGATTAGATAAAGCAAGCAAAAAAGACATTAAAGTAGTAGTTTTTGATTGTGGTGGTGGAACACATGACGTTTCTGTTTTAGAAATGTACGATGTAGATGGAACTGGAACTTTTGAAGTAAAAAGTACTGATGGTGATACTCACCTAGGTGGTGACGATTTTGACCAAGTAATCATTGATTGGTTGGCAGATGAGTTTAAAAACGATGAAGGTATTGATTTGCGTAAAGACCCAATGGCTTTACAACGTTTGAAAGAAGCTGCTGAAAAAGCAAAAATTGAACTTTCAAGTTCAACTCAAACTGAGGTTAATTTACCTTATATTATTCCTGTTGATGGAATTCCAAAACATTTAGTTAAAACATTAACTCGTGCTAAATTTGAGCAATTAGCTGATAGCTTAATCAAACGTACTATTGAGCCATGTAAAACTGCATTGAAAAATGCTGGTTACAGCACAAGCGATATAGATGAAATTATTTTAGTAGGTGGTTCAACCCGTATTCCTGCTATTCAAGAAGCGGTAGAAAAATACTTTGGCAAAGCAGCATCAAAAGGTGTAAATCCTGATGAAGTAGTAGCTATTGGAGCTGCCATTCAAGGTGGTGTATTAACTGGCGAGGTAAAAGACGTTTTATTATTAGACGTAACTCCTTTAAGTTTAGGTATTGAAACTATGGGTGGTGTTTTTACCAAATTAATTGATGCAAACACAACTATTCCAACAAAAAAATCGGAAACATTTAGTACAGCTAGCGATAACCAACCAAGTGTAGAAATTCATGTTTTACAAGGTGAGCGTCCAATGGCAGCGCAAAACAGAAGTTTAGGTCGTTTCCACTTAGATGGCATTCCTCCTGCACCTCGCGGAGTACCTCAAGTAGAAGTTATTTTTGATATTGATGCTAACGGTATTTTACATGTAAGTGCAAAAGATAAAGGAACTGGAAAAGAGCAAAAAATTCGTATCGAAGCATCTTCAGGTTTAAGCGATGATGATATTAAACGCATGAAAGCTGAAGCAGAAGCCAATGCAGATGCCGATAAACAAGCAAAAGAAGAAGCTGAAAAAATCAATATGGCAGATAGCTTAATATTCCAAACTGAAAAACAGTTAAAAGAATATGGCGAGAAAATTCCGGTAGAGAAAAAAGAGGCGATTGAAAAAGGTTTAGAAGAATTAAAAGCTGCACATTCAGCTAAAGACTTACCTAGAATTGATGCTGCTTTAGAAGCTTTAAATACAGCTTGGGCTGCCGCTAGCGAAGATATGTATAAAGCAACTCAAAATGCTGAAGCCAATGGTGCTGAAGCAGGTTCAGATGCTAATGCAGGGTCGGCAGATAGTAATACACAAGATGCTACTTTTGAAGAAGTAAAATAGTATCATATATTTCATTTTAAAATAAAAAAGCCAACAGTTAATTCTGTTGGCTTTTTTGTTTAATGAATTATTAGTAACCCATTAGCATTTTTCTTTTAATGGGTAATCTGCTCATTTCTAGCTTTATTTTTTTTAAAAATTTAGGTGCTTTAAAATTATTTAGTTTAACATTTGTAATGCTTTCTTCTATTCTTTGATTGTTATAACTGCCATTATAGGCTCTCATTTCTAAATAGGTTTTATAATTTATAATTGTATTTAGCTTTTTATCAACCGTGAATTCAAATTTTTCATTTCTAAATATTCCATTTTCATTATCAAAATTAGTGTCAACTAAGGTACATAATGTTTTTGAATTTAATATTTGGGTATTTTTTAAATTAGATGGGTAAATAGCAGGATATCCATATGGTTGCATATAGCGATAAAGTAAATCTTGGTTTGGATTATATGCTATTAAAATTCTTAAAATTGAATCCTTTTTACTAAAGTGATACACATACTTTGAAGTGTCAAAATACATAATTTCTTCATTTTCTAAATCGTTAATTATACAAAGTGTGGTGTTTTTTAGTTCGCAAAATTGAACAGCTAATTTTGCTGTTTTTGTTTCATTAAAATCAAAATATTTGAATCGTTTGGTTACTATATAGGAGCCAGATTTAATACTTGCAGATTGTTTCTTTACTTTATCTAATAGTTTCTCTGTTTGTGCATAGGCATTATTTGATATTACAAATAATACCAAGATTAATTTTAGTAAATTTTTCATTTTTGCTTGGCGCTCCTAATTAAATATTTAACCATACTTTTTGTTCTTCTCATATCACGCTTTTGTTTACCAAAAAAATATAAATCATTACTATTTTCCCATACCTTCCAACGTAAATCTTTTTTAGTTTCGAATAAGTAGCAATCTAATAATATTGCTTTTACATCTTTGTCGTAGTAGGGGTATAAATATGTTTTTTCTCCACCATAATATGCTAAACCGCTTACTGAAAATTTGTCAACTTTAATGTTTAATTCAAAGGTGAAGGCTGCTTTTTTTGTTGAGATTTTGAAGCCTTTTTTTTGCAATTGTTTTTTGCAGGCAGTTAATATTTCATCTTCAAAAGCTTTATTAAGTAATTGAGTGCTGCTATTGTTTATTACAATATTAGCAGGGACTAAATTTTTGTCAGAACCCCATACAAAAGACCTATACCAATACCGCTTTTGACAGCTGCTAAAAACAAATATGAGCAGCATAAGGAATAATAAAATTGAAGATTTCACTATTCAATTAATTTATCCATGGTAAACCCTTGATGCAACTATTAAACCATCTTCAATTTCAAGTACTTCGGCCACTAAGATTTCCTCTTCATTGGGTACCTTTCTTATGTATTCCATAAAAACCCGGTTATTGTTTGCGGTTAGTGATGTTACTTCATAATGTAAATTAGTCAAACGTTTAAAAGCATCAGCCCACCAAACTCTAAGTGCATTTTTACCAACTATTAAGCCATTAGTTTCTGGTTGTCTTACCTTTAACTTAGGACTATAGTGTTTGGCATTTTCACTGTATAAGTTTAATAAATTATCAAGATTATGGTTGTTAAACGCTTCAAACCATTTTAAAGCTATGTGTTCATTAGTCATATAATATTTTTATTCACGAATTAATGTGATACTTCCATGTAAAGTTCTTTCGGGTTCCGTACTGTTAAATTTGTATTTAAAGGTATAGTAATAAACACCGTCAGGATTAGGATATCCATCATTATCTGTTTTTCCATTCCAATTAATGCCATCATTTCCTTTACCATCTTTAGTTCCTTCAAAAACTTTACCTCCCCAACGGTTAAATATTTTTAAATTGTACTCAAATTCTCCGAAAATATCTATATCAAAAGCATCGTTTATGCCATCGTTATTGGGTGTAAACACATTTGGCACATTTATTAAACGTGCTACTGGCAATATTACTTTACATGCTGTATCATAACAATCGCCTGCATTTTTTACTACTAAACAAATTTTAAAACTATCGTTTAAGTTTTTATAATCATGACTTGGGTTTTGAATGTTTGAACTATTTTCAGATCCTGAATTTGGTTGTCCAAAATTCCAATTATAACTTACAGCATTAGTTGATTTATTTATAAAAGAATACAAGGGTGATTTGGTATCATCAATGTCAAAATTAGCTTTAATATTGCTAACATAAATTGCATGATAGCCAGTATCCAAACATGAAATTTTCACAGACGTACTTGGAATCATAGTTATAATAAAGTTTCCGGTATCTTTAATACTATGAGTGAATACTGTATCAGTTTTTGGTTTTAGTGGTGCCGTAAATCCATCACTTACCTGCCATAAAAATTGATTATAAATGGTATCCGCCCTTGCTATTATTGAGAAATTTTGGTTTGGACAAATAGTATCAGGCCCAATTAAATTTACTAAAGGTTTGTCGTAAACGGTTACATAAACAGGCTTTTGACTTGGGTTTAAAGTATCGGGGTAAACAGATGTGCAATAAACAGTTTGTCCAGTTACTTCATTTACCAATGAGTCAGTTCCTAATAATAAAATTCTATATTTCCCTGCTTTTACCAACGAAAAATCTGTTGCAGTGTCTTTATCAGTTGAGATAATGAAGTTTAACGGACCATTTACTGTCCATTGCCAACTTTTAATTTGTTTTCCTGTTGTATTATTTAGTTTTAGTTTAACAGGGGCGCATCCTAATGTATCTCCACTTGAAAAAAGATATTTAGGTTTGGGGCCTTTAATAATTAAAGGTAAAAATACAGTATCGGTGCATCCAGCTGTAGTTTTTACTATGTGTGTAACCATAAAAGAATCATTACTTGTATAGTCATGAAGAGGATCTTTTAATAATGATTTGGCTTTTAAATCCCCAAAGTCCCAACTCCAAGAAATGATGTTGTCGTAGCTACTATTGCCATATAATGCTGATGAGTCAATAACTTTTGAATTGTCTTTAAATGGAATAATTTTAGGAGCACAAATTAAGTTAGCACTAATAGGTAAAATATTAGCCTTTACATCTACTATTTTTATTGTTTGCCTAGCTATCATAGTATCTCTGCATCCAAGACTATCTTGAATTGCAATTTTTACTAAAAAATTGCCCGGTCTACTAAATTTATATTTTGGTGAACTGCCTCCCGCTACAAATACATTCGTATCTCCAAAGTTCCACCACAACTTTTCTTTATTAGCAATTGCTCTCGCGGGTTGTTTCCAATAGTTGGTAGTTTTAGAATAATAATCCACTACCTCTAAAAATTGAATTGAATCTTTAAAACAACCTATTGGTTTTGGTATGGCTAAATCTTTATAAAAGCCAAGGTATAGCAAAGTGTCGTAAACTTGGCTACAGCCTTTGGCATTGGTTAATGTAACACGTATTGTTTTAATTCCCATTGAATTAAAGTACCCCACTTTCTGGTTTATAACCGAGTCTGTTAAAGCTAAGTTTTGAACACTGTCAATACCATTAAAACTTATTCGTGCGGTAACTATGCTATCTTGTATGGAGTCAATTAAATTAACTGTAACTTTATAAGGAGGGCATTTTCCTTCTACCGTTGCCTTAAACTGAGGTTTTATTTTGAGTAGCTGAAACATATTGTGATACCAAGCGGTATCGTAACAAATGCCATTTTTAATGATTAAACCAACTGTAACCCATCCGTTAGGATCTGCAGTATTTGAATACCTCGTAATGTGAAAATTTTCTTTAGGATATACAGAGTCCCATCTGTTTTTTCCAGCAGCCGAATCTAGGTTAATCCATACTCTTTCTCTGCCGCAATCGGGTAAGGTTTCTTCGTATTGAAATACAAAGGTACTTGAAAAACAATTTTGTGGTGGTCCTGCTTTACCAGGAGGAATGGTGTAATAGTATAATCCTCTGCGTGTTGGTAAATTAGGTTTTGCGTTGGGGCTACTTAATATTACCAATGAAGAATCAAGGTCACTACAATTTTTTATAGGGTCGGTAATTAATAGTTTTACATTATAACAATCTGGTTTTGTTGGATTGTATTTGTGTTTGATATTAGTGCTATCTTTACTATACCTACAATTTACACCTACATTAATTCCGTTTTTAGTATCAGTGGTACAAGGAGGTGCAAAACCATCACCAAAGTCCCAAAGCCAATTGGTTACATTTTTATAAAAACATGAAATTTCAGGAGGAGGAACTCTAAAAAAAACAGTATCGTTAGGATTACACTGGTTTTCATTTAATGGTCTAACTGTATCATTGGCTAAAATAGTATTAGGGCCAAAAACTTCAACTAAAGTATCTGCTTTTATATTACAACTGCCAGCACTGGCATACATGTTTACTTTGTACCAACCACAATTAAATTTTTTGTTGGCCAATTGTATATATGCTGTATTGTATATGGTGTCAAATATTTTGCCTTTTTCATCGTAAATAGACCAATAAATATTTGCCCCTGATGAGCCTGGTACTGAAAAAGAATAATCTTGTTTACTAAAACATTTATCTACATTGGTAATTGTAATTTTGTCATCTAATTTAAGATTTTGGGCTCCATTAACCAATACAAAAGTATCTTTACAATCATTTAAATCGGTAACGATTAATCGTGGTGAAAAATAACCTCCAATAGTATAATTATGTATAAAATTATTCCATTTGGTACTTGACGAATCAATGGTACCATCACCAAAATCCCAAGTAAATTTCTTAACCTTTGATTGTGATAAAATGGAAGTATTTAAAAATGTAACTGGAGTGGTATTGCATTTTACATTGTATTGTGTTACAAAACTAATGGCATCCGATTTGGGTAAAATAACAATGGCATTGTTTTTTTCAAGTCGTGTTAAACAGCCATTGGCATCGGTAACCTCAAGTACGAGTGAGTTAGTACTACCAGCGCTGTTTGTATAGGTATTACAAAAGTTTTTATTACTTATTGGACTTACATCAAAACCACCATCTCCCCATAAAAAAGTACGAATATTCAATGGACTTCCGCTTGGTCCTGGTTTTGATAAATCATTTACACAAACACTATTGCCTTTAAAACATTGGCGTGTAGCAGTAGTTATTACAAAATCGGCAATAGGCAGTGCCACCACTTGAATATTGCTTCCATTTACCACGCACTGCGAATTGTTGGTAAAAGTAATTTTCAAGGTTGGTGTAAAGTTACCTGTATTAGGGTAGTTATAGGTAGGACTAGCTTGATTATTGGTAACGCCATTCCCAAAATTCCATTCATAAATGCTAGGAGTTAAGCCTTGTGTAAAAGTTGCGCTAAAATTTATGGCATTGCCAAGGCATACTAAATTTGAATTGGCAATAATAGTACAAGTTTGGGCTGAAATTTTTAATGTTGCAAGCAACACTAAAATTATTAAGTAAATTTTTTTAACCATATTTATATCCTAACTATTTGGTGAAGCCTTTTTAGGGTAACAACAATTTTAAACGAATATAATAAAGTTTAGTTTACTCCAATTAAAAGTAAATTTTTTTATTGTAAAGTTTTATAGGATGAGTGCAGTTTTCCTTTTTATTGGTCTTTACCTTTGTATAGTCTTGAACTTTGACAAAGGTGTTCCCCTACGGAATAGATTAATAGGGAAAATTATGCGGAATATACTTTGTCAAAGTTTTAAACTTGAAACCAAAAGTAGTTCCTTTTTAACTGTCTTTACCTTTGTTAAAGTCTTGAACTTTGACAAAACCTTTCCCGCACGGGTTTTAGAACTAAAATAGTGCTTGACATATTTATCAAATTTGGTTAGTAAAGTAATTTTATTTTTAAGAAGCACATTTTAAGTAATTGATTTCATAAGGACTATATTTTAAATTAAATTCTGATATCTATTCACACATACTTTTTAATGAAATAATATCATTTTGCATTACATTTGAATCATAAAAAACTAATGGTAATTATTCATAAAATAGATAACTTTTTACTAGAAATCTTCCCAGAATTAATTGGGGGGGGTAAATCGCTCATTATCAATACACTAGAAAATTATTACACTTTTGCTTCTATTAAGCCCAGAGTATCAATTAATGATGATTTTGTAAAAATAGAAATCGATACATCTTCAATTCTTGCTCAAGAAATAGATTTTCAAAAAGTTGTTTCATTTTGCGAAAAAGGAAAATACTCAGAGGCAAAACCAATCCTAAAAAAACTCATTGAAAAAAATCCAACAAATTCGGAATACCACCGAATTATGGGACAAGTACTATCCGATGAAGGTAACCAAGATGAAGCAATAAATTGCTTAATTGACGCTTTGCGTTGGGATTCAAAAAATGGATGGGCTTTACTTATGATGGGAAACATCTTTGCTAAATTTAAAGATGATGTTCCAACTGCAATGAAGTATTATGACCAAGCACAAATTGCAAATCCTAAGGACAATATCACCATAAATAATATTGGTGCAAACCTTATGCAACAAGGTAAATTGGAAGAAGCAAAAAAATATTTTTATGAGGCTTTAAAGATTAATGATCAATATGCAAACACTCATTTTGCTTTAGGAATGATTGCCGAAATGGAAGCGGACTTGCAGTCATCTTTTTACAGCACCATTCAAGCAATTAAACTGAATAAAAGTAAGGATATTTTATACCAAAACTCTGTAAGACAAGCTTTCGAGATTTCTAAAAAAATAATTGCAACTGATACTGGCAAAAAAATATTCAGGGAATACAGACACAAACTTGAATTTGATGGTGACAGAAAAATTGACATTATTCAAGATGAAGAAATCCCAACGGCAGCAAAATTTGAGTTTGCAGAAAACTATGACAGAGAAACTCACATTGTAAAATACAAACCAAGTTATCCAGCGGTTGAACATTTAATAATGCATGAATTGGTGCATTTAGATTTTGTTATTGAAGCAAGAAAAGGTGAGTTAAACCAATTATTTATTTCTACTCAGAATCATAAAACAGAATTCATAAAAGAACTTGAACCGACAATCAAGAAATTCAACAAAATGGGAATTTCTGAAAAGTCAATTGCTGATTATTGTTCTAATTTATTTGAAGGCATGAACCGTCAAATATTCAATACGCCAATTGACTTATTTATTGAGAATTTCCTTTATAATGAATTCGCAGAACTCAGACCTTTTCAATTTATCTCTCTCTACAATATGTTACAAGAAGGCCTGAAGGCTGTAACAGATAAAAAGATTGTTGAACTCTCTCCCAAAGACATCATTTCAAAAAGCAAGGTCTACAATATTGTAAATGCAATTCAGTTCAAAGAATTATTTGGTTTTGACTTTATCAAAGACTTCAATGCTATTCCGTCAGAAATGAAATTAGCAACAGATTTTTATGAAGAGTATTTGCAATACAAGGACGATAAAGAACCTGCTGAAGAGTATGAATTGGTATTGCATTGGGCAGAAGACTTAAAACTTGATAAGAACTTTGAACTTGTTAATGAAAATGAATACAGAACAAAAAGAACAAATATAGACGAGCTTTTATCATCCATTGAAAAAGATCCTTATGATTTGGAATCCAAAGACCCTTACAAAGAAAGGGAAATGGAAAAGTTCCAAAAGTCACAGCAGAGCATTGGTACTAACATGGCAGTGGTTATGTTCATGGTTGATGCTCTTCAATTTTTCGTTGGAATGCCTAAAGAAGAAATTAAGAAAATGGCGTTAGAAATTGCTATGCAAGGCACGCAAGGTTATAGGCCTGATAAAGACGATTACAGAATAAGTTCGATTAAAGGAAAAACCTTTTCAGGTTATCATGTTCTTGCTTACTACTATGTTAGTTGGGCTTTGGCAATACCCGAAATGCTTCCACAATTACAATTGCCTTACGATGATGAATATAAATTAGCATTGACAATGCATAAACCTCAAAATTAACTATGAAATTACCTTTATTATCTGAAGTTTATCCTTTTTCTGATAGATTAGCGGAACTCCATCATGGCTGGACAGAAGGGAAGTTATTTAAAAGAACATTCGAAGCCGAATCTATACAAAAGCAAATAGTTTTGGTAAATAGTTTTTTAAGAGAACAAGGCTTTGATATTATTTTGGCACCTGATGTTTTTAATGTTGAAAATTCATACGAAGAAGGTGATTTTATTTTCCATAAGAATTTAATAGGCCCAAATCAAATTGTTTTAGTCTATGAACAGCCTTTAGGTTTTAATCCATTAAATGAAATGATGAAGTTTTTGGATAGCTTTAGAAGTGAAAGGGATTGGAAAAAGTTTCATACATCTAAAAATTTATCTATGGCTATAGGATCGGAGGCTGGTGAGCTGATTGACTTGTTTCTTTGGGATAGAGAAAAGGATGTAGATGAAGATAAAGTAAAAAATGAATTAGCTGATATAGTTACTTATTGCTTGTACTTGGCTAATAATTATGGCATTGATTTGTTTGATGCTGTTATAGATAAAACCATTGAAAATGATAAAAAATATCCAGTAGATAAGTCTAAAGGCGTTGCTAAAAAATACACTGAATTATGAGTTTATCCTTTGAATTATCAATTGAAGTTTCTGAACAATATGATTTTAACAAACTCTCACTAAGTAGTATTGAACAAAATACTTGGGTTAAAAACCAATGGCCATTGGTTTATTTTATTCAAAACGATTCAATAAAAATTGCATATGTTGGTGAATCGACAAATGCATCTAGCCGTATCAAAAATCATTTAGCAAATCCTGAAAGGTGTAAGCTTGATAAAATATCTATTATTGGTTCAGATAAATTCAATAAGTCCGCAACATTAGATATTGAGTCGAGTTTAATTCAATATATAACAGCTGAAGGTACTTATAAGCTTCAGAATGGTAATTACGGGTTAATAAATCACAATTATTATCAACAGGATTTATATAAAAATCTTTTTAAAGAAATTTGGAATCAACTTATTGAGAAAAAAATTGTAACAAAATCATTAACTGAAATAGAAAATTCAGAATTATTTAAATATTCCCCATATAAGTCGCTTAATGAAGATCAATATAATTCTGTTATTGAAATATTGGAAGGATTAACATCAAAAAAATCAAATAGAATTTTTATTAGCGGAGGTGCTGGAACTGGAAAAACCATTCTTGCCACCTATTTGATTAAACTTTTGAGTACAGATGTTGGAAATATACAAATCGAAGATTTCAATGATGATGAATTGCGAGAGATTAATTATATCATTGAATTTAGAAATAAATATCCTAATGCAAAAATTGGTTTAGTAGTGGCAATGACTTCTCTTAGAGAATCATTAGAAAATGTATTCAGAAAAATTCCAGGGCTTAAAGCATCTATGGTAATAAACCCATCAGACACTTTTAGTTCAGAGAAATATGATTTATTAATCGTTGACGAAGCTCACAGACTTAGGCAATATAAAAATATTGGCTGGAGAGGTGCATTTAAAAAGAATAATCAAAAATTAAATTTAGATGACACTGGCACTGAGTTGGATTGGATACTTGCAAATAGCAAGAACCAAATTTTCTTTTATGACTCAGCTCAATCTGTGAAGCCTTCTGATGTTGACTCTTCAAATTTTAATACTTTATTGAATGAGAAAAACACGTTAAAGCTTGAACTGAAGTCTCAAATGAGAGTAAAAGGTGGTAATAACTATATTCAATTTGTTGACGAATTACTAAATGTTAAAAGAACAATTCAATCTAAATATAGAGAAGAATCATATGATCTTGTATTATTTGAATCATTTAAAGATTTGTATACCGAATTATCAAAAAAAGAAGAAGACTTTCACTTGTGTAGGTTAGTTGCAGGGTATTCATGGGAATGGCAATCTGACCCCAAAAAAAAGAATCCAACTCCAGATGCGATAGATATAGAAATTGAAGGCCTACAATTTCAATGGAATCAAACTGATAAAGATTGGATTAACAATCCAAAAGACATTAATAATCCTTTGCATGAAATTGGTTGTATTCATACAGTTCAAGGATATGATTTAAACTATACAGGAGTTATTTTCGGAAAAGAAATAAATTACAACTCTGCGACAAATAAAATCGAAATTGATTCAAGTAACTATTTTGATAAATATGGGCGAATCGGAGTAAATGAAGAAGAACTAAAGAACTTTATTGTTAATATTTACAAGACAATAATGTATCGTGGAATAAAGGGAACTTTTATTTACGCTTATAACAAAGAGTTGAGAGAGTATTTACAAAATCACATTGAGACTTTCAAAAAAGAAATTCCATTCAGAATCCTACGGTTTGAAGAAGCAAAACCATACGTCAATTCAATACCATTAGTTGATATCTCCGCAGCAGCAGGAAACTTTAGCGACTTGCAGCAACATTCAGAGTTGATATGGGTAGAACCGCCATTTAATATCTCAGCTAAAAAAGGTTATTTCATTTGTAAAGTAATAGGAGAATCTATGAATAAAAAAATACCAAATGGTTCGTATTGTTTATTCAGACAAGATGAAGGAGGATCAAGAAATGGTAAAATTGTTTTAGTAGAATCAACGAATATAAGAGACTCTGAATTTGGTTCTGGTTATACAGTTAAGGAGTATCATAGTAAATGGAATTTATCCAATGATGAACGTAAACATGAATCAATAATCTTGAAACCTTTATCGACAATGGACGAATATGAAGATATTATTTTGAAAGGAGATGATTTGAATGATTTTAGAATAAGGGGTATTTTTATGGATGTAATAGAATAATAAATTTTCTATTATTTGTTGGTTAAAGCGTTTTTATGAATTGATATACGCTAACCTTTATCAAAGTCATTTCCTTTTAACAAAAGATTTTATCAGTATACTTTTCAAAGGAGTTATTAAAGAAATAGGAGTTTTGCGATATTGTTACTTTAAAGAACTTTTAGTGTGAACTAACTAATGTTTTTTACATTAAATTTAATAGGTTACATAAGTCCTCTTCAATGGTGGTTTTGGGTTTTTCAATAATTCTTCCTTGCTCTTTGCCATCTTTAAAAAAAATAAATGTTGGAATGTTAGTAACCTGAATAACCGAAATATTAAATGCAGCTGATTGCTTTTTTTCATTTACCATTATCATTTCAATATTTTCTGCTGGAATGCCAATTTGATTAGCAATTTTAAAAAAACGAGGTAATTCTCGTTGAGTATCACCACACCATGTACCTGCTACTATAAGCACTTTTAAGTCTTCCTTTAAAGGCTTTAATTGATTAATTAATTCTTGATTTACTTTATAATTATTGTATTCATCAGTAAACCAAAAATATTGATTATTTGTGAGTGTTTCTTGGGTTGCTCTTCCGTTTAAAATCATGGTAGACTTATTTTTAAAAATACCACACGAACCAATAACTAGTAAAGAAATAATGGTAAAAATACTTTTCATACTTAATCTATTATTGGCATTTTTTTTATCCTGCGTAATGGGCCACTACAATAATTTTCATGACAACTAATACAAGCACCAATCATTAAGTTATAATATTTTTTTTGATTTTCAGGATGGTCAAAAATAGCTTTATGAGCAGCTTGATAAACTTTAGCATTTTCGAAAAACTGAGGTTCCAAAACATTTTTGTCGGTGGGTTCTACTAAGTAAAAACGAATAAAAGGAAACGATAAACTATCTATACTTTCACCTCTTAAAAGTTTAGCTTTCATGCTATCTGCATTGGCTGCCATTTGGCGCATCATTAAAGCCATAGGTTTGGGTTTATTTGGGTCTTTTACGGTTTCAATAACTGTTGCAGAATCAGCAATTTTTGC
The DNA here is from genome assembly GCA_013298895.1 of Bacteroidota bacterium. Classification (GTDB taxonomy): domain Bacteria; phylum Bacteroidota; class Bacteroidia; order UKL13-3; family UKL13-3; genus JAAFJM01. The sequence continues at coordinate 107,375 of JAAFJM010000005.1, read as the reverse complement.
TCCTGCTTGTTGGTTATTATTATTTGTACAAGCATTAATTAAAATACCTGTAAATAACGCTAATACAATTATGTAAATTACTTTTTTCATATTTTTACTTTGGTAAAATAAAAAACAGCCAATAAAAAAATTATTGGCTGTTTTTATAAAACAATTTTGTTAACTACTTTAAAATTACACCACTTGCTTCAAAAACCAATTCTTTTTTAGGTTCTTTAATGGCAGCAATAGCTTCTTTGCTTTGGTTGTCGTCTTTGGCATATTCTTTTAAATCAGCAATACTTGTTTCTTCTATTTTAGCCATACCCTCTACTATTGCAGTTTTACCTGAACAGTCCATAGGCATAAAAAAAGCATAATCTTTAAAAGTTACACGCATGCTTTCACCTTCTGCATTTTTAATATTCATCCAACAGCCTTTTTTCTGGCAAACAGCCTCTACTTCACCCATTACCTTAGTACTTAATTCTTTCTTTTCGCCCATTGCGCCTTTTAATTCGGCCAATGCAATAGCACCTTCTTCTGTAATTTTAGCACCAAAATATTGAGCTTGTGCTGTAGTATCAGTTGCAGTTTTAGTTGTATCTGTTGGAGTTGTTTCTTGTTTTGGTGTGTTACCATTGCCACATGCAATTACAGTTAAAGCAACTGCTGCGCATAAAATTATTTTTTTCATTTCTTTATATACAATTAGATTTTTTAAGTTTACAAATAAAACATTTTATAACTTGATTACCATAGCTTATTTACAGTAATTAATTTAAGAATAAATTTTTATGGATTTCTATATCAATCTATTGAAATAGGAAGTAATCATCAATTAATTTTAGGACAGAAAATCTTGATAGGTATGGGTTATTTAGTTGGTTATAAACTGCAAAATGAAATTGCTTTTAAAAACAAAATATTTGGTTTTGAAAACAATTCGCAATATTCACCCTCTCAAGGAATAGGAAGTAAAATCTATGTTAACTTAACAGTGACCCTACTTTATAAATTCTAAACTTTGAAAAAAATAACTTTTTAAAATACTGCTTTATAAATGAGGAAAATACTACTAATACTGCATTTTTGCTTAATTTATTTTTTGCAAACGCACAAAGTACTAATTACATAAAGTTTAGAAATACTGATTACAATAAAGTTTTTAAACTCATTACCAATAGGTACTTTCAAATTCACCTTAAAAATTATTTATTGCCATTTTTTGGCAGTGAAATAACTAATTCATATGACTCAATTTCTGGAATTAAACTTAAATTAATTGGGTGTAATAAAGACTCTTTACTGTTTAACAAAAATATTGCAATTCCAATTTACGCTATAACTAAAATAGATAGAATAAAGCAACAAACTATAGGAAACAGAATTTTACTTGCAAGTAATATGTCGGTAATGGGAATAGTAAATTATTACAGTATCAAAATACCACCATATAGTTCCTGTTTTTTTTTTTCAAACATACCTTTAATATTATTTGGAACATCCTTATTGACTTCAATATTACACCCTAAAAAAGGACTTTATTTAAATAATTGGATTATATAATGACCCCAATTTAAAACGAATTTTTTCTTATAATGATAAAATTATTTTTGATTGACCAAAATAATCTCCACGATTAAAATGCTTGCTATACTACTAAAATATGTTATTTTTGATTTACAACATAAAAATGAAAAATTACAATTTTTTTATAGTACTTTTTTTTCTAACCGGCTGCTGTGGTTATGGTGACGATGGCGGTTATAGTTATTATAAAAGTTACTACTATAGAAAAATAGCATTAACAGATACTTCAAACAAAATATTAAAAATCAGCTACATAGGATCTGAAAAAATATTTACACCAAATGATACATTGGCTGGTTTAATAATATCAGATAATATGCCTACCAAATTGATTGTAGAAACTAAAAATAGTATAGATACATTGGTAGTAAACGTAGAAAATAATTATAGCTATAGTTCAAGTAGATGCTACGGGGATCAAGTAATCAATGACATCCAATTGAGACCTAGTATACTTTATCATACTTTTTCAAAAATTGAAATTAAACAAACAAATAGTTACAAGTATGGAACATATGGTGATGTAAATATTTATGATATATTTTTTATTACTCCATAACAAATGAAATTTAAACTAACATTAATTATTATATTTATAATTCATTTAAATATTACTGCGCAAATAAATTTCCAAAGTAATACAAAAAACTATATTGGTTATCAAGCTAGGCTAATAGATTTAATGCCTTCCGAAATTTCATTTTTACATATAAATAACGATGGTCTGTCATTTGCAATACGCGGAGGATATGGCGAAGGCTCAAAAAATAATGTGCCAGTATATAATCTTTCCAACATTAGAACTTACAATACCTACAATACAGATTTCAAACAGAGTTTTGAGGTTTATTTTATAAAAACAGGGGTAGTTATTTCAAAGTTAACCAGACCAACTTTTAGTGTTTTACATTTAATTAACTTCAATTCAACATTTGCCAACGAAAAGGCCACATTTAAAAAATACGATCCATTATATGGCATTTATTCTACAGAATACAAAGAACAGAACAACTACCATTCAGTTGAATATGAGGCAAATATAATTCACAAACTAACATCTAAAATACATTACGGAATGGGTTACATGTTTGGAATTAAGATAAACAATCATATACCTTTTAAAAAGGTTATTCCGGGAATACAAGAAGGTTCAAGTTATACACCATCTCAAGGATTTGGCAATGGCTTTTATATTAATATTTCACTTAGTTTAATGTATAAACTATAGTATGAAAAAACATAAAATACTAATTCTATTTTCTATATTTTTTTGTTTAAATGTTATGGCCCAACAAAAACAAATTGTATTTACAAACAAGGCAAATCATTTAAAAACCATTTTCAAACTACCGCATAGTGCTTTAATTCAGTTAAAAGATGATGCTCCTGATTTATTAAGCAGAATAATAATTGATTCAATAGAACAAGATACTATTTATTTAAGCAACCCAAAGGATTTGTCGGAAACCTTGCATATTAATGTGTCAACTATTCAATATTTAAATTTACCTAATTATACTATTTTAAATGGACTTAAATTACTCAGCACCATTTTCTTTACAGCTGGCTCATTAGCATTATACACACAAACGCCAGGAGGCATGCGACAAGATCAATATATAGGAAAATATATAGCAGCAACTTTTTATGCAGGTTTAGCTTTTACAATTAATTTCTCTGGCCCTCAGCGTCATTTTATTATTGAAGATTATTCCGTTAAAAATACTTACAGATGAAATTATATTTAACAATTATATTTATTACTCTCTTCATTTGCAGTGTTTTCTCACAGAGTAACAACTACGTGCTTTTAGAAAACACCCAAACATGGAAAAAAGAAAAAATTATGCTAAATAGAAGTTATAGTTTAATTCTAAAAGATAACTTTTTGAACACAGTTGATAGTGCATTTTTAGCAACCTATTTGAATGATAAATTGTTATTAAAATTAACAAATGCAAATCTTACTACTCTTTTTTTTAACGACACAATAGCCATTCCATTTAATGAAATTATATCGATTGGCGAGCAAGACAATTCTTATTATGTAAAATCTGTGTTGGCTATATTAAGTTATTCTGGTTTAGGAGTTATGAATTACCAATTACTAAAAACAAATACCAATGTTACAGAGGTAGTATTTTTAAATATTTTTACTGGTTTATTGCCTTTTTCAGTAGCATTAACTTTCAGTTCAAATGATATAAATTTAAACAACTATAAAATACTCTCAATTGGAAGTAAAACAATTTTTAACAGAGCTAAATCACAGAAAACAATTTTTAATCGATAAGAAAATCAGTTTTTTACATAAAAAGACTAATAATGAAAAAAAAATTTATCTTAAGTAAATAATATTCTTATATTTGCCACCCTAATCGCTTAAGGGTATCGTGGCCGAGCGGCTAGGCTGAGCTCTGCAAAAGCTCCTACAGCAGTTCGAATCTGCTCGATACCTCCAATTAAAAAGCTCCTTTATGGAGCTTTTTTTGTTTACTAATTTTTTTAAAATCCTAGCCTAAAACAAAAAAAATCCCTGCTTGATGAAAGCAAGGATTTAATTTATATATAAAATTGCCCCCACATCGGGCTAGTTAATTGTGGCGTGTTTGGTTAACTAATGCTCGGTCGTTGAGCTTGTTCAAACGCTCGAACATTAGTGATAAGATTAGTGCCATTTCGGCTCCGCTCAATGTCCGGAGACATTCTAAACAAAATTAGTATCATTTCGTCCTAATGTCATTTCGTCCGAAAGCTTTCGGACTTCGCTCAATGACCATGGGCATTGAATCACAAATTAGCTGCATCCAGTTTGTGTGCCGCAATTTAAGCATTTATAACACGCACCACTACGAATGGTAATATGGCCACAAGTAGGACAAGCAGGACTATCGCCCATGCGTTTATTCATTTCGTTCACTTGGTCTAATTGCGCTTCCATGGTTTGGTTAACAGCAACCGGCTGAGGTGCCAAAGCTGTTTTTTCTACTTTATGAAAACCAATGGTCGTATTTTGAACCAAGTTATCAGCCACAATATTACTAAAGCTTTCTGATTTTACCATACTTGAACCATGAATTACATGGCGATGTTGGTTAATGGCCAACATACTGCGCTGACTTTCTGTGGGTGGCACTTGTATAAAATCTTCTCTACCCAAATATTCAAAACCAATCATGCGGAACATATAGTCAATAATAGAGGTAGCGTTTTTAATATTATCATGTCCAGTAACCATTCCAGCAGGCTCAAAGCGAGTAAAAGTAAATTTATCTACATACTCTTCTAAAGGCACACCATATTGTAAACCTAACGACACTGCTATAGAAAAACAGTTCATTAAGCTGCGCAAAGTGGCTCCTTCTTTATGTAAATCTACAAATATTTCACCCAAAGTTCCATCCTCGTATTCACCAGTGCGCACAAAAATGGTTTGTCCGCCAACAGAAGCTTTTTGCGTAAATCCACCTCGTTTGCCAGGTAAAGTTTTACGTGCTACTACACCTGCCAACTTATGTTTAAAGGCTGTATCGTGGGTTCTATTTAAAATGGCTGTAGCTGCTTCTAGCACTTGCTCAGGACTTAATTCCCCAACAGGTTTGTGGGCATCTTCGCCTAAAATAGCTTCTACCGTTTCTTGAATTTCCTCTTCATCCTTCACATCCGATTTATTAGAAAGCGGTTGGCTTAATTTACAGCCATCGCGGTAAAGGGCATTGGCTTTTAAACCTAAACTCCAGCTCATGTAATAACATTCTTTGATGTTTTCTACCGTAGCTTCGTTTGGTAAATTAATGGTTTTTGAAATAGCGCCACTTAAAAATGGTTGCGCAGCAGCCATCATTCTAATATGACCAGTTGCTGCAATATAACGTTCACCTTTATTGCCACATTTATTGGCACAATCAAATACTGGTAAATGTTCGTCTTTTAAATAAGGCGCACCTTCTACCGTCATGGTGCCGCATATATAATCGTTGGCTTCTTCTATTTCGGTTTTGGTAAAACCTAACTTGCGTAATAAATTAAATGTATGGCTATTATAATCTTCTGGTTTATAACCTAAACGCTGCAAGCATTCTTCGCCTAAAGTCCATTGGTTAAATGCAAAACCAATTTCAAAAGCGCCTGCGGCTGATTTGTCTAATTTTTCAATTTCCTCATCGGTAAAACCGCGAAATTTTAAACTTTCAGGATTGATATGAGGCGCACCTTTTAAAGTAGCATGACCAATGGCATATTTCTCTATGGCATCAATTTCTGTTTGATTGTATCCTAAGTTTTTTAAAGCGGCAGGCACACCCGAATTGATAATTTTAAAATAACCACCACCAGATAATTTCTTAAATTTAACCAAAGCAAAATCTGGTTCAATTCCGGTAGTATCGCAATCCATTACTAAACCAATGGTTCCAGTTGGAGCAATTACGGTAGCTTGCGCATTGCGGTAACCATATTGTTCGCCCATTTGAACTGCTTTATCCCAAGCACTGGTGGCAGCAGTTAATAAATAATCAGGGCAATATTTTGGATCAATACCTACTGGTTTAACCGAAAGTCCTTCGTAAGCTTCGGTAGCATTATATGCTGCATAACGATGGTTACGCATTACACGTAACATGTGTTCTTTATTTTCTTGGTAACGGCTAAATGTACCTAAATACTTAGCCATTTCAGCCGAAGTTTGGTAAGCTACTCCATTTAAAATAGCAGTTATTGCTCCGCAAATGGCAAATGCTTTTGGCGAATCGTAAGGAATGCCAGCTATCATTAACATGGAACCTAAATTGGCATAACCCAAACCTAAAGTTCTATAATCGTACGAAAGTTGTGCTACTTCTTTTGAAGGAAACTGAGCCATTAATACCGAAATTTCTAACACCATGGTCCATAAACGGCTGCTGTGTTCAAAACCTTTTACATCAAATGTTAAAGTATTGGCATCAAAATATTTCATTAAATTAAGAGAAGCCAAATTACAAGCTGTATTGTCTAAAAACATGTATTCCGAACATGGATTTGAGGCATTGATTCTACCACCTTCGGGGCAAGTATGCCATTCGTTAATAGTTGAATCGTACTGCACACCGGGATCGGCACAAGCCCAAGCCGCATCGGCTATCATATCCCACATATCGTTTGCAGGAACTGATTTTAAAGTTTTGCCTGTTGTTCTGGCTTTTAAATCCCAGTTTTTACTTTCGTTTAAAGCGGTGAAAAATTCGTGAGGAATACGAACTGAATTATTTGAATTTTGACCAGAAACAGTTGCATAAGCCTCGCCTTCATAATCGCTTGCATAGCCTGCGGCAATTAATGCAGCCACTTTTCGTTCTTCGTCTTTTTTCCAATTTATAAATTCAACAATTTCTGGATGGTCTAAATCTAAACAAACCATTTTAGCGGCTCTGCGTGTGGTTCCGCCCGATTTAATGGCACCTGCGGCTCTATCGCCAATTTTTAAAAAACTCATTAAGCCCGATGAAGTTCCACCGCCACTTAATTTTTCCATAGCTCCTCTAATTTTGGAATAATTGGTTCCAACACCTGAACCATATTTGAATATACGTGCTTCACGCACCCATAAATCCATAATTCCGCCATCGTTTACCAAATCATCATCAACCGAAAGTATAAAGCAAGCATGGGGTTGTGGACGCTCGTAAGCCGAAGTTGATTTTTCTAATTGACCTGTTTTGGGATTTACAAAATAATGTCCTTGGGGCTTACCAGTAATTCCATACGAGCTATGCAAACCAGTATTAAACCATTGAGGTGAGTTTGGTGCTGCATATTGACCAATAATCATAAATACCATTTCCTCGTAAAATACTTGCGCATCGTTACGAGAGTTAAAGTAACCATAATCTTCGCCCCATTTCATCCAACAATGAGCCATTCTGTGTGCCACTTGTTTAATGCTTGTTTCTTGTCCTAAACTACCATCAGGCTGAGGCACGCCAGCTTTTCTAAAATATTTTTGCGCCAGCACATCAGTTGCTACTTGACTCCACGATTTTGGTACTTCTACATTCTTTAATTCAAATACCACACTTCCGTTGGTATTTTTAATTACCGAAGTTCGGTAATCGTATTCAAACATATCAAATGGACTTACACCTTCTTTGGTAAAATGGCGGCTAATGGTTAACCCTTTTTCTAGGTTGTTCTTTTTGGTTGATTTAGTCATGGTTTAATGGCTTACTTTAATACAGACTTGACGATACTTTTTTACTTAAAACCACTTTTTAAACAATGGCGATAAATAGTCAATCAAAAATGCAAGGATATAAACGCTAAATCAAGTTAGAATATGCACACATTTTTTGGGGAGGCTTGGTAAGTGCCTTGTATGTTATAACTTAGCCTGTGAATAAGGTTTTTTACACAAAAAAAAATGCAGTGTTGATAAGGCTTACAAGCCTTATCAATTCACCACATTATCAATTAATTGTCTAAAATAAAATACAAAGCCATAAAATAAATACCGTGCCGAAAATTGCCAACTAAAATTATATAATTATTTAATAATATTTAGCTAAAAATTGGCATTAATTATTAAGGCTTTTATTAAAGCATTTCAATTTATAATTTTACAAATAACAAAACCACATAAATACCAAGATTAAATAGTTTGAAACTATGTTTTCTAAGTATTATGTGGCCAAATTTTAAATTATATAAAAGTAAAACAACTATTCAATTACTTTTGCATCTTCAATATTGCTTGAGGCATCATTATCATCGTCATTCTTTTTACATTTACCGGTAATTAATCTCCAAATAAATCCACCAGCAGCTATTAAGCCCAAAATAATAACTTTACCAAACTTAGCCAATACAGCAAAAATTTTACCTGCTACTAATCCTCCAATTGTACAAGCTGATAATTAATCAATATTTGAATCAAAATCAGCATTTCTGCTACCTTCGTAAAACTCTACACTAGTAATTACTTTATCAATTGCTGATTTAACTTTATAAGCATTTATCCAAAACCCTTTACTAATTGTTTTTTGTTTGTTAATTTGCCCTAAAACCCTCATGGTAAACATATTCAAATTTATAATGGGGGTAAGGTATCTTTTAAACGAATATCTAAGTCAAATGCTAATATTTTATAAAATAAAGTATTTAAGCGGAATTTGTTTTTTATAAATTGAAAACTACAAGGAAATTATTAGGCTAGTTATGGAGTAATAATTTAATTGTGCAAAACAAAAGTGCTCCAAAGTTTTAAAGAAAACTTTGGAGCACTTTTGTTTTGGCAGGGAATATTAGTTAAAAATATTTGCTGTGTTTCTATTGCCAGGAGTTGCAGTATACCAATCGTTAAATTGAGTACCATTACTTTGAACCCATGCTGCAAAATTATTGTAAGCTGTGTTAATGTCTGATCTTTCGGTTGGGTAATCAAACTTAACAGGAATGTTAATAGCCCAAGGGTAACCACCATTTTTACTTACATACTGTCTATTCATTCCTAAGTTGGTATTATCATCTCCGGTTGAGAATAGCGAGCTATTAGCTAAATCAGTAGGTTGTTTATATGGTAAATGAATTTCATAACCTCTACCAAATCCAGCTGTTCCGTTCCAAATAAAAGGATTGTATTCATTTAACCCAAAGTTAGCCAATGTTGGTCCTGAAGTTATATTGTAGCTCATGCTATAGTTAACCACATTCGATTTTGCCGAACCATTTACAGTGTTCCATTGGCTCATCTCGTTTCTCATATTAGAAAACAATACCAATACTGCTTTCGATTGTCCTGCTTCCAATGTTGCGCCTGATACATTGCTAACGGTATTTCTGTTAATAGGAAACTGAACAGCAAAACCATTATTATATCCACCACCTGTAGCATGTAAGGTATAAGTTCCGTTTACTTTTACTACCACGTTCGAAGCATTAGTGACTATTTTATAGTTATAAGTTACCACTACATCGTTCAAATCATAATCGCCTTTGTACGGCCATAAATCTTCGTAAGCTATAGTTGATATACCATCTTTTGAAGGATAATAGCTATTAAATGCTGCATTTGGATCATTTGGGTATTCGTCAGTACTATCAGGTACACCATCTCCATCTGTATCTGCTGGTGGAGTAGAAGTGTTTCCGTTTCCTTCTGGGTTACAAGCATTGGTTGCTATAAGTAAGCCACAACTTTGACTTGCACCACCACTAATACTTGCGTTCCATGGTCCTTCTATTCCATTAGCATCACAATAGCTTTGGTTTCCATTAACCAATCCTTGAGAGTTACCTTTACTTTGAGCACTTACTTTAATTAAACTTGTGGTTCCAATTCCAGTAATTGTTCCGTTTACTTGAATGTTTTTAGTTGATATCATTGCACCATTGTACTGTTCGAATTGGTTATTTGCTCCTCCTTGAATGGTGGTTTCTTCATAACATTTTATATAGCCATAGTTTTTGAATAAACCATTATTCTGAAAATCGTTATGAACAATTAGTTTACAGTTATTGGTAAAATCGCAACCTGAGCTATTAATTAGTTTTTCGTCTACTTCTATGCTACCGTTATTAACGACTACCGATTGGCCATTTGGGTTAAAGTTTTTTCCAAATTGAGCCACTCCATTATTGGTAAAAATAGCATTGCTATTAACATTAAAGTTTCTATTGGCCGCAGTGGTAACAGTTCCGTAATTGGTAAAAATACCATCAATAGGTGTGGTAGAAGTAAAATTAATATTGCCAGTGCTTGTAATAATTAATTGTGCATTGGTATTATTAAAGTTTAAATTATTAATTGAGCCTATTCCACAAATTCTAACTGTTGTATTATTGCCAATAGTTAGGTTTCCAATATTAATATTTCCTGTTAAACAAACAGTATTTCCTGCATTATAGGTTAAATTTCCGCTTGGATTATTTACTGTAGTATTACATCCAATACTGCAATCAGGGCTACCAGTTTTTCCCATTTTTTGAGTTCTGTTATTGTTAAAAGCAACATTTACAATTGCACCTGAAATAGGGGTAACAATTGCTGTTTTTCCATTATCTAATCCTGTTTTTTGTATGTATAAATTAGAGATGGTGTTTGAAACAGAAATTTTTGCCATAAAAGGTTTATTACTTGTTGCTGCTCCTGTAGCAATTAGTTTTCCGCCATCGGCTGGGTTTTGGTTGTAAATTCTAATTATTTGAATACTTGAATTATCATTAACCGAAACGTTAACATCCACTTCTTTTGATAATTGCCATTTAAAACCTTCAGGAACTTTAATTTCGCTCATTTTGGTGGCTTTTACATTTGAGTTGGTATTATTTGGAGTCGATGGTAAGCTTTCTAATTCCTTCACACATGAAGACATTAAAACTATCAAGGATACTGCTATTAAAAATTTTGTTTTCATATTCGTTCTGTTTTATACGAATATTGAAACAATTTATTTGCCGATTATTTAAGTAGCTAATAATCAAAAATATGTGTTTTTATTTTCTGTTTTTTTGTGTCAATTCGGGACTATGGATTCAAAAATGAAATAAAACGCCATTATTTTTTAAAAAGTAATGGTGAAAAGAGTTCTAAATTTTCACATACTATTTATTTTAATAGTGCTTAATAATGAAAGTGCATTTTGTAATTACATATTTAAGCCATTGTTTATACTAATCGTTCAGCGAACTATTAACCTTTATAAATAAACTACTTATTAGTAAAACAAAAAAACAGATATGTTCATAGATTAAATAGTTATAGGCTTTTGTTATCATTTGCCTATATGGTTAAAGTTTTTATTGTTTTAATAATGAAAAAAGACATTATAAGTTATTTTATATTCATTTTTTGAAATCAACTATATATTGAAATACATACGAACACTTGCAGCTAAGTATACTATCCACTGCTAAAAACGGTATTATTCCAATTTTGGTACTTCTTAAACAAATTAAACAAACTACCAACAAAAAGAATGTAAAACTAAATGTAAACTTTATGGCTAATAGCTTAAAATAAATTACTTTTGTGCCTAATTATACTAAAGAGACTTATTGATACATGCAAGCATTTTTAATTAAAGACTTAAAAGATTACGAAGGAAAAGAAGTTACACTAAAAGGTTGGGCAAGCAACCGCAGAGATAGTAAAGGAATTTATTTTATAATATTACGCGATGGTACAGGATGGTGCCAGTGCGTGGTTAGTGCCGATAGCGTAAGCGAAGAGGTATTTAACGAATGTAAAAAAATTTCAATTGAAACTTCAATTGAAATAACAGGAAGCGTTAGAAAAGATGAAAAACAAATAGGTGGATACGAAATTCAAGCAAGTAACGTAAAAGTAATTTCGGTAGCCGATGAATACCCAATTTCGAAAAAAGAACATGGGGTTGATTTTTTAATGGACAAACGCCATTTGTGGTTACGTAGCCAACGTCAGTGGGCTATTATGAAAATTAGAAATCAAATTATTTTCTCAATACATCAGTTTTTCCAAAACGAAGGATTTGTTCAAATGGATGCCCCTTTATTTACAGGTAATGCCTGCGAAGGAACAACCAATTTATTTGAAACCGAATTTTATGGCGATACTGCTTATTTAAGTCAAAGTGGGCAACTTTATGGCGAGGCAATGGCTTTTGCTATGGGTAAAATTTACACATTTGGACCAACTTTTAGAGCTGAAAAATCAAAAACACGCAGACATTTATCGGAGTTTTGGATGATAGAACCTGAAATGGTGTTTTACGATATTTTCCAAAACATGGATGTTATTGAAAATTTCCTTCGTTTTGTGGTTTCGAATGTTTTGGCAAATTGCAAAGCTGAACTGGAAATGGTAGGAAGAGATACTGCTGTTTTAGAACAAATTGTTAGGCCTTTCCCTCGTTTAACTTACGATGAAGCAGTTCGTATTATTAAAGGTGAGCAAGATGTAAACGGACAAAACTCTATTAAATCGTTAGAAGATGAATTGGCTCAAGTGCAAGCTAAAATAGTAGAAATAAATGCTGAAATAGCTGAACGCGAAGGAAGAATTAAAACTCCTGGCATGAAAAAAGGAGAAATTGGTTTTAACCAAGCAAAAATTGATAAATTAAAACAAGAGTTAAAAGATTTAGAAGAGCAAGAACGTAATATTCCAGGTTGGTTAGAATCGGCTAGAAACTTTGAATATGGAAACGATTTTGGTGGAAGCGATGAAACTGTTTTAACTCGTTTATTTGACGTGCCGGTTATGGTTTACAATTGGCCACATGCAGTAAAAGCATTTTACTTAAAACGTGATCCTGAAAATGCTGAATTTGCCCGTGGGGTTGATGTATTAGCACCTGAAGGTTATGGCGAAATAGTTGGTGGTGGCGAACGTGAAACTGATACCGATTTATTAATAGGAAAAATTAACGAACACGAACTTCCTATGGAAGCCTTTGAGTGGTATTTAGATTTACGCAGATACGGAAGTGTGCCTCATGCAGGTTTTGGTTTAGGTTTGGAGCGTTTGGTAACTTGGATTTGTAAATTACCTCACGTACGCGAAAGTATTCCATTCCCTAGAATGTATGGACGTTTATTACCATAGAGATTTATAAAAATTAAGGCTATCAGAAAGAGGGCACTGAAAAAGTCCTTTAATATTTTAAACACTTTAGAAATATTAAATAAAGGCTCTGAGAATCGACTGTACGAGAGTAGTTGTGAGTCCCGACCCAATTACTTTAAAGAAAAAGAGGCTGTTTTCTAAGTTGAAAACAGCCTCTTTTGATAAACAGCCACTTTTTCAGTGCCCTCATCAGAAATGATGGCCTTTTTTATGCTAAGTTTTCTAACTCCAATTTTTGTTTTTTAGTAAGTCCAGCTATTACCAATTGATAAGAATGGTCAACTAATTCAAGAATGAATTGGTCGTTAGCATCACCGTTGTAATCAATGGTATTCCAATGTGTTTTACTCATGTGATAGCCTGGTTTTATGGCATCATAACTAGCTCGTAAATCAATGGCTTTTTCTGGATCACATTTTAAATTTACACTTTTAGGATTGGCTAAAGAAGTGAGAGCAAACATTTTTCCCATAACTTTAAAAACCAATGTATCGTTATCAAAAGGAAAAGTTTCCTCTACACCTTTTTTATTGATACAATAATCGCGTAAGTATTCAATATTCATTTTTATAATAATTTATTGCAAATTAGTTATTTTTTTTCGTTTTCATTAATTGCACTCTCCCATCCTATTATAGCAGTTTTACGCGTACTTCCCCACATATATCCTCCTACCAAACCCGAAGCTTGTATAACTCTATGACACGGAATAATAAATGCTATTGGATTACTACCAATAGCTGTTCCCACTGCTCTAGATGCATTTGGATTATCTATTTGTTTTGCTAACTGACCATAAGTACTTAACTCACCTAATGGAATTTTCAACAAGGCTTCCCAAACCTTAAGTTGGAAATCGGTTCCCTTTAAATGAAGTTTTATAGGACCATGAATACCTAAATTCAATTCAAAAAAATGTTTAATTTGGATATGAAAATTTACTTTATTAAAAACAAAACTTGCAGCAGGAAATTGTGCTTGGAGTAAGTTAACAGACAATTCCTCATTCTCCATAAAAGCTATATAACATATTCCTTTGGGAGTGGATGCAATTATTAAAGAGCCAAATGGACTGCCTTCAAAACTATAATCTAAAACTAAATTTTTACCACCATTTTTATACTCTGCGGGTGTCATACTTTCTATTTTTACAAACAGGTTATGTAGCACACTTGTACTTGAAAAACCAGTATCTAAGGCAGTATTAAATAGTGTTTGTTGCTTAGTACCTAATAAATATTTAGCATGTTCAATACTTATATACTGTAAGAATTTTTTAGGACTAGTTCCGGCCCACTCAGCAAACAAACGTTGAAAATGAAAAGGACTTAAATGAACTGCTGCTGCTATTTGTTCTAACGAGGGCTGTGCCTTAAAATTTGTTTTTATAAATTCAATAGCTGCTGCAATGCGCTGGTAATTCAGTATATTTTGCTCGTTCATTTTTCCTAATTGCAGAGCAATAATAATAATAAGGAAAGGTTTTTAAAATCTGAATATTGCTAAGATTGTTTTATTACTTCAAACTTGTGTTCGAAAGGAAAAGAATATGTTTAATGTTTTAATTGATTCTTTGAAGTAGTAATAATCAATTTTTTACACCCCAATTTGAATTATCAATTATTTAATGGTAAATCTACCATCAAATTTGGAGTAAACACTCCCATTGCTAGCATCTAAAATAACGTAGGCACTACCACTTTTTATATTCCAAACTAATTTATAGCTGCTAGGTTTTTCAATAATACTAGTATCTTGATAAGCATATCCAAGTTGGGATGTTAAACAAGTTGGTTCTAAATTAATTTCTTTTTTAGCTATTTCGATTGCTTTTTTATTATCAATATTTTGGGCCAAATTAGTTGGAAGGGTCACTTTGGGTCTGTAATCAAAACAATCAAAATAGCCAAACTTTTTACTTTTGGTTAATTGGTAACTTGCACCAAACACTATTAAGTCATTGTAAAAATAATTACAAGTTACACTGGTCATGTATTCATCATTAACAATGCTAGCCGCTTGCAAATTGGGGTACTTTGCCAAACTGTCCAGCATTTGAGGAACAGTTTTTAATACACTCACATCAACCAAGTGATTGTTACCTTTTATCTCCACATTTCCGTTGCAATTTGATTCTGTTTTTTTGCAAGACGTAAAAATAAGCAACAAGCCGATTAAAACTATTGAACTAAATTTTTTCATATCTTTAATTATTGGTTCTAATATCAGACAATATTAAAACAAATAATGCTGCATGGTAATGATTAATTTAATAATTATTTAGAAGAACAGTTTTTTTAGTCGTTCAACAAAAGATATAAAAACACTCATTGATTTTTAAAATACAAACCACCTATTTTTAACTGCTAAATTAATTGCTTGTATTTTGCTGTTAACATGTAATTTTTGGTAAATTTTGGTAATATGTGTACGTACGGTGTAAGGACTAATAAATAGTTTTTCAGCCACTGCTTTATAGTCCATTCCTTCTACCAAGCCTTTTAAAATTTCCATTTCCCGTGCTGATAATACAGTTTCTTCCTTTTGCTTTTTTTCTACCTTTGCACCCATTAATAGTTGCAGGGCTTTACGCGCAATTCTTGGACTCATTGGCGAACCGCCAAATTCTACAATTTGCCACAAGGCATCTACAATTTTATCTACGTTTTCATCTTTTAGCAAGTAGCCAATTGCGCCTGCTTTTATGGCTTCAAATATCTTATCATCATCATCAAACACGGTGAGCATTAAAAATTTGGTTTCCGGGTATAAACTGGCAGCAATGTTTACCGCTTCTATTCCATTCATTATGGGCATGTCAATATCCATCAGCACCACATCCAATGATTGTTTTTCAGCCTTTATCCTGTTTAAAAAATCTTCTCCGTTAGCGGCCAAAAACACCACTTCAATATCTTTTAGAAAATTTAGTTTCTCCTGTAATGATACCCTGTTTGGCTGTTTATCATCAACAATGGCAATGCGCATGATTTTGTTATTTATTTGCATCAAAGTTGTGGTTGTTTTATTGTGTTATCAATACAGCATATGCCTTATTTTAAAGTAAGCGTAATGGTGGTTCCTTTTCCTATTGCTGATTTTACATATAATTCCGCATTGGTTTCTCCCGCCCTTGCTTCCATGTTTACCAAGCCGTAGTGTCCCTTTTGTTTAGCTTGTTCCCAATCAAAACCAACCCCATCATCAGTTATCTTAAAGCAAAAAAGGGTTGCATCATCCGATTGAAAGTGGATGTGGATGTTTTTGCTTTTTGCATGTTTAAGGCAATTGTTAAATGCTTCTTGACATACTCGAAAAAGGTTAAGGGCAACTGCAGGACTCAATTCCTTGTTAGGCATGATATCTTCTGTAAAATGTACTTGAACTGTTTTATCAAATTCTAACATTTTTAGGGCAAATTGTTTAAAGCGGTCAGCAAAATCATCCACATTTAAACTCTTATTGCTTATGGCCCAAATGGTTTGACGCAAGGTTAAAATTGCATTTCTCCCGGCTTCGCTCATGGCTTGCAGGCGTTGTTGTTCATCTTGTTCCGTAAGCCTATCGGGGTGATGCAACATCCACTCTACATTGGTAATTAAATAACTTAATTGTGCGCCCACATTATCATGCAAATCGCGCGAAATACGTAAACGTTCTTGTTCCAGCTTTTGTTGTACTTCTAATTCACGTTCTAATTTTCGTTGTTGACGTTTGTTGTAAACATAAAATACCGCACCCAATAAGGCAAAGCCAAGCAATCCCATTAGCCAATAAAACCAGGTACGCTGCCAAAAGGGAGGAATAATAGTAATAAAGATATTTCGTGGTTCGTTGTTCCAAAATCCATCAGCATTGGCTGCCATTACTTGAAACACGTACTTACCTGGAGGCAAATTCGCATAACGTGCAAAATGTTTGGTACCATTTTGTATCCAGTTATTATCATAACCGTTTAATCGGTATTTATAGGTATTATTTTCGGGTTGGCTAAACTCCAATGCAGAAAAATCAAACGATAAGGTGTTTTCAACATACGATAGGGTGAGCGATTGAATTTCATTGTAAGCGGTATTACTTTTATAAGGCATATCACCCAACAATATTTCATTAATGGCAACTTGAGGGGCATTTTTATTTTCAGCCACACGGTTTGGGTCAATTACATTTATTCCATTTACACCACCAAAATACAACAAGCCTTTTTCATCTTTGTAATAAGCACCTGTATTAAACTCGTTGCTTTGCAAGCCATCCTTTACACCATAATTTTTAAAGGTCTTATTAATTGGATTGTAAACAGAAATACCCTTGTTATGGCTCATCCAAAATCGCCCTTTGTTGTCTTCTAATATGCCATAAATAAAATCATCAGGTAATCCTTCAGTTATTTCAAATTTTTTCAACACTTTTCCGCTAAGATCCGTTAAATACAAACCTACGGCTGCGCCAACCCAAACGTATTTTTTATCATTTGATAAACAAAGGGTTTTTGTATAAACATTAAGTGGAAGTTTCTTCCACTTTTTACTTATAGGATTGAATGTACAAACAAACTTGGTTGTGCCTACCCACCAAGTAGTATCGTTTATAATGCTGAAGCAGGTTATTATCGTATCAAAGGTATTAAACTTGAAAAGCAACTTGCCTTTTCCTGATGGTTGTATTTCATAAAAAGCCAAATCGCAACTCAAATAAAGTTTATTTTTGTATTGATGAAAAAAAGGGTAAGCGCAATACCCAAAGTTTTTATAGTGAAAAACATCTGTGCGATTGAGCTCCTTTTTGGTTAAGGGGTTAAGCTCCTTCAAATAGCGGTCGTGTATTACGAAGTAACGCTTGTTCCAAATGGCTTGAGCCAATACGTGTGCATGTTCATCCTTTTGTTTGCCAAATTTAAATTGTTCGCTTTTGTTATTGGTTTTGTAGGTTACAATTCCTTCTGCATACATGCCTGTATAAATATTATGCTCGGCATCGCTTGTAATGCTCTTTACTAATTTTGTTTCTGAAACAGAACTTTTATAATGTTTAAACTTATTTCGGTATGGGGATAAGCATTTTGCTCCATCGCCATTGGTACATACCCATAAATTGCCAGACTTATCAACCCGCAAAAACTGCACGTAATAAAATCCCACTTTTTCTGCTTTATTGAATGATGTAATGCGCTCTTCAAAAACGTTTGTTTTAGGATTGAAAACGTATAAACCAGTATTGTTTCCCAACCAAATTTTGCCTTGCCAAAAGGCTAACGAAGTAGAAGAAAGTCTTTCTAGCTTTTCGGTAATGGCGTTTGGTTTTATAAGCTTGGTTTCAAAGCGATTTTCATTTACATGGTAGAGGTAGAGAGCGCTTTTGTTGAGGGAGCAAATTGTGCTATCGTTATACTTAAAAAAAAAGCCTGTAAAAGATTTTGGACCGTTGATAATATCAATTTTGTCGGTTTCCGTATTTAACTTAAACCAAGTAGTGCCACTATCGTTAAGGTAGCAATATATATTGTTGTTTATGGTAATACTGGTTCTGATTGAAGATACTTGATATCTGCTTGTTGTAACATTTAGTCGTTTCTCTTCTTGAAATGTCCTCATATTTATCGCAAGTATTTCTTGGTTACCTGAAACACTCCACATTCTTCCTTTTTGATCCTCTCCCAAAATAGTAGCGTAGCTCTCTCCATTGCCATTTTTAATCGTGGCTTCAAAAAATACATTTTTAAAACAATCCATTTCACGGATATAAACACTCACTCCCATATTATGGCTTACCCATAAATTGTTTTTGCTATCCTCATAAAACTTAATGAAGCTGTTGCCACGTAATGTCGAACTGTCTTTACTATCCCATTTATAATGATGCATTTTGTACCCATCAAATCTGTCAATACCATCGGCAGTGCCAAACCACATAAATCCTTTGTAATCCTGAAACGCATCCCAAACTGTGTTTTGAGCCAGACCATTATCAACTGTATAAGAGGTATAGTTGCGTTGCAATTGTGCTTGTGCAAAATGGGTAAAAAGTAGGAATAGTATTACAAGTACTTTTTTCATGGCTAGGGTAAAAATACAGCATTTGCTGTATTTTGTAAGCTAAAAAATGAAGAGATGTTTGTTGTTCACAAATTAAACATAAATATCATGACAAAAACAACTACATTCATCTTCTTGTTATTATTCACTTATAGCAGTGTTCATGCACAATGGACTAACTTAAACTTTCAAGTTGAAAACCAACAAGCCACCTACTCATTTTCAAAGCTAAGTGTTTCAGATAATGGGAAAAATATTGCAGCTTGGGGGACTAAATTAGTTATTACTCCTTATTCCTTTACGAATTTTTTTGCTATATCCAGCAATTACGGTGCAACATGGAAAGAAATAGCAGCCCAAAAAAATTCACCTGATAATTTATTTTGGGCTGATGATGTGTTGTATTGTCAAGACAGTCTTTCCTTAAAAAAATCTACTGACTTTGGAGCAACTTTTAATGTTCAAAAGGCTAACCTTTTTACATTTGGCATTGCCAATCCTATTTTTAAAGTAAGTAGTAACAACTGGTTAATGATTAAAGGTATAGGGGCGAGTTCAACTCAAGAACAATCAACGGATCAAGGAGTAACATGGTTGCCAAAAGGCAATATTACAGCTGCCGCAATACCTATACCCTTTAGCACTTTGGTTGCTAAAAATGGGAATTATGTTTCTACAAGCTCAGGTGAAACCGTTTATAGCACTGATTTAGGTATGAGTTGGCAAAGAGGCACCTACCCGCCTAGTACATTTTTGCCCGGAAGTGCACTTAATACTTTAAGTAAAGCCGATAATGGCGATTTAGCTTATAGTGTTCCTATTTTTGATTTGCTTTACAAATCAACCGATAATGGAGTTTCTTGGACAAAAGTGGAAGGAAATCGTCCAACTTCATCGAGATGCATGTTTATGGGTTCTAAATTAATTGCCATTGCAAATGATGGCTCAACACATGTTAGTGAAGATGGTGGAACAGTTTTTACTAAGCTTTCAGACCCAACTATTCTTAATAACGGAAATTTATGCAGTAGTTCAAAAAATTTGTTTACAACTAGTGGCAATAAAATTTATCGTTATGGCGCTTCATCAACTGGTTTGCGTGAAAAAACTAATAAAACTTTACCATTAATTATTTATCCAAATCCAGCTACAACATCACTTCATTTTTCTTTAGATAATGATAAAATCACCGCCTTTAAAATCACTAATATCTATGGCCAATTATTGATATATAAAACAATAAATAAGGATGATGTAACCATAGATATTGAAACCCTTGAAACTGGAACTTATTTTATTCATGTAGAAACAGAAAAAGGTAATTCTACACAAAAATTTATCAAACAATAAGCTAATCTTTATTATTACCTTAATTTATTTTCAGGAATAAATAAGCTTTAGATTTATGTAAAAACCGTTGCCTAAAGCAACGGTTTTTTTATTTAAATGAAAGCTAAAAATACAGCATCTGCTGTATTTCGAAAGCTACCATTCTTTTAGATTTTTGTTGCTCACAAATAAAACAAACAACAATATGAAAAAACAAGTACTAACAATTACAAGCTTGATATTATTTGCAGCAAGTGCTTCTGCACAATTTACAGCATCCGAAATCTGGGGGCTTAATCTCCGTGTAGATCCTATTTCTCACAACTCCATTTCACTATCTGGTGTTCAAATGGGTGATTTAACTTATGATTCAAAAGGAGTACCATTAACAGGCCTCTCAACAAGCACAATGCTAGGGGTGCCAACCTTTAGGATTACAAGTACAGTAACAGGGAATATTACTGTTTGTATTTCCTCAGAAAAGGATGGCAATAATCCTTGGGAGGATGTTGAAAGAACTACCTTTTCAGCAGATGCTACTGGAGATACAAGTATCATCCAAGAACGAAGTAATAATGGAGGCCCATTTACCAATAGCACAAAAATAATTATTGAACGCGGTTCATCACCTAATCAATTTACCCATTTTTCTTACCGCTGGTTAAGCAATTCTTGGCAATTAATTAGTAAGTCCATATACTACCTAAATAATAGCCGCCTAGATTCTGTTGTAGGTTTTAAATTAGACGGTTCCAATTTTACTAGAATCGGCTACACTGAATATTATTATTCGAATGGCTTAGACTCTTCATTGCAGACAACTTTGCAAGCAAGCACTAACCTATTTGAATTGTCGAATAAAATTATTGTAACCCAAAAAGAAAATGCTAAAACCAAAACTTTCGCTATTTATGCGCGTAATGGATCAGGTATGCCTCTCAAGCAAACTGGAATTATTATGTATGGCAATAATACCCCTAATGCCATAAGCGAAAATGTTCTAAACAATAATTTCTCTGTTTATCCTAATCCGGCAAAGGATATGGTTAATATTACCTCATTAGACAACACAAGCATTTCTAGCACAACAGTATTTGATATCTCGGGAAGCAGAATAAATACATTCAATAGTATATTAGATAACAACGCCCATATTAATACATCCAATTTGAGCAGTGGTATTTATTTTATTGAGGTTGTTACTAATTTAGGCTCAACCACCAAAAAAATTATAATAGACTAATTTCAATTATACCAAATAAATAAACAAATGAAAAAACTAATGATCCCGATGCTTTTATTGGCAATAGTTGCCTGCAAAAAAGAAGAAGACAAAAAAGAAGACACGAATGCACCAGTTGCTTTTACGAAAGAAGCAGTTGTAGGTACATGGAAAATCAACAAATTTGAAGAATACAGCATTCCTGGAGATTCGCTTAAACTATCCTACAATGTGCCTGATGGTACAGGAACATTTACTTTAGGGAATGACAATACCTACTCCACAGTTCTTCCTTTAGGATCAGACAATGGAACGTATACTATTGCAAAACTTAATGGTAAAGATTTGTTAATTTTATTAGAAGCAGGAAAACAGCCCGACACGAATGAGGTTGTTTTGTTTACCAAAACATCTTTTGTAATTAGCAATAAAGATGCAGAAACAAGAAAAGGAAGTAACGACTACTCGAAAGGATATTTGAGTAAATAAACAACTAATATTTCACTCAAAAGCCACTCACAGTGGCTTTTTTTATACCTATGAAATGCCAAAATACAGCAGATGCTGTATTGATAGCATGCCTATTTTCTATCAATTTTGAATATCACAAACTAATTATGACAATGAAAAAATTAATCCTAACAAATGCCGCAATTCTAGCAAGTTTATTTTTGCAGGCACAGGTTGAAGTAACCACTAAAAATTTTGAGTTGGCTTCGCAAAACAAACACAAAAATTGGGCTATTATTGATGCTGGACGTGATAGTATTACCCATGAAATCTATGTTAAATTTGCACAATCTATTTGCGATATGAACAAAAATGTATGGACTGGAACAAGAACATATAAAGGTTTAAAATGGAATATTGATAAATTGGTTTTTTCTGACACTTACGAATTTATTAGAACTGATACTAAAAAATATGAATCATCAGAAGAAGCGTTGCTAAACGATGAATTTGTGTTCGGTAAAACATACATGCCGATAGCTGCAAATATTGGTAAATCTATATGGCAGGGTGGTGCTAATTTACCCCGTCCTGTTAATAATTCGTTTATGTTTAGTAATGTTGTTAGTGGAACTGCCGGAATATCCGGTTTCAAAGTAAACATTTCAGCTATCGGATGCCAACCTCTAGCCAATGATACCAAAACGCAAGGTACCCAATGTGGCGAAATTCCCGTAATTGAAAATTTATCATCTGATGACTTGAAAGAAGCTAAAGGCCAAAAATGGTATCCACTGTATAACAACCCCGTGCCAGGCGGAGGAAACATTTTATTTTCAACAGTGGGCGTAAATCCTGACCCAAACAAAGCTCATTATGTGTTTAGGAAATATAATGAAAATGCCACTGTTATAAAAGAGGTTACATTCAGTTACGATTACCAATGTTTGCCAACTGTAAAGGAAATAGAGAAGGCGCCAGGAGTGTTTGATTACATCATCATCATGAAACCATTTTTCTACAAAAAATCAAAACAGCCAACTACCAATCCTTTAAACTTCGAGTACATTAGGGTTGATGGGGAATCATTTGAGGTAAAAGAAAGGATAAACATGGAAGGCATTTATGGAAACTGGGCTATAGAACATGTTAAAGAAATAGATGGGGTCATATACATTGTGGGCAACAGTTCTAACCAAAAAAATACTTTTACCACGTTTGATGGTTTTACTATAAAAGAATTTCCTATCTTACAAATAGCCAAAATCAGCCATGGCAAAGTGGATTATGTAAAAGCATTTAGCAAGGCTGATTTAACCGGAAAAATTCAAATGGTAAATGGGGTTAAAGGTAAGGTTGAGCCTTGGTTGTATTTTAACGATGTACAAATTCATGCAAAAAATGGCAACCTATTTTTATCCGGACAAACTGTAAAATCTATAAACAGCAAATATGAACAAGACCGTTCTGCGATAGTAACCATGGTTTTTGATTCCGATGGGAACTTAAATACTTATCTGGCAAAACCAGAAGAAGAATATTCGCGTTTTAATTTACACTTTACAAAAGATGGAAACACGTTTTATTGGTCGTTTTTTGATTATGCTAAATATAATAAAATGTTGAATGAAAATGGCGCCATGGAAGCCAAACACAAATTAGGCTTAATGAGCGGATTGGGCATTTGCAAGTACAGTTTAACCAACAAAGAGCTAAGTGCCTTTAAATCATTTAACAATGATGAATGGGTACTTTGGTTTGGCAGCCCAATACTTTTTGAAAACAATGATGAGGTGGTTTTCCAAGGAAAAAAACTAACCAAAAAAGCCAAAGAAGGAGAAATTGTTTTTATAACCCTTAAAAAGTAAGCTTATGTTCAAATTTGTATTAAACTTAATCATTATAACCTCGTTTTGCTTATGCAGCATTATTTCATTTGCCCAAGACGATCAGTTTCATATATCACTTTACCAATTCTCAAGTGGTAATGCTGATTTGGCAACCAATAGCAACTATACATTTACAACTAAAAATCCCATGCTGAAATTTGATTGGGTAACAAGTGACTATGGTTGGGTAACTGGCGACTTTTCATTGGTACCCAACATTGATTGGGGAGGAACAGTTAATTCTCCTGACAATGTGCATGGTGCCTTAGCAGATGTTGACTGGGGTTATTATCTGAACCCTGGTAAGCCAATTAAAATTTTGGGGTCTGAAACCCGCATAGGTTTGGGAATCATTGGCGGGTTTGAAACTGCTGGATTCAGAAGTGCAGGTATAACATTTCCAGGGGCTAGCTTTTCGATACTTACTAAAATTGGTGAACGTTTAATTATTAATACTAGGTATCATTATAGTGTTTTTTATAACAAATACGATTCGGATAATTATGGTAAAAATACCAAGTTACAATTTAATATTACCTACAAACTGCATGATTGGTTTGGCTTAACAGTAACTCCAAATATTGAAACTTATAAACTAGCAGCAAGACCACCCGGAGCAGCAGCTAATGGTGCAAGCTATTATTCAACAGACTTTGGTTTGTCCTTCTTTTGGTAAATATTATTTTGTTGTTTACAATACTTAACTTGCCTTGCAGGTTGGGTGTTTTTTAAAAGTTTAGTTATGCAAAAATTTAACTTTTTGAGTTAGATATTATTTTAAAAAGTAATTCGCACAACTTGTTAAGACAATCCTTTTTAAATTCAATTAAAATTTTTAATTCTTCTATATTATAAAAACTTAAATTATTCTTTAATAACGTGAAAGCCAAATAAAATGCATTAGTTTCACGCACAATGATTTTTTATTTTTTTAACAATTTTCAATAAATACAACCCTAAATTGTGATTTAGTTTTTTTAAGGGTATAAAGTGATAAAAGCAAAAAATAGTAAAGTTAAGATTTTATACATACTAATAGTTTTATTTATAGACAATTTAAAAGTAGGTCTCGCTGCATTGCGTTTTATTTTCTTGAAATTATAATTCAAATATCACTTTTTTTCTTTACAACAGTAAATCAAAACAAATCACTTATTTTAAGTTTTCCAAAAACAAACCCGAACACTTTAAATTCCCTAAGGTTTGCTCACTTCCGACTAAATCATTTTTAATTCATCAGCCAATGGTTTTTATTGTCAATTTTCAGTGTTTATTGCATATCGCAATATGCAATAATTGGTTTTATGGTACTCTTTGAACCAATTATCTTAGGTTATTTTCAATTTTTGTAGTTTAAAAATAAAGCTGAAATTTGGATGTGCTATTGCGAAGAAAATTTATTTTAGTTTGTCGTAAAATTGTTATTATTGAAGAACAAAAATGAGAATCTTTTTATTGTTTTTATATTTAATTGGGTTTTATACAAACTCGTATTCACAATGTGACAATACAAAACCAATGTATGGGAAAGATTGTATTAAAACTAAGGAAATGTTAGATTTTGATAATGAGTTTATAAATAAAACAATTATTCAATTTCATAACAAAGATAGCGCTGCCAAAATATATTTGAGGTATGGATTTAGATATTTAACTTTACAAAATGACCCAATAACTTCAATCAAAAGATTTAACCAATCATGGTTAATCAATCCAAATAATCCTAATGTTTACTTTGTTTTTGGATTGTTCACTGAATTCATTTTGAGTAAAGATTCAATTCTTGCAAATGAATATTACGGAACAGGTAGGAAGCTAGACAAGGATTACAAACATGAAATTAGTATTTATTTTTCATTTCTTGATTATTTTGAGAGAATAGGTGACACTGCAACAATATTGAAAATTTGCGACAGAGCTATTAAAATTGATTCAGCTGCTTTAAGTGGGTATTTCTTCAAAAAAAGAGGATTCTATAATTTACAAATGCTAAGATTTTCAAGATGTGAAGTGGACTTAAATAAAGCAATTTTAATTGACCCAAAAGATGCCACTACGTTTTATAATAAGGCTTCGCTTTATACTTCACAAAAAAGAATTGAAGAGGCTAAAGCAATTAATTTATATGTACTTGAATTAGACAGTAAACACAAATCGGCACTTGATTGGCTACTATTTTATTACTGGGGTGATAACAAAATTGGGGATAGTGCTATCATAATTATTGACAAAATTTTAAACATAAACGAAACACCTGAAGCTTATTATATTAAGTCAGAAATTTTATTTAGTCAAAATAAAGATTTAGAAGGATGTAATTGTTTGAAGAAATCATTAGAATTAGGTCTAAAAGAAAATAAGAAACTTTACAAACAAAAATGTAAAAAAAATGGAAAATAGTGAAGTCTTTATCATTTTATTTTAACCTTTAAAACTATTTAGATTTTCTACATTAACAAATTATGTAGCTAAATAAATTACAGAATTAAATTTATTAATAAACGTTATTAGTTACTCTATTAATTATATTTATTTTTGATTTAAAGTCTTTAAAATATTATTTTTCAATTTGCCATAAGAAATTATTTTCATCTTTAGATAATACATTTCTGTTTGCTTTGTTTTTTATAATTTGCCAATGTGCAGTATAAGTTCCCGCACCATCAGAGAAAAAGCCATATAACATAAATCCAACGTTTGTTTTAGTCAGTTTAAATTGTTTTTCTCTAATAGTTAATGAGCCATAATTAATATTATACATACCATTGGTTTCTAGTGGAATGAATGTTCCATTTATTACCATGGTTAGCTTTAATAATTTGTTTTTGGGCAAGTCTAATCCTTGGTCAGTGCCAAACCATATTTGTCCATCAATTAAGCAAATAGCTTTCCAATCTGGGCCTGTCATGCAGGTATCGTAATGGTGTTTGGTACTATCAAACTTTTCAATAACGGCAATCAATTCAATGCCTTTTGCTAAAATTACTTTTGAAGTAATTTTTTGTGCAGATATTTGAGAGAAGTTAAGCGCTAGCAATACAAAAATAATCCCTACTTTCATCACTCCACCTTCTCCACATTAGGGTCTTTGATTTTATCTTCTTTTTTTATTCCACCTAAAATTTCAATGTTAATTCCATCGCTTAGGCCAGTTTGTAAATAGCGTTTTTCAAATGTTTGTGGAGCAGTTTCTACTTCTACAAAAGTTTTATTGTTTTCAAATTGCAATACACCTTCGGCCAAGGCCAATACTTTTTCTTTTTTAGCTAAAACTATATCAGCTGTGCTACTATAACCCGCACGTAAAAACACGCCTTTTTGTAAGTTTACTTTTGCTTTTATTTGAAACTGAATGGCCCCGTTTTCTTTCACTCCTTTTGGTGCTATGTACTCTAAATTGGCATTGAATTTTACAGTATCTAAAGCGCCAATGGTTAAAATTAAGTCCATTCCTGGTTTAATTTTTCCTACTTCACTTTCATCAACCTTACCATCAAAAATCATTTCGCCCATATCGGCTATGGAGGCAATGGTAGTTCCTTCGTTAAAATTATTACTTTCAATTACGCTTCCACCTTCTTTAACTGGAATATCCAAAATCATTCCATCAATAGTGCTGCGTACAATGGTATTGGTAACTTTTCCGCCCGACTTACTCACGCCTTCTTTAATCAATGCAATGTTATTTTCGGCCGCTTCAAGTTCCTCTTTAGCATTTTTGTATGCCAAGGCAAAAGGTTGGTATTCCGAAAGTGAAATCATTTTCTGATCAAACATTTTTTGGTTTCTATCAAAATCAATTTTTGCATTATCTAAAGCCAATTTAGCACGCGTAATGCGGCTTTCGGCATTGGCTAAATTAATCATGTTGGGAATAATTTTTATTCGCGCAATCATATCGCCTTTGCTCACATGCGTGCCTGCTACCACAAATATTTTTTCAATAATACCCGAAACCTGAGGTTTGATATTGATTTCTCTGCGAGGCACAATGCTTCCTGTAGCTAAAGTTTTTTTAACAATATCTGTTTCAAAAGCTTGCGTGGTTTTAAATACCGTTGGCTTTTCTTGGTTTTTATTATACAAGTAATAAATGGTGTACACAAACAAAGCACCAAGTGCCACAAATACCAATGTTCTAATTATTTTTTTCATGTTTTTTATTGCTTCTGGCCACTAGCTGCTCGCTGTTGACCTATTTATTTTTATTATTTTTTTGTCCGTTGGCTAAAGCACAACGGTAAATGATACTTTATATCAATATTTTTTCTCCAACTTTTTGCTAGTGGCTAGAAGCCAGAAGCATTTACTCCGTTCTCAATGCCTCCACTGGACTAATATTAACTGCTTTTTGTGCAGGAATAATGCCAGCTAATGCACCTGAAACAATTAATATAGCTAATGCTTTTATAGCAATAATAATATCTACTCCAGGGTTTTGAAACATGCCACTTTCTTGCCCTTTTATGGCAGCACTTACAGCCTCTAATGCAAATACACCACAAACTAAACCAATATAACCTGCTACCGATGTAAGCAAAATACTTTCAGCAATAACTTGGCTCATAATATTTATTGGAGTAGCTCCAAGTGCCCTGCGAACGCCAATTTCTTTGGTTCGTTCTTTTACTATAATGAGCATAATATTACTTACCCCAATTACCCCAGCTAATAAAGTTCCAATGCCTACAATCCAAACCAACAATTCTATGCCGCGGAATAAGCCCATTAATTTTTTAAACTCTTTTTCGCTGTTCCAAGTACCAATAGCCCTATCATCGGCTGGTGAAATATGATGGCGGTTTTTCAATAATGTTTTTATTTTTTCTTCTACTAAAGAAGCCGAGTAAGCAGGTTTGGCTGTTAAAGTAAACCAACCAATTTTACCACCAAAGTTAAAGGCATTTTGAAAAGTAGTAAATGGAATATAAATGGTTTGCAGTTTTTCTTGCACATCATCGCCACTGTTATCAGCTTTTAAGGTGCCAATTACTTTAAAATAAATACCATTTACTTGAATGTATTTGTTCAGTGGTGCTTCATTTTTAGGAAATAAAATTTCCATAACTCTGGGAGCAATTACACAAACTTTCCTGCGTTCTTTTATATCTAGTTCGTTTAAAAAACGTCCTTCAACAATTTTAAAAGTTTGAATTAATTTAGTATCAGGATAATCACCACGAACGGTAAATGCACCCGTAAATTTTCCTCTGCTAACATTATTTTCTCCTCGGTAGCCACCTAATTGCGCAGCAGGAGCAATAACTGCCAATTCTGGAATATTGTCTTTTATGGCTTGTATATCTTCTACCTTAAAATCGAAAGTTCGTCCGCGAGGTAAACCTTTGTAAGCTATTGAAGTTTGTTGGGTCCACATGTAAACCGCATTTTTAGCAGTGCCGCCAAACGATTCAGTAACACCATTTTCCAAACCATGTCCAGAACCTAGCATTATAATCAACATAAAAATACCCCAAAACACCCCAAAGGCAGTTAAGGCAGTTCTTAGTTTATTTTTACTAAGCGTTTGATATATTTCTTTTAGTTTTTCCAAGGTTATTTTTTTTTGCTGCTAGCTGCTGGCCTCTAGCACCTAGCCAATTATTTTATTCTATTTTTGTTTATGTAATCATTTAGAACTAATTGTTTTTTGCCAGTGGCTAGAGGCTAGTTGCCAGAAGCCAATTTACTCCGCTCTCAAGGCTTCAATAGGTTCAATTTTTGCTGCTCTTCGTGCGGGGAAAAACCCTGCCAAAAGTCCTGCTAATATCAATACTCCCAAAGCTACCATCACCACTTTAAATTCAACTTCAGGTTTTCTAAAAAAGTCACTATCGGGAATATATTTTTGAGCTAATTCTAATACGCCAATTCCGAGCATCATTCCAATATAACCAGATAGCGCTGTTATAAAAATACTTTCCTGAATAATTAATGATATAATATTAAACGGTGTGGCGCCTAATGCTTTTCTAATTCCAATTTCTTTGGTGCGTTCTTTTACCACTATCATCATAATATTACTTACACCTACAATTCCAGCAATTAAAGTACCTATTCCTATAATCCAAACAAACAATTGAATGCCATTTATTAAACCCATGATACGCTTAAATTCAGTTACATTATTCCAAACAAAAACAGCTTTTTGGTCTTTTGGGTCAAAATGATGTTTTTGCGCCAATACTTTATAAACTTCATCTTTTATGGTTTCGCTTTTGTCCATATCCGATTCGGGTAAAGTAAAAATGATTTGGTCTAACTTATTATCATTTCCAAACACACGTTGCGAAGTACTTATTGGAATATAAGCTCTTCTGTTATCGTCAGGTCCACCGGCATCTTTAAAAACACCTATAACTTTGAATGGAATATTATTGATATTGATTAATTGATTAACTGGTTCTTCTGTTTTAAATAATTCATCAACTAATTGTTGACCAATAGCACAAACTTTTCGGCACTCTTTTATGTCTAATTCATTTACAAATCGGCCTTTTTGTACTTCAATTTTTTCAGCATAAATCATATCGTAATTGCAGCCTTTGGTGCTAAAGCTACCATAACGATTTTTATAATTGTATTGATTTACATCCCACAGTTGTAATCTTGGCGAAAGGTGTTCAATGGTTTTTACGCTTTTACCAATCGATTCGTAATCTTGATTAGTAAGTTTTATATCTCTGCCCGGTTGAATGCCATCGTAAGCTACCGAAGTGCGTCCGTTATTGAACCAAACGCTATTCACAGCATCGTGCGAGAATTGGAATTTTACTCCATTGCCCAAACCATTGCCTGCACCTAGTAAAACTATGAGCATAAAAATACCCCAAGCCACACTAAATCCTGTAAGGAAAGTGCGGAGTCTATTTTTGCTAATAGACGCAAATATTTCTTGCCATTTATCTATATCAAACATTATTTCGAACTCCGCATTTTTATAATATCAATCCATCCTTCAACCGAATCACTCTATCAGTCATATCGGCTATATCGTGCTCGTGAGTTACAATCACTACTGTAATGCCACTTTTATTTACCTCTTTTAGCAAATTCATTACATCGTAACTGGTTTGTGTATCTAATGCTCCCGTGGGTTCATCGGCTAAAATCATTTTAGGTTGAGTAATCAATGCCCTGGCAATTGCTACGCGTTGCTTTTGTCCACCACTCATTTCATTAGGCATGTGTTTAGCCCAATCTCTTAAACCTACTTTTTCTAAATATTCTAAAGCAATGGCATTGCGTTTTTTACTACTTATATTTTGATAGTATAACGGCAAGGCCACATTTTCCATTGCATTTTTAAATGAAATTAAGTTAAACGATTGAAACACAAAACCAATATACTGATTGCGCAATTTGGCTGCTTTGGTTTCGTTTAAATGCTGAATTAAAGTGCCTCCTAGGCGATATTCACCAGCATCGTAGCTATCTAAGATACCTAAAATATTAAGTAAAGTTGATTTCCCGCTTCCCGAAGAGCCCATAATAGAAACCATTTCACCTTCGTTTACCTTCATGTCTATGCCTTTAAGCACTTTCATTTTATTATCACCTACGGTGTACGATTTCTGTATATTTTTTAATTCAATCATTTTAAGAGCGCCAAATATAAATTTAAACTACGTTTGACTTTGTTTGTTTACACAAGCGGACAATTTTAACAATAAAGCAAAAATAAAGCCCACCAATTATTGATGAGCTTTATTTTTTAAAGTAAGAAGTTTAATATTATGAACATTATTTTAAAGCAAAATAATACCCAAATCCTACTGTAATTCCTCCTGGTTTTAATAGGTCAAATACAGGTTTCATGGTATCAGCAATTGTTAATCCAAGCCCTTGGTCGCTTAAAGAGTATTCGCCACCACTTACTAAAATAGAATATCCAAGTTCAAGTGTAATTCTGTTACCTTGAGGCCTAATCCATTGGCGTTGAACACCAATATTAACCATATTAGCAGGTTTGTAATTAATATCATAGGTACTTCTACTTTTTACTCCTGAGGGGCTTGTTACTTCTACTTCAAGCGGAACTTTGTCAATACCTGTTGCTCGAGAAAAACTTATAATTGGACACCAAGCATTTTCGTTTTTTGCATTTAAAATAATACCTAAACCCAGTTTATTACCCCATGAACCAATTCCTGCCGAGGCATCAATCAGGACTGTTTCAGTAACTCTACCTGTTAACTTTAACCCAATTAGTCCACAATTGTAATTTAAGCCACTACCAAAGCCAAAATAGATATTGTGTTGCTTAGATAGTTTTGAATAATCTGTTACTGTTTGAGCAATAGTAAAACTAGAAATTACTCCTGTTAATAATACTAAAAGAAAGAATTTTGTTTTCATTTGATTGTTTTATTTTTAGTTGCTAAATTAATTAAGTCTATTAACTATTTCTTTGTGATTTTCTCTTAATTGATACAACATCATTCCATACAAAACAGCTAAATCAAGATGGTTGCGTTTATTTTTAAATGTCCATGCCATGATTTTCCAATAGTATTTTCTATCCTTATCAAACACATATAATTTAATAATGGCTTTTGCATAATTATACAATTGAGAAAAAGTATAATTAACTTTTACTCTTGTTGAAGTTTTTGCAAATTCATGTTGTTTTAAAAAGGTGATAATGCGCTTATAAGCATGTTCAGGCGGGTAAATATTTGAAACCACATGTACAAAACCATCTTTTAATTTTTCGGCACCCATAACTGGAATTACATTTGTTTCTCCTTCCGAAAAAGTAAAATGCCTAGAAAGTCGGTTTTCTCTTTTCATTCTGTCAAACAAAGCTGTTCCAGGCGGGGCTTTTAATACATTTACTATTGGCAAAGGAATTCCACTTTCTTGAATAAATTCAATCATTTCATCAAAACTTTTATCGGTATCTGTATCAAAACCCACAATAAAACCACCTGCAATAATAAAACCTGCTTTATGAATTTTATGAATGGTTTCTAACAGATTTCGTTTTAAGTTTTGGTTTTTGTGCGATAGCTTTAAACTATCTTCTTGAGGTGTTTCTATGCCAATAAATACATTTCCAAATTTGGCCTCTAATAAAAGTTGCATTAACTCTTCATCATCGGCCAAGTTTACTGTAAGTTGAGTTGCAAAATAAAAACCAGGGTTTATCTTTTTCCGCCAATTAATAAGTGCAGGAAGCAAATCTGCCTTTAATACTTTTTTATTTCCAATCAAATTATCATCGGCAAATAACACCATTTGTGTATTTCCATCGCGGTTTATAACTTCTAACTCCGCAATAATTTGTTCTGCTGATTTTGTTCTTGGTTTGCGACCAAATAAAGCGGTAACATCGCAAAAATCACATAGATAAGGACAACCTCTTGAATACTGAACAATGGCATACAAGTAATCACTCATGTTTATCAATTCCATTTGTGGAGGTGGAGTTGTGCTTATATCGGCAAACTCCTCCGATTGATAAATTGGTTTTGGGTTTCCTTGTTCAAGATCGGCTAAAAATGGTGGTAATGTTATTTCTGCCTCATTCAAAACAAAATAATCTATTCCTTCAAACCTATCGTGTTCATGTGTAAAAAGTGGACCGCCTGCTACAATTTTGGTTTTGTTTTTATTACACTGTTCAACTATTTGCCTTACTGATTCTTCTTGCACATTCATGGCAGAAAGAAAAACCAAATCAGCCCACTTAATATCCGAATCAAGTAAAGGTTTTACATTTAAGTCTATCAGTTTTCTTTCCCATTTTTCGGGCAGCATGGCAGCTACTGTTAGCAAGCCCAATGGAGGAAATGCAGCCTTTTTACCTACCAAGGAGGTTAAATGCTTAAAAGCATAAAACGAGTCTGGCATTTCTGGATATACAAGTAAAACTTTCATTTATTAAAAAAATCGAATTAACTTTTAATCAATATTTTGTTTATAATCTTTTTGAATTATTTAAGATTTAATGTCCTCCTGATGTTTCTAATTCATCTTCGTCAATGCCTTGCGCTTTTAAAATTGCTTTTGCTCTAAAGGCAAAAAATGCAAGGTATGCAAAACAAATTACTGGTATAAAATAAGATGCATGGATACCAATAATGTCAGATATTTTTCCTTGTAATGGAGGAATAATTCCACCACCCAAAATCATCATAACCAAAAATGCAGAACCTTGGCTTGTGTATTTACCTAAACCTGCTATTGCCAAAGAGAAAATAGAAGGCCACATGATACTGCAAGCCAATCCACCGCTCATGAATGCATAAGTTGCTATTGTGCCTGAACTTAATAAACCTATTATCATTCCAATCATTCCCATCAATCCAAATATTAATAAGGTGCGAGCAGGTTTATCTTTACCTAAAAAGAAACCTAAAATTTGGAACGCAACTACTACAGCATAAGCATAAAGTGGTTCAATATTTTGACCTGAAATTGCATTTGCAGTTAATACCACTCCAAAAGCAACATAAGGAACAACAATTAATAAAATTTTCTTTAAACTATTTGAAGGATTGAAAACTGAAATAGCTCCAGCCCAACGACCAATCATTAAACTTCCCCAATACATTGACATAAATGGAGCCAAGTCTGGCCCTGTAATACTGCCAAATTCTGGTGTTTTTAATAGTTCTCCTAAATTACTACCTATGGTTACTTCTACGCCTACATAAGTAAAAATACCTAACATTCCCAAAACCAATTGTGAGTATTTCATGGCTCCCCAACCTTCTGGTTTTTTTTGTGCCGAAAAATTTGCAAACAATAAACCAAAAACTACCACTAATAAAGTGGTAATGGTTAAAGCCAATCCTAAATAATCTTTTTCTTTATTGGTAATATAATGTTCAATAAACGAGGCATCTTCATATCTTGAAAAGATGTATGCAAAAATAATTGCTAAAATTACTGTAATTGCAATCAATGTTGTCATGGCTTTATTAGCAGGTGCAAATGTTGCATCGCTTTTGCCTGAAGGTAATTTTTTTGAAAAATAGAATAATGCTGCTGCCAATAAAAACAACCCACCAACAAACATGTAAAGGGTTTTCATAGAATTTAACGAACCTTCTTTTTGAGCATACTCTTTAATAAAATCATCGTTAACTCCAGCTACCACTCCAAATAAAGCACCTGAAACCACAATTGGGCCAATGGTGGTTCCTAACGAATTTACACCTCCAGCTAGGTTTAATCTATTACTAGCCGAACTTGGTTCACCTAGCGATGCGGCAAATGGTTGTGCTGAAGTTTGTTGCAATGAAAAACCAATTGCTACAATAAACAATGCGCCTAAAATCATTAAGTAACTACCTTGAGTAACTGCAAAAATCATAGCAGCTGCACCAAAAGTACTTATTAGTAAACCATTTATAATTCCTTTTTTAAATCCCCAAGCATTTAAAATATCGCTTTTTAAAACACTACTAAAAATAAAAAGTAAAAGTGCTCCAATGTAATAGGCTCCATAAAATGCAAAATCAATTAATTGACTTTGAAATTGATCTAATCCAAATTTTGCTTTGCAAAATGGAATAAAAACTCCGTTTGAAGCTCCAATGAAGCCCCAAAAAAAGAACACCGTGATAAGGGTGTATAAATGTGATTTTTGATTATTTGATTTTTGATTCATCATGAAATTTATTTGCACTCAAATACGGAAATTATGAGCAAAACAAAAAATTAAATTTTAGAAACCAAAAACCAATTCTGATTAATGTGTTATAAACTATAAATTCGCCCTATAATTTTTATAAAAAATGCAAATTAGTGAAGCACAAAAACAGGTGGATGAATGGATAAAAACCATTGGAGTTAGGTATTTTAACGAATTGACCAATACTGCAATTTTAATGGAAGAAGTTGGGGAGTTGGCTCGTATTATGGCTCGTAAATATGGCGAACAAAGTTTTAAGGCCAATGAAAAAGACAAAGACCTAGCCGATGAAATGGCTGATGTGCTTTGGGTTTTAATTTGTTTGGCCAATCAAACAGGAGTAGATTTAACAACAGCTTTTGAAAAAAACATGGCTAAAAAAACCAACAGAGATGCTACAAGGCATTTAGAGAATGAGAAACTAATTTGAAATTATGAATGTTGAATTATGAATGTTGAATTGTGAATTGAAACAATTAGGCAATACAACAATTCATCAATATAAGAAATCTCCAAATCACTAAATCAAATAATCAAAAAATAATCTAGAACATGAAATACGATAAACATATATTTATTTGCGCCAATCAAAAGGGCGAAGGGAAAGTTTGCTGCGGACAAGAGCGCGGTATGGCTTTGGTTGAAAAATTTAGAGAAGTTTTAAAAGAAAATAGTCTTCAGGGCAAAGTGCGTGCACAACGTGCTGGCTGTTTAGACGAATGTAAAAATGGTCCTGCTTTGGTAATTTATCCTGAAGGAACTTATTATGGAAACGTTACAATTGATAGGGTAGAAGAGATTGTTAAAATGCATGTTATGCAAAATAAAGTTGTAAGCGACTTGGAGTTATCTTTAGAGAATAAATGATAGTTTTATTTGTATTCTATTCTTTTTAAATATGCTGAACAACCTATTTGACATTGAGAGCCATAGCATCTTTTACCAAAATCAATTATTACTTCTTTATCATAAATAACTGTAAAACTCTTAGGAACTCGTACCTCTAATGTTTTACCATTTATTGTTTCAATTAAAGTTCCACAATAATTGAAAGGAGCTTGTCTTAAAAAACCTGATTCGTTAAATACGTAAGCATTTGAATCTATTTTATATGATACCAACTCAATAAAATGATAAAAGGCAAAATCATTTAATTTGTAATCAGGACAATTTTTCCTTAAAAACGAAGTGTCAAAGTTTTCTTTATAAGTAATTGAAATATATGGCCACTCTTTCAAAATACTATTTAAAGTATCAATATTGATATCTTCATTTATTTTAGTAGTTATAAAATAGTTGCTATTTTCGCCTAACATTTGGTAAAAAAAATTGGATAAGCTATCATACTTTATTAAATAGGCATTTTGAATATTTACTGAATCTATTTTGGTTTCAATTTTTTTTAAATTATTACTTTCTTTTTTGCATGTGTACAATGGTAAAAGTATACTAGAAAATATTAAAATTCTGAGCAATCTCATAGGTTAAATTTATTTCATTTTTCCTTTATAAAAACTTAAATAATTTACTCCGCACATGCTTTTAAAGCCAATATTAAATCGTAATCATTGTAATTGCTATTTCCATGAAGTTTGGTTTTGATGCAATTGGTTTTTATAAATTCAGCTTTTTTCTCGTTTACACCAGTTGTTTTCATAATAAATGCTATACTTAGTTTATCATCTAACTTTACCGATTCGTTATAAATACTGATAATCTTCAAAAGTTTTTCATTACTTTTTCCCGCTTCTGAATATTTGTACCAAGTTTTATAAATCAAACCTTCTACACCAATTCCGCCATTTGAAATAAGTTTAGGCTTAGCCATTTCGCGAGCATTTTCAGCTTTTTTATTATTGTTCAATAAAGTATCGTGTTTCATTAAATTGGCGTACACTTTAGCCAATGAATCGTTTTTATGGCGAGAGTTTACCCTTACATCGCGTAAAATGGTTTCTTTTCGTTTTAAAATAATATCAAATGGTTTTATTTCATAAAAAATGGCTTTGGTAATTAATACCGTATCAGCTTTATACGAAATCCTTGAAACCAACAAACTATCACCTAAGCTAGCCTCCATTACAAAAGCACCAAATTGATTGGCAGAATAAGTTTGTTTGGTATTGGTGTTATAAATTATTGAAAATGATAACGTTTGTCCAATATCGTTTTTAACAAAACCTTTTAACTCTTTGCTTTGCTGCGCCATAAGTAGGCTAGCCCATAGCATTAGTAAACAAGTAAAAAAGTGTTTCATAAAAGTTTTGGTTTGTAAAACTATAAACGAATTAAGCCAAATTTAGTTACACTCCCTATTTTAAAAATTAAGTAATGGTTTAAGTTTTAAATCGTTGAACTAAAAATCATTTTAAAGTTACAAATAAGCAATGTACTTTTGCCCAAAATTATAGCGCTTTGTACAAATTACTTCTCAAATTCCTTTTTATAATGCCGGCAGAAACTGCCCATTATTTTTCGTTAAATTCTTACCAAATACTTTGTAAAGTTCCGTTTGTTCGTCAAATTGTTTCTAGTATTTTCAGGGTAAAAAATCCAGTTCAGTTTTTAGGCTTAAACTTTTATAATCCCATTGGATTAGCTGCGGGTTTCGATAAGAATGCTAAGTATTTAAATGAGTTAAGTTCGCTTGGTTTTGGTTTTGTAGAAATAGGCACTGTAACTCCATTGCCACAAAGTGGTAACGATAAACCTCGTTTGTTCCGTTTGCCAAAAGACGAATGTATTATTAACCGAATGGGTTTTAATAACGATGGTTTAGAGGTTATAAAACAAAGGCTAATTAACCGTCCTGCTGAATTAATTGTTGGTGGAAATATTGGTAAAAATAAAGTTACGCCCAACGAAAATGCCAAAGACGATTAC
Organism: Bacteroidota bacterium; assembly: GCA_013298895.1. Taxonomy (GTDB): domain Bacteria; phylum Bacteroidota; class Bacteroidia; order UKL13-3; family UKL13-3; genus JAAFJM01. The sequence goes on along the minus strand of JAAFJM010000005.1, from coordinate 68,770 downwards.
CTAAAATGTTTTGTAGGTTTATATCAATTGGTTGATTATTTTGTAGTAAATGTGAGCTCGCCCAACACACCAAACTTGCGTGAGTTGCAGGATAAAAAGCCTCTTTCTGAAATACTTTTAGCTTTAATGGAAGAGCGTAAAAATTTTATTGCCAAAGGCAATATTCAAAAACCCATTTTGTTAAAAATAGCACCCGATTTAACCCAATCGCAGTTAGATGATGTAATTGAAATAGTTCAATCAACTGGTATTGATGGCTTGGTGGCAACCAATACTACCATTAGCCGTGATAATTTAGTAACTGCAAAAACCGAAGTGGAACAAATGGGCGCAGGTGGATTAAGCGGAAAAATTTTAAGTGAAAAATCAACCGAAATTTTGGCTTATATCAAGCAAAAATCGAATAACCAAATTCCAGTAATTGGAGTTGGTGGTATTCATTCAGCTCAAACCGGGCAAGAAAAAATAAATGCAGGTGCTAGTTTAATTCAAATTTACACAGGTTTTATATATGGTGGACCGGGTTTGATAAAACAATTAGCCAAGCTAAAAATTAATAAGTAAAAAGTTATTTCATTGTAAAAACAAAAGCACAATAAATTTGAATATCATACATTTAACAGCAGCGGCCATTCAAGCCATTAACGAGTATAAAATAAACTTACAAATTCCAGCTACTCATTATTTGCGTATTGGAATCAAACAAAAAAACTCAACCGATAAAGGTTTAATTATTGGTTTTGATGAACCAACCGATAAAGATAAAACAGTTGAAGTTGAAGGCATACAAATAGTTTATCATCTTGGTCAAGCTTTATTTTTTGCAGGTATGCAAATTGATTTTTTAGAGCGCGATGGTAAAAAAGGTTTTGAGTTAATGGAGAAAAAAAGCTAGCTTTTTAAAGTTCTTTTTCTTTCTCTTTTATTGATATAACTATTCAATGCATCTTTGCTGGTGTACCAATTTTTACCTTCTTTAAAAGCATCTATTTTTCCTTGCCTTGCTAATAAACTAACATACTCTTGCCCATAAGGTACGTCTGGCTCGCTTACTATACTCGATATGGGTTGATAGTCATCGTAAGTATTGGTTAAATTACTTAAGTAAATATCTACAGAGCGCTCCAAAGACTGCAAAACCATAAGTACTATTTTGGAATAATCACCATTATTGGCTTTGTTTAACGCATCGTAATATTTTTTCCTGTCATTTTTTAAAATAATGGCAGGAGGAAAACCTAATTTCATCAAATATAAATTAAATATAAGCCTTACTGTTCTTCCATTGCCATCAAAAAATGGGTGAATCCATACAAACCTATGATGAAAAATGGCAGCCTTAACTACTGGATTAATTGGAATAGTTTCATTGTTTAACCATTCAATTAAATCCATCATATAAGTATCAACCTTTAAGGCATTTGGAGGATTAAAATTAGCTCCTGAAATTCTAACACCTGCATTTCTGTAGCGGCCAGCATATTCTTTTTCAATTTTTTGCAATACCAATCCATGAACCGTTAAAATATCTTTATCGGTTAAAATATAGTTGTTACTCACTAAACTTTCTACAAAATCAATGGCATCATGGTGGTTAACTGCTTCAAAATGTTCGCGTAGCGATTTCCCTTTAATGGTAAATCCTTCTTCAATAACCATTTTGGTTTCTTGGAGAGTTAGGGTATTGCCTTCAATGCTGTTGGAGTTATAAGTCCACTCCATGGTTAAACTTTCCTTTATGTTTTTAAGAGCAGCAGCAGGAAAAGGGCGCAAAACATCAAGCTGACTTTTTTTATCGGCTATGCGTTCAAGGTATTTCTCAATTCCTTCAAATTCATAATTATAGTTTTTCCATTCCACCCCACAAATATATTATTTATCGGTAAAAATAAAAATTATACAATACCGATATTAAGAATTTTACAAAACCACACAAAAAAACCTGCCTTATTACTAAAGCAGGTTTTATAAAAATTATTTGCCAGAGGCAAGGAGCTAGCTGCCAGTTGCTATTTTCTCATTATCGTTTCATCTCTATCTGGTCCAACCGAAATGGTATCTACTTTAATTCCTATTTGCTCTTCTACAAATTGCATATAAGTTTTAAAAGTTTCTGGTAAATCATTGTAGTTTTTTATTTTACCTAAATCGCCAGTCCAGCCTTTAAAGCTTTGGTATTGAGGATTAATATTGGCATCTACCAAACTATAAGGAATTTTATCACTTACAGTCCCATCAATTTCGTAAGCATAGCAAACCGGAATTTCGCCTAAACCACTTAATACATCGCTTTTGGTACAAATTAAATCAGTTACACCATTTAGCATAATACTGTATTTTAAAGTAGGCAAATCTAACCAACCTGTTCTACGCGGGCGACCAGTTGTTGCTCCAAACTCATGTCCAAGTTGGCGTAATTCTTCTCCTTGTTCATTATCTTGTTCAGTAGGGAAGGGGCCGCTACCAACACGAGTACAATAAGCTTTAAAAATTCCGTAAACTCTTTTTATTTTTTGCGGAGCAACACCCAAACCATTACAAACACCGCCAGCTATGGTATTTGATGAAGTTACAAAAGGATAAGTTCCGTAATCAATATCTAATAAAGTACCTTGAGCCCCTTCGGCCAATACTTTTTTACCTTGATTCATTAAATCGTCTAAGAAGTATTCAGTATTTACAATTTTAAATTGCTTTAAAAATTCTATGGCTTCAAAAAATGCAGGTTCATGGTCAGCCATATTGTATGGATAGTTAAATCTATCTAACAAGGTTCTGTGATTAGCTGCCACTACTTCATATTTTTGGTTAAAGTTATTAGCTAAAATATCGCCAACACGTAAACCGCTTCTGCCAATTTTATCTTGGTAAGTTGGGCTAATTCCGCGCAAAGTAGAACCAATTTTATGCTCACCTTTATTGGCTTCACTTGCTGCATCTACCAAACGGTGAGTGGGTAAAATTAAATGTGCTTTTTCCGAAATGTATAAATTAACCAATGGTTCAGCGCCACCTAAGGTAATTTTTTCAATTTCTTTTTTAAAGGTAATGGGGTCAATTACTACACCACTGCCAATAATATTGATGCAATGTTTGTGAAAAATACCTGAAGGAATGGTGTTCAAAACATGCTTTTGTCCGTTAAACTCCAACGAGTGACCTGCGTTTGGTCCACCTTGGAACCTTGCCACCACATCGTACTGAGGAGTAAGTACATCCACAATTTTACCTTTACCTTCATCGCCCCATTGCAGGCCTAATACTACATCTATCATATTTCTATTGCTTCTAGCTACTGGCTTCTGGCCCCTAGCTTATATTACTAATTTATTATACTATCAACTATCAACCGACAACCATCAACTAATAATCAGGTTTTGGAACTACTTTATTACATGTTAAGCAATTTCTATTTTCGTCCATTTTGGGGTTTCCAAAAAGGTATAACGAGTGGTTGGTCACTTCAAATTGCATCAAATCGCCCATCATGGTTTTTATTTGATGAATTCTAGGGTCGCAAAACTCTAAGATATTGCTACACACATTGCAAATCATGTGGTCGTGTTGCCTAAATCCATATGAACGTTCAAAACGAGCCAAATTTTTACCAAATTGGTGTTTAATAACCAATCCACAATCCAACAGCAAATCAAGGGTATTATAAACAGTAGCTCGGCTAACGCGGTAATTGCGCTTTTTCATGTGCTCAAATAGCGTTTCTACATCAAAATGCTCTTTATTACTATAAATTTCATCCAATATAGCAAAACGTTCTGGCGTTTTACGCTGCTCGTTTTGTTCTAAAAAAACAATGAATTTTTGCTTTACTTCTTCCTTAATTTGATCGTTGCTCATAAAAAATTATTGCACTGATTTTAAGGTTCAAATAAAAACGTTAAATTTTGCCTTTCAAAACAATGTTGATTGTTTGTGGAACATAAATTTAAATTGAAAAGATAAAGTTAGCTATGAATGCCCAAGTTGCTTGGGTTTACAATTGAATATAGGTTTAATAATTATTATTTTGAATTATGAACAAACTTCTGCCAGTTTATTTCTTATTGAAAGTTTGTCGAAATTGTATTTTTTTATTTTATGTCTACTTTTTGCTTGAAACATCAGCCATTTATTAAATGGAGTTTATGTTTTAAAAATAGTGAGTGCCAATTACCAAAACGAAATATTTAAATTTGTAAAACAATAATTTATTTTGGCGTAATTATTTATTAAATCGCCACCTCTACAAAAAAAAATGGTTTAAAAACCAATTGGTAAATTTATTTAATGCTTAAAATCACACTATCAATTTTAATATATAGTTTGTTTTATGCAAGTAAAAATTATTTTTGCACCACTAAAAAATACAATTAATTACATAATTATGTCAAAATCAGGAGTTGTAGCTCAGGTAATTGGTCCAGTTGTAGATGTGAGTTTCGCAGCTAGCAATGAAGGCTTACCAAAAATTTTAGATGCACTTTATATTACTAGACCCGATGGATCGCGTTTAATACTTGAATGTCAAAGACATTTAGGTGATAATATGGTTCGCGCTATTGCTATGGAAGCAACAGACGGATTAGTTCGTGGAATGGAAGTAGTGCCAATGGGATCGCCAATATCAATGCCAATGGGCGAGCAAATTAGAGGTAGATTATTTAACGTTGTTGGTCAGGCAATTGATGGTATGAAAACCATGGATGCTAGCCAAGGTCAACGTGCAATTCACCAAAATCCTCCTCGTTTTGAAGATTTAACAACTAATGCTGAGCCATTATTTACAGGTATTAAAGTAATCGACTTAATTGAGCCATACGCAAAAGGTGGTAAAATTGGTTTGTTTGGTGGTGCAGGTGTTGGTAAAACTGTATTAATTATGGAGTTAATTAACAACATTGCAAAAGCATACGAAGGTATGTCGGTATTTGCTGGTGTTGGTGAACGTACTCGTGAAGGAAACGATTTATTACGTGAGATGATTGAATCGGGCGTAATTAAATACGGTAAAGAATTCCAACACGATATGGAAGAAGGTGGATGGGATTTATCTAAAGTTGATTACAACGAATTAGAAAAATCGCAAGCAACCCTTGTTTTTGGACAAATGAATGAGCCTCCTGGAGCACGTGCACGTGTTGCATTATCAGGTTTATCGGTAGCTGAATACTTCCGTGATGGTGATGAAAAATCAGGTGGACGTGATATTTTATTCTTCGTTGATAATATTTTCCGTTTTACACAAGCTGGTTCTGAGGTTTCGGCTTTATTAGGTCGTATGCCTTCAGCGGTAGGTTACCAACCAACTTTAGCTTCTGAAATGGGAGCAATGCAAGAACGTATTACATCAACAAAACGTGGTTCAATTACTTCAGTTCAAGCGGTATATGTACCTGCGGATGATTTAACGGATCCAGCTCCTGCAACTACATTTGCGCATTTAGATGCTACAACAGTATTAAGTCGTAAAATTGCTGAGTTAGGTATTTATCCTGCGGTTGATCCATTGGATTCAACTTCACGTATATTAACAAAATCTATTGTGGGCGATGCTCATTATGATTGTGCTCAACGCGTAAAATCTATTTTACAACGTTACAAAGAGTTACAAGATATCATTGCTATTTTAGGTATGGATGAACTTTCGGAAGACGATAAACAAACTGTTTACCGTGCACGTAGAGTTCAACGTTTCTTATCTCAACCATTCCATGTGGCTGAACAATTTACAGGTTTAAAAGGAGTATTAGTTCCAATTGATGAAACAATTAAAGGATTTAATATGATTATGGATGGTAAATTAGACCATTTGCCAGAAGCAGCATTCAACTTGGTTGGTAGTATTGAAGATGCTATAGCTAAAGGTGAGAAAATGTTAGCTGAATCAAAATAATAAACTTAGTTGATAGTTGTTAGTTGTCTGTTGATAGATACTAACAACTGTCAACCAATAACTAACAACAATAATGCAATTAGATATAATAACAGCCGATAAAACACTTTTTAGTGGTGAAATTGAAATGGTTACTTTACCTGGAACTGATGGTACTTTTCAAATTTTGAAAGGTCATGCAGCTTTGGTAAGTAGCTTAATTAAAGGACAAGTGGTGGTTAAAGGCACTGAAAATGGTAATCAATCTTTTGATATTGCTGGCGGTATTGTTGAAATATTAAACAATAAAGTAGTAGTTTTAGCTTAAGTTATTATCAAAATAATATTTTTGAAAACCTGTTATTTTTATAAGTAACAGGTTTTTTTATGCATTTTTCATGAAATTACAAACCGTCTTTTTGAATGTTTATTTCAGTATTTATTTTAGCATCTAGCCAAAATGTTCCGAGAGGAATAAAGGATACAATAAAGGCAATCAATATTTTAAAAAAACTCCATTTAACTACAATATATACTTGCAATAACAAAAGGCAATAAAGCACAAATAAAACGCCATGGGCCCATCCAAAATATTTAACAGGTTCTGGAATTTGAAAAGTATATTTTAAAGGCATAGCTATAAGTAGTAATACTAAAAATGAAATACCTTCAGCTATAGCTAAAATTTTAAAGGTTTTAAGTACTTTTATTTTATTATCCATTTTAATTAATGTGTGTTTTATTATTTATCAAATCGTTATTGTATTGCTGAACAATACATTTTACAGCACTATCCAATGAATTTATTTGTTTTGAATATTTGAAATTTCTTATTTGATTGGTTCGCATAAAACTATCTTTTTTTAAATCAAAAAAAGCTAATCCAGTTTTTCCATCAAAGTGATAAACATATGGCCAAGTAATGTATTGATAAAAGCCATTAGTAAGCTGCATAGCCCAATGATTCTGGCCTATATTCTCTCCAAAACTATAAAATTCTTTTGGGTAGGAAACATAATTTAATGCCATTGGTAAAATATCAATTTGCTGTATGGTGGAATTATTAATTTTAGGTTTTACTAACTGCTCGTTAGCACTGAATACAAATAATGGAATTTCGTATTTGCCTTGTGCAGTTTGATAATATGGCTTTTCATTTTCGGCAGAATGATCAGCAGTAACTATAAAAATTGTATTGTTATACCAAGGTTTATTTTTAGCAGTAGCAAAAAATTGTTGCAAAGCATAATCAGCATACTTTATAGTTCGATGAATAGGTAAAGTACCTTCCTTAAAACTTGTTCTTAAATGCTCTGGAATACTATATGGATGATGGGATGATAGTGTAAATAAGGTGGCATAAAAAGGTTGTTTATTTGCAGATAACTGATCGGAAAAATATTGTAAATAAGGTTCATCAAAAATTCCCCAATGTTGATCAAAATCGGATTTGTTTGGATATTCGTTTAATCCCAAATATTTACCTTCATTGGTTATTGCTGTAAAATTATCAAAGCTCATTGTGCCATTTTTACCCCCATGAAAAAAACTTGTTTGATAGTTTAATTCCTTTAAATAAGCACCCAAACTTTTTAATTTATTACTTTGGTAATAGCTGCTCATATAATCATTATCCATCCAAGTTGGCATTGATGCAATTATTGCAGGAATTCCTTCAATTGAGCGCTTTCCATTGGCATAAGCATGCGTATAAACCAAACTTTTGTTCATTAAGGAATCAATAAAAGGAGTATAACCTATGCCATTATTAAAGTATCCAACGTATTCTTTACCAACACTTTCTAAAATTAATATAATTATATTTGGTTTATTTTTAAATGAATCTGTTTGAAATATAATTTTGCGAGGATTGAAATATTGATTAATAATACTATTGTCAAAATAGTTTTTAGTTAATAAGCCCACCTGTTGGGTGCTTATTAAAAATTGAAAAGGGGTATTTACAATGAGTGGAACCAACTCTGCACGGCTAATTCTTGCTGCATCAAAAGTGTTTAATGGTGTTAAATTAACACTTCCTCTTGCTCCTAAAAAACAAATGGCTGAAATAATTAATAAAGCTATTAATTCGCTTATATATTGTTTAATGTTATAAATAATACCAATAAAATTAACACTTTTTACTATCCATTTGTTAAGCTTAAATAACAATAAGATTAAAAAAAGTAAGATGATGCCAATGTACCAATAATCTAACAAATAATTTTTCCAAACTCCGGCTAATTCGTCACTCATTTTAAGCAATTCTATTCCAGAACGTTTTCCTGAAAATTTGTAATAAATAGTATCGATTAAATTTAGAAAAATGGCTATACTGTTAATAGTGTAAAATAATATATTAATAGTATGTTGGAACCAGTTGGCTGCCCGAAATTTAAATGGTAATACTAATAATAAAATAAATAATGAATTTGTATAAATAATAGCTGAGAAATCGAATAAAAGACCTACGTAAAAAGCATGTATAATTTCCATAAATCCAAATTGGAAAAAGGATGGATTAAATGCAAGAAATATTAATCTACATAATGTATAGATTAATAAAAGTAGAAGTATTTTGTACAGTAGTAATTTTTGAAAACTGAGTCTCTCTAACATTACAAATATTTATGCATTAATACTGCAATAATAAAGTATTAACACTTCTTTATTGCTTTAATAAAGTAAAATTGTTTTTACGTAAAAAATTAAAACAAACGTAAAACAAAATATTTATTCGTCAAAAGGTTCCCAAAGTTCAATTTTATTGCCTTCATTGTCCATAATGTGAACAAACTTTCCGTAATCAAAAGTTTCAATCGAATCTAAAACGTTTACACCATTTGCTTTTAATTGGGCTACCAATCCTTCAATATTTTGCACACGGTAGTTAATCATAAACTCTTTTTTTGAAGGCGCAAAATATTCACTTCCTTTTTTAAATGGGCTCCATTGCAAAGTGTTTATTTCATCAGGTTTATCTTTGCTTCTCGATTCAAAGCTAGCACCATAATCATTGGCATCAATTCCTAAGTTGTTTTTGTACCATGCCCTTATTTCCTTTGGGTTTTCCGAAAAAAAGAAAATACCACCCACACCAGTTACTTTAGGTGTGGTATCGTTAGTTGGAGGAGTGTTGGTTTTTTGTTCCATGTTTTGTTTTACTTTATATTCAAAGTTGCAACTTACAAAAGTTCCATTCATTACAAACAAAACTGCTATTAATATGAGTGCGTTTTTCATTGAGGGGTATGAGAGAGTATTATAAAAGACAATAATAATAAAAATGAAATGTGATTTACACTTAAAAAGTAATCCATATTTACCGCTTTTAAAGCACAAACAATGAAATATCAAATTTGATTATAGGCGAAATAAAAGCAATGATAGAAATGCCTAAAAGAATAATTCTAGCATTTATACTGAGAAGTATTTTATAAAATTTGTTTATGATTTTTTTGAGTTAATTACCTTCAAATTTATTTTATAAAAAACCAAAAAAATCTATTAAAGTATTTGGGGTATTTCGTTCTTTATTTAGCTGCTGTTGCAATTTTGGTTGGAGCAACTGTGCCAGAATATGTTTTAGCATAAACGTTAGTAAACTCAGCACCAAAAAACATAATTATGGAGGAATAAGAAACCCATAATAAAATTAAGATTATAGAACCAGCAGCACCATAAACTGATGCTGGATTTGCTTTTCCAAAATAATAAGCAAGTGCAGTTTTTCCTATGGTAAATAATATTCCGGTTATTAATGAACCCAACCAAACCTGCTTCCACTTTATTTCGGCATCGGGTAAAACCTTAAACATTAATGCAAACAAAAACGATATGACTGCAAGCGACAATAAAAAATTAATGATGCTAAAAACTGAAATCATAAAAGGCGAAGTATCTACTTTTATCCAATTGCTCATGGCAGCTATGGCGGTAGAAATAACCAAAGAAATAGTTAACAAAAAAGCAATAGCCAATATTAATCCAAACGAAAATAACCTTGCTTTTAAAATAGGCATAATACCCTTTTGAGCCACTGTTTTAACTTGCCAAATTACATTGAGTGTTTTTTGTAATTCAACAAAAACACCCGTAGCACCAATCAATAAAATAATTACACCCACTATAGAACCCCAGAGTGTAGCCTTTGATTCGTTGGCTTTTTCTAATATTTGGCTAATTTGATCGGCAGTGCTTGCCCCCATGCTTTTCGATATTTCATGAATGAGGTCATTATTTACGGTTTCATTACCAAAAAAATAGCCCATAATGGTAACTATTAAAAGTAACAAACCTGGAATACTAAAAATGGCGTAGTAGGCTATAATTGCGCTTTCTCTAAATGGGTCTATATTAATCCAAGCCTCAAAACTATCTTTAAAAAGTTTACCCAAATGTTTAAGTTTAAATGCCATTATTTAACCTTGGTATTCTTTTTATTTAATTTAATACCTGCTTTGGTAATTTTTTTAGGTGAGCCTTCTATTTGATTGGGATCATTCGCATTGGGTTTTTCTCCATTAAAATCTTGATATGTTTTTTTCTCTAACAAGTTAATGGTTTCAATGGCGTTTATGGTTTTGGAGGTGTTCTTTTTCATTTTAAAGGTTGTTAAATTTATGTTCCATTAATTCAGTTGATTTTACTTTTTTAGTATTTCCTAATATTTTTCCTCCTATTACATATCGAGCAATTAAGGCGCCTACTGCTAAAATGAGCTACAAATGCATGATAGTACCTGCACCAAAAAAGAAAAAGCCCAAATGACCAAAAAAACTTTTGCTGAAATATGTAAAAATTGCATTCACATATTGTTTGTTTTTTGCTACAAAAGTGGCTTTAAGAAGCATATAACTCATTACATAATTATTTAAAGTGTTATATATATCACACCTTAAAAGGGGTATCATTTGAGAAATTTAGGAGTAAAAAACTTTGCTAGTGTTTCGAGGGTGTGCCAATTAAAAAACCTTTTGCTTAAATACAAAACCAAAACCACTTCGGCTAAAACCGAAAGAGGTTTCTTCACTTAAAATTTACCCCACATTTCCCACTTTTAAAATCCTTTACAAACAATATATTTGAATGCATAAAATATATAATCGGTAATGAACAAAATTTTTATACTCTTATTTTCTATTTATTGCTTCCAATTAACGGCTCAAACCAATGATGCTGCTGTTATTAAACAAATTAGTGACGAGGTATTGCTCAACGGAAAAGCATATTCAGACCTGCGTGATTTATGTAAAAAAGTAGGTAACCGAATTAGTGGTAGTCCGCAGGCCGAAAAAGCTGTACAGCTAATGTATAACAAAATGAAAAGTTATGGTTTTGATAGTGTGTGGCTGCAACCTGTTATGGTTCCGCGTTGGGTAAGAGGCAGTAAACAAACCGAAATTGGTAAAATTATCAATGAAAATAAACCTTATAAAGTAAATATTTTAGCTTTAGGTGGCTCAGTATCTACGCCTAAAAATGGCGTAACGGCCAATGTGATTGAGGTAAAAAACTTTGAAGAATTAAAAAGTTTAGGCAAAGAAAAAATTGCTGGTAAAATTGTGTTTTTTAATCGCCCAATGGACCCAACTCAAATCAGTACAGGAAGTGCTTATGGAGGTGCTGTAAACCAACGTGGGCGCGGAGCTACCGAAGCTGCCAAATATGGAGCCGTTGGGGTGGTAGTGCGCAGTATGACTTTAGCTCACGATGAATTTGCACATACAGGCGCTATGTATTACAATGATTCGTTTCCAAAAATTCCTGCTTGTGCCATTAGCAGTAATCATGCCGATGCATTGAGTAAATCAATCAAACAAAACAATCAAACCCAATTTTACTTTAACTTAAATTGTCAAAACACCATTGATAGTGTATTGAGCTATAACGTAATTGGGCAAATAAATGGAACTACCAAAGCCAACGAAATTATATTAGTAGGTGGTCATTTAGATAGTTGGGATGTAGGCGAAGGTGCTCACGATGATGGGGCAGGTTGTGTGCAAAGTATAGAAGTACTGCGTTTGTTTAAAACCTTAAATTTAAAACCTCAGCGTACATTGCGTGCAGTACTTTTTATGAACGAAGAAAATGGTTTACGTGGTGGCATAAAATATGCTGAATTAGCGGCTTTGAATAAAGAAAATCATTATGCAGCCATTGAAACTGATGCAGGAGGTTTTGTGCCGCGTGGTTTTGGCATAAGCGATTCTACCGTTTATAAAAATATGGCAGCTAAAGCACATTTGTTTAGAAACTATGGTTGGGATAAAATAGACCTTGGTGGCGGTGGGGCCGATATTGGTCCTTTAAAAAATAATTGCAAAGCATTGATTGGTTATGTACCTGATTCGCAACGTTATTTTGATTACCATCATACCGAAAACGATGTATTTGAAGCAGTAAATGAACGCGAGTTACATTTGGGTGCTGCCGCAATAGGCAGTTTAGTTTGGCTACTTTGTAACGAATAATTTACAATAGCTAAACATAAAACATAAACTAAAATATACATTTGCAAACCTAGAAAAAGAAAAACTATTAATTAATTAAAATAAGATGAGTGCAGAGACAAAAGAATTAATTTTTAAAAAAATTGGAATAGCCATTGCTTTTTCGCCAAGGCTTGAGGCTATTATAGCTGAAGCTTCTAAAATGCAAAAAGGATTTGTATCCAACTTGTTTTTTATCCATGTTGGAAAACAAAGTGCTGAAGACGAAAAAACATTAAATGAACTTTTTGATAAATACAATTTAACCAACTCGCAATTAATTTGGCGCGAAGGAGAACCTGTTGAAACTATTTTACAAATATGCGAAGATGAGCAGTTTGATTTATTAGTAGCAGGTGCCTTAGAAAAAGAAAGTTTAATAAAATATTTTATGGGTAGTGTGGCCCGTAAATTAAGCCGCAGGGTAAAATGCAGCATGTTAATGCTTACTGAACCTATGATAGAATCAAACCCTTTAAAACGCATAGTAGTTGAAGGTTCTGATAATCCAAAAACAGTTAACACCATTGCTAAAGCCATTGAAATAGCCAAAGCTTTTGATGTAAAATATGTAGATGTAATACAAGAAACAGATTTAAGCAAAGCCGCTTTAATACGCAGCGATGAGTTTAAAGAAAATGAAATGGCACATCACAAAGAGCAATTAATTAGCGAAGAAAATAAAAAACTAGAATACATTTTAAGTTGCAACGATTGTGGCGGCTTAAAAGTAAATGTAGAACGTATAGAAGGCAAACCAGGTTATGTAATTACCAAATATGCTCGCGAAAACGAAGCAGATTTATTGGTACTAAACTCGCCTGATAGAAAACTAAATTTAATTGACCGTGTTTTTCCAACTGATATTGAATTTGCCTTAGCCGATTTACCTTGTAATTTATTATTGGTTAATGAAGATGGGGTTTAGTTTTATAGTTGTTGGTTGACAGTTGTTAGTTGATAGACGATGGATAATAGGCAATAGGCAACTAAACAATAGACAACAAGGGAAAATAACAATAAAACAATTTAACAATCAATCACGCCTTGCGTGACTCCAAATCAACAAGTCAAAAATCAATAAATAACCCCAAATGAAAACCTTAAACCACCACGAAACCATAAGTTTAATATTAAGCTTAGGCATACTGCTTATTGTGGCAAGGCTTGTGGGTGAGTTTTTCAGGAAATTCAAAATGCCATTGGTAGTTGGTGAGTTGGTGGCGGGTATTTGTTTAGGGCCAAGTTTATTAGGTCAATATTTTCCGCAGGTAAGTAATTTGGTTTTAAATAAAGAAAGTAATTCGGCTATTGCGTTTAATGGCATTACTTCTATATCAGTGATTATGTTATTATTTGTGGCAGGTATGGAAGTTGATTTATCCATTATTCGCCAGCAAGGCAAAACAGCTTTAAAAACCAGCTTTTTAGGATTAATTATTCCTTTAGGATTGGGTTTTTTAGTAGCTTATTATCAGTTTCCATTATTTGGAGAAAACTATAATTCGCATACCCAATTAATTTTATTCAGCTTATTTTTTGGAACAGCTATGGCAGTTTCGGCATTGCCCATTATAGCGCGTACATTAATGGACTTAGGTTTGTTTAGAACCAAAGTTGGCATGATTATAATAGCCGCAGCCATGTTTGATGATATTATTGGTTGGTTGTTATTTTCGGTAATTTTAGGCATGATGAAACCCGACACAGGCGCTCATGGCTTTATTTACACTTTAGGTTTAACCATCCTTTATTCAGTTGCCATGCTTACAGCTGGCCGTATAATTATCAATAAATCATTGCCATGGGCACAAAAAAACTTTAGCTGGCCGGGAGGATTTTTAAGTATTTCGTTAGGTTTGGCATTTTTAGGTGCAGCCTTTACCGAATTTATTGGCATTCATGCCATTTTTGGTGCATTTATAGTGGGTATTGCTTTTGGAGATAGCGTTCATTTAACCGAAAAAACCCGCGAAATAGTAAATCAGTTTGTTACCAATATTTTTGCACCATTATTTTTTGTTTCCATTGGTTTTAAGGTAAATTTTATTGCTAATTTCGATTTCCAGGTGACTGCTTTGGTATTAATTATTGCGGTAATTTGTAAACTATTAGGAGCAGGATTAGGTGCTTTATGGGGTGGTTTAACCAAAAAAGAAAGTTTAGCAGTAGGTTTTGGAATGAATGCCCGAGGTGCTATGGAAATTATTTTAGCATTATTGGCTTTACAAGCAGGATTAATTAATCAGAAACTGTTTGTGGCTATAGTTATTATGGCTGTAGTAACTTCGGTTATGGCTGGCCCTGCTTTGCAACTTTTGGTTAAACGCCAGTTAGACCAAGACAAAGAAGATTTAGACAAAGAGCAAGAAGAGATGTTTGTTTAGCTTTTTGAATTTATTGATTTGGAGATTTGTTGATTTAAAGATTTTATTGCTGAATTGCTAAATTGTTGTATTGTTAAATTGTTGGTTTTTGAATTGTAAGCAATACGCCTTGCCAATTGTCTATTGCAAATTGCAAATTTTTTTCTCTCAATTCCCAAATCTTTCATCTCAACTCTCCTTTCTCACTTCTCAGTGCTCAACTCTCAAAACTTAGTGCTCTGTCCCAACTCTCATTTCACATTTCTCATCTCACTTTTCACAACTAACATCTCACTTTTCACAATCCCCTTCTCACCTCTCACCTCCCAAAAAAGGCTTAAAATGAATTTAAACAATAAATAGTTAGAGTTTTAAAACAAAACCTTATTTTCGCCCCCATTAAAAATTATAACAATAAATGAAGCAATTGATAGATGCCATTAAAGCAACTTTGGCAAAAGAAGGATTTGAAGGCGAAAAATTAGTGAATCAGTTAAAAGAATTACGCCAACATTTTATTGAAAACTTAAACCAACCTGGCTATGTACGCATGATTAGATTGGCATACGAAAACATTCAAGAAAATGGCGATTACACCTTTGAATATACCGAAGATGACGGAAAAGCTAACCTTGATTATTTGTTAGATTTATTGAGCGATTATAGTAACAAATACAACAAAGAAGAGTTGGTAGAATACCGCAAAATGATGGAAGGCGAAGAGTGGACTAGCCCTGACCAAGAGTGGGAAGGCGAAGAAGATGACGAGGAAGAAGTAGCTTAGTTAAAAACTATCGGGGGGATTTTAGTTTTCTCACTTAAAAATTGTACAATTGAATACACCAAAAGGAAAACTTATATCTATTGGAGGTGCCGAGGATAAAGGCACTGAACCAGAAAATGGATATGGGCACACAGTAAAAAGTTTAAACTTTTTTAGCTTAGCTATTTTAAAACGATTTGTGGAAGAAGTAGGCGGATCGGATAAAAAAATTGAGGTAATTACTACCGCTTCTTCTATTCCGCAAGAAGTAGGACAAAATTATATAGATGCATTTGGCAAAATAGGTTGCAAAAAAGCAGGCGTTATGAATATTCGTAACCGTGAAGACGTGCAAAACCCTGAGTACATTCAGCGTGTAAAAGATTGTGACGGTATTTTGTTTTCGGGTGGAGATCAATTGCGCTTAACCAGTATTTTTGGTGGAACCGAAATTTACCAAGTATTGCACGATAGGTATTATGCCGAAAAAAGTTTTGTAATAGCAGGAACTAGTGCAGGCGCTATGGCTATGAGCAATACCATGATTTACAGCGGAAAAAGCGAATTAGCGCATTTAAAAGGCGAAGTTAAAATTACTACTGGTTTAGCTTTTATTCCAAATGTAATTATCGATTCGCATTTTGATAAACGAGGACGTTTTAACCGTTTGGCACAAGCCGTAGCAAGCAATCCGCAATGCACAGGAATAGGACTTGGAGAAGATACTGGAGTAATTGTTATTGATAATAATTATTTAGAAGTAATAGGAAGCGGTGCTGTTGTAATTGTGGATGGACGAGATATAAAATTCTCTAACATTACCGATGTAAGTGAAAGTTCACCTATTTGTATTGAAAATATTAAAGTAAATATTTTAGTAAAAGGAAATGGCTATTTGCTTAAAGAACGTAAGTTTTTACCTAATGCTCATGAAGCACATGCCAAAGCATAACACTAAAATCAAATAATTAAAAGCCTTCTAAAGTTGAATTTAGGAGGCTTTTTTGTTTTATCCAAACTTAAAATATTAGCAAACAAAACCATCATTAATGCCAAAAGATTATCTTTTACGAGAAAAAACGAACACCTCCTTCTAACTATGCCCCTATGATTACCCATGAATTTTTGACATACTGATTTAGTAATTTATTAAGAAAGGATTGATTTCAATAAACGTTTGCAAGTTGAATTGTTTTAATATTTTAGTGTCAATTCTTTTCTAAAAGGTTAGAAAGTAATAGCGCGTTGGCCCGACAAAAATGCGGGGGTGCTTCAGGCCTAGTGCGGTGGGGAGCATATTTTTGTCAAGCTTTTTTGCATACTTTTTTAGCAATGAAAAAAGTATGAAGTAAAAAGTAGAATGCTCAAATAAAGAGAGATTTGTAATTCTGAAAAACTATAAGTTACTTTTAAGAAGATATTATTTTGGTAACTTTTGCATATTTTTAGACAAGCTCAAAATATTAGCAAACAACCTGTAAGCACCTGGCACGCCCGCAGGCAATTCTCTGAAAAAAGCCAAGCCAGTATACACATAATTTCCTTTGCCATATTTGGCAATAATTAAACTGCCTTTATTGGGTTTTTCTCCCGGATCGTTCATACTTAGTGGACATTCAAAACTGCTATCCATATCGGTTCCAAAATAAATTCCACGTTCTTGAATCCATCCATCAAAATCGGTATTGGTAATTTTGTTTGGAAAATTTAAAACAGGATGTTCAGGCAATAAAAATGTAACAAGTGCTTCTTCAATGGTAACTCTATCTCGGCTTAATTTAAATGGCACAGGCGAAATTTGGTCTTTCAATGGTCCAAAAAAACTGTTGGTATTGTACTGAACAATTAAGTTTCCGCCCTCTTTTACATAATCGAATACACGTTGTTTATATTGTTGTAATTTTTCGTTGGTGTTAAATGCTCGAATACCTAAAACAATGGCAGGAAATTCATTCAAGTTGCCATTTTGCAATTGCTCATCGGTAATCATTATTACTTTGTAACCCATTTGCTCCAAGCTTGCTGGCACTTCATCACCCGCACCTTGAATATAACCAACCGTATTAAAAGTTTTCTTCACATCTACTTTTACCAATTTGGCTTCAGCCTCTGGGAACCAAGTTTGCACAGGAATATGGTCGTATTTAATTTCTTTGATTCCTTTGGTGTAATTGGTGCCATCTATTTCGGCTGAGAATTGAATTGTTTCAATTGTTGAATTGCTAGATGGCTTAATAAAGAAGGAAATAATTTGTTCATCACCTTTTTTAGGTAAATTGATGTTTGTAAATGCTGGTTCTGTAGTCCAGCCTTGAGGTAAGTTTGCTGTTACTTTAGCTTTAATATTGTCTTTTCCTGCCTTTACTATTACCTTGATTTCTTTTGGTTTTTCATCGGTAAATACAAAACTTTTTTGCGTTAAATTAATCATTACAGGAGGTGTAATTACCAACGGACGATACAATTCCCCTTTTTCAGGATCTACCCATTTGAATTGATAATATAAATTTTCATAAAATAAATTTTTTTTCTGGTAATAAGTGACCACAGGTAAATGTTCATAACGTCTCCAAAATGTTTTTTTGTTTGTTTTTGAAAATAGATTATTTTCAATTCCACCAATCAACCAATCTGGAGAACCATCGTACAAACTACCAATAATTAAAGTATCTACATATTTAATTAAATGATTATCAAATTTATTTTTTTTAAATCTAAAAGTTGAAATCGTGTCTATTATTTGATTACTTCTATTGATTGCTTCAAATTTAAAAATAACTTTTTCTCCTATCGAATAATAAGGTTGGGCAATTGAAAGTTCAGAATAAATGCCATAGATAATACTTAAAATTTTGTTTAAATCGAAATATTTTTCTTGAAGCAAATTCTTTTCTTGATAGTTGATTTGTATTTCATTAACGTCCCCAAAAACCTCTTCAAGCAAATAATGTATTTTATTGTTAATAATATCAGGGTCTTCAACCTGGTAATCTTTTATAATCTTTGTAATCAATGAACCAATTTTCTCTCCACCTTTTACCCTTTTCCAAGTAAAATCTATTCCTTCAAAAATATCTTTTAAGCCAGTTGTATCTCCTTTTAAAGGTTTAAAAAACTCTAAACTTTCGCCACGTTGTTTGGCACTTCCAAAACCTTGGCTTTTGTGCATGCTACGGCTTTCGGCTGCTATTTCGCCATAACTTTTGCCCAATAAAGGATTGTAACCGCCCACATCTAATTTTATGTAAGGACTCATATCGGCATTTGGGTTTGCAAAACGAGTACTCACATTCCAAAACATCCTGCGGGTTTTCCAAACAGAAACATATTGTAATTGCTCAGGAAAACGAGTTGGATCGGCTGCTGCATCAAAAGCATCTTCAGCCAACATGGCCGATGCTGTGTGATGTCCATGCCCGCCACTTCCATCGGTGGCAAAACGAGTAATGATAATATCTGGCCTAAAATTACGGATTACCCAAACCATATCGCTTAATATAGAATCGTGGCTCCATTTGGTAAAAGTTTCTTCTGGATTTTTACTAAAACCAAAATCGTAAGCACGGGTAAAAAACTGCTCGCCACCATCAATTCTGCGAGCTGCCAATAATTCTTGCGTGCGAATCATACCTAATTCAATGCCTTGTTCCGAGCCAATTAAATTTTGTCCACCATCGCCACGCGTTAAACTTAAATAGCCAGTGCGCAAACATTTTTCGTTAGCCAAATAAGCTATCAAACGTGTGTTTTCATCATCAGGGTGCGCTGCAATGTATAACACAGAACCAACGGTATTTAACTTTTTAAGTTGTAACAATATTTCCGATGAAGTGTATGATTTGGGTGCTTGCGCATTTGCCAAACCTAAAATGCTCAAGGATAAAATGAAGGTTATAAGTTTTTTCATATTTTATTTAAATTTTACCGCAAAGTTCTCAAAGGTTTTTCGCGAAGAGCGCTAAGTTTTTAATTATTTCTTTGTGGCTATTGCGATTTTTTTAACCGCAAAGTTCGCAAAGGGTTTTCGCGATGGACCCAAAGATTTTCTTAGTGTTCTTTGCGTTTTTTCTTTGTGCACTTTGCGTTTATTATTTTAAGCAAAGTTGTATCTTTTTTGCATATTGCTCATTGCCAATTGCCAGGAGCCAGAAGCCAGCCGCTAATTAATCACACTATAACTCGTTCCATCTTTACCATCTTTTATTTCAAAACCAATCTCTTTTAATTTGTTTCTGATGGCATCACTGGTAGCAAAATCTTTGTTCATTTTTGCATGGTTTCTTTGTTCAATAATCATGTTCATTAAGCCATCCACTTTGCTGTTATCTGTATTATTTTCTTCTTGTAAACCCAATACATCAAAAACTATTTCTGTCATCAATTTTTTCAAACTAACTTTGTCAGTTTCATTGATGGTTTCTTTGCCATCGTTAATAGAATTAATCATTCGCACCGCTTCAAAAATACTTGCTATGGCAATTGGTGTATTAAAATCATCGTTTAAAGCATTGTAAATATCATTAGTTGTTGGTTGAAGGTTGATGGTTGATAGCTCTGATACTTTTAAACCATCAATCAATTTCATGGCGTTCATTAGTCTTGCAAAACCTTTTTCGGCTGCTTGCAATGCTTCGTTGCTAAAATCTAACGTGCTACGGTAATGTGCTTGCAACATGAAAAAGCGCACCGTCATTGGGCTGTACCCTTTATCTAACAGTTTATGATTACCAAAAAATAACTCATTTGGTAAAAACGAATTACCTAAACTTTTGCTCATTTTTTGACCATTTACTGTCAACATATTGGTATGAATCCAATAACGAGCAGGTTGCGTTTTATGGCAAGCCAAATTCTGTGCAATTTCGTTGGTATGATGTGTAGGAATTAAATCCATTCCACCACCATGAATATCAAATTCATTTCCCAAATATTTACTACTCATGGCCGAACATTCTAAGTGCCAACCCGGGAAACCAACTCCCCACGGACTTGGCCATTTCATGATATGTTCAGGTTTTGCTTTTATCCAAAGTGCAAAATCTAAACGGCCATGTTTTTCATTTTGCCCATCTAAATCACGCGTGCCATTTAATAAATCATCTAAGTTTCTGTTAGATAAAATGGTGTAATTATATTCTTTGGTAAATTTTTCTACATCAAAATAAATAGAACCATTTTCCTCATAAGCATAACCATTGGCTATTATCTGTTTGGTCATTTCTATTTGTTCAATTATATGACCAGTAGCGGTAGGTTCAATGCTTGGCGGCAAAGTATTGAACATGCGCATGGTTTCCCTGAAATCAATGGTGTAACGTTGTACAATTTCCATTGGTTCTAGTTGTTCCAATTTTGCTTTTTTAGCAATTTTATCTTCGCCTTCATCAGCATCACTTTCCAGATGTCCAGCATCGGTTATATTACGCACATAGCGCACTTTGTAACCCAAATGTAAAAAGTAACGAAAAATGACATCGAACGAAATAAAAGTACGTGCATTGCCTAAATGCGCATTGCTATAAACTGTTGGTCCACAAACGTACATGCCTATATGGCCTTCGTGAATGGGTTTAAAATCTTCGGTAGTTCGGGTTAAAGTATTGTATATTTTTAAAGTAGAATCCATAATAAAAAATGTGTGGCAAATATAGCTGTTTATAGTTTGAATTTTAGGTGTTGAATGCTAGATTTTACTGAATTAATAATACAATCAATTACAAATATTTTTAAAAAATGCATTGATTCAATAGACTTTTTCTTGAACTATTGCAGTTTATAATTAAATATTTGAAGATGATTTGAGACCAATAATTATTTTGCTTTTGGCGAAAGAAGTAACAGCCGAATATAAGGTATAATAATATCAAAGCAATATTCTCCCATTTGTTGTATAGGAAGAAATGATAGTCTAAGGAAGTTTAGGAACTAAAAATTTTAATTAAAAACGATAAAACTATTTTAGATGTTTGTAGCTTGATTTTGAAGAGTCAAAGGGCAAAATAACCCTTTGACTCTCAGTTTTTATTAGGTAGAATTTTTTTAAAATGATTGCAAAATAAGATGGGAATAGTAACACCCAAAATATATTACAAGTTAAAATTAGAAAGTTTTTTAAACTCCGCTATACGTGCATTTAATTCTGTTTCACTTAAATTAACTAACCTTTCAGTTCCAAAACGCTCTACACAGAAACTAGCCATCGCTGAACCATAAATTACCGCATTTTTCATGTTGTCAAAACTTAAATCTCCAGTTTTAGCCAAATATCCAATAAATCCACCAGCGAAAGTATCTCCAGCCCCAGTTGGGTCAAATACCTCTTCTAAAGGTAATGCAGGTGCATAAAACATGTCTTTACCGTGAAATAACAACGCACCATGTTCACCTTTTTTAATAATTAAATATTTAGGACCCATAGTTTGAATTTTAGCAGCAGCTTTAACCAACGAATATTCGCCAGAAAGCTGACGGGCTTCTTCATCGTTAATGGTTAATACATCTACCATTTTTAAAGTTTCCTTTAAATCATCCATGGCTATCTCCATCCAAAAATTCATGGTATCCATTACTATTAATTTTGGACGATTTGTTAAGCGTTCAATAACTGTTTGTTGTATTTTGGGGGTTAAGTTACCCAACATCAAATACTCGCAATTTTGGTAAGAGGCAGGAATAATAGGATCAAAATCAGCCAATACATTTAGTTCAGTAACTAGAGTATCTCTACTATTCATATCGTTATGGTATTTTCCACTCCAAAAAAACGATTTTTCACCTGCTTTAACTTGCAATCCTTCAGTATTTACGCCATTTTTATTTAGGTGACTAATAAATTCATTTGGAAAATCATCGCCAACAACGGCAACTAAATTTACACTTTTAGTAAAATAAGAAGAACATAAAGAAATGTAAGAAGCGGCACCTCCAACTATCTTATCTGTCTTTCCAAAAGGGGTTTCTATGGCATCAAAAGCAACTGAACCAACAACTAATAAACTCATAAATAATTAATTAAATATTTTTTTTATTTTTTTTCGGTACAAATATTGCATTTTTAATTATCAATTCCTATCATTGCACCCACGTTAGAGACAAATATCTGATAAATTAAATAGTCAAACTCCTTGGTAGCTCAGTTGGTTAGAGCACATGACTGTTAATCATGGGGTCGCTGGTTCGAGCCCAGCCCGGGGAGCAAAGCCAATCGTTTATTCGGTTGGCTTTTTTGTTTCACACAGTTTTATTTTATTGGTTAATAATATATAATTGCGGCATGAATACAATAAGTAAATTGGCCATAGTTTTAGTAGGAACAGTACTAATATCTATTGGCTGTTCAAAAGAAGAAACGAGTAATACAACTTCACAGCAACCAACAAATTTAACAGGAAGAGAACAAGCTGTAAAAGATTACAAAGAAATGTATTTAACTACTGCAGTAACTGATGCCGAATTGGATTGGACAGGTAATAGTGCTAATTGTAATGAGGGTACTATTTCAAAATTGGCTTTGGATAGGTCGTTGGTTAGATTGAATTATTTCAGAAAAATTTGCGGATTACCTTATAATATGGTTTGGAACGAAAGTTGGTTTAGTGGATGTCAAAAAGCGGCACTAATGATGTATGCCAATAACTCGTTAAGTCATTTTCCTCCAAATACTTGGAAATGTTTTTCACAAGAAGGTTATACTGCAGCCGGTATTAGTAATATTGCGCTTGGTTCACCTAGTTATCATTCTTCTAGCACCATAACTGGTTGGGTTGAAGATGAAGGTGCAAGTAATTACACTGTTGGACATAGAAGGTGGATTTTATTTTCAAGGGCAAAAGAATATGGATTAGGCTGTACCACAGGTTCATCAGTACTACATTGTATAGAACACACATCCGATCCATTACCTGCTAATTCCCCTGCATATATTGCCTATCCTCCAACTTTTATTCCTCAAAGTTTGGTTTTTGATAGATGGTCATTAGCAGTTACTAATCCTAATTCTTTTTTCTCTGGAGTTGATTTGTCTGCCGCTACTATAAAAATGACGGACTCACAAGGGGGCGATGTTTCATTAAAAATTGTCTCAAAAACCGATAATGGTTATGCTGACCAAACAATAGTTTGGGAGCCTGTTGGAATAAATACTACTGCCACTTCTGATATAAAATATCATGTGATAGTTGATAATTTTACATTAAATGGCGTTGCCAAAAAATATGAATATGATGTAAATATTATTAAGCCTTAAGATTTTCAAAACAAAGAATAGCCGAGTTATTTAAATTAGCTCAGCTATTTTTTTTTCTATTAATTGTATGTTTAAATCTTCCATACATTTAAAATGTTTTTTAGGGCAACTATGGTGCCCAATTTTGCTGCATGGTCTGCATGATAAATTATTGTTTTCAAACAAGGCTTGTTTTACTTCATTATTCCCGTAATAAGGGTTCATGCCAAGTAGGGGAGTGGTGTTACCCCAAAGCGAAATAATGCGTTTCTGATAAGCTGCACCAATATGCATTAAGCCTGTATCGTTGGTGATTAAAAGGCTGCAATTTTTTACCATATAAGCCGATTGATGCAAACTTAACTTACCACATAAATTTACCACTTGGTTATGTGTTTGTTTGGCTATTTGGCTTCCATTTTCTTCATCTTCTTTTCCGCCTAATAAATAAATAGGCATGTCCAGTTTATTGCAAATACTTATTATTTTATGAATAGGAAAACGTTTGGTAAAATGTTGCGCACCAATGGCCCATGCTAAGTAAGGTTTATTTAAATCAATGGGATAATCAAAGTTAAAATTAGTAGGTAAAAAATAATCTAATCCTTTGCCATCGTTTAATATTCCTAATACTTCAGCAGGTTTAAAATACCTTTCTACTATATGAATTTGGGGTATTTTATTTATTTTAAAATTAACCAAAAGCCATTTTTCAAAGTTTAATTTCGGGAAGTTATAAGCAGTTACACCCAGCGTAGTTTTAAAAATAAGTGTTCTTAAATTATTGTGTAAGTCTATTACATAATCATATTTTTCAGATTGCAATTCATTGGCTTTAGCTATTAAACTTTTATCTAGTACATGCAGTTTATCAATGTATGGATTGGTGTTTAATATGCTTGCAAAATTAGGCTTGGTTAAATAATGTATTTCGGCATTCAATTGTTGTTTTAAACACCTAATAACTGGGGTAGTAAGCACTATATCGCCAATGGAACTAAAACGGATAATTAATATTTTCATTTGGCAATAATTTTAGTCTTTGTATAAAATATATTTTGTACGCATAGCTTTAAACTTAACTAAGTTTGGTTGCCAACTCTTTTCAATTTCAGTAGCCGAAAGTCCTTTAATTATTTGAGTTCTTAGTTGGCTGCTACCTGCTAGTTTATCAAAAAAAGGAGTGAAGAAATCTGCTGTATCGCTGCTGGCTTGGTAAAAATCAATCAACCATTTTAAATTAAGTTTACTAATATTTTCGGCTTCATTGCTTAGTAAAAAACCTTTACATAACTTATCTTTTTGCGGAGGATTATCGGCCACTCCAGGAATAGATTTTGGTATAAATTCATAAGTACCAATTTTGCTATTGGGTAAACCTATGCATTCAAAAGGTTTATCAGTTCCTCTGCCTAAACTAATATTGGTTCCTTCAAAAAAACACAAACTCGCGTAAAGCCTGATGGCATTATATGTCCTTAAATTGGGCGATGGAAATACAGGAGGCATGTACTTACTTTTATGCGTATAATTGCTCATACAGATAACTTTTACGTTACATTTTACTTTGTTTTTTAACCAACCTTGTCCGTTAATCATTTGGGCATATTCGCCCATGGTCATGCCGTGTAAAACTGGTATTGGATGCATACCTACAAACGATTTAAAGTTGGTATCTAACAATGGTCCATCAATTATATCGCCATTTGGGTTTGGTCTATCTAAAACTATTAAAGTTTTTTTGTTTTCGGCCAAAGCTTTCATTACGTAATGCAAAGTACTTATATAGGTATAAAATCGTGCGCCTACATCTTGCAAATCAAATACTATGATGTCTATGTTTTTTAGCTGAGCAGCAGTTGGTTTTTTATTATTTCCATAAAGCGAAACAATGGGTAAGCCAGTTTTATCATCCACACCACTCTTAATTTTTTCTCCTGCTGAGTAATTTCCGCGTAATCCATGTTCTGGTGAATAAAGCGTAGTAATATTTACTTTTAGGCTAAGTAATGTATCAATAAGATGTGTTTGACCTATTAAACTGCTTTGGTTTACCACTAAGCCCACTTTTTTATTTTTTAGCAATGGTAAATAGGTGTTGAGCCTAGCCGAACCTAATATTATTTGTGCGTTTATTTCAGAATTTAAAAGCAAAAGCACTATAAAACAAATGCTAATATTATATTTGACCATTCTATTTTTCATTTCCATTGCAATTAAGTTTTTTTATATCAAAACGGTTAAGCCAAAGCAAACAAACTTCGTTTAGCAAGCTAATAGTTCGTATAGCCACATTGGCGGTAGCCATCAGTGTTACTGTAATGCTTTTGGCTATTGCTATTTCGCGCGGATACAAGCAGCAGGTAAGCCAAAAACTTTCTAGTTTTCAATCTGATATTGTAATCAATAATTTAGATTTAAATTTATCATATCAAAGTGCACCCATTCAAAGTAATAATGATGTTGAACAATTTTTAAATACTAAAAATGGGTTTAAACATTTTCAAAAATATGCAATAAAGGCGGGTATAATAAAAACTGAAAATGATTTTCAAGGAATTGTATTAAAAGGTGTTGATAATCAGTTTGATTTTAACTTTTTAAGAGAAAGTATTGTTTCGGGAAGTATTCCTAAATTTGATTCAAATCAAATGTCGAATGAAATAATGCTTTCGGCTTCACTTGCCAACAAACTTGGTTTTAAAGTGGGTGATGGTATTTTTGTTTATTTTATTCAAGATCCTCCAAGAGTTAGAAAATTTAAAGTATGCGGAATATACGATACAAATCTCGGAGAAATGGATGATTTGTATATTATTGTCGATATAAAACAAATTCAAAAATTGAACAATTGGCCTTCGGAATACATTACGGGGTACGAAGTTTTTGTAAATAATTTTGATTCGTTACAAAACAAGGTTGATTTATTAGCCACCATTACACCATACACAATGGGAATAACACCTATTAACTTAATTTATCCTGAAATATTTAATTGGTTAAATATGCTTGATGTGAATGTAACGATTATTTTAATATTGATGGCTGCAGTTTCCATTATTAATATGATTACAGCATTACTTATCTTAATTGTAGAACGCAGTAATATGATAGGTATGTTAAAGGCTTTGGGAATGAAAAATAAACACATCATCAAAATATTTCTAAATTTGGCAGCATTTATTATTCTTAGGGGTTTGATCTTGGGTAATGTCATTGCTTTAACCTTAGGGTTTATTCAGCAAAAATTTCATTTAATTAAACTGTCGGAAAAAGATTATTATGTTAGTGCTGTACCTGTTTTTTTTAATACGTATGATTTTATATTTGTAAATGCAGCATGTTTTGTTATTTGCCTAATTTTGTTGCTAGTTCCTGTTAATTCAGTTAGTAAAATAAGCCCAATTAAAGCTATTAGGTTTGATTAATTAAAATATTCATTTTATATAATTTTTTATAAATAAAATCGCAATTTGTTAAATATGAATAATCCATTAGTTAGCATTATTACCCCAAGTTATAACCAAGCTCAATTTTTGGAACAAACTATTTTATCGGTTATTAACCAAACTTATAAAAACATTGAGTATTTTGTAATGGATGGTGGTTCCACAGATGGTAGTTTAGATATTATAAAAAAGTATGATTCAAAAATAACTTATTGGCAATGCCAGGCAGATTTAGGTCAGGCAGATGCAATAAACCAAGCATTTGAAAAGTGTAAGGGTGAAATTGTTTGTTTCATTAATTCTGATGATATTTTAATGCCTAATGCAGTTCAAACTGCGGTAACTTGTTTTGAAATTAATAGTGGAATAGCCATGGTACATGGAAATTGTTCTACCATTGATGAATATGGTAATGAAATCAGACCTAAAATTGGAAATCCAGTAAAGTTTAAAGAGGTTTTAAACATTGGTATGTTGCCTCATATTTACCAACCATCGTGTTTTTTTAATGTAAGCCAATTAAATCGAAACTATTTTTTAGATACCAGTTTTCATTATGCTTTTGACTATGAATTAATATTACATATATTAAAAAACTGTACTTCCCTTTATATCAATATTCACATGGCTGCCTATCGTGTCCATGCCAAAGCAAAGAGTCAAAATATAAATGAGGCTTTCAGGGAAAAACTTCGAGTTCAGTGGATGTATATGAATGGAATTAATTTAAAATGGATTTGGCGCAAAATAAAAACCATTATTAAAAAGTGAACAATGTGATTTTTTCTATAAAAAAGCTGATACCAAATAGCATTAAGTACCCTTTTTACTATTTGTTAAAAGCACCTCAACGTGGCTTTTCTTCTAATAGTGTTTATCGCGACTTGAAAGGAATTGGTATATACATTTGGTACAGTTTGTTTCCATTTAAAACACTTAAGCCAATCACAATTTGTACAGGTATTTATAATCGCAGTAATAATTATTTAAACCATTTGTTACAAAGCATCAATGAAGCTAAAAATAAGGATTTAATAACACTTTCTGTTTTTGATTGCAACTCAAATGATATTGAAAACCTTGAGTTAGAAATTAGAAAACTATGGAGTGGAAAACTTATTTTTAATAGCGAAAATATCAACTTTAGTCGGTCGTTCACCTTTAACAAAGCGGTAAAACAAAGCGAAACCGAACTTATTTTTATTTGCGATGCTGATTTATCATTACCAAAAAACATTGTTACCTACTGCAACTTTTTTGTAGGTTCCAAAAGAGTTTGGTATCCAATATTTTTCTTTTTGTATAAAAACAAACCCAAAACCATATCGAATTTAAATGGCGAATGGGAGCTTTACGGAAGTAAAGGAATGCTTACCTGCCTAAAAAAAGATTGGGATTTAATAGGTGGATTGAACGAAACTTATATAAACTGGGGAAATGAAGATACTGAACTTTGGGAACGTTTTCACAAAAGCCAATTTACGATAGTGAGAAATAAAACTAAAATATTTCATCATTGGCATCAAACTCACAATCCAAAATATGAGTTCATGAACAAAGGTTAATAAAAAAGGGCAAGCTTACTGCATCGCACCGCTACAACTTTACGCCCTTGCTTCGATCAAGACCTGGGGGATTAAAAGGAGCTGGTCGTACAGGGCTCACCCGAGCGCAAAAGTAACTTTTTTTCTATTTTATACAAACCATTAATTAAAATAAGTTTTTGTTTGCCTTTTCACCTTGATTACTAGCGATAAAATAGTTGTTAGTTAGTATTAAAATATATTTTGAAAATCCTTTTACTATAATAGTTTTGTGGCAACAGTTGTTGGTTGTCAGATAAAAGTTGACAACAATAATTTCTAACAACTATCAACCATCAACAATCAACTAAAAAAATGCAAGAACTAGTAAACCAATTAAACGAAAATTTAGCTAAAGTATATTTAGGTGGAGGAGCAAAAGCGGCTGCCAAACAAAAAGAAAAAGGCAAAATGCTTGCTCGAGAACGTGTGGAATATTTATTAGATAAAGATAAACCTCAAATTGAAATTGGTGCGTTTGTGGGACAAGATATGTATGCCGAACATGGCGGTTGCCCTAGTGGTGGTGTAGTTGTGGTTATGGGTTATAT
Organism: Bacteroidota bacterium; assembly: GCA_013298895.1. Lineage (GTDB taxonomy): Bacteria > Bacteroidota > Bacteroidia > UKL13-3 > UKL13-3 > JAAFJM01. Next base: position 39,471 of record JAAFJM010000005.1, on the reverse strand, counting down.
CAGCGGTAAACAATGTATTGTAGTAGCAAATGATGCCACTGTAAAAGCAGGTGCTTGGTTCCCAATTACTGGTAAAAAGAATTTAAGAGCTCAAGAAATTTCGATTGAAAATAGGTTACCCATTATTTATTTGGTAGATAGTGCAGGGGTTTATTTGCCTATGCAAGATGAAATTTTTCCAGATAAAGAACATTTTGGTAGAATATTTAGAAACAATGCGGTAATGAGTAGCATGGGTATTACCCAAATAGCTGCGGTGATGGGAAGTTGCGTGGCTGGTGGAGCTTATTTACCCATAATGAGCGATGAAGCCATGATTGTAGATAAAACTGGTTCTATTTTCTTGGCAGGAAGTTATTTGGTTAAAGCTGCCATTGGCGAAGATATTGATAATGAAACATTAGGTGGTGCCTCTACCCATTGCGAAATTAGTGGTGTAACCGATTATAAATTTGCCAATGATGCAGATTGTTTGGATAGAATAAAACGCATCATTGATAAAATTGGCGATTTTGATAAAGCTGGATTTAACCGCATTGAGCCTGTTGCTCCTGCAAAAAGCATGGATGACGTATATGATGCAGTGGCAAACTTTGCTAAACCTTTCGATGTAATGGAAATCATAGAGCGTTTGGTAGATGCAGGTAGTTTTGATGCTTACAAAGAATTGTATGGCAAAACCATTACTTGCGGTTATGCCAGAATAGATGGTTGGGCTGTAGGAATTGTAGCCAATAATCGCCAAGTGGTTAAAGCTAAAAAACCTAAACAAAGCGCAGCCGATAATCCGGTAGAAATGCAAATTGGTGGGGTGATTTATAGTGATAGTGCCGATAAAGCAGCACACTTTATTATGAATTGTAACCAAAAGAAAATTCCATTATTGTTTTTACAAGATGTAACAGGTTTTATGGTTGGCAGCCGCAGTGAACATGGTGGAATTATAAAAGATGGTGCCAAATTAGTTAATGCGCAAGCTAACTCGGTGGTGCCTAAATTTACAATTATTACTGGCAATAGTTATGGTGCTGGAAATTATGCCATGTGTGGCAAAGCTTATGATCCACGTTTAATTGCAGCTTGGCCTAATGCTAATATTGCAGTTATGGGAGGCGCACAAGCTGCTAAAGTTTTATTACAAATAGAAGAAGCTAGCTTAAAAGCCAAAGGCGAAGTAATTACTGATGAGAAAAAGGAAGAATTGCTAAAAACTATTACCGATAGATATACCAAACAAACATCGCCTTATTATGCAGCAGCACGTTTGTGGATTGATGCAATTATTAATCCTATTGATACGCGCAAATGGGTTAGTATGGGTATTGAAGCCGCTAATCATGCACCTATAACTAAAGAGTTTAGACCGGGAGTGATTAGGGCTTAACATCCGTCAGACGATTGCGGGATGGCTTTTGGGTGGCAAGGCGTCAGACGGATTATATACAGTACTCCTGTTATATGATTGCATGTTAGTATCAGAAAGGGATGGCGTCAGACTGATAAATTGCAGAACGTTCGTCAGACGATTGCGTGATGGCTTTTGGATGGCAAGGCGTCAGACGAATCATTGAAAACATAAAATAATATTTTATTTATGCAATTTGAAATAGACAATATTTACCATATTTATAATCAAGGAAATACTAAACAAAAAATTTTCCATTCAGATGAAAATTATCTTTACTTCCTAAAATTATATAGAAAATTTGTTTTACCACACTCTGATTTATTAGCATATTGTTTAATGCCAAATCATTTTCATTTTTTAGTAAATACCAATTCACAATCAACAAAAATCAGAAAAGTTGGTTCGTTAAACTTAAGCGAATTATCTAATGGAATTAGGATGTTATTGAGTTCATATTCCTTGGCAATAAATAAACAAGAGAAAAGCACTGGTTCTCAATTCAGGTAAAAAACCCAAGCGAAATTATTGAAAATCGAAGAAGTTAATTATCCTTATATGTGTTTTCAATATATTCATCAAAATCCTCTTAGGGTGGGGTTAGTAAAACAAATGGAAGATTGGAAATATTCCTCTTTCAACGATTATATAAAAATCAGAAATGGTAATTTATGTAATCAAATTTTAGCTAAAAACTTAATAGGATTTGATGAATCAAATTTTTAAAAGAATCGTATTCAGTAATTGATAATGAGAAAATATCAAAAATATTTAACAATTGAAATTTAATTAAATCGTTTGACGCAAGCCCTGCAAAGGTCTTGTATGCGTCTGACAATAGTATAAATTTACTAAATACAATCTAAATGAAATTTCAACCACCATATTTAAATACGGAGTTTGTTTTTAAAACAAGTAGGAGCGGAGGTTCAGGCGGACAAAATGTAAATAAAGTGGCTACCAAAGTTCAAATTGATTTTGATGTAAAGAATTCATTGCAACTTTCTGAGTCTGACAAAGCCATTTTATTGGAAAAATTAGCGAATAAATTGAGTAACGAGGGAATTTTACAGGTAATTGCACAAACGGAACGAAGTCAGTTAGCGAATAAAATAATTGCCCTTAAAAAAATTTATTCAATTATAAATAAGTGTTTTGTTGTTGTTAAACATAGAAAAGCCTCAAAGCCCACAAAATCTAGTATTGAGAAACGATTAGTTGGAAAGAAACTATTATCTAACACAAAAAAATTAAGAAATAAAAAAATAGATGGCTCTAATTTTTAATTTTAAATTCAATAATAAATTCACAACCTTTTCCTTTTTCTGAAATTACAGAAATATTTCCACCCAATAAATCAATTAATTGTTTAACAATAAATAAACCTAATCCGCTTGAAGCCTCATTACCTGTTGGCCTTGCCGATAATTTTTTAAATCGAATATAAAGTTGTTTTTGATCTGCTTCAGTTAAGCCTGGTCCATTATCCTTAATGCTAAAAACCACATTATTATTAATTTGAGAACAACTCAATATAACTTTAGAGTTTGAAGGTGAGAATTTAATAGCATTGCTAATCAAATTATCTAAAATTCGCCTAACATACTCTTTCGAACTGAAGAAAATAAGATTATCTGAATTATTATTTACAATAATGGCTATAGATTTTTCTTTTGCTATTGCTACAAATCCTGATGCTGTTTCTTCGATTATTTGGGTAGAATTAATTGGTTGAACTTTGGCTTGCAAACTTTCAGCATCCTCATTATAGATTTGACTAATATTAACTGTATCCTGAATTAGTTGTAGCGCATCTTTACTAATGGTTTTGATATAATTTAAATAAGCAAGACTTTCTGCTTTTTCATCTTCGTCTTCTAAAATATTTGCCAGACCAAGTATTTTACTAAATGGGGAACGTAAGTCATGTGCCAATACACCCATAATAGTTTGGTTTTCGGCAATTAAATTTTCTAAGTTTGTATTTTGATAAAAAGCTTCCCTATTATTTGCCTCAATTAGTTGATTTTTTTGAATTAATTCTTTTCTGGTTTGTTTGACTTCCTTCAAATAAAATAAAAGAATTGTTAAGGTAACAAGTAATAAAAAAGAACCAATTGCTAAGAAGGAATTATATTTTGATTGTTGTTCCAAAATCTTGTTTTGAGACTTCAAAAGTTCCAATTCTTGCTGTTTTTCTGCCGCTTTATACTTGGCCTCAATTTCATCAAAAGACAATTTAGTTTTTACTTGTGCTAACGAATCCATTAAGCTATTTTTAAGTGAATTGTAATACACAGACGTTTTGAAATCACCCAATTTTTCAAACAATTCTGCTTGCTTTACATAGTTTTCTGCTAGTTCATTATACAGGTTATTTCGTTTTAATATATTTTCACTTATTGTCAAGTATTTTTTTGCTTCGTCATAACGTTTAAGTTTAATTAAAGTACCTCCCGCTAGTTGATAAGAACTACCGTTATTATCATTTTCAACTCCCCCGCCAGTATTTTTTATAGCTAAGTTGTAATATTCTAATGCCTTGTTATATTCACCCTTCAAAAAGTAAGTTGTAGCTAAATTATGGTATGATTGCCCTTGTCCAATATAATCGTTAAGTCTTTTTTTAATTAAAATAACAGAATGTAAATAATAAATAGCTGAATCTAAATGCCCCAAATTATTGTAGGCAGCACCAATATTTGATTGAATGTCTGCAATCGATTTTTCATTTTTTTCAACTAAGTAAAATGCTAAAGATTTTTGATAATAATGAATAGCTTTTTTTATTTGTCCTATGTAATGAAATATTATTCCAATTGAAGCATTACATTCGGCAATTCCCTTGTTGTCATTAAGTTTTATTCTTAAATTTAAACTTTTAAAAAAGAAATCTAGTGCCTTTTCATATTCTTCTTTTCTTTCGTAGTATGTGCCGATTAATCTATAAGTCTGCGCTAACACTTTATCGTTTTTTAAATTTTTTGTTAATTCATAAGCCTCAAAAATGTATTTTTGAGCCAGGTTGTACTTGCCATAATTTAGAAATAAATACCCTTTAAGTTGAATGGCTGATACCAATCCTCCATGATAATTTATTGATTTTGATTGACTAATTAATTTTTCAATTGAAGAAAATGCAAAAATTGAATCATTTTTACGTGAATAAACTTCGTATATTTTTTTATCTATAGAAATACTGTCAATAGTTTCACTTTGAACAAAAATATTAAAAAGAACAAATAAAAGTGTTAGAAGTAATTTTTGCTTCATGAGTATAATTTTAAAAAATTATTTAAAAAAATTTGATAATTGACATAATAGTTCGTGAAAGTAATAAATTTACATTTAAATCTGCAATAATTTTTCAAGCAAAATAATTGAATCAATCACTCCAAAAACATATTGCTAAAACTAATTTAAACCTTTAATCTTGCGCTTCTTAAAACGGATGGAAAACTCAGTATTTTTAAAAGCCTTTAAACTAATGAGCACTGCGCGTGCTATGGCCGATATTTACGATGCTAATCGTAACATTACCAAGTATGTACACTCAACAAGTAAAGGTCATGAAGCAGTGCAATTGGCATTAGCGTTCCAATTAAAATCTTTCGATTTTGTATCGCCATACTACAGAGATGAAAGTATGCTTTTAGGAATGGGCTTAACTCCATACGAATTAATGTTGCAATTATTGGCTAAAGCCGATGATCCATTTTCGGGAGGAAGAACCTATTATTCTCACCCATCGTTACGTAGAGAAGGAATACCAGTAATGCCGCACCAAAGCAGTGCTACAGGTATGCAAGCAATTCCTGCCACAGGCATGGCGCATGGAGTAGCTTATAAAGAAAGTCAAGGTTTAAACAATCCTAACGAAAAACCTGTGGTAATTTGCAGTTTAGGCGATGGTTCTGTAACCGAAGGCGAAATTGCAGAAGCATTGCAAATGGCCATTTTGAAAAAATTACCTATTATATTTTTTGTACAAGATAATAATTGGGGGATTAGCGCCAGTGGTGAAGAAATGCGCGCCATGGATGCCTACGATTATGCAGCAGGTTTTACAGGTTTAGAACGCAGAAGAGTTGATGGAAGCGATTTTTTAGCCTCGTACAACATGGTAAAAGAGAGTTTAAACTACGTTAGAATTCATAGAGCTCCTTTATTAATTTGTGCAAAGGTTCCTTTATTGGGCCATCACACTTCTGGTGTAAGAAAAGAGTGGTATAGAACAGAAGAAGATATGGCGAAACATACTGCCAATGATCCTTTTGAAAAGTTAAAAAACCATATTTTAAATAATAACATAGCTACTGAACAAGAACTTGAAAATATAATAACTGAAGCAAATAATTATGTTGCTTCACAATTTAACGATGCTGTAAATGCACCTGAACCAAGTATAGATACACTGGAAAACCATGTTTTTGCACCTTCTCAAGCTGCGGAAGAAGTTGGAAACAGAACTCCAGAAGGCAAAGAACCAAGTGTAATGGTAGATGCAGCTTTACATGCTGTAGATGAAATTATGCGCAAGCATAAAGAAGCCATTTTTTACGGACAAGATGTGGGAGCAAGACTAGGCGGAGTTTTCCGCGAAGCGGCTACTTTAGCAGGAAAATATGGAGATGACCGTGTATTTAACACACCAATTCAAGAAGCATATATTGTAGGTTCAACTGTTGGAATGAGTGCAGTTGGTGTTAAGCCAATTGTTGAAATTCAATTTGCCGATTATGTGTGGAGTGGCGTCAATCAATTGGTTTGCGAAATAACCAAATCGAGTTACTTAACCATGGGTAAATTTCCTGTTAGTTGTGTCATTCGTATTCCAATTGGTGCTTATGGGGGCGGTGGACCTTACCATAGCGGAAGTATTGAATCAACTTTACTTACTTTAAAAGGAATAAAAATAGCTTATCCAAGCAATGCTGCCGATATGAAAGGCTTAATGAAAGCTGCTTATTATGATGGTAATCCTTGTATAATGCTAGAGCATAAAGGTTTGTATTGGAGTAAAAATCCAGGAACCGAACTCGCTCGTTGCATAGAACCAGATGAAGATTATGTATTGCCATTTGGCAAAGCCAATATAGTTTTACAAGCAACTGATGAGGCTATTGAAAATGGCGAAAGTTGTACCATTATAACTTGGGGTATGGGCGTTTATTGGAGTTTAACTGCTGCTAAACAATTTGCAGGTAGAGTTGAGATAGTTGACTTACGCTCACTTCAACCATTAGATGAAGAAACGATAATGGCAAGTGTAACCAAACATGGTAAATGTTTAATAGTTACCGAAGAGCCATTATTAAATTCATTTGCTGAAAGTTTAGCTGCACGTATTATGCAACAATGTTTTACCAAATTGGATGCACCGGTTATGACAATTGGCTCAAAAAATTTACCTGCTGTGCCTTTAAATATGGGCCTAGAGGCTGAAATGTTACCAAATGCAAATAAGGTAGCTGATAAATTAAACGAACTATTAAATTACTAATTAATGACACATATTTTATGCATAGAAACTGCTACAGAAATTTGCTCGGTAGCTATTGCTAAAAATGGTGAAACCATAGCACTGGCAGAAGACACGCAAGGTAATAACCATGCATCTCAATTGCATATTTTAGTGGCAAAAGCACTTGATCAATCCAACTTGCAATTTTCTGATTTACAAGCGGTGGCTGTGAGTAAGGGACCTGGAAGTTATACTGGATTACGCGTAGGTGTTTCGGCTGCGAAAGGTTATTGCTATGCATTGCAAATTCCTTTAATTGCTATCAATACCTTACAAAGTTTAGCAAATGGCTTCTGGCAAAATAATCCAAATTATTCGGATTTGGTTTGCCCAATGATTGATGCCAGAAGGATGGAAGTTTATTGCGCTTTATTCAATCAAACATTGAATGAAGTGTTACCAACTCAAGCCAAGATAATAGATGAAGAATCATTTATAGAACAGTTAAGCCAAAACCAAATTACATTTATTGGCAATGGCGCTGCAAAATGCCAAAGCACCATTACAAGTGTGCAAGCAAAATTTGATATTTCTGTCAGGTGCAATGCAAGTTATTTAAGCCATTTAGCACAAGAGGCTTTCAACCAAAATATTTTTGAAGATGTGGCTTACTTTGAACCTTATTATTTAAAAGATTTTATTGGTACTGTGGCAAAAAAATTGGTTTAAGCATTATTTGGTAATTTTACAGGTATAGTTAATACAAATTCACTTCCTTTTCCAAACTCACTTATTACCTGAATATCCCCATGCATTAAATTGGTTAATTGTTTAACAATAAATAAACCTAAACCACTTGAAGCTTCGTTGGCTGTTGGCCTTGCCGATAATTTTTTGAAACGCATAAACAACTGCTGTTTATCTAATTCGGTAAATCCAGGACCATTATCTTTTATACTAAATACCAAATTGTTATTTAACAAAGTAGCTGTAAATATTACTTGTGATTTAATAGGCGAAAATTTGACTGCATTACTTAATAAATTATCCAAAATTCTGGTTAAATAATCTTTTGAGTTCGTAATTTCTAATCTTTCAATTGCATTTATCACCTCAATTTCAATCAATTTTTCTTTAGCAATAACTTTAAAACTATTCATTAAATTATCCAAAACATCGCTAGGAGAAAATTTTTCAAATTTTACAGATGTGACGGTATGCTTGTCATTAAAAATTTCACTTATATCAATTGTGTCTTGGATTAACTGAAGTGAATCTTTACAAATGGTATTAATATAATTGATAAAAATAGCTTTTTCATTTTCATCTTTCTCTTCTTCTAATAAATGGGTAAGGCCACTAATTTTATTAAAAGGCGATCTTAAATCGTGAGCTAAAATCCCCATTAACGATTGATTTTCTTCAATTAATTGAGCTAAGTTTTTATTTTGGTTGGCCACCTCTTTATTCTTCAACTCAATTATTTTGTTTTTGTTAATCAATTTATCTTTTGTTTTCCTAACTAATTTTAAATTAAAGGCAAGATAAATACTTATGAATAGCACAACTAATAATGAAATAGCCAATAAGGTGTTATTTTTCGACTCACTTTCGAGCAATTTATTTTGGGCTTTTAAAAGTTCATTTTCTTGTTCTTTTTCAAGTGTTTTAAACTTGGTTTCAAATTCAGAAATATAGCTTTTGTTTTTCACCAATTCTAATGAATCATTTAATCTATTTAAACTAGCGGTATAATAAATGGATTTTGTAAAATCTTTTTTCTCTTCGTATAAATCTGCCAAAAATTGATAAGTTTCAATCAAATTGGATAGGCCATTGTTTGCTTTAAGATTTTTCTCTCCAATTAATAAATATTTTTCTGCTTCAGCGTAGTTTTTCATTTTTAAGTAACACCTACCTAACATGCTATAATCGTTGGCACTACTAAAATTAGTTTCACTACCTGCTTTTAATTCAATAGCTTTATTGAAATAACTAATAGCTTTAGTATATTTTCCTAAATAGGAATAAGAAGTTCCAATATTATGATAAGCTTTTGCTAAGCTTATTTTGTCGCCAATTTTAGACTTAAATTCAATTACTTTTTCTAAATAAATTATAGCTGAATCAATTTTACCTATGCCGTTATAAATAGCACCTAAGTTAGAGTAAATAGAAGTAACAGCCGCTTCATTTTTAACCCTTTCAAAATACTTTAACGCTTTATTGTAATAAATAATTGCTTTTGAGTCTAAGTTTAAACGTTGATAAATAACTCCAATACTAATATAGGTGGCATATTCGCCTTTTTCATCCTTTATTCTTTTCCTAATTATTAAACTTCTAAAAAGTAAATCTAAGGCTTTATCAAAATTATCAGTCGATTCGTAATAAATAGCTAATAGCCTGTAGTTTTGTGCAATAACCTTATCATTATTTATACCCTTAGTAAGCTCGTGCGAGAGTATTAAGTATTTTTTTGCGGAGTCTAGATAACCATATTCAATATACATATAGCCCAACAAATGCATAGCAGAAACCTCTCCAGCTTTGAATCCAATTTCTTTTGATTGTTTTATTGCATCGAAAACAGTTGAAAAAGCAAAAACTGAATCATTCGTTTTTTTGTAAACTGAATCTATTCTTTTTTCAATCTTTATACTATCAGTTTTTTCGGCCTTAACAGTAATGGTGCTTGAGAAAAGTACTATGCTTATAATTATGATAAAATATGTGTTAAGTGCTTTCATATGCTAGCTGTCACTTTACTGTTGTGAATTGCAAAGTAATAATTTTAATGGTAAAAAAAACTTTTTTTAAAACTCATTAACTTAAAAGATATCTGAATAAATAAATGAATTGTCAAAATAATATAAATAAACATACAAAAGTTAGTTAGGTTTATTTATAAAAACCCAATTATTATTGTGGTTAAATTAGTATGTAATATGAATGAATTTATAGAAAGCCAAAAAGTGAAGCAAGCTTGGGTAATAGTATTAATGGTAACTGTTACCATTTTTGGGGCAATTAATTATGTGCAAATGCCGGCTTCATTTGCTTCTGTTTCGCCTTTGGTAGTTACTTTTTTGGCTGATTTAATTTTAATAGCACTAAGGTTGAATACTAAAATTAATAAAGAAGGTGTTTATTTTCAATTATTCCCTTTTCAGTTCAAAGGAAGGTTAATTACTTGGAGCGAAGTAGCTTCCATTGAGGTTAGAAAATATTCACCCATAAAAGAATATGGCGGTTGGGGATACCGATATGGTTTTAAAAATGGAAAGGCATATAACGTATCGGGAAATATGGGTTTGCAGTTGGTTTTAAAAAATGGTGATAGAATTCTAATTGGCACTCAAAAGCCTGAAGAGTTAGAAACCTATTTGAAAAATAACTAATAATATTGGCACAAATATTTTAAATAAATTACTAAAAAAACTTGAAGTAACAGCTTTAAACAAGCCACCAAATAATATGAATAAAGTAGAAGAATTTAACACTTACCGCGAAAAAATGAATGAAAAAATTCTAGGTTCGGAAAACTTGGTATTGAAGCGTTTATTTAACTTAGATAGCAATACTTATGCCGATGGTGCATTAAGCAGTCAAGTAAAAGAAATGTTAGGCTTGGTAGCTAGCATGGTTTTGCGTTGCGATGATTGTATAAAATATCATTTGGGTAAATGCCACGAAGCGGGCGTTACAACTGAGCAAATGTTTGAAATATTTGCAGTTGCCAATATTGTTGGTGGAACCATTGTTATTCCCCATACCCGCAGAGCAGTTGAGTATTGGGAAGAGTTGGTAGGGTAGAGGTTATAAGTAATAAAGGTTTGTTAGTTGTTTTATTAAATCACTTTCGAATTAACTTAACAAAGTTGAAAACGAAGGAAAATTAAAATATAAATGAACAATAAAAGTCAATTAGAAATATGTGAAAAATATTCAGTTTCTTTTTTTGCATCTCCTGAAGAATTTGTGGTTGGCGTTTCGTTGAATGTTAGGTCAGGTTTATTACCAATTAACGGTCTTAGGCATCCGCCAGAAGCAAATTCCACAGGTTGGTATATTTGGGCTGGAGAGGAGTTTTCGGATTCAGACGATTTTTTTCATCCATTGCATGTTTCTCATTTAATTGATTGGTGTCCTTATGTAATTAAATTTTTGGGTTTACCTCCGGGATTTAGATTCTTAATTGGTGAAAATAATTATGAAGATGTTTGGGAAGACAAATCATTATTAAAAGTATAATTTTGGAGTAAGAAAATGATACCAATTTTATAATATTATTTCTAGTGGATATTTTTTTGCAATTTGTTTCTATTTCCTCAAAAGGTATCATTACTTTTTTCTTCGTACTAAAAGTGCAGGCAAATTAAATAATAAATAAAATGCAGCCATATATGCAATAAAATCGCCATGCTTGGTATAAAAAGTAATTTCAGCATTTACTTTTACATTTCCGTTTATGGCTGTAGCTTCATTCCATTTGGTTTTTTGAATGGTGTTTCCTTCGTCATCTATAAAGCCCGAAATGCCTGTATTGGCAGACCTTGCCACATATCTTCTGTTTTCAATAGCACGTAATTTGGCATACTCAAAATGCTGCTTGTAACCAGCAGTATTTCCCCACCATGCATCGTTGGTTATTATACAAATAACATTTGCGCCTTTTTTTACATAATCTGTTACATATTCACCAAACACACTCTCGTAACAAATTACAGGGGCATATTGCACTTTATTTACATCAGTAAAGTTGCTAGGTTCTTTGTCTTTTCCTAATCCACCACTGGTACCACCAAGATTTATAACAAACTTTTTAAGGAAACTAAATACATTTACATAAGGCATATTTTCAACCCCAGGAACCAATTTGCTTTTATGGTAAACTTGCCAATTTGATTGGCTGTTTTTAAACACTGCGGTGTTATAATAATCGTAGTAAATATTATCTTGATAAAACCTTGCTGTAGGGGTTACTTCATTCTTATCGAAATAGAATTTAAAAGTACTTGCACCACTTAAAATACTCAATCCTACACGGTTATTTATAAAAGTATCTACTAAATTTACTGAGTTGTTTTGGTTAAAATTTCGTTCATCTATATCTTCAGTAATAGCAGTTTCGGGCATTAATGCTACATGCGTAGTTGGGTTTAACTTGCCAGCTGTTAAATTTAAAATCTGCTGCATTTGCTGATATGGAGCTATGCTTTCAAATTTTTCATAAGGGTCAAAGTTTGGTTGAACAATGGTAATTTCGGCTCTCTCTGGCTTACCAGCCGTATCAGCTTTGTTATGGCGACCATTTAATATATAAAACGATAAAAACAGTGGTGCTAAAATATAAATAAACAATTGATTGAATATTTTTTTAGTTGGAATAGCACCAAACTCTTGTTTAAAATTATACAGTTTTAAAGCTGCTACGCTAACTAGCAAAACCCACAAACTACCACCAAAAACGCCTGTATATTCATACCATTGAATTATTTGCGGCCAAGCTGAAAATACATTTCCTAAGGTTAGCCAAGGGTAAGCAAATTGCCAACGAGTGTGAAGTAGTTCCACTCCAATCCATAAAGCAATAAAAAACCAATAGTTTACACGCTGCTGCTTTTTATTAACTAAATGAAAAATCCACCAAGGTATAGTCATTAAAAAAGTATCGAAAAGCCAAGCAAATACTCCACCTCCAGGGCTGGCATTCCATATCCAATAAGTGGTAAATAAATTTAAACATATATTGCTAATAACTATGATGGAAACAAAAATTCCGGTATGAATTTTTTGCAAACGCATTTCTTGCTCTAGTAATAAAAGCAGAAAGAAACTTACAAAAATTAAAGGAGTAATATTAAAAGGAATCCAAGCTAGTCCAAAACTTATGGCTGCTCCAAGGCCGTATAACAGCCACCTTAATGTGTTATTTTTTACCATCTATAACTATTACAAATTCACCTTTTACAGTGTTGTTTTCAAAATGATTAAGCACTTCCGCAATTGTTCCATTAACAGTTTCCTCAAAGGTTTTGGTTAACTCACGGCTTACGCTTATTTGCCTTTCTGCGCCAAAATATTCAACAAACTGTTTAAGTGTTTTTACAATTCTATGCGGACTTTCATACAAAATAATGGTACGTTCTTCCTCACAAAGTTTCTTTAACATAGTTTGACGGCCTTTTTTTTCTGGCAAAAATCCTTCAAAACAAAAGCTATCTGCTGGTAAACCACTTTTTACCAAAGCTGGTACAAATGCAGTAGCTCCAGGTAAACAATCGACTTTGATGCTGTTTTTTAAACTTTCGCGTACCAATAAAAATCCTGGGTCGCTAATGGCGGGAGTGCCGGCATCGCTAATTAGTGCAATGTTTTTTCCGTCTAATAATTCATTTACATAATGTTGTAACACCTTATGTTCATTATGCATATGGTAGCTTTGCAAAGGCTTTTTTATGTCGTAGTGATTTAATAATTTTATGCTTTGCCTAGTATCTTCCGCTATTATTAAATCTACTTCTTTTAAGATACGAATGGCTCGAAGCGTTATATCTTCCAAATTTCCAATGGGAGTTGGAACAATAAAAAGTGTACCTATTTGCATATTGGGCAAATGTATAAAAAAGAGTTGTAAACCAAATTGGCAAAATAGGTTTAACAAGCTAACTCTATTAACTAATCAACTATTTTCTTTTTGGTAAGTGATTTAATAACAGGAATGCTGGTTACCACAATAAACCCAATGATGATATAATTTAAATAATCGATGGCTTGCGGGAAAACTTGGCCAACATAAAAACCAGCTCCGCAAACTACTACAGGCCACAAGAATGCCCCTACTACAGTATAAATAAAGAAAATGAATGGATTTACACGAACTATGCCTGCTAAAATAGGAGCAAAAGTTCTTACAATGGGTAAAAATCGGCCTAGAATTAAAGCAATTCCACCATATTTTTTATAAAACTCTTGCGCAGTTTCAATGTATTTCTTCTTGAAAAAAATACTTTCTTTTCGTTTGTAAATATTATCGCCCGTTTTCCAACCAAACCAATAACCAAAATAATAGCCCGCAATGGCTGCCAAAGCAATACCAATAATGAGTTTGGTTAAGGTAATTTTTAAAATAGTGGTGCAAAGCAAACCTGCAGTAAATAACAATGAATCGCCAGGAAGAAAGAAGCCAAAGAAAACGCCATTTTCCAAAAATATAATGACAAGCACCAAGGCAAATCCTCCGAACTCAATTAACTCTTGTGGCTTAAATAAATCCCAAAAACTATTCACTATTTTTAAATTATTTTTTTACGAATTAAGCCTTTTTATGCATTAATGCAACAGTTTACCTTGTTTAGAAACAGTCAAAGTGCTAAAAGAACATAATTTCTTCAAAAGCATTGGTTAAAAATGATTCGCTTTGTAAGGCATAATATTCGCTAAATGCCTCTTTGTCAAACACATTAAAGTCAAGGCGTTCTAGTCTTAAAAATTCTAATGCGTTTACACTTTCTTCCATTTTACCATTTACACTCAAACCAATTTTAAACTTTTTAACGGTATCGCCTACACAAAAATCTTTGTTGGCCAAAATAGGTTTTTGGTAATAAGCAGCTTTAGTTAGTAAATTATTTGATGAAACGTAATTGTAAAAGTATAAATAGCTGATATCTATCTCTTTATAAATTTGATTAATTTCTTCTTCACTTAATGGTTGTAAAATGAAAAGAATATTGGGAGCATGGTCGTTCATAAACAGTTCCACCTCTTGGCGCTGTTTATCATCCATTATTTTAAAATCGAGTTTGCCGGCAAACACAAAAAAGTATTTATCTGTATCTACTTTTTTAATTAGTCTAATTAAAGCGGTAATTCCTTCGTTTTGTTCTACACCAAGCAAGCCAACTACTACACGGCTTTTGGCCATTTCCTTAATTTGTTTGCTATATACCGATTCCTTTTTTTGAATACTCACATTACTTATTTCAGGAAATACAACTACTTTTTTATAAACCCTACTTTTTAGTGGTTCGGTTATAAATCTATCTAAAACACAAACGCCAACACAATTTTTTGATCTAAACAAATAATCGGGTTCCAAAAATTTAGGGTCCACATTTAATTTTAGTTGTTTTAGTCTGTATGGTTTTGGGTTAAAATAAATACCACTCCATTTGTAGCTGAATACAAAATCTAGTAAAAAAAGATTTACCGATTCACGAATAAAAGGATCAATAGGAGAGAAGAATGCAAAATCAACTTCGGCATTTACAATTTTTTCAGCTTGTTTAATTTTACTATTAATAGCATTCCAACGGCCTAAAAGTTCAAAATAATTGGGACGGTTATCGCTAAATATTTTTTCATCAAGCGGCAAAGCGGTAAAATTATCTAAATAGCGAGGAACTTTTAGCTTTACGTATTCAGCTATTTCAGAAAACTCAGGGCTAATTACAATTACCTTTTTACCTTTTTTAAGTAAATTTTCGGCATAGTAATTCAAATAGGTGGCAAATCTATTTCCAGAATAAGGCGAAATGAGCGCTATGGTTAATATATTGTTCAATTTGTTGTAATTATTATTACAACCACAAAAGTTCTATTATTATTGCATTCTTTAGCCACAATATTTGCACAGCCGTTAATTTTTTTATACGCTGGTTTTTATTAAGTTGCTTTTTATCAATAAATTTTTTTTAAAAAATGCTTTACAATCTGTAAAAAGATTTTACATTTGCACTCCTCAAAACGGAAGAATTGAGAAATTGTCTGATGGTGTAACTGGCAACACAACTGATTTTGGTTCAGTAGAGTCTAGGTTCGAGCCCTAGTCGGACAACAATTTAGTTTTAATTAATAGTTAGCTTACTTAACAGTGTTTAGGTAAGCTAATTGTTTACTTAAGGGTTTCATAAATTCAAAATCATGGCAAATAATAATCAAGTCAAATTATTTTCAGGAACAAATTCACGTTATTTAGCTGAAAAAATTGCTGACGCCTTTGGTCAGCCACTTGGAGATTGTACTACTGCCCGATTTAGTGATGGCGAATTTCAGCCAAGTTTTAATGAAAGTGTTCGTGGTTGCGATGTTTTTTTAATCCAATCTACTTTTGCAAATTCTGATAATTTAATGGAGTTATTATTAATGATTGATGCTGCAAAACGTGCATCGGCTCATTATATTACTGCAGTTATTCCATATTTTGGTATGGCTCGTCAGGATAGAAAAGATAAACCCCGTGTAGCTATTGGTTCAAAAGTGGTTGCTGATATGCTTACTGCTGTTGGTGCAAGCCGCGTTATGACAATGGATTTACACGCACCTCAAATTCAAGGATTTTTCGAAATTCCGGTTGATCATATGGATCCATCGGTTATATTTTTACCATATATTAAAAATTTAGCTAATATTGGTAATTTAATTATTGCATCGCCCGATATGGGTTCAACTACCAGAGCAAGAACTTATGCAAAAGCGTTAGGAATTGATATGGTAATTTGCGATAAAGAAAGAAGAAGAGCTAACGAAATAGCAGCAATGACCTTAATTGGTGACGTGAGCGGAAAGCATGTAGTAATGGTAGATGACATTATTGACACCGGAAGTACATTAGCCAAAGCTGCACAATTAATGAAAGATAAAGGCGCTTTAAGTGTGAGAGCTTTCTGTACTCACCCAGTTTTATCAGGAAAAGCATACGAAACCATTGAAAATTCAGTTATTGATGAGTTAGTGGTTACCGATACCATTCCTTTAAAACAAGAAAGTGCAAAAATTAAAGTATTAACTTCGGCCGATTTATTTGCTGAAGCTATTAGAAATGTAAATGAACATGGTAGTATCAGTTCATTATTCGATTTGAAAAAATAAAATAAATTATAAACCAAAAAGCAAAATTAGTATTGGGATTCCAAAATGGGTTTTGCCAAATTTTTTAAAAAGTAAAAAGGAGAAAACAAAGAATGAAAACAGTAGCAATGTTTGGTTACAAACGTAACGATTTAGGAAAAGCAGCAACAAAATTAGTAAGAGCTGCAGGTCAAGTACCATGTGTATTATATGGTGGTAAAGAGCATATTCACTTCACTATGTATGAAGCTGATTTCAAACTTTTAGTTTACACTCCAAATACTTATAAAGTGCAATTAGATATTGATGGTTCAGTATTTAAAGCAGTTTTAAAAGATATTCAATATCATCCAGTTAACGATTCTATTATCCATGCTGATTTTATGGAATTAGATGAAACTAAACAAATTGATATATTAATTCCAGTTAAATGTGTTGGTAATTCAGTTGGTGTTCGTCAAGGTGGTAAATTGATGGTTAAACAACAAAAATTAAAAGTTAAAGGTTTCCCAGCTAATTTACCAGAATCTATCGAAATCAATATCGAAACATTAGAAATTGGTAAATCAATTAAAGTTGGTGATATTACAGTTTCAAATATTACTTTAATGGACTCACCAAATAACCCTGTAGTTACAGTTAAAACTACTAGAGCAGCAGTTTCAGCAGCAACTGAAGATGCAAAAGGTAAGAAAAAATAATTTTAGATTGAATAATGTTAAAAAACCCAAGTATAAAAGCTTGGGTTTTTTTATGCATATTATTCTAAAAATAACTATTATTAATAGATTGTATAAGTTATTGCATCCTTTTTCTCAAATTTAGTATCATATCATCTGTCATTGATTGCAAATCATAATCAGGACTCCATCCCCAATGCTGTCTTGCTTCAGCATCATTGATACTTTTAGGCCAACTATCAGCTATTGCTTGCCTGAAATCAGGATTGAAATCAATTTCAAAATTTGGAATGTGTTTTTTTATTGATTCAGCAATTTCCAAAGGATTAAAACTCATTCCAGCTACATTATAACTACTACGTATTTTTACCTTTTCAGCAGGTGCTTCCATTAGGTTAATAGTAGCTTTTAAAGCATCTGGCATATACATCATTGGTAATGTAGTTTGCTCACTTAAAAAACTTGTGTACTTACCATTTTTCAAAGCTTCATGGTAAATGTGAACGGCATAATCTGTAGTTCCTCCACCTGGAGCAGATTTGTATCCAATTAAACCCGGATATCTTATGCTGCGTACGTCAACATTGTATTTTTGGAAATAATATTCACAGAAACGTTCTCCTGCTTGTTTGCTGATTCCATAAATAGTATTTGGTTCCATAATAGTGTATTGAGGAGTCAAAACACTTGGTGTAGTTGGACCAAAAACTGCGATTGAACTTGGCCAATAAACTTTTTTTATTAAACCTTCTTTAGCAGCATCTAGAATATTAAATAGGCCCTGCATATTTAAATCCCATGCAAATTTTGGATTTTTTTCTGCGGTAGCACTTAATAATGCAGCAAGTAAATAAACTTGTGTGATGGAATATTTTTTTATAATTGAATAAACACCGTCTTTATCTAATATATCAATGATTTCGAATGGACCTTTGATTGTTTCAGGCTGTTTTAAATCACTGCATACTACATGGTCATCACCATAAATTAATCTTAGTGATTCTGCTAACTCAGTTCCTATTTGGCCATTTGAGCCAATAATTAATATTGAATCTTTACTCATTTATAAAAAAAGAATGTTATTGATTTGCTCTTATTTTAATTTAAAAAACCACTCATTATTAGTGTATTATAGTAGGAAAATAATCTATTACTTACTATTAATAGTTCTTTATATTTTACAAGATTGTCATGCAAATTAAATAAATCTTTCTATTTTTAAATAGAAAGATTTATTTGCAACTTTAAATCACAATAAAATGAAAAAAGTATTATCAATTATTTTGCTATTGTTAGCAAGTTACCATGCATCAGCTCAATTTGGTTTTTTTAAAAAGAAATCTGATTTGGAAAAATTTAAAGATACAAAAGTGATTGTTGTGCTTTTTCTTGACAGTGCATACAATGCCTCTATTGAAACTGCTATGCTGCGTCATTGGAAGTTTAATAGTTTTGAAATTGCATTCGATAACGATTTACAAAAATACAAAAAAGAGAATGTTGCATACCTTACTTTTAGTAAATCAAAAGGAAGTAAGAATAAAGCGCGACTTGGCAGCTGTGAAGAAGATTTTAATGGGTTAGTTTTATTAAATAAATTTAAAAGAAAAGCATTGTCAGAAGACATATTAGCGCAGTCATTTTGCAGCAATTCAATTGATACAAGCGATTGGAGTTTTGAACTGCAACGTGCTGTTCAAATGATGAACAACTATTTAGAGTATGCTATTGCTGTAGATAGAGATGCTGATTTGGCAGCTTCAAAAATGATGGTAGATTACCCATCTGACAGAAATCAATTACTTGATAAGAAACTTTTGGTTGAGGATAAAATGCTTGATTTAAAAGGTAAAAAAGATGCCAATGATTTATTTGATGGAGAAATTGAAGAGGTTGATAGAGATGTAATTTATAGGTCTATTCTAGACCAAGATAATGCTTTACTTTACACATTATTAGTAAAAGATGAAAAATATTGCAATAAGCTTATCATAAGTGCTCAAAATAGTGAGCTAATGTACTATGATTCTTCCTCTCCTGAAAAATGTAAGTTAACTAATAAAGACTTAGAAGCTTTAAATAACTTGAAAAAGGAAACCATGAAGAAAAATAGCAAATAAAAAAATCCCAAAATGAGAATCTTAGTTCTTTTTTGGTTTTTTTTATTTTTTTATTTTTTGTTAAGTGATTGATTTATATAGCATTGTAAGTTGGCATTAATTGTGTTTGTTTGTTTAAAAGCACAATTATGAATCATTTATCAAAATATTTAGGCACACTTTTAATAGTAATTATTTTTTTTATTGGTGGGGACATTGCTGTTAATGGTATGTGGGTCGGTAACCTAGAAAATTCCAATACTATATTTAACAAAAAAATAGGTTTAGATCAATCAACCAATAAGTTTTTACAAGTTAAAATAGTCCCTTCTAATAATATAAAAGCAAGTAAATACGCTTTCGATGGAATGCATATTCAGTTATTGTCGGATGAATACACTGTTTTACAAACTGCCACTATTAATAATGGCTATTGCCAGTTCAATATGAATGATGTGAAAAAAAATCTTGATAAATTTATTCTAATTTCTCCGCTTACCAGCGATGAAATGGTAGTTGAAAAAAATATTAGTTTTACATCATTTGTTTTAGATGCTTCTGATTTATTTATAAAACAAAAATCAAGAAAATAAACTAATTAAATTACCTAATCTTCTTCATAGAAATCAATCAGTTCTGCCATGTATGATTGATCCCAACCCTCGCTAATATCATCAAAGGCTTCATCTGGAATATTTGTATGACGTAACTCAAGTGATGTACCTTGATTATGTTTGTGAAGTTTAATTGTAACAATTGATGGAGTAGCTTCATTTTCATCATCAAAATACCATTGTTGAACAATTTTTTTGCTCTCTTCAAATTCAATATTTTTTCCAATAATACTTCCATCCCACATACTAAATTCGGTGCCTGCTTCTGCTTTCATTTCTGCTTTATCGCCTGTCCAAAGCATTATGGTAGCCTCGTTTGTTAAAGCCAAATAAACCTCTTCAGGTGGTGCTGGAATAATATAATATTTTTTATAATCTTTCATTGTAAAATAGAAACGGCAAGGCCTAAAAATACAAAAGCGGGCGCTCTTGCACGCGCCCGCATTCTGTGTAATCAATTAAATCTTTTCTCTCACTTGCAATAAGAGAATTACTCAAATGTTTATGACAACAACTACAGTTTCTTATTAGTTGTTACTATTATTTAAGTCAAATGTTAATGAAGTTGAATTTTCTTCAACTACTGGTGCTAGAACTAATTCGTCTATTAAAGTTGGTGCAGTAGCAGCTTCCTTAGTTTCGACTTTTTTAGTTAGAGTTGATGCTACTGCGGCCTTCGGTTTCAGAGTTTCTCCCATACCATAAAGTTCTAATTTGTTTTCTTTAACAAAAATTCCTAAAGCAATTGCCCCTTTAATTGTAGTAATATTCAATTCTATCTCCCATTCGTCAATGCTAATTGCTCTTGGACTGGCATTAAAGCTGATTTTTTGTTCAATACAATAGTCAATTACAACTTGAATATTCTTACGTTTAGTTAGTAGTATAGGTTTTTCGTCTGTTTTATTCATCACAAAAATAGTTTTTACGAGGCGCAAATTAGGTTAATTACTACTTCTTATAAAAGAATTGGGCGTTAAATTTTAAGCAATAAATCGTGTATTACTAACAATCAGGCAAATAAAGTTTATAACATGTGGAAAAGCGACATTTTGCAAACATGGCTTTATTTCACAGCCTTAAGTCGCACATTATAAATGACTTAAATATGGTTGTTATTTGTTATAAGAAAACGAAAGCTACAATAAGTATATTTATGTATAATAAAACATACTCTATCATTTAGATTTTAAGGGTTTTGTTAGTTTTATTTTACTACACTTCCTACTTCTATGTCTTTTTCAGGGCCTACGCTGTAAAGTTTTCCAAAATCATTACCTGCCATTAAAAGCATGCCTTGGCTTTCAATTCCACGTATTTTGCGAGGAGCTAAGTTGGCTACAACTGTAACTAATTTGCCAACTAATTCTTCAGGTTGATAATATTCTGCAATGCCACTCAAAATGGTGCGTTTTTCAAAACCTAAATCTACAATTAGTTTCAATAATTTATCAGCTTTTGGCACTTTTTCAGCTTCTAAAACTTTACCCACTCTTAAGTCTAATTTTTCAAAATCTTCGTAAGTAATATCCGCTTTTACCTCATTAAGGCTGCTAGCTTCTGGCTGTTGGATGTTAGCTATTTTTATGTTTTCAAGTCGAGTAAGTTGTTTTAAAATTTCTTCATCTTCCACTTGTTTGTATAAAATTTCAGCAGTTCCCAACTGACGATTTTCCTTTAAAATATTTTCGTTGAATAATGAACTCCAATGCAAATCGTTAGCAGCTAACATGGCTTTTAATTTAGTAGCAGTATGTGGTAAAAATGGTTCCGCTGCAATCGCTAATTTGGCGCAAATTTGCAGAGCATCAAACATAATTTGTTTAACACTTTCAGCATCGGTTTTTATCAATTTCCAAGGCTCAGTATCGGCCAAATATTTATTTCCAGCTCTGGCTACGTTAATAAATTCAGCTTGTGCATCGCGCAGTTTTACTGCATCTAAATCTTCGCGCATAGCATGTAAACTTTGAGCAATACTATCCAAACAAGTTTGGCGGCAAGTCAATAATCTTTCATCAGTTAAAGCGCTAGTTATGGCTGGAATTTTACCTTCGTAAAATTTATTGCTTAGCACCAAAACACGATTTACAAAATTGCCGAAAATACTTACCAGTTCACTGTTTACACGAGTTTGATAATCTTTCCAAGTAAACTCACTGTCTTTTGTTTCTGGTGCAATGCTGGTTAAAACATAACGCAATTCATCTTGACGGTTAGGGAAGTCAACTAAATACTCATGTAACCAAACTGCCCAATTGCGGCTGGTCGAAATTTTATCGCCTTCTAGGTTTAAAAACTCGTTAGCAGGCACATTGGTTGGTAAAATAAACTTGCCATGTGTCATCAACATCATAGGGAAAATAATAGCATGAAACACAATATTGTCTTTACCTATAAAATGAATCAATGCGGTTTCATCGTTTTGCCACCAATCTTCGAAAGCTGCTGGCTTCTGGCCGCTAGCCTCTGGCCTATCGCCTGTATTTGCTAGTTGCCAGTTGCTAGCTGCTAGCTGCAAATATTCTTTCGTAGCGCTTATGTATCCAATTGGAGCATCAAACCAAACATATAATACTTTTCCATCGGCACCATCAATCGGAACTGGAACACCCCAATCCAAATCGCGGGTCATGGCTCGTGGCTGTAAACCTTCGGTTAACCAGCTGCTACACTGGCCTTTAATATTACTTTTCCAGCCTTCAAAACGTTTAATATATTCTTGAAATTCATCACTTTGTTGGATGTCGCCCATTGGTAAAAACCAATTTTTGGTTTCTTTTAAAACTGGAGTTGCACCACTCAAAGCCGATTTGGGATTGATTAAATCGGTTGGGCTTAAAGTAGTGCCACATTTTTCGCATTGGTCGCCATAAGCATTTGGGTTTCCGCAACGAGGGCAGGTGCCTGTAATATATCTATCAGCTAAAAATTGTTTAGCCTCTTCATCGTAATACTGTTTGGTAATTTCTTCTTTAAAAACACCTTTATCGTACAAAGTTCTAAAAAATTCTTGTGCAGTATCGTGGTGCGTTTTTGAGGAAGTACGTCCGTAATACGAAAAATCTATTCCAAAATCTTTGAAAGCATTTTTCATAATGCCATCGTATTTATCAACCACTTGCTGAGGAGTTATTCCTTCTTTTTTAGCTTTAATAGTAATGGGCACTCCATGTTCATCGCTTCCGCAAATAAAAAGCACTTCTTTGCCTTGTGCTTTTAAATAACGTACATAAATATCGGCAGGAAGGTAACAGCCAGCTAAATGGCCAATATGAACAGGTCCGTTTGCATATGGCAAAGCAGCTGTTACTAAATATCTTTTTGGTTCAGAATTATTCATAAAAACAGCCGCAATTTAAGTTAAATTAAGGTAAATTATTTGTTTGTCATTATATTAATTAAACAAACATTGCTAAAAACTAAAATACCTAATGATTTATTTTTTATTGAGTGTGTTTGGTTTTTAAAAAGTAATTCCCAATTTTCTTAGCTGGCGTTTTATAAAGTTTTTCGCACCTTCTTTTATAGGTGTTAAAGCTTTTTTCGCTGCGCTGTCTGTTGGGCGAGCTTTAAATACGGTATCGTGGTATTTTGCTGCGTCACCTCTTAGTTCGGTGTAGTAATAAGCGTAAAACGATTTTCGGCTAACACCTTCAGGTAGTTTAATTTTATCGTAACCGTGGTAGCTTATTTCGTTGGTTTCAAATATTAAGCAGCGGTTCATGGCTGGAAAAACCTTTTTATCTAAATGAGTCATATCGGCATTCCAAAGTTCTGTATGTCCACCGTATTCTTCTTTCCAATCCTTGTTAAAGAAAATAAGTAAGTTTATACGTCTATGGATTCCTCTATCAGCATGAATATTAAAGTCGATATGAATATCTAAAAAACTGCCATTTCCTCCTTGGTGTAAACCGCCTCCTAAAGCATCTTCCACCGAAAACAAAGCATCAATACCGGTAATTTTGCTCATTATTTCGCACCATTCTTTGCTGTGCAATTCTTGACGCATTTGAGTAAACACTTCTGGAAAATCTTCAAAATTTGAACCTTCTGCCTTAAACTCGTTTACACCTTTATATTTTTTGTTAAATACATCTTCCTTCGGAAAATTATTAAACATAAATTCGGCTGTTTCGGCATTTAGAAAGTTGTCAATTACCAAATGACGATAAGGTTTGGCATTGTTAAACTCATCGCTCATTTTTTCAATGCTTTCAGCATTAAATAAATTACTGTTTACTAATTTCATTATCAATTTCGTGTTTTGGGCAAATGTATTAGTTGTTTAGAATATTTCTAAATAAAATTTTGTAAATTTATGGTTGTGATTTCAATGTTGTTTAGTCAAACTCTTTAACTCATATTGATGTTCGTTTCGTCCGAAAGCTTTCGGACTTCGCTCAACGACCCTGGACATTGAGCGAAGTCGAAAGGGATTTTCCTTAACTAAACTACATTGGTTGGATTTTAACTGACTGTTTAACTAATCGTTACATTCCATTAGCAGCAAGTTTCCTGATTCGAAATGAATGGTAACTAATCCGTCTTCATGGGTTTTATTACTGCTGCTAGTGCGCTGCCCCAGGTGCAAATCTTCGTTATTTAAATTGTATTGTAAACCCGTAGTTGTTAGGCCATGCGCGCTTCCCAAAGGAATAAGCGATATATTGTAATTAGCAGGATACCATTTGGTAAAATGAGTTGGTAAGTTAAAAATCCGTGAGTGGTCATCAAGCATTACAATGGTAATTTGGTTTTTATATTTTACCAGAGTGCTTAAATTATTTATGGCATGATCTGCTCGTTTTCCCGTAGCCCAAAGAATGTTTACTGCTTTATGGCCTTTGGCTATTAAATAATCTAATCCTTTTTCCAAATCGGTTTTGTTTTGATCAGGAGTATAAACCACTTCTACAGGCTGTTGGTTGGCTAAAAGTTCTTCCCAATTTTCTGTTTTATCAAAATCGCCAAGCACAACATCTATTTTTATTCCTAGTTCAAGTACACGATGAATAGCACCGTCAAGCACCATAACTACTGGGCTCCATTCAAGTAATTGTCCCATTAGCTCAAAGCTACAACTTTGTCCGTTTGCAATTATTAGTGCTGGTTCTTGTTCGTCTCTAACTATATGGTGGCTCGACATGTGATTTATTTGCTTTTTTTATTTCGTGTTTTTATTTTTTGGGGATTTTGTTTTGAGTGAAATACGTCTGTAATAATTATTTCATTACCATTGTATTGGTAAATTATTTTATAATTCCCTTCCATAATATATCTACTATTTTGATTTAATTTTTGCAATAAAGGTTCAACTTGTCCTGCCTCGGGTTGACTGGCTAAAAATTCTACACTTTCTAAAAGTTTTAGGCAATAACTATTGGCTACAGTTTCAGATTTTGACTCTTCTAGTAAGTATTCATAAATTTCTACAAGACAATTGGATGCAAATACCGTCCAAAGAATTTGCCGTTTTTTCATTTTGATTTTGAAAACTGTTTTTTCAATGAGGTATGCATAACCAAGTTGCCATTTTTGATATCTTTTTGCGATGCAGCGTTCCTTTTTAAAAACTCAGCTTCTGTCATAGGAACAATGGCTTTTTTGGCACTACTTTTTGATTTTAAAATGATGTAAACAGCCTCTAATATTTCATTGTCGTTTATGTCGTCAATGGTTTTATAAAGTTTTTTTTTAAGTGCTGCGTTAGTCATATTACGTTTTAAAATTCAAATATAGTAAAAGTAATTTTGAAAGCAATTTACTAATTTAGAAAAACAAATTTTTATATTAATTAGCTTAAAACCATATTTGCTGCAAATAAAATCTAAAAGTGAAATTTTCTATCATCAAAATAAGTTTTGTAGTTTTAACTGCTATTGTTTCTTTGTCGGCTTGTAAATCAAAAAAAGGAATTGGTACACCCTTACCAACTGCCACTCAAGGTAAAGCTGGCGAAGCTAAAAACGATTATAGCCTATTGTTTAATAACATTAAACAGCAGGAAAATAATTACAACTTTTTAGCTTGCAAAGGTGAGTGCGAATACAATGATGGTAAAAATACCTATAATTTTGATATTCAACTGGAGATGGAAAAAGGTAAATTTATATTTATTAGAGCTACTTATTTATTGGGTATTGAGGTAGCTAAAATGTACATTACACCTACACAAATTCAAATTTTGAATCATTTAGAAAAAACCAATACTGTAGCTAGTTACAATTACTTAAAAAAGTTTAGTTCAGCTAATTTACAGTTCGAAAATTTAGAGAATTTAATCTTAGGAAATGCGCTTTTTAACCAAACACTTGGAACCACTTTAATTGACTCAAATGCTACCCAATATATTTTAAAAACTTTGGTAGAAGGTGCTTCGCAACAATGTTTTTATGGCAAAAATAAAGTGGCCAAATTGGAAGCAAATCAATTGCAGGATGCTGTTAAAAACCAAAACTTTGAGGTAAAGTACAATCAATATACTGCAAATGGTACAAATTATTATCCAAGTGAGCTAGCTATCAACATTAGGGCAGAAAAAAATTTAGGTTGCTTAATGAAACTATTCAATTTTGCATACGAAAAAAAGAAAGACCCTCAAATACGTGTACCAGCTAGTTATAAAACCATTACTTATTAAATTTTTTGCCAGTAGTAAACCTTTTTTACTGCTTGTAATATTTGCCTTTTTTACTCAAATTGCGGTAGCACAAAAAACCACTCAAAAGCGCAAACAGTTAGAAAACGAGCGTAAAAATTTATTGGCGCGCATTGGGGAAACTAAAAAAGTAATTGCTGAAACCAAAGAAAAGGAAAACACCAAACTTACTCAGCTTAAAGCCATAAATGCACAAATAAAAACCCGCGAAAAGGTTATCAATAATATTGGCCAAGAAATTTTTGAAATATCGGTAGAGGTAGATGAAAGTAAGCGAACTATTGATACTTTAAATGCACAATTAAAGCGTTTGAAAGCCGATTATGCTAAAAATATGGTGCTTATTTACAAAAGTAAAAGCAATGTAAACGATTTAGCTTTTTTGTTTAATGCCGAAGGTTTTAACGATGCTTATAAACGAATTAAGTATTTAAATAAACTTTCGGAATACAAACAAATGCAAGCACGCTTGATTGTTAATATTCAAAAATCGATAGAAGCTGAAGTGAATAATATGTTGCACATAAAAAAACAAAGTGAGCAACTTTACTCGGTAAAAGAAGGTGAAAAAAAGGAGCTAGAAGCAGATAAAAAGGTTGAAACAAAAGTGTTAACTTCATTGCAACAAAAGCAAAAAGAATTGCAAGAAGAGTTGGCTCAAAACGAAAAAAACTATCAAAAACTTACTCAAAAAATTGCCGATTTAATTCAAAAAGAAATTGAAGAAGCTCGCAAACGTGAAGAGGAACGAAGAAGAATAGCCGAAGAAAAGGCATCTAAAGCAAGAGCAAAATTAATTGCCGAAAATAAAAAGAAAGGAATTGTTACCAAGCCCGAACCTAAAAGTGTGCCAGCATCTAATCTTTCACCCGATGATTTAAAAGCGAGTAACGATTTTGAAGGAATGAAGAATCGTTTGCCTTGGCCTGTTAATAATGGATACATATCCGAAGGTTTTGGAACACACCAACATCCAACATTAAAGGCAGTGAGAACTACTAATAATGGCGTAAACATTGCTTGCAAAAAGCAAACACAAGTTAAGTGTGTTTTTAAAGGAAAAGTAAAAGCTATTTTTGAGGTTCCAGGAATGGAAAAAATTATTTTAGTTAAGCATGGCGAGTATTTTACGGTATATGCCAAACTGCAAGATGTTCAAGTAAAAATTGGTCAGGAAATAAATGCTGGTGATTTGCTAGCTACCGTATTTACTAACAATTTTGAACAAAAAACAGAACTTCATTTCGAAATTTTTAAATCGAAACAAGCTTTAAATCCAGAGGCTTGGCTTAGAAATTAATTACTTAAAAAAAGGAGTAAAGAACTTTGTTCAATACTCCTTTTAAGCTGAAAATGCTGAATCTTTAAAATAATTTATTACACTTTTAAATTATATTTTTATACCAATAATTTAATTGGATTTTCTAGTAACTCTTTTAAAGTTTTTAAGAAGGAAGCTCCTACAGCTCCATCAACCACTCTGTGGTCGCAGCTTAAAGTTACTTTCATAACGGTAGCTACTTTCATTTGTCCATTTTCAACAATTACAGTTTCCTTACTTCCGCCTACCGCTAAAATACAAGCATCAGGTGGATTAATAATAGCCGTAAATTGGTCAATTCCAAACATTCCTAAATTTGAAATAGTAAAGGTATTTCCTTCAAATTCATTAGGTTGTAATTTTTTGTTTTTAGCTTTATCTGCCAACTGTTTTACTTCCGCACTAATGTGTGAAAGCGATTTATTATCAGCAAATTTTACAACTGGAACTATCAATCCATCTTCAATAGCTACTGCAATTCCAACATGAATATGGTGGTTATACCTAACTTTATCGCCTAACCAACTAGAGTTAACTTGAGGGTTTTTGCGTAAAGAACCAGCTACTGCTTTTACTATAAAATCGTTAACCGATATTTTTACATTACCGTCAGCGTTAATGGTTTTACGCGCTTCATTTACTTTATCCATGTTTATTTCCATTGTTAGGAAAAAATGTGGAGCAGTAAATAAACTATCACTCAATCTACGAGCAATTACTTTGCGCATTTGCGAAACGGGAACTTCATCGTAGCTTTCAGTTCCTACCATAGCAGGAATATTAATAGCAGGAGCGCTACTAGTAGTTGCAGCGGTTTTAGCAGGAGTAAATGTTTCTACATCGCGTTTAACAATACGTCCGCCATCGCCACTGCCAGCAATTTGATTTAACGAAATACCTTTTTCTTCTGCTATTTTTTTAGCCAATGGCGATACTTTTACACGGCCATCTTCATTATTTGAACTATGAACTGCGCTTGTTTCAACATTCGCAGTAATGTTTTGAGAAGTTGTTTCAGGCTTAGCTTCTTCAGCTTTTGTTGGAGCAGCAGCATTAGCACCGCTTAATAAACCAGAAATATCTTCGCCTTTTTGACCAACAATAGCAATTAATGCATCAACAGGAACACTGCCACCGGCAGGAATACCGATATGAAGCAAAGTACCTTTAACAAAATTTTCTAATTCCATGGTGGCTTTATCGGTTTCTACCTCAGCCAAAATATCTCCCGGTTTTATGTCATCGCCCACATTTTTAAGCCAAGAAACAATAACTCCTTCTGTCATTGTATCGCTCATCTTGGGCATGCGTATAACTTCTGCCATTTATTTATATGTTTTTATTTATTTGTTGCGAAAATAACATTTGCTACGATATAAGTTCAACAATTTTTATAAAATTTAAACTGTTAACAAACTACATCTTTTAATCTGACAAAATTTCCCCCAGTTAACTTAGAAAAACGCAGAGCTAACTGTATAATTCAGTGCAATCTGTGGCTACTAAATCAAAATTTAAACTGTTAACAAACTGCATCCTCTTACATCGCTAAAATCAAGTCTGCCAAGAACTTCAAACTGTTTTTTATTGTTCATTCTTCCAATATCTTGTGTTTGAATAAAACAGCACGAGTTAATATTGGCTAAATCAATTACATTTAAAACACCACTTTTGTTTTCATTCACAAAACAAAAAGGGTCGGTATTATCCGAAATTTTTACTTGCATCCAATTGGGGCATTCAAAAAGCCCATTTCCATAACTGTATGCTTGGCTTAACAGTTCAGTCATACCATATTCTGAATGAATTTTATTTACCCCAAAACCATTTTGTAAAATGCTATGTATTTCATAACGAGTTATTTCCTTTTTGCGGCCTTTCATGCCTCCGGTTTCCATTACTATTAATTCAGGAAAATCTATTTTAAAATTTTCAGCAAAATCAAGTAATCCAAAAGTTGCACCTAGTAAAATGGTTTTCTGGTTTTTGCGTTTTAGTTCAGTTAATACCTCAAAAAGTTGCTGATGATTATGTAAATAAAAATTACTTAGTGGATGTTTACTTGCTTTAATTAATTCATCACACATCAATATGAGCGATGACCCTTTGCGCTCCATGTAGGAAGGTAGTAATGCTAAAAAACAGTAATCTTTTATGTTGCCGTAAAATTGTTCAAAGCCTTTAGTAAAAGCTTGGTTATAAACTTTTAAATTAGTTACATAATGGCTGCTTTCGCCTGTACCTGAGGTGCTGCTGCTTGTAAAAACTATTTCTGTTGGCTCGTTATTACATACAATTTGTTTGTTTTTAAAAAATTGTATGGGTAAAAAAGGTATTTGTGCAACTTCTGTAACACTTTGTTTGTCGAGTATTTTATTAAGTTTGCAATATTGTTGGTAAACAACATTATTTTCGAATTGATAAGCAAATGCTTGTAAAGCTAGTTCATCAAAATTATTTAAATTTGATTTAAAAATGGATTCTATAAAATCGGTAGTATTAAACATTAAAAATAAACTTGCTTTTGCAGCCATTGTTTTTTTATTGCTGCTTAATAGCTGCAAAGAAAAAGAAATATATTCTAACATTCCTCTATTAGATTATAATTCTGTTTATTTCCTACAAAGTGATGGAAAAGATTCGCTTATGAAACTGGTTTTTAGTTTTAAAGATGGAGATGGCGATATTGGCTTAGGTAGTGGTGATACATTTGCGCCATTTAACCCAGTTTTTGATTCCTTAACAGAAGCTTCACTAAACAAGTATTATTTCAATTGCTATGTAGGTTATAAAGAGAAAGTAGGTGGTGTTTTTGTGCCATACATTCCAATCGGAAGTACCGATACATTTGCATATAACTTTAGGGTTCAAAATTTAACCCCTGAGGGACGTCATAAGGCCATAAGAGGAGAGTTGGAGTTAGATATCCCTGTATCGCCTAGTCAGCGCCAATCATTGTTTGATACAGACACTGTTATTTATTCAATTTATATTTACGATAGAAGTTTAAACCAAAGTAATATAATAGAAACGCCCCCAATAATTTGGAGGCGTTAAGTAAATAATTATTGATTAAAAATCATCATCATCGTCATCGTCATCATCAAAGTCTTCAAAAGTAGCAGGCTCTTTTAAATCAACTTCTAAATCATCGTCATCGTCAAAGCTTAAGTCTTCGTCAATTTCCAAGTCATCATCTTCATCGAAGTCGTCATCATCATCATCTACTGATTTTTTTGCAGCGCGAGGTGCAGTACTAAAACTGTCGGCTCTTCTTGCCGAAGGTTTTGCAATCGATTTGGCAGTTACTGAATTTAATTTCATGAGTAAAATTTATATATAATTTGTTTTTTTTAGTTTGAAAAGTTAGCCGCTGTTGTGGCTTTTTCGTTTGGCAAATAAATTATGTGTTTGCTTAAATTCAAACATAAAAATTAATTTTTTTGAAATTTTTTTTATTGCATTTATTGTAATTATAGCAGTAGCCTTAAAAATGACTGTTTTTTCAATATTTTTCAATAAAAACTGACCTTAATCAAACAAATTAAATGCTGCTTTAAAAGTGTTACTATGGGCGTTCACAATATCAGCTATTTTAGGCGAATAGCCACCTCCCATGGCACAAGCCACTGGTATTTTATTTGTTTTACATTGTTCGAAAACAAAAATATCACGCTGTTTGCAACCTTCAGTTGTTACGTTCAGCTTCCCAAATTTATCGGTAGACAAAATATCTACTCCACATAAGTAAAATATAAAGTTGGGCTGATGCTTTTTGATAACAGCAGGTAAATTATTGTACAATAAAGCCAAATAATCTTCATCATTGATGCCATCAGGTAGTTCAATATCAAGGTCCGAAATTTCTTTATGAAACGGATAATTGTTTTTACCGTGCATGCTTAGTGTAAATACATTTTTATTATTTTGAAAAATTTGGGCTGTTCCATTTCCTTGATGCACATCTAAATCAATAATTAAAATGCGTTCAGCCAATTTATTTTTGAGTAAATAATTGGCAGCAATAGCCATGTCGTTTAACAAACAAAAACCTTCGCCTTTGTTGGTAAATGCATGGTGTGTTCCTCCGGCTACATTCATGGCACAACCATATTGTAAAGCAAACATTGCACAATCAATTGTGCCTTGCATAATGGTAATTTCTCTTTCAACCAATTGAGCTGAAAGTGGGAAACCAACTTTGCGCATTTCTCTTTCAGTCAGTTCCAAGTTTTTCATTCTTTGCCAATATTCAACATCGTGAGTGAGTAAAATATTTTCTTCACTGCACAATGTTGGCTCAAATAAATTTTCAGTTGTAATGATGCCTTCGTACAATAATTGTTTTGGAATAAGTTCGTACTTAAGCATAGGAAACCTATGCCCTTCGGGCAACGAATGTTGGTATATTTCTGTATATGCTATTTTTAGCATGTGATTTTTTGAGCGTTTTAAAATGATTTTACAATACTAAATAAATAAAAAGCGTTCTAGTTTTGAAAAAAAAATATATTTTGCCATAAATAAAATTAACTCACAAGTGAAAATAGCAGTTTTAAAAGAAACCCGAGAAGGCGAGAACCGAGTGGCACTTACGCCAACTGTTTGTGGCCAATTAATAAAACAAGGATACGAATGTTTGGTAGAAAACAATGCTGGCTACAATTCAAATTTTAATGATGAAGCCTATTTAAACGTGGGTTGTAAAGTAATGTCCAAGCAACAAGCTTTAACACAAGCTAATATTTTAGCTAAGGTAAATGCTCCAAACGATGAAGAAATAAGTATGATGCAAGTTGGCTCGGCTTGCATTTCGTTTTTATATGCAGCTAATAATCCGGAATTGATTCAAAAATTAGCAGCTAAAAATATAACTGTCATAAGTATGGACGCTATTCCGCGTATTAGTCGTGCACAAAACATGGATGCATTAAGTTCTCAAGCTAATTTAGGTGGATATAAAGCAGTAATTTTGGGTGCTTCGCAATTAGGAAAAATATTCCCATTGCTTATGACTTCGGCAGGAACCATTACTCCTTCTAGGGTTTTGATTTACGGTGCTGGTGTGGCAGGTTTGCAAGCAATTGCTACCGCTAAACGTTTAGGTGCTGTTGTTGAATGTACCGATGTAAGACCCGAAACCAAAGAACAAATTGAAAGTTTAGGAGGCAAATTCATAGAAGTAAAAGATGCTGAAGCTGCTAAAGTAGAAGGTGGATATGCTAAAGAAGTAAGTGCTGATTATTTATTAAAACAAAAAGAAGCTGTAAACAAAAGTTTATTTCAAGCTGATTTAGTGATTACAACCGCTTTGGTAATGGGTAAAAAAGCACCCGTTTTAATTACTAAAGAGCAAGTAAAACAAATGAAATTAGGCGCAGTAATAGTTGATATGGCTGTGGAACAAGGCGGCAATTGTGAGTTAAGCGAGCTTAATAAAACTGTTACCAAACATGGCGTAACCATTGTTGGTCAAAGTAATTTGCCTAGTACATTGCCACAAAACGCAAGTGAATTGTATGCCAAAAACATTCAAAATTTATTAACCCATTTAGCTACCAAAGATGGCTTTAAATATGAAATGGAAGAAGAAATTACCAAAGGAACATTTATAACGCATGAAGGGAAGTTGTTGAAGTAAACTTCAATTTATAGATTTTGAGATTTTTTGAATTATTGATTTAGTTATAAAGAAAATGATGAATAATGAAAAGATGACAGCCGATAAATTGAAATTAAGAACAAAATTATTTGCAGTTGAAATAGTTAATTATTATAGAAATTTACCTAAATCGGAAGAAGCAAAAATAATTGGAAAACAATTATTGCGTTCTGCAACATCAGTAGCCGCAAATTATAGAGCAGTATGTAGGGCAAGGTCTAATGCTGAGTTCTTCTCTAAATTAAGTATCGTAGTCGAAGAAGCTGACGAAACTTTATTATGGCTAGAAATCATTATAGAATCTGAAATATATAAAGATGATAAAACAAAAAAATTACATCAAGAAGCGCTTGAAATATTATCAATTATGGCCGCATCAAGAAAAACAATGAAATTAAATAAATAGAATAAAATCAACAAATCTTTAAATCTCCAAATCAATAAATTTAATAATTAACAAGTTAAAAATCATAAATAAAAATATGTTAACATTCATCACCCAACACATCGAAATGTTTTACCTCATTATCTTAATGATATTTGTAGGTATTGAATTAATTGGCCATGTGCCATCAGTTTTACATACACCCTTAATGAGTGGCGCTAATGCTATACATGGTGTAGTAATTATAGGTTCCATCATTGTGATGGGACAAGCTGAACACATTGCTTCATTAATACTTGGTTTTTTAGCTGTAGTACTTGGAACCCTTAATGTGGTAGGCGGCTTTGTAGTAACTGATAGAATGCTGGAAATGTTTAAGAAGAAAAAATAGTTGTTGTTCTCAAATTGAATAAAAAACAATTTCGAATATCGAATAAGAAATTTTGAATGTTAAAGTTTTTAAACAGTTAATATGCAAAATAATGAATTGAATGAAAAAAGGAAGTTTGACTTAGAGGATAGGTTAATTGATTTTGCAATCAAAGTTATTGCGATTGTTGAATTAATTCCATCTTCAAGAGCGGGAAATCACATAGCAGGACAATTGGTTAGAAGCGGAACTTCTCCTGCCTTAAATTATGGTGAAGCTCAAAGTGCAGAATCAAGAAATGATTTCATACATAAAATGAAAATATGTTTGAAAGAATTGAGAGAAACGAAAATTAGTTTAAAAATTATCTATAAAAAACCATTAATAAAAGAATTAGATATAGTACAAAAATTGATAACTGAAAATGACGAATTAATATCCATTTTTATGAAAAGTATTTCAACAGCTACCGAAAATAAAAAAACTTCATAATTCATTATTCCTTATTCAGTGTTCGATATTAAATAAAAAAGAAAACATGGAAAATCAAATTTTACAAATAATCTACCTTATAGCCTCAGTAACTTTTATTGCTGGTTTAAAATTTTTAGGAAATCCTGCCACTGCGCGCAAAGGAAATTTAATGGCTGCCTTTGGTATGGTGATAGCCATTTTTGGTACCATATTTTTATATACTACCGAAACTGGGGCGCATTTGCATAACCTTGGTTTTATTTTTGCAGCCTTGGCTGTTGGAACCATTGTGGGTTGGATAGTTGCTAAAAAAGTACAAATGACCGCCATGCCCGAAATGGTGAGTTTATTTAACGGAATGGGTGGTGCTTGTGCCATGTTAATTTCAGTTATTGAATTCAAACATTTGAGCGAAGCCGATTTGTCATTGGTGGAGCCAGCGCATTTATTAATTATTGTTTTGGGTTTAATTATTGGTTCAGTTTCATTTGCAGGTAGTATCATTGCTTGGGGTAAGTTAAGTGGCAATGTAAAAGACAAATCACTGGGAATGCAACAAGTTATCAATATTGGTTTATTATTGGTAATATTGGTACTTACTGGGGTAATGATATTTGGCAATGGTGCTTATACTGCTGAATTATTCTATGCTGTTTTCGCTTTATCATTATTATACGGAATATTATTTGTGTTACCCATTGGTGGAGCAGATATGCCAGTTGTAATTTCATTATTAAACTCGTTTACTGGTGTAGCTGCAGCTTGTGGCGGATTTTTATACGACAATAAAGTAATGTTGGTTGGTGGAATTTTAGTGGGTTCTGCCGGAACATTATTAACCATTGTAATGTGTAAAGCCATGAACCGCTCTTTGTTAAATGTATTGATTGGAAACTTTGGTGGTAATGCCAATGCAGAAGGTGGCGCTCCTTCTAACTTTGAAGGTTCAATAAAAGAAGTAACAGCAAGTGATGCAGCTATTTTGATGAAATATGCCAAAAAAGTAATCATAGTTCCAGGTTACGGTTTAGCGGTTGCGCAAGCACAACATATTGTACACGATTTAGAATTATTATTAGAAGCCGAAGGCATTGATGTAAAATATGCCATTCATCCAGTTGCAGGACGTATGCCTGGCCACATGAATGTGTTATTGGCCGAAAGTAATGTAAGCTACGATAAGTTAATTGAAATGGAAGAAGTAAATCCTGAGTTTGCTACTACCGATGTGGTATTGGTAGTGGGTGCAAACGATGTGGTAAATCCTGCTGCTAAAACCGATCCTACTTCACCAATTTATGGAATGCCAATATTAGATGTTGAAAACGCTGTCAATGTAATAGTAAACAAACGAAGCATGAAAGCTGGTTATGCAGGTATTGAAAACGAATTGTTTTATAAACCAAAAACCAGCATGTTATTTGGCGATGCCAAAAAAGCTTTAACTCAATTAGTGAGTGAAATAAAGGCTTTGGGGTAAATAGTAGAATATTTTTATATTTGTATAAATAAATTATTATTATGCATGAAGTAACTATAAAATACAAAAAAACTAAAACTTTAAATTTGCTTCAAGAAATAGGGCGTTACTTAGATTTTACAGTTGAAGAAAATCCGAAGAAAATAACCAAAAAGAAAAGAAAATCTTTTCCAATAACTTATTCAAAAAATCCTGATATCATGGCTTTATCTGGTATATGGAAAAACAAGAATATTACGCTCGATGAACTAAGAGAAAAGGCTTGGGGTTAAAGATATTGTTGAATTGAATCAAAAGGACATTTAAGCTATTTTGACTTAACTTTAGCATCAATAAAATTATTCATTTAGAACAAAATGACGGATTTCAAAATTTCAATTGAAGAACCAAGAAAAGATTTTGAAAATCATCTTTCACCAGAAGGAAATAATAGAATACTTTTTTCTGCACCATTTGGGACTGGTAAAACCTATTTTCTAAAGGAGTTTTTTAAAGATACTTCAAAGTATGAAGTTGTTCATCTTTATCCAGTAAACTATAGTGTTGCAAGCAATGAAGATATTTTCGAATTGATTAAACACGATGTCCTTTTTGAACTACTTCAAAAGGATATTGATTTAGATAATACCGAATTTGATGATTTATTTATAGCGCAATATTTTTTGAGTAATGATTCATTTGATGTAATAAAATCTTTTTTCGAGAATTCATCTGAATTGGGAAAAAGTATTGTTCCAATTATTAATTCAGTAGAAAAACTTCATAAAAAATTTGAGGAGTTTAAATCTAAAATAAACAGTAATGAAACAACTAAAGCTTTTGATTTTATTAAAAAATTTGAAGTCAAAAAGGGATCCATTTATGAAGAAGATTTCTACACGCAACTGATAAGAAATTTAGTTCAACAACTCAATGATAAAGACAAAGAAACGATACTAATTATTGACGATTTAGACAGAATAGACCCAGAACATATTTTTAGATTATTAAATGTTTTTGCTGCCCATTTTGACCATAATGATAGTGAAAATAAATTTGGTTTTAGTAAGATTATATTTGTTACAGATGTTGTTAATTTGAAATCTATTTTTGCAACAAAGTATGGAGAAAATACAGATTTTAGTGGGTATTTAAATAAGTTTTTTTCCTTGAATATTTTTGTTTTTGACAATTTGAAAAATATTTTAAAAAAGGTGAAAGAGTTTTATTATGAGACACTTCCTTATGATAATAATACAAATGCCGTTTTTAATTTTAAGGATGCAAATATTATTATTGGCGATATAGTAATCAATATTGTTGAATTGTTAGTTAATAATGGTCAATTAACAACTAGATCTTTAATTAAATTGCCTGAAAGAAAGTTTGTATTTAAAGATGATTTCGTTAAAATAATAGGTTATAATAAAGAGAATTTATGTAAATCTTCATTTATAATTATTCCTGCATTTGAATTTATTAGTTACATATATGGTAATGCACAGTTAATGGAACAAGCATTTAATAAATTAAAAGATAAAGTAAAAATTGAATATTATAATGGAGTATCTGATAAATTTATTTACGAAGCAATAGTTTTTATTATTGATAAACCAAACAACCAATTTGCATTTAAGGATGATATTGACAATATAAGGACTGTTGCGATTATCTCTGATTTTAATACAAGTATTGAATATAAGTTTGCAAAATGGGGACTTAGGAATAATGGAATTCATTCAGAAATTACGAAAATGAATTTTTCTCATGGTGCTGGCGTTGATTCAGGATACATTTATATTTTTGATTTAATTTACAAAACTTTAAAAATCCTTCAAAAAGACTTCGATTTGTTTAAATCTTAATTGTGCAACACGCTGTTGCACAATTAAGATTTAAACCCTCACTTCTCATTTATCAAAGCAATGTCTCTTTCTAATAATCTTATAAAATTAGAAAGTTTTTTATTGAAAATCTCTAGATTAATACCCCAGCTCAAGGCCACCCTCCATGGCCTGTAAATGTTTTGGTTTTAGCATTTTTAGGGTTTAACGCACATTTTATAAAAAATAAATATTTGATTATCAAATATTTGAATAAGTAAATATATAAACTAGTTTATATTGTAAACCAAATTGTTAATGTTGCACTAAAATAATTTTACCCTAAACATATGAAAAAATTAATGATGATGTTATCAGTTGTGCTGGTAGCGGGAGCTACTAAAGCACAACAAGTGGAACCATTGCAAAATGGTGGTTTTGAACAATGGGATACCCTTGATGGTTATCAGCAACCACGAGATTGGTACACTTTAAACGCACTTACTTCTTTTGGCTTTGACCCAACCACCGAAATGACAGACGATGTGCACTCAGGTAAATACGCAGTGAAGCTTATTTCAAAGCAAGGTTCGCTTGCTAACTTATCGGGAGTATTGGCTTCTGGTCCTATTTTAGATGAAACATTACAACCTAATTTTGATAACTTAAAATTTGCATTTAGTAAATTACCAACTGCATTTAGGTTTTATTACAAATCAAATTTTTTAGAAGCAGATACAGCAGTTGGAACTTTTGTTTTAACCAAATGGAATACCACTAATAAACAAACGGATACCATTGCTGTTGCAGAATTTGCAATCAACAAAAATTTCAATACTTATCAAGAGGCTAATATTGCTTTTAATTACCAATCGTCATTAGTTCCTGATTCTGCCTTTTTTATTATTTCATCAAGTATGGATGGATTTGACCCTAAAATTGGTTCGACCATTTATTTAGATGATTTGGCTTTAGTTTACGGAACAATTGGAGTGAAAAATGCAAGTTTAGAAAATACAGTTTTGGTTTATCCTAATCCTGCGCAAACAGTTATAAATTTAAGTAATTCAGGTGTGTTAGGTTCTGTAAAAGTGTATAACAATTTAGGACAAATTGTTTTTAATACCGTTGAAACCAAAACGCTATTAAGCATTGATATGACTGCGTTTTCAAAAGGTTTATACTTCATTGAAATA
>JAAFJM010000049.1 GCA_013298895.1 Bacteroidota bacterium | reverse complement strand
GTGCAAACGGAATACAAGTATTGAGTATTCCTGTTGTTAAAATTCATAATACCAAACAAACAGTTAAAGATGTTAAAATAAATTATGAAGAGGATTGGCAAAAACAACATTGGCTAGCTTTTCAATCAGCTTATGGTAAATCGGCCTTTTGGTTTCATTATAAAGATTACTTTGAACCGTTTTATTTGCAAAAAAAGTATGAGTATTTGTTTGAACTAAACCGAGATTTATTGATATTGATATTAAAATTACTAAAAGTTGAAAAGTCAATTTTACATACCCAAAATTTTGAATTAGTAAAAGAAAATGGTATTGATTTGAGAAATTTTTTTGACGCAAAAAATAGAAATTTGGAAGAGCAGAATGAAGGCAATAATTTAAAAAAGTACTTACAAGTATTTGCTGAAAAATATCCATTTCAACCTAATTTATCCATCATTGATTTATTAATGAATCAAGGTCCTCAAGCTAAAAACTATTTATTAAATGATTAGTCCTATTAATAGCATTGAAGCACTTTTAGAACGAAAAGAAAAAATCACTTTAATTGATGTGAGAGCACCAATTGAGTTTGAGCAAGGCCACATACCTGGAGCTATTAATTTTCCAATTTTAAATAACGAGCATCGCAAAGAAGTAGGAACTTGTTACAAACAAAATGGTCATGAGGCTGCTGTTATTTTAGGTTATAAATTAATTGGACCTCAATTTCATTTACTCATAAAACAAGCCTATAAATTAGTTCCTAACAAAAAGATAATTATTCATTGTTATAGGGGAGGGTTGAGGAGTAAAATTATGGCAAACCTTCTCAGTACTGCCGGTTTTGAAGTGTTTTTATTGCAAGGTGGTTATAAAAAATATAGACATTGGGTTTTAGAAAAGTTAGAAACAGATTATAAATTCAATGTTTTAGGTGGTTATACAGGAAGTGGTAAAACAACTATTTTAAAGAAACTAGAAGGTAACAATATTCAAGTGCTTGACTTGGAAGGAATAGCCAATCACAGAGGTTCAGCATTTGGTAGTTTGGGAATGCCAACACAACCTACAAACGAGATGTTTGAAAATTTAATTGCAACAACCCTTCATTTTTTTAATAATCAAATACCCATTTGGGTTGAAGATGAAAGTAATATCATAGGTAGGTGTAAAGTGCCAACCAAAATACATGAAGCCATACGTAATAACAAACTTTACTTTTTAGAAGTTCCTTTAGTTCAAAGGGTTCAAAATATCATCAATGATTACGGACATTTTGATAAAGAATTATTGAAACAATCTACTCAAAAATTATACAAACGCTTAGGCGATTTGAGAACTCGGCAAGCTATTCAAATGCTTGATGAAAACAATTTATCAGCTTGGGCTGAGGCCATGTTATTATATTATGATAAAACGTATTTGTTTGGGGTTTCCAAAAGAAATTCGGACAGTATAATTAAGGTTGATATAATTAAATTAAATTCATTGATTTAACCTAATTTCTTATATTCAAATTGAACTCTAAAAATGAAGAGATTGTTTTATCCTTTATTTATTTGTAATTATATTGTGCCTCTTTATGCACGAAACAGATTTTATAGCCATTATTGCGCAGCAACTTGGTATTCAGGCCAGGCAAGTAGCTGCTACCATTAAATTATTAAAAGAAGGCAGCACCGTTCCTTTTATATCTCGATACAGAAAGGAACTTACGCAGGCTTTAGACGAATTACAAATTGAAAATATTAGGTTATTAAATTTAAAATATACCGAATTAGTTAAGCGCAAACTTACCATAATAGATACCATAAAAGAGCAAGGAAAACTAACGCCTGCTTTAGAAAAAAGTATTATAGATTGTTGGGATACCAACTTGCTAGAGGATATATATTTACCTTACAAACCAAAGCGTAAAACTAAGGCAAGTATTGCCTGCGAAAAAGGTTTGGAGCCTTTGGCTTTTTGGTTATTGAAAGAAAATAACAACAGTGTTGAAATAGAGGCAGCGCGTTATTTAAAAAATGGGGTGCAAACCGAAAACGAAGCATTGCAAGGCGCTAGAGATATTATAGCCGAAATGGTGAACGAAGACCCTAAAGCACGTAATTTGGTGCGTAATCAATTTGAAAAACATGCAGTGGTTTATACCAAAGTGGCTAAAGGCAAGGAAGCGGAAGGCAGTAAATACCAAGATTATTTTAAGTACGATGAACCATTAAATCGTTGTCCATCGCACAGGCTTTTGGCCGTGTTTAGAGGCGAAGCAGAAGGTTTTTTAAAATTGAATATTGAGCCTGATGAAGACATCGCTGTTCAAAAACTAGAGTTTCAG
Source organism: Bacteroidota bacterium (assembly GCA_013298895.1). Lineage (GTDB taxonomy): Bacteria > Bacteroidota > Bacteroidia > UKL13-3 > UKL13-3 > JAAFJM01. The sequence continues at coordinate 7,458 of JAAFJM010000049.1, read as the reverse complement.
TTTATAAAACGCAATAACGACAGTAGTTATCAAATAGAATTGGCGGTGAAAGATGCTTACAAACGTTTATTGGCACCTTCCATGGAAACTGAGTTTAGAAACTTAGCCAAGGCCAAAGCCGATGAAGAAGCTATAAGGGTCTTTGCCGAAAATTTAAAACAATTATTACTATCGGCACCTTTGGGTAGCAAGTGTATTTTAGCCATAGACCCTGGTTTTAGGTCGGGTTGTAAAGTGGTGTGCTTAAATGAAGAAGGAAAGTTATTAGCCGATGATATTATTTATCCTCACGAGCCGCAACGCGATGCGCAACAAGCCATAGTTAAGCTTACTTTTTTGGTTGAAAAATATAATATAGAAGCTATTGCCATAGGCAACGGTACTGCGGGTCGCGAAACAGAAGATTTGGTAAGAGGCATTAACTTTAAAAACGAGCCACAACTATTTATGGTGAACGAAAATGGTGCTTCGGTTTACTCGGCTAGTGAAGTGGCTAGAGATGAATTTCCAGATAAAGATGTAACAGTGCGCGGTGCAGTTTCTATTGGTCGTAGGCTTGCCGATCCATTAGCCGAGTTGGTTAAAATTGATGCCAAGTCGATAGGAGTGGGGCAGTACCAACACGATGTGGATCAAAATAAATTGAAACAAAGTTTGGATGTGGTTGTGCAAAGTTGTGTAAACCAAGTAGGAGTTAACCTAAATACTGCGAGTAAAAGTTTGCTTACTTATGTATCGGGTTTAAGTGCGCAAACGGCTCAAAATATTATTAATTTTAGGAATGACCATGGGGCGTTTACCTCGCGCAGTCAGTTAAAAAAAATACCACGTTTGGGTGAAAAAACGTTTGAACAATGTGCAGCTTTTTTACGCATTCCTGATGCAAAGAATGTGTTAGATAACAGTGCGGTGCATCCTGAAAGTTATGGAATAGTGGAGCAAATGGCCCAAAAAAATGGCTGTAAGGTAGAAGATTTGGTGAAAAATGAAGTGATAAGAAAGGCCATAAAGCCCGAAAATTATATAACTGAAACAGCAGGTTTATTAACCATCAACGATATTTTAAAAGAGTTAGCCAAACCTGGCCGCGACCCAAGGGAAACGCTTAAACCGTTTACCTTTGCCAATGTTAAAAAACCAGAAGATTTATATGAAGGCATGATATTGCCGGGCATAGTAACCAATATTACCAAGTTTGGTTGTTTTGTAGATATTGGGGTAAAACAAGATGGTATGGTTCATATATCACAATTGGCCGATAAATATATTTCGGATCCTAACCAAGTAGTAAAACTACAACAACAAGTTCAAGTAAAAGTATTGGAAGTAGATTTGGCTAGGAAAAGAATTGGCTTGAGTATGAAAGGGGTGTGATTGATTTAGTGATTGATTGTTATTGTCACGCAAGTCATGCCGTAGGCATCTTCCTTAGCTAATAAATACTTTTCCATTAGCATTGTTGCTGTGTTTAACTTTGTCAAAGTTTCAAACTTTGACAAAGTTTTTCCCGCACCGTGTAAGCTTGATTTTATTTGAATTAATCGCGAGGGAAGCATCATCCTATGGAGCTTTTGTATTTTGACCATTGAGTAATCCAACATTCAAAATCCAACATTCATCATTTCCTTCAGAATTGTAATTTTTATGTTTAAGTATAAATTAAGTATGTTTAGCTAAGTAAAATTTGTAAATTGCTCATCATTAACGGTTAAACTTTGGTGCTAACTTTACTAAATAAGTCAATTATTAAAACTATGAATGCTTTACCTAAAAGCTTCATAATAGTACTGTTATTGAGCAGTTTTAGTGTGACTTCTTGGGCTATAGCCGACACTAAATTTCAAATAAAATTTATTGAAAATAAAGGTCAATGGACACCTGACGTTTTATTCAAAGCCGATATTCCCGGAGGGCATTTATTTGTATCGAAAAACTGTTTAACGTATTACTTAATTGATAAAAAAGCCGTTCACGACCATCAGCATGGACATAAAATTAAACAAGCCAATGCCCAGGTGGTGAAGGTGTTTTTTGAAAAAGCAACCATAAATGACATTGAAGTTTCTAAACATTTACCTTTTGAAGAGTACTACAATTTTTTTATTGGTAGCCAAAATAATTGGCAAAGTAAAGTAAGGGCTTATGGACAAATAGTTTTAAAAAACATATATAAAGGAATTGACTTGGAGATAAACAGTAATGGTTATTATGCCAAATCAAATTTTATAGTGAAACCAAATGCCGATCCTAATCAGATAAAATTAAGGTATGAAGGTGCTGATTCTGTTTTTAAAGAAAATGAGGATTTGGTGGTTAAAACTTGGGTTGGAAATATTGTTGAGCAAAAGCCAGAATCTTTTCAACGTTTAAGTAATATTTCAACTAGTATTTATTCATCGTATAAATTTGAAAAAAATGTTTTAAGTTTCAACATAGGCGAGTACCAAAAAGACCGAGAACTTATTATAGACCCTACTTTAATTTTTGGAACTTATGTTGGTTCGGTTGCCGATAATTTTGGTTTTTGCTCAGCATTTGATTTAAATGGAAATGCCTTTGTCGGTGGAACAGTTTATGGTGCTAATTTTCCTAAAACAACAGGTCGATTTCAAGCCACATTTGCTGGAGGATTTGGAGGTGGAAATGAATATGCAAGGGATTGTATTGTTGCTAAGTTTTCACCTGATGGTACTACCATGCTTTGGGCTTCTTATTTAGGTGGTTCCAGTAATGAGCAACCTCATAGTATGAGTGCAAATAGTGCTGGCGATTTGGTGGTAATGGGTTCTACCTATTCTAGTAATTTTCCTGTTAATGCAAATAGTTTTGATAATTCATTCAATGGTGTTTCTGATATTTTTATCAGTAAATTAAGTGGTGATGGAATTACTTTAAATGGTTCTACTTTTTTGGGCGGTGCTGCCCGTGATGGAATTTCTGGGAATGAAGAACTTGGTTATCCTGCCTCTAATGGCATATTATGTTACAATTATTCTGATTGGTATAGAGGTGAAGTTATATTAGATAGGTTTGATAATATTTATATTTCGAGTGTTACGTCATCAAAAAATGCCGACTTATTACCTCTTCCTAATGCATTTCAACCAACTTATGGTGGCGGGAATATAGATGGGTTGATTGCTAAATTTAATACTAACCTTACCAATTTAAATTTTTGTACCTATGTAGGTGGCTCGGGCGATGATGCTTGTTATGCAATAATAATAGATATACTAAATAATTTATATGTAACGGGTGGAACTACTTCAAGTAATTTGCCGGGTGCTTCAATTACTTATCCATACAATGCCGATGTGGATGGATATATATTAAAAACCAATACCAGTGGTTTTGGTACGCCAACAACCGTTTATGTTGGTACTACATCCTACGATCAATCATTTTTAATTCAGGTAAATGATAGGGGCGATGTTTATGTTATTGGTCAAACTACTGGTACCATTAAGGTTTCGCCTGGGGTTTATAATGTTCCAAATGGCAAACAATTTATTAAGGGATTTGATAGAAGTTTATCAACTGAAATAGTATCAACTACTTTTGGTAAACCTGCTGCATTTCCAAGTTTATCTCCAACTGCTTTTGTTATTGATAAGTGTGATAGGCTTTATTTTAGTGGTTGGGGTGGAAATGTTAATTTGATAAATAATCCAAATTTAGATAATACCAATGGATTGCCTACCACTACCAATGCATTCCAACGTACTACAGATGGTAGCGATTTTTATTTGATGATTTTAGGTGATGGCTTAAAGGAACTTTCTTATGCAAGTTTTTATGGTGGAAACAAAAGTGCCGAACATGTAGATGGGGGAACAAGTCATTTTGATAAAAACTTTATTATTTACCAAACAGTATGTGCAGGTTGTTGGGGTAATAGCGATTTTCCTACTACTACTGGTGCTTGGAGCAATGTTAATCCGGGTAGAAACAATAAGTATATAGGCAGCGCTGGATGTAATATTGGGGTGTTTAAATTTAATTTAGATGCGTCTATTTATCCACCAGAATTTAGAGATACCATTTTGTATGTGAATGCAGGTGATACACTCGATTTTTTGGCAAATATTTTTGATAAAGACAACGATTCTATTTCGGTGTTAGCCAATGGAAAAATATTAATGCCAGGCATTAATCCAGCTATTTTTACTGTTGAAAGTAGATCAAAAGGTTTAACCCAAGCTAGGTTAAAATGGGCAACTTTATGTAAAGACTTTGTGAGTGATACTTTTTTAGTAGATTTAAGTTTAGTGGATGATGCTTGCCCTGTTTCAAAAACAGGTTCTGGTAAAATAAAAATTATTGTATTGTCTCCTCCCATTCCAAGTCCATTTTTAGCTTGTCTCTCATCTGTTGATGATAATACTGTGAATATAAAATGGAATGCTTATGCTACTAAGCCTGCTACATTTGGACATTTAAAATTATTAAAAAGTATAAACAATGGTCCGTTTGCGGTTATTGATTCCATTGCTAATTGGCAAACTGTAAACAGGTTAGATTTAAATGCTTTAAATCATAAGATTTTACAAACTCAGTACAAACTAGTTAGTGTAAATAATTGCGGCATTATTGGAGATACAAGTAGAATAATTAGCAGTATTTACATAGGCGATACCATCAATAATCCTAGCTTTTTAGATGTTGCTGATACGGTTATAAATATTATACAAACCGATACTTTAAATGCTCAGTTTTTAGTTTCTTCTATCGACCCAAAAGATTCAATGTTTTTATCACTTTCGGGCTCTTTATTAGATTTTAGTAATATAACTTTTACCCAATTGAATGGTTTAGGACAAGCTTTAGTTGGTTTTAAAATGATTACTGATTGTAATACCGAGTTGAAATCATACGTGTTATATTTTAAAGTTAGAGATAATCAATGTCCTCAACCACGCGAAAAAACAAAGGTAATTACTGTAAATGTGTTGCCAATTAGTAGTTTGCCTGTGCCAGATATTAACTGTCCAATAAGAATTAATAATCAATCAGTAAAAGTAACTTTACCACAATTTAGTAGTACTAAGTATTTTAAAAAATTGAAATTAGTTAGGTATAACGAAAGTAATTTTGCTACCATAGTAGGGGAGTATCCTACCTTACCTATTGACTTAATTATTACCGACAATAATGCTACCAATAATAGAGTCATCAATTATTGTTATCAAACCATAAGTTACGATGTGTGCGATCGTCCTGTTGATAGTTCTAATAGAGCTTGTATGCAAATAACAGATGGTAATTATCCTCAAAAATTAACATGGTATACAGTAACAGTTAAGGATGATAAAGAAGTAAAATTGGTTTGGAATAAATCGAAAAATGATAGCAAAGCATTTTTAAATTATTCAATTTATAAAATGCAGGATAGAAATGGAAACGGTTTTAACTTTATTGGCAGTGTTAATAATATAAGCGATACGTCTTTTATTGATAAGGATGTAAAAGTTGATGACCATTCGTATTGTTATAAAGTAACCAATTCAAACGCATGCGGAATTGAAAGTATCAATAACGACTCGGCTTGCAGCATTTTACTAAAAGGTATTTCTGAAAAATTAGCACATATGCTTGAATGGCAAGATTATAATTATTGGATATTAGGTGCTCAAAAATTTGATTTACTAAGGTCAAATGCTTATGACCCTACTTTTAGTAATATTTTACCTAATAGTACCAAGCAATTGGTAGTACAGGATACTAAGTTAGATTATAATGTTGGGTTGTATTATTATCAAACAATAGCCTATCAAAATCCTAATATTGGCAATGCCACCAGCGAGTCGAATATTATTGAATTGGTACAAGCACCTTATGTTTATGCACCAAATGCCTACACTGCCAATGGCGATAACCTAAATGATGTTTGGAAAGTATCGCATGCATTTGTAAAAGAATTTAACCTTAAAATATATAACCGTTGGGGGCAATTGATTTTTGAAACCAACGATAAAAACAAACCATTTAATTTAAATATTGGCACCCAAATTATAGCAAATGATGTGTATGTTTATTTAATTGAATACAATGGATGGAATGGCGAAAGCAATACTTTAAAAGGAAATTTTACTGTTTTGAAGTAATATTTAGAAGTTCAGAATTAATCCAATAGAATAAACTCCTAAATCAGTATCGGTATATTTATTTTGATAAGATTTTAGGTTTCCAAAGCTATCAAATTCAATTGTTTTTGGATCAACCACTTTTGAGTAATTGCCATAATTTTTCAGGTATCGCAATTCCATTTTTATACCTTTTGATAAATTCCATTTGATACCTCCTCCATAACCGTAAATTTGTGTAGCATCTCCTTCCAAGTTTTTAGTATTGGTTTGTTTGTTATTTTGAGCATCATAGAAGGTAATATTTTGGCGAGTGTAAAAGAATCTTCCACCCCAAAATGCAGTCCCAAAAATTGTTATCGGCCAATTAGGACCTAACTCCAAATCGGCATAAGGATACCAGCCGTATGCATTGCTGTTAATGGCTACATCTACATTGTTTGCTTGGCTAATTTTTTTACCACCAAAATATAAATAATCAAAACCTAAACCAGTATAAAGTGCAATGGGCGCATCTTTTATTAAGTTAAATCCTAATTTGATTCCAAATCCAAAACCATTTTCCATGATATCGCTTTGGTTTAAATTGGTACCATAATTAAATGAGGCTCCTAATTGAATACTGTTGTTGTCGTCAATTGCAATAGGAGGAACTGATTGGTTAGGTGAAGATACAGCAGAGTTTGTTTGGTTGTTAATGCTTGTATCGCTTTTGTAATTAGGGCTTATTTTGCCAGCATTGGTGTTAGGGTTGCGCTGTGCAAATAAACCTACCATGATTAAGTTAAAAAAAACTGTTATTAAAAGTCTCATTAATTTATTTTTTTGAATGCTTATCTAAAACTATACCACAAATTAAAACCAAATTGTAATATTGGTGATTAGTAAATTACTTGTATTGCTTGGCTTACTATCAGCATTTATATAAACATTGTTTTCCGATAAGTAATTTCGGGCCTCTAATCTAAATAATGCATTTTGGCTAACCTTTTTAGTGAAACAAATAGCCGAACTAAAAGTACTAAATCCCTTAATGCCAGTAATTGGTTTAATCATTACCTCATTATTATCTTTAAAATACTCCACTCTTCCCGCAAAAAATGCGTTTTTATTATACTTAACTTTTGCTATAAAATTGGCTTGCCACCAGTTATTAAAATATTTATTTCCAGTTATGGAATCATTGCATTGTTGATAGCCTAAATAAACACAGCTGGTAAACGAAAACTTACCATCAGGATTATAAATGGCATATAAATCGGTAAAATACCTGTTACCATAATTGGGATTTAACTTGGAGCTTTCATCTCCCACATAAGTATTCCAATTAAGTAAAAGTTTATTATTTGGTCGGTATTCAATTTGAGTTCCAAAT
>JAAFJM010000048.1 GCA_013298895.1 Bacteroidota bacterium | reverse complement strand
GTGCAAACGGAATACAAGTATTGAGTATTCCTGTTGTTAAAATTCATAATACCAAACAAACAGTTAAAGATGTTAAAATAAATTATGAAGAGGATTGGCAAAAACAACATTGGCTAGCTTTTCAATCGGCTTATGGTAAATCGGCTTTTTGGTTCCATTATAAAGATTACTTTGAACCGTTTTATTTCCAGAAAAAGTATGAGTATTTGTTTGAGCTTAACCGTGATTTATTGGTATTGATACTAAAATTACTTAAGGTTGAAAAGCCAATTTTATATACCCAAAACTTTGAGGTGGTAAAAGAAAATGGTTTTGATTTGAGAAATTTTTTTGATGCAAAAAATAGAAATATGGAAGAGCAGAATGAAGGCAATAATTTAAAAAAGTATTTACAAGTATTTGCCGAAAAATATCCATTTCAATCTAATTTATCCATCATTGATTTATTAATGAATCAAGGTCCTCAAGCTAAAACCTATTTGTTAAATGATTAGTCCTATTAATAGCATTGAAGCACTTTTAGAACTAAAAGAAACTATCACTTTAATTGATGTACGAGCTCCAATTGAGTTTGAGCAAGGCCATATACCCGGAGCTATTAATTTTCCAATTTTAAATAATGAGCATCGCAAAGAAGTAGGAACTTGTTACAAACAAAATGGTCATGATGCAGCTGTTATTTTAGGATATAAGTTAATTGGTCCTCAATTTTATTTACTCATAAAACAAGCCTATAAATTAGTTCCTAACAAAAAGATAATTATTCATTGTTATAGGGGAGGGTTGAGGAGTAAAATTATGGCAAACCTTCTCAGTACTGCCGGTTTTGAAGTGTTTTTATTGCAAGGTGGTTATAAAAAATATAGACATTGGGTTTTAGAAAAGTTAGAAACAGATTATAAATTCAATGTTTTAGGTGGTTATACAGGAAGTGGTAAAACAACTATTTTAAAGAAACTAGAAGGTAACAATATTCAAGTGCTTGACTTGGAAGGAATAGCCAATCACAGAGGTTCAGCATTTGGTAGTTTGGGAATGCCAACACAACCTACAAACGAGATGTTTGAAAATTTAATTGCAACAACCCTTCATTTTTTTAATAATCAAATACCCATTTGGGTTGAAGATGAAAGTAATATCATAGGTAGGTGTAAAGTGCCAACCAAAATACATGAAGCCATACGTAATAACAAACTTTACTTTTTAGAAGTTCCTTTAGTTCAAAGGGTTCAAAATATCATCAATGATTACGGACATTTTGATAAAGAATTATTGAAACAATCTACTCAAAAATTATACAAACGCTTAGGCGATTTGAGAACTCGGCAAGCTATTCAAATGCTTGATGAAAACAATTTATCAGCTTGGGCTGAGGCCATGTTATTATATTATGATAAAACGTATTTGTTTGGGGTTTCCAAAAGAAATTCGGACAGTATAATTAAGGTTGATATAATTAAATTAAATTCATTGATTTAACCTAATTTCTTATATTCAAATTGAACTCTAAAAATGAAGAGATTGTTTTATCCTTTATTTATTTGTAATTATATTGTGCCTCTTTATGCACGAAACAGATTTTATAGCCATTATTGCGCAGCAACTTGGTATTCAGGCCAGGCAAGTAGCTGCTACCATTAAATTATTAAACGAAGGCAGCACCGTTCCTTTTATATCTCGATACAGAAAGGAACTTACGCAGGCTTTAGACGAAGTACATATTGAAAATATTAGGTTATTAAATTTAAAATATACCGAATTAGTTAAGCGCAAACTTACCATTATAGATACCATAAAAGAGCAAGGAAAACTTACACCTGCTTTAGAAAAAAGTATTGTAGATTGTTGGGATACCAACTTGCTAGAGGATATTTATTTGCCATACAAACCTAAGCGTAAAACCAAGGCCAGTATAGCCCGCGAAAAAGGTTTGGAGCCTTTGGCTTTATGGTTACTGAAAGAAAATAACAGCAGTGTAGAAATAGAGGCAGCGCGTTATTTAAAAAATGGTGTGCAAACCGAAGACGAAGCATTGCAAGGCGCTAGAGATATTATAGCCGAAATGGTGAACGAAGACCCCAAAGCGCGTAACTTGGTGCGTAATCAGTTTGAAAAACATGCAGTGGTTTATACCAAAGTGGCTAAAGGCAAGGAAGCAGAAGGTAGTAAATACCAAGATTATTTTAAGTACGATGAACCATTAAATCGTTGTCCATCGCACAGGCTTTTGGCAGTGTTTAGAGGCGAAGAAGAAGGTTTTTTAAAATTGAATATTGAACCTGATGAAGATATAGCTGTTCAAAAACTGGAGTTTCAGTTTATAAAACGCAATAACGATAGCAGTTATCAAATAGAATTGGCGGTGAAAGATGCTTACAAACGATTGTTGGCACCTTCTATGGAAACTGAGTTTAGAAACTTAGCCAAGGCCAAAGCCGATGAAGAAGCCATTAGGGTTTTTGCCGAAAATTTAAAGCAATTATTATTGTCGGCACCTTTGGGTAGCAAGCGTATTTTAGCCATAGACCCTGGTTTTAGGTCGGGCTGTAAAGTGGTATGCTTAAATGAAGAAGGAAAGTTATTAGCCGATGATATTATTTATCCTCACGAGCCGCAACGCGATGCGCAACAAGCCATAGTTAAGCTTACTTTTTTGGTTGAAAAATATAATATAGAAGCTATTGCCATAGGCAACGGTACTGCGGGTCGCGAAACAGAAGATTTGGTAAGAGGCATTAACTTTAAAAACGAGCCACAACTATTTATGGTGAACGAAAATGGTGCTTCGGTTTACTCGGCTAGTGAAGTGGCTAGAGATGAATTTCCAGATAAAGATGTAACAGTGCGCGGTGCAGTTTCTATTGGTCGTAGGCTTGCCGATCCATTAGCCGAGTTGGTTAAAATTGATGCCAAGTCGATAGGAGTGGGGCAGTACCAACACGATGTGGATCAAAATAAATTGAAACAAAGTTTGGATGTGGTTGTGCAAAGTTGTGTAAACCAAGTAGGAGTTAACCTAAATACTGCGAGTAAAAGTTTGCTTACTTATGTATCGGGTTTAAGTGCGCAAACGGCTCAAAATATTATTAATTTTAGGAATGACCATGGGGCGTTTACCTCGCGCAGTCAGTTAAAAAAAATACCACGTTTGGGTGAAAAAACGTTTGAACAATGTGCAGCTTTTTTACGCATTCCTGATGCAAAGAATGTGTTAGATAACAGTGCGGTGCATCCTGAAAGTTATGGAATAGTGGAGCAAATGGCCCAAAAAAATGGCTGTAAGGTAGAAGATTTGGTGAAAAATGAAGTGATAAGAAAGGCCATAAAGCCCGAAAATTATATAACTGAAACAGCAGGTTTATTAACCATCAACGATATTTTAAAAGAGTTAGCCAAACCTGGCCGCGACCCAAGGGAAACGCTTAAACCGTTTACCTTTGCCAATGTTAAAAAACCAGAAGATTTATATGAAGGCATGATATTGCCGGGCATAGTAACCAATATTACCAAGTTTGGTTGTTTTGTAGATATTGGGGTAAAACAAGATGGTATGGTTCATATATCACAATTGGCCGATAAATATATTTCGGATCCTAACCAAGTAGTAAAACTACAACAACAAGTTCAAGTAAAAGTATTGGAAGTAGATTTGGCTAGGAAAAGAATTGGCTTGAGTATGAAAGGGGTGTGATTGATTTAGTGATTGATTGTTATTGTCACGCAAGTCATGCCGTAGGCATCTTCCTTAGCTAATAAATACTTTTCCATTAGCATTGTTGCTGTGTTTAACTTTGTCAAAGTTTCAAACTTTGACAAAGTTTTTCCCGCACCGTGTAAGCTTGATTTTATTTGAATTAATCGCGAGGGAAGCATCATCCTATGGAGCTTTTGTATTTTGACCATTGAGTAATCCAACATTCAAAATCCAACATTCATCATTTCCTTCAGAATTGTAATTTTTATGTTTAAGTATAAATTAAGTATGTTTAGCTAAGTAAAATTTGTAAATTGCTCATCATTAACGGTTAAACTTTGGTGCTAACTTTACTAAATAAGTCAATTATTAAAACTATGAATGCTTTACCTAAAAGCTTCATAATAGTACTGTTATTGAGCAGTTTTAGTGTGACTTCTTGGGCTATAGCCGACACTAAATTTCAAATAAAATTTATTGAAAATAAAGGTCAATGGACACCTGACGTTTTATTCAAAGCCGATATTCCCGGAGGGCATTTATTTGTATCGAAAAACTGTTTAACGTATTACTTAATTGATAAAAAAGCCGTTCACGACCATCAGCATGGACATAAAATTAAACAAGCCAATGCCCAGGTGGTGAAGGTGTTTTTTGAAAAAGCAACCATAAATGACATTGAAGTTTCTAAACATTTACCTTTTGAAGAGTACTACAATTTTTTTATTGGTAGCCAAAATAATTGGCAAAGTAAAGTAAGGGCTTATGGACAAATAGTTTTAAAAAACATATATAAAGGAATTGACTTGGAGATAAACAGTAATGGTTATTATGCCAAATCAAATTTTATAGTGAAACCAAATGCCGATCCTAATCAGATAAAATTAAGGTATGAAGGTGCTGATTCTGTTTTTAAAGAAAATGAGGATTTGGTGGTTAAAACTTGGGTTGGAAATATTGTTGAGCAAAAGCCAGAATCTTTTCAACGTTTAAGTAATATTTCAACTAGTATTTATTCATCGTATAAATTTGAAAAAAATGTTTTAAGTTTCAACATAGGCGAGTACCAAAAAGACCGAGAACTTATTATAGACCCTACTTTAATTTTTGGAACTTATGTTGGTTCGGTTGCCGATAATTTTGGTTTTTGCTCAGCATTTGATTTAAATGGAAATGCCTTTGTCGGTGGAACAGTTTATGGTGCTAATTTTCCTAAAACAACAGGTCGATTTCAAGCCACATTTGCTGGAGGATTTGGAGGTGGAAATGAATATGCAAGGGATTGTATTGTTGCTAAGTTTTCACCTGATGGTACTACCATGCTTTGGGCTTCTTATCTAGGTGGTTCCAGTAATGAGCAACCTCATAGTATGAGTGCAAATAGTGCTGGCGATTTGGTTGTAATGGGTTCTACCTATTCTAGTAATTTTCCAGTTAACGCAAATAGTTTTGATAATTCATTTAATGGTGTTTCTGATATTTTTATCAGTAAATTAAGTGGTGATGGAACTACATTAAATGGTTCTACCTTTTTGGGTGGTGCTGCTCGTGATGGAATTTCTGGAAATGAAGAACTTGGTTATCCAGCCTCTAATGGTATATTATGTTACAATTATTCTGATTGGTACAGAGGTGAAGTAATTTTAGATAGGTTTGATAATATTTATATATCGAGTGTAACCTCATCAAAAAATGCCGACTTAATGCCTTTGCCTAATTCCTTTCAACCAACTTATGGTGGTGGAAATATAGATGGATTGATTGCCAAATTTAATACTAACCTTACTAATTTGAATTTTTGTACCTATGTTGGTGGTTCTGGCGAGGATGCTTGTTACGCAATAATAATTGATGTATTAAATAATTTATATGTAACAGGTGGAACTACTTCAAGTAATTTGCCGGGTGCTTCAATTACTTATCCATACAATGCCGATGTGGATGGTTATATTTTAAAAACCAATACCAGTGGTTTTGGCACGCCAACAACCGTTTATGTTGGTACTACATCCTACGATCAATCATTTTTAATTCAGGTAAATGATAGGGGCGATGTTTATGTAATTGGTCAAACTACTGGTAATATCAACGTATCTCCAGGAGTTTATAATGTTCCAAATGGCAAACAATTTATTAAAGGATTTGATAGAAGTTTATCAACTGAGATAGTATCAACTACATTTGGTAAACCTGCGGCTTTTCCAAGTTTGTCCCCAACGGCTTTTGTTATTGATAAGTGTGATAGGCTTTATTTTAGTGGTTGGGGTGGAAATGTTAATTTAATAAATAATCCAAATTTAGATAATACCAATGGATTGCCTACCACTACCAATGCATTCCAACGTACTACAGATGGCAGCGATTTTTATTTGATGATTTTAGGTGATGGCTTAAAGGAACTTTCTTATGCAAGTTTTTATGGTGGAAACAAAAGTGCCGAACATGTAGATGGGGGAACAAGTCATTTTGATAAAAACTTTATTATTTACCAAACAGTATGTGCAGGTTGTTGGGGTAATAGCGATTTTCCTACTACTACTGGTGCTTGGAGCAATGTTAATCCGGGTAGAAACAATAAGTATATAGGCAGCGCTGGATGTAATATTGGGGTGTTTAAATTTAATTTAGATGCGTCTATTTATCCACCAGAATTTAGAGATACCATTTTGTATGTGAATGCAGGTGATACACTCGATTTTTTGGCAAATATTTTTGATAAAGACAACGATTCTATTTCGGTGTTAGCCAATGGAAAAATATTAATGCCAGGCATTAATCCAGCTATTTTTACTGTTGAAAGTAGATCAAAAGGTTTAACCCAAGCTAGGTTAAAATGGGCAACTTTATGTAAAGACTTTGTGAGTGATACTTTTTTAGTAGATTTAAGTTTAGTGGATGATGCTTGCCCTGTTTCAAAAACAGGTTCTGGTAAAATAAAAATTATTGTATTGTCTCCTCCCATTCCAAGTCCATTTTTAGCTTGTCTCTCATCTGTTGATGATAATACTGTGAATATAAAATGGAATGCTTATGCTACTAAGCCTGCTACATTTGGACATTTAAAATTATTAAAAAGTATAAATAATGGGCCATTTGTGGTTATTGATACTATTGCTAACTGGCAAACTATTAATAGATTAGATCTAAATGCGTTAAATCATAAGATTTTACAAACACAGTACAAACTAGTTAGTGTAAATAATTGTGGCATTATTGGTGATACAAGTAGAATAATTAGCAGTATTTACATAGGCGATACCATCAATAATCCTAGCTTTTTAGATGTTGCTGATACTGTCATTAATATTATACAAACAGATACTTTAGATGCTCAATTTTTAGTTTCTTCTATCGACTCAAAAGATTCCATGTTTTTATCACTTTCGGGTTCTTTATTGGACTTTAGTAATATAGCTTTTACTAAGCTAAATGGTTTAGGTCAAGCCATCATTGGTTTTAAAATGATTACTGATTGCGATACTGAATTGAAATCTTACAATTTATACGTGAAAGTAAGAGATAATCAATGTCCGCAACCTCGTGAAAAAACCAAGGTTATTAAAGTAAATGTATTGCCAATAAGTAGTTTGCCTGTGCCTGATATTAACTGTCCAATAAGAATTAATAATCAATCAGTAAAAGTAACTTTACTACAATTTAGTAGTAATAAGTATTTTAAAAAATTAAAATTAGTAAGGTATAACGAAAGCAACTTTGCAACCTTAGTAGGTGAGTATCCTACCTTGCCAACCGACTTAATTATTACCGACAATAATGCTACCAATAATAGAGTCATCAATTATTGTTATCAAACCATAAGTTACGATGTGTGCGATCGTCCTGTTGATAGTTCTAATAGAGCTTGTATGCAAATAACCGATGGTAATTATCCCCCAAAATTAACATGGTATACGGTAACTGTTAAGGATGATAAAGAGGTGAAATTAGTTTGGAATAAATCGAAAAACGATAGTAAAGCATTTTTAAATTATTCAATTTATAAAATGCAAGATAGAAATGGAAACGGTTTTAACTTTATTGGTAGTGTTAATAATATAAGTGATACTTCTTTTATTGATAAAGATGTGAAAGTTGATGACCATTCATATTGCTATAAAGTAACCAATTCAAACGCGTGCGGAATTGAAAGTATTGGCAATGATTCGGCTTGTAGTATTCTGTTAAAAGGTATTTCGGAAAAATTAGCTCATACACTTGAGTGGCAAGACTATAATTATTGGACATTAGGCGCTCAAAAATTTGATTTATTGCGTTCCAATGCTTACGACCCAACTTTTAATAATATTTTACCTAATAGTACCAAACAATTGGTAACTCAAGATACCAAGTTAGATTACAATGTAGGTTTATATTATTACCAAACTGTGGCGCATCAAAATCCTAATATTGGTAATGCAACCAGCGAATCAAATATCATTGAATTGATACAAGCACCTTATGTATACGCACCAAATGCCTACACTGCCAATGGCGATAACCTAAATGATGTTTGGAAAGTATCGCATGCTTTTGTAAAAGAATATAATTTAAAAATATTTAACCGTTGGGGCCAATTGATTTTTGAAACCAATGATAAAAACAAACCATTTAATTTAAATATTGGCACTCAAATTATAGCAAATGATGTATATGTTTATTTAATTGAATACAATGGATGGAATGGCCAAAGCAATACTTTAAAAGGAAATTTTACTGTTTTGAAGTAATATTTAAAAATTAAGAATTAATCCAATAGAAAAGACTCCTAAATCAGTATCCGTATATTTGTTTTGATAAGATTTTAGATTTCCGAAGCTATCAAATTCAATAGTTTTTGGATCAACTACTTTTGAGTAATTGCCAAAATTTTTGAGGTAACGTAATTCCATTTTTATACCTTTTGATAAATTCAATTTTACACCACCTCCATAGCCATAAATTTGTGTTGCATCTCCTTCCAAGTTTTTAGTATTAGTTTGTTTATTATTTTGTGCATCATAAAAGGTAATATTTTGGCGGGTATAAAAGAATCTTCCACCCCAAAATGCAGTCCCAAAAATTGTTATCGGCCAATTAGGACCTAACTCCAAATCGGCATAAGGATACCAGCCGTATGCATTGCTGTTAATGGCTATATCAACATTGTTTGCTTGACTAATTTTTTTACCCCCAAAATATAAGTAATCAAAGCCTAAACCTGTATAAAGTGCAATAGGTGCATCTTTTATTAGGTTAAATCCTAATTTGATACCAAAACCAAAACCATTTTCCATGATATCGCTTTGGTTTAAAGTGGTACCATAGTTTAATGAGGCTCCTAATTGAATACTGTTGTTGTCGTCAATAGCAATAGGAGGTACTGCTTGGTTAGATGATGATACAGCAGCGTTTGTTTTGTTGTTAATGCTTGTATCGCTTTTATAATTAGGGTTTATTTTGCCAGCATTGGTATTAGGGTTGCGCTGTGCAAATAACCCTACAATGATTAAGTTAAAAAAAACTATTATTAAAAGTCTCATCAATTTATTTTTTTTGAATGCCTATCTAAAACTATACCACAAATTAAAACCAAATTGTAATATTGGTGATTAGTAAATTACTTGTATTGCTTGGCTTACTATCAGCATTTATATAAACATTGTTTTCTGATAAGTAATTTCGGGCTTCCAATCTAAACAATGCATTTTGACTAACCTTTTTAGTGAAACAAATAGCCGAACTAAAAGTGCTAAAACCCTTAACGCCAGTAATTGGTTTGATCATCACCTCGTTATTATCTTTAAAATATTCCACTCTTCCCGCAAAAAATGCGTTTTTATTATACTTAACTTTTGCTATAAAATTAGCTTGCCACCAGTTATTAAAATATTTATTTCCAGTTATGGAATCATTACATTGTTGATAGCCTAAATAAACACAGCTGGTAAACGAAAACTTACCATCAGGATTATAAATAGCATATAAATCGGTAAAATACCTGTTACCATAATTGGGATTTAACTTGGAGCTTTCATCTCCCACATAAGTATTCCAATTAAGTAAAAGTTTATTATTTGGTCGGTATTCAATTTGAGTTCCAAAT
>JAAFJM010000047.1 GCA_013298895.1 Bacteroidota bacterium | reverse complement strand
GAACCTCCGACCTTTAGCATAAAAAGCTAGCGCTCTGCCAGCCTGAGCTACATTTCCGATTAAGTAACTGGTTATGTAACCAGTTACCTATTTTTTACTTAATGGCTAGGCTGCCATCGTGCAGCTCAATAATTTTTACAGCTGGAATAAATTCCATGCTTGAACTTACATCGTTTTTGTCAAACACTATGTTTTTAACCAATACACCTTGACTTGTTTCTAAAGCTTCGGTAATTTCGTTTAAACCATTTTGTTCATTGAAAACCTCACTTATTTTGGTAAATAGTGGTGTAGGTTTTACTTCTTCAGTAACTGCATTTTCGGTGTTGGTAGTTTCGCTTGTAGCGGTTTCGTTTGTGCCTTGCTCGTTGGCTGGTGGTGTTGTGTTATCCATTTTTATGCGTTTAAAAGGGTTTTTAAAGAATTTCATACAGGAATAATTAAAATGTAACCAGCGGTTAAGCGGTTATTTTTGATACAGCGAAAAACGATAAATAAATTAAATCTTGCAACTAATTTAATAAAAGATTTTCATTTTATTGTATAATTAATTGAAAAAGAACTTAATAAAATTATTAAAAGTAGTAAAAAAGTTAAATTATTTAATTTTTTGTTGCTAATAATGAAAAAGATTTTTATTTTTGCATCAATAAATAACCGTAACCATGACAGTAACCAAAAAACCTACTAAAAAAACAAGCTTAAATGGAGCTAAAAAAACTGCCACTAAAAAGGTAACAAATTCAGCAAAAAAAGGCGTTGCAATAGCCTTTGCCGATGATGATTTGGGCGATACTATGCACACCCTAAGTTGGAAAAATGCAAAATTAAATAAGCCTAAATATGCCTAAAAAATACCTTATAGATACTCAAATATTACTTTGGCTTAATGGGCAAAGTGGAAGCAAACTAACCCCCACCAAAACAAAAGAACTAAAAGCGGGGCAGCTTTATGTAAGCATAGCCAGCTATTGGGAAATAGCCATTAAAAGCCGAAACAAAAAGCTAGATATAGGTATGAGTATTAACGATTTTATGCTAACTAATGAGTACAATGGTATTAAAACGATAAACATAACTAGCAAGCATTTAGCAATATTAGAAAGGTTAAAAAAAGTAGATGGGCATAACGACCCTTTTGACCATATGATAGTAGCTACATCAATTGCCGAAAAAATGGATATAAAAAGCTTTGATGATAAAATACCTGAATATTTTAACACATAAAATTATGGGAGTTATTAAAGAACCAAAAGGCATTGATTTTATTGTTGATAGTAGTTCAATGACCGATGCCGACCGTAAAAAAATAAGCCAATGGATTAGCAAACGCAAAGCTACTATTAACCACATGGAAGCTATGCAAAACCTACTTAGTAAAGCTAAAAAGAAACCAAATTTTAAATATCCTAAATAATTTTTTATAAAAAATAAATAAATCACCAATTTAACAATTCATCAATATAACAATAGAACAATATTATGAAAGCAGGAACACGAGAACGCTTAAAACTAGCAGTAACGATGCTTGAAATTCCACAAGGTGAGATTTCAAAGGCAACTGGTTATACACAAGGAAATATAAGCAGAATTTTAAAAGAGGGCGAACCTACTTTAAAATTTATAAATATATTTTGTATGGCATTTCCAAAGGTTAACCGCCAATGGATATTAGAAAACGAGGGCAGCCCCCTAATAGGGGAAGATGTAACCAAGTTTGGTTTTTTACATACCGCAGATACCGTTAAAGTTAGCTTTATGGAAAAACAAATTGAGGCATTAACGGCACAAGTTAACGAGTACAGGAACGATATTATATTTTTTAAAGCAGCACTTGAAAAGGCGATGTCAATTCATCCCGATTTAGTGGGAAAGCTTAACCTCTCTGTTGCAAAGCATGGTAAAAAGGAACAAAAATCAGTTTTTAACCTTTTTACACAACAAGGGGGCTTTCAAGGGGGCTATGTTCAAAACTAGCTTCTAAGATGCTGTATTTATGCGGTTAGTTCAAGTACCTAACTCTCCGCCATTGTTGAATACTTATTCATCAAAAAGTAAAAAGCCTTGCAATTGCAAGGCTTTTTTTATGCATTTAGAATGTGTAGCAACTTCTAGCAAAACAACCGAAAAGTTTAATGTAAACGATTACGATGATTTAGTGAAGTTTTGAATGTTGGATTTTGAATGTTGAATTGGGTATAGGGAAATGAGCGGTGGATAAATTGTAAACGCCAACAATCGTGTTGCTGGAAGCATCTTATTGCTCTATAACTAGTTAGAGAGTTTATTTTGTTGAGTTTGATTTCTAAAAACTCATTTCTCAATTTGTCCTTGGTTAGTGTCCTAACCAATCCTATTTTAAAGGTTTTTAGAAAATGTAAATGATGCAACAGCTTTTCTTTTAACATTATAATCATAAATAATGTTTAAATTGGGTTTCATTGAAACAAATATAGAATTATTTAACAGACAAATTTTTATACATCAATTGTTTTTATGATTTAATATTCTGCCGAAATTGGGTATCTAAAGTAGTTTTCAAGCTTATTATCAAGCGAGTCTAAATATGAAATATTTTCGTCATAAAAATGATAACTTGGCAATGTTGTTTTCAGATTCACCTCGTTACTCCAATAAACTTGGTAGGTTTTGCCTAATGTTCTTAAAAATCTATCACCAACTTTTATTCGTTTTAAATAAAACCCAACTCTAATTAATTCAGAGTTTTGTATATACCAAAAGTATCTTGGATCAATAATGGTTGTTTGGAAAATAATTCTTTGATTTTGAAGCAAAAAACCTCCTTCTAATGTATTCCGATCACAAACCACAATTGGTTTTTTAGTGAATGGTTCATAAATAAAAGTTTCGTCAAATGAACAACTCATATAGCTAATAGGAAATGAGTCTTTATCAAGGTTTTTGATGCTTATAGATATGAAATATCCAGGCACTTTTTTACCAAGGCCAATACCCCAAATATCTTTCTTCAAAATCTCCAACTCCACATCCAAGTTATAAGTTAAAGAATCTTGCTTTTCGCTAAGAATGGGTTTGTATTTTACTACTTTTTGCTCAACCTGCTTACCACAAGAAACCATTATTAATAATGCAATAAAAAGGACAATTACTCGTTTTGATTTCATGAGGTTAAGTTTGAATATAAACGAATTTCTGATTTATTTATTACAATCCTATTCTACCAACAATTGCATCAAATTTACGTCTAACACTTTATTGAATTTTACGCCTACTTGTTTTAGAACGCCTACCATAAAAAAACCAAAATGCTCATGCAGTTTGATACTAATATCATTGCCTTCGGTAATGCGAGCCAATACTGCTTTTATGCCATGTTTTATGCCTTGCTGTAAGCAATACTCCATCAATGGTTTGCTTAGTTTTTGTCCTTTAAAATTAGGGTGCAAATAAATACTAAACTCTGCTGTTCTATCGTAAGCTGTTCTATCGCTATAACGTGTTAAACTGGCCCAACCTACTATTTCATTACCTACTTGGCAAACTACTACACAATATTTTTCATTATGCGCATCAAACCAATCTGTCATTTGTGCTACAGTTTTTGGTTCAATATCGAAAGTAGCTGTACCATTTAAAACCGCATCGTTATAAATAGCAGTTATATGCTGAATATCGGCTATTTGAGCTGTGCGTAAAGTATAATTAGTGTGCATTTTCAAATACTTGATTGGCTAATTGCAAAGCATTCAAAAATTCTGTATTGTTTAAGCCTGTTTGTAGTTTTTGTTCCTCAAAATAAAAGAACATGTTTTCGGTAGGCATATTTCCTGTTAAATCATCGGCTGCCATTGGGCAACCACCAAAACCTTTCATAGCACCATCAAAACGCAAACAACCATTTTGGTAGGCCGCATCTATTTTTTCTTGCCAAGTATTTGGAGTGGTATGCAAATGTGCTCCAAACTCAATGGTTTTAAAAGTTGGAATTAAGTGTTTGAATAAATAACTAATTGATTCAGGATTGGCAATGCCAATGGTATCGCTCAATGAAATAATTTTGATACCCAACAAGTGCATTTCCATCACCCATTTTTCAACTATTTCGGTATTCCAAACATCGCCATACGGATTTCCAAAACCCATAGAAATATATACCACCAATTCTTTGTTATGCTTTACACATAAAGCTTGAATAGCCTTTACAGTTTCTAAACTTTGGGCAATGCTGCTATTGGTATTGCGCATTTGAAAAGTTTCGCTTATAGAAAAAGGAAAACCCAAATACTTAATTTGTTCATGCTGAACAGCATTTTCGGCACCTTTTAAATTTGCTATAATGGCCAATAATTTACTTTTGGTATTGCTTAAATCTAAACCCGCCAAAACCTCAGTGGTATCAGCCATTTGCGGAATGGCTTTTGGCGACACAAAACTTCCAAAATCAATGGTATCAAAACCTACTTTTAACAATTGATTGATATAATTAATTTTGGTTTGAGTTGGAATAAAATTGTGCAAGCCTTGCATGGCATCGCGCGGACATTCAATTATTTTAATAGCCATAATTTAATAAGTGGTATATGGATAAAATGCATCTTCAAAATGCAAAATTTCGGTTTCTTGTTTGGTTTTAATAATGGCAATAATATCGAAACGAATTTCGCTTTTTATTGTATGTTTTTCTTGATATAAAACAGCAGCTTCCACCAAAGTTTTTTGTTTGGTTTTACTTACTGCATTTTCAGGATTTACAAAATTACTTGAACGTGTTTTTACTTCCACTATTACTAAACAATTTTGGTGCTTTGCAATGATATCAACTTCCGTTTTTTGCTGTTGGTAGTTTCGTTCTAAAATTTGGTAACCCTTATTCAACAAAAAGTCACAAGCTAATTGCTCTCCAATTTCACCTGTGACTTTATTGTTATGCTTCATTCTTTTTTAGTTCTCAGTACTTAGTTTTTAGTACTTAGTTTTTTGCTATTATATTCGAATAATCTATGGTCCATCGTCTATCAACCGTCAACTGACAACCAACAACTATTTATTCATAAACTCAACTACTTTGTTCACCATATTTTTTGACCCCATAATAATAGGCACACGTTGGTGAATGGTTGTTGGTTCTACATCTAAAATTCTTGTTGTTCCTGTAGTGGCTAATCCACCTGCTTGTTCAGCAATAAAACTCATAGGAATTCCTTCAAACAATAAGCGTAATTTTCCGTTAGGACTTTTTGCAGTAGGCGGGTAAATGAATACGCCTCCTTTTAATAAATTACGATGAAAATCGGCTACCATTGAACCAATGTAACGAGCTGTATAAGGGCGTCCAGAAGGTTTATCGGTTTCTTTAACCCAAGCTAAGTAATCTTTAACTCCTTGCGGAAATTCAGCAGCATTACCTTCGTTAATGGAATAAATTTTACCATCTTCAGTAGTTTTAATATCAGCATGACTTAAGCAAAACTCTCCAATACTTGGATCTAATGTGAAGGCATTTACACCATTTCCGGTACTAAATACCAACATGGTAGAAGTACCGTAAAGTACATATCCGGCTGCAACTAATTTGTTACCAGCTTGTAAAACATCGGCTTCTGTAGGCTCAGTGCCTTCAGGAGTTACACGTTTGTATATAGAAAAAATGGTACCAATTGAAACGTTTACATCAATATTTGATGAACCATCTAATGGATCCATACAA
The DNA here is from genome assembly GCA_013298895.1 of Bacteroidota bacterium. Taxonomy (GTDB): domain Bacteria; phylum Bacteroidota; class Bacteroidia; order UKL13-3; family UKL13-3; genus JAAFJM01. The sequence goes on along the minus strand of JAAFJM010000047.1, from coordinate 4,577 downwards.
ATTACATATTTTCCATTTTTTGAAAACGTACCTTTTAATGGAATTATTCTTTCATTCTCTTCACTTGCTATTACACAAACTTCACCACCTTTGCTAAAGGTTGAAATGAAAGTTTCATTACCAATAATATCTAATTTTTTTACATCTTCTTCTTGTACGTTTACACTTCCATGGTCTCCTAAAATATTGGTTAATCCGGCTTTATTAACCTCTCTACTTATTATTTTAGAAGCAATTCCAATATCGCGTAATAAACGAGAAAGTTCACCTTTTGCAAAGGGAAAATCTTTTTGTTTTTCAATAACAAACTGGCCTAGGGTAGTAACGTTTTCCATAAAATTTAATTAATAATTTGAGCAATTATAATACAAACTATTTAAACTGCATACAGCCTTGACTAAAAGCAGCATTTGTCTCTTGAATTTATCTAAAATGAAAAAAACGTAATTTCTCTAAAATTATTAACATACCTTATTTAACAATTATCTCTTAGTTACGTAGCAATGAAAAGTCTTTTTTATTTGAAGACATAACATGTTACCTCTTTACAAATGTTTTTAAAGAATAAAATTTATAAAATTCCTTACTTTCGAATTTTTATAAAATAATGAAAAAGACTTTCCTTAAACTATCATTTGCCTGTTGCCTATTGTCCATTGCCTATTACTCACAGGCGCAAATCAATTATGCTAAAATAGTAAATCCTTTTATTGGCACTGGTGGACATGGACACACTTTTCCTGGCGCGGTAGCTCCATTTGGAATGGTGCAGGTGAGCCCTGATACCAGAATAGATGGCAGTTGGGACGGTTGCAGTGGTTATCATCATAGCGATTCTATAATTTATGGTTTTAGCCACACGCATTTAAGTGGAACCGGCTGCAGCGATTATGGCGATATTATGATTATGCCCATGATGGGTGAATCAAGTTTTGATAACAAAAAGTATTCATCCAAGTATTCTCACCAGAATGAAAAAGCAAATGCTGGTTATTACAGTGTACATTTAGATGATGATGATATTGATGCAGAATTGACAACAACAACTCGAGTTGGTATGCATAAATACACGTTTAATAAATCAGGTAAAATGAATATTATTTTAGATTTATTGCATCGAGATAAATTATTAGATGGAAACATAAAAATAATAAATGGTAACACTTTAGAAGGTTATAGAAGAAGCGAAGCATGGGCAAAAGATCAAATAGTTTTTTATAGAATTGAATTTTCAAAACCGTTTGTTGGAAGGTCATTACGTAGTGATGGAAAAACAACAGTTAACGCTGGTGCATTCGAATTTGATGTAAAAAAAGGCGAGCAAATTTTTGTGAAAGTGTCCATCAGTGGCGTTGATGAAGAAGGTGCAGCCAAGAACATGCAAGCCGAACTTCCTCATTGGAATTTTGAAAAAGTAAGAACCGATTGCGAAGCTTTATGGAATAAAGAATTAGATAAAATTCAAGTAAAAGGTGGCACTGCCGACCAACAAGTTATTTTTTATACCGCACTTTACCATTGTTTTATTCACCCAAGTATTTATAACGATGTGGATGGAAGATACCTTGGCCGTGACATGAAAATTCATAAAGCAGAAGGTTTTAATTATTACACAGTTTTTAGTTTATGGGATACATTTAGGGCTTTGCATCCTTTGTTTAATATAGTGCAACGAGAACGAAATTTAGATTTTATAAAAACCTTTTTGGAGCAATACAAACAAGTAGGCCGTTTGCCTATGTGGGAACTAAGTAGCAACGAAACCAATTGTATGATTGGCAACCATGCAATCAGCGTAATAGCCGATGCGTATGCCAAAGGAATTAGAGGTTTTGATGTAAAACTAGCCATTGAAGCTTGCGAAAAAACTGCCAATATAGCCCATTTAGGAATGCCTGAATTTAGAAAAAAAGGATATTTAGAAGTAGAAGATGAGCACGAAAGTGTAAGTAAAACTTTGGAATATGCTTATAATGATTGGTGTATAAAAAACATGAAATCAAAGTATAATTACATTTATAACAGTAAAGAAGCTAAGATTCTAGATTCTTTAAAACCAAATGCTTGGAAAGAAATTTACGATGTAGATGCTAAATTTATGCGCCCTCGTTCCAATGGAGGTTGGTATAGCCCGTTTAATCCATCAGAAGTAAATAACCATTTTACCGAAGCCAATTCTTGGCAATATTCCTTTTTTGTTCCTCACGATGTTTATGGAATGATTTATCATTCTGGAGGTAAAGAAAAATTTGAAGAAAGATTGGATGGTTTATTCAAAGCCTCATCTAAAACAAGTGGAAGAGAACAAGCAGATATAACAGGATTAATAGGGCAATACGCACATGGTAACGAACCAAGCCACCACATGGCTTATTTGTATAATTATATTGGTAAACCCAATAAAACACAACAACGAGTAAATCAAATTTTGAAAGAAATGTATGCCAATGCGCCTGATGGATTAGCAGGCAATGAAGACTGTGGACAAATGAGTGCTTGGTATGTATTGAGCGCAATGGGTATTTATGATGTTTGTCCTGGAGGTGATGATTATAATTTTGTTAATTCAATATTTGATGAGGTTTCATTTTTAATAGATGGTAACAAATTGAAGATTTTCAAACAACCGAATTTGTTGCAAATTCAAAAATTAAATTATGGAAAAATATTGTCGATTGATATGAAAGAAGGGGATGATAATATTTATAGGTCAGATATTTTATTCAAATCAAATATTGACTGGACACTTTTAAGAATAAATCCTAAAAACAGTAATGATGTATACTTAAAAAATGAAATTACTCTTTATGGGAATTACTTGGATAATGGAATCCTTGTTGTGGATACTATTTACAATATTAAAACAAGAAATTTAGAAGGAGATTCTTACCTAAAAGCCCCACTCATTTTATCAAATACCAGAAACTTTAAAGATAGTTTGCAATTAACTATTAAAACATTCAATGATTTATATTCAAAAATATATTTAATCAACACCAAAGGCGATACGTCAACCTTGGTTAAAGACAAAGCCAACGATTTGAATTTAAGCATTCACCAAGCCACAAACGTTTTGGTGAAAAGTTACAATGATTGTGCAGTTAGAGAAGATGGAAAAGGTTGTAGAGACAGTTCTTATGCTTTTGCATCGTTTTATAAAATCCCCAATAACTGGACTGTAAAATTGAATTGTAAATACAATAAACAATACACCGCTGGTGGCGATGCAGGCATTATTGATGGCCTAGCTGGTTATAAAGATTGGCGCAAAGGTGGCTGGCAAGGCTACCAAAGTCAGGATTTTGAGGCTGTGGTAGATTTACAAGCAAAAAAAGAAATAAGTGAAATTTCATCAAATTATTTGCAAGATTCTCGCTCATGGATCTTATTACCAAAAAAAGTAGAATATTTTATATCGAATGATGGCATTAACTTTAAAAGTATTGGAACTTTGAACCATAATTTGGCTTGGAATACGGAAGAAACATTTACCAAAAACTTTATATACCAATTACCTAAAAAAGTAAAAGCCCGTTATATTAAAGTGGTGGCAAAAAATTTTGGTGTATTACTTCAAGGTCATCAAGGTGCAGGTGGCGATGCCTTTATTTTTGTGGATGAGATTGAAGTTAGATAGTTGATGGTTGATAGTTGTCAGTTGATAGACCAAGGTTTATATCCTGATTTATTGTTAATCACACTTCGACAAGCTGAGTGTCCTTTGTCTTTGAGCCATTCAAAAGCGGTCATTTAGTTTGTCGAAATGATTTGTAGAACGTAGAATAAACTTTATGTATAACTTTTTGATTGTTAAATCTAGAAACAGCAAAGTAAAGTTAATTCATAATTCAACATTCATAATTCAAAATTATTTTGCTTGCGTAATCGCTTCGTATTTAGTAGCGTTCGAAATATCTACTTCACTCAATAAGTCAACAGCTTTAGGTTTTTCTATGGCTGTAGCACCTTTGTAAATATTAATTAATTCATCGCGTTTGGCATCAAAAAATAGCAATAACATGACTGTATTGGGTGCAATGGTAAAAACCTTTTTTACTTCTTCTAATGCTTTAAAAATTTGTTTCCTGGCTTCTAATGGCTTCTTTTGAAAAACATCCATTCCTTTTCTGTGGTAGATATAATAAGCAGTTCTTATGGGTCTGAAACGCTCGTTTAAAATATTGTCAATCAAGTTATAGCGTGTTCTTAAATTTCGTCCAAAAGCGGTCCAACCTGCGGCAGCACCTTTGGCTTGTGCAAGTGAAAGTATTTGTGCCGATTTGTTAAAATATGGAGTTCCCCCTTCTGGGGAAAAACTGTCATAATCAAGACCTAAGGCATAATAACAATAAAATGCCAACAGCCCTGTAATTTCAGTTCCGTATTGCCCATCTATGTAATCAAAACGTTGTTGGTCTAAATAAGTAAAGTTAAAATTTTCGTCCCTAAAGTTTAATAAAATAGTATTGTAATTACTTCCATAAACAGGTCTTCTGCATTGAATCATAGCCACAGCAGTAATGGCACCACTTGTTTGATCGTATGCCGAAGGAATAATTTCAATACTTAAATCAAAC
>JAAFJM010000046.1 GCA_013298895.1 Bacteroidota bacterium | reverse complement strand
TGTTCTCTCCTTCGGAAGATGGAACAACCACATTATTACATTTAGAAAAACTAAACGAAACAATTGACATTAACCAATAAACAGTTTGGCGGTTACAAATAAACAATCAAAACAAAATGAAATTCCTTTACCTTTATATATCCATATTCATAGTTCTAATTTTTATAAATAGCTGCGCAACCAAGCAGATAACAGCACCAAAGCCAATTGCATCTGTTAATATTCCAATACCAAAACCAGCTTCTATTATAGGTTTACCAATTCATATTAATACTGAAGGAATAACAAAATCTATTAACTCAAAATTTCCTTTAGAGTTATATAAGGACGATAAATTTGATGACAATGAAAACGATAATTTAAAACTCACTGTTTTAAAAAGAGGTGATTTGGTTTTAACTACATCTGCAGATGGATTAAATATTTCAGCACCCATACACATTGATTTTATTTATAATGTTAAATTATTTGGTGGATTTGAAAAACCAATTAGCCATTCACTTAACCTGACTGTATTTTTTACTACCACTCCATCAGTTGATAGGGATTGGAACCTCAATTTAAATAGCAAAGGAAGAATTATTTGGGACGATTTACCAAGCATTAACTTAGGAGTAACTACTTTAGATTTACCAAAACTTTTTGGAAAAATAATGCAAAGTCAAGTAGATAAAATGGCAGTAAAAATTAATAAAGAAGTTCCGAAAGCTTTGAATTTAAAACAAATAGTAAGTAACTCATGGAAAACATTAGCAGAACCTATTTTATTAGATTCGAGCTACAAGGCTTGGTTACTTTTGAACCCGAAAAATATATTTATTACACCCATTACTTATGCCACAAATGAGATGGAAATAAAATTGGGTATATCCAGCATTATAGAAGTAATTTCAGGTTATAAACCAACCAATGACTCATTTAATGTAAACTTACCACCCTTAAGGCAAGTTAATAACCTAAATGATAATGTAAAAATTAACCTAAATGCAACAGTTGGTTTCAATCAAATAAATGAAACTTTAAGTAAACAATTTATTGATAAACCAATGTTGTTAGAGGGTGATAGCTATAAAATAAATATAAAGGAAGCTAAAGCATTTCCCTATGGTAATAAAATTATGATAGGTATTGATTTGGATGGAAAGGTAAAAAAGGGAATTATAGGAAAAGGGATTAAAGGAATAGTTTATGCTACAGGTATACCAAAATACAATATGCAAAACAAAAGTATTGAAATAACTGAATTTGATTTTGACATAAAAACAAAAGATATTTTAGTTAAAAGTGCATCTTGGTTATTAAACTCAAAAAAGTTTAGGGAAAATATAGAAAAACAATTGGTTTTTTCTATTGCTAATCAACTAACTGAAGCTCAAAAAATGGCAAATGAAGCTGTTAACAAAAATTGGAGTAATAGCATTAACCTAAACGGAAACATAAAAAAAATTGAACCCAATACAATTTTTATTACGCCCAATGCGCTCAATTTAAATATCATTACGGAAGGTAATTTAACACTTAATTTGACTGGTTTTTAATAGTATAAATCTAAGAAAAAAAACGTACACACTTAGTTAAATCGAAAAAAGATAGGATACAATCATACCTTTAAGTTACTACACAAACAAGTCAACTTTAAAAGTTGGCTTGTTTTAAGTTAACTATTTAATTCTAACTATTTATCTTAATAAATACCCTTTTCAAGAAACCATTCTTTTCAATATTATGAACAGTAACTTTTAATAAGGTATTTGTTTTATAAAACACTCTACTATGAATTAATTTAACATGGCCTAAATACAATTCTCCTAAGTATAGACCTATTGCTTTATTATCAAAGACATTATTTGGCTCTCGTTTATAACTCAATTTATCTCCAACTTTTAACAAATCAGCTTCTAACTTAGCTTCAGTTAAACCTGTAATTTCAGAAACAAACGATAGATTAGGCATTGGGTGAAAGTCTGCCAAAAACTCATAGTTATCGGTTGGTAAAAGTCCTTGAGTATAGGCAAGCATATAGAAATCGTTATCTTTATATTGAGTATCTATTCCCCAAAATTCATAAAAGGCACTTGTATCAGAACGTTCACTTTTAATTAACCTCTGTCCAAATATTTCTAGCACATTTTCATCATACACCTTTGTTAAATCTGGAAAACCTTCGTAATGCTGAAAACCTAATTTTCTTGCTTTTGCTACTTCATTCTGATTATAAGAGAAACGTACTCCACCTGTAACACTATGTTTAATAGTACCTATGGGAATCCTATTGGATCCTTTTGCTTGACGCCAACATAAATGTATGTTTCCTATCTCTTTCATCTTATCTCTTTCAACTTTTCAATGCGCAAATTTATAATTTTATTCATTAACTCTTTTCTATTATCTGCTAATTTATATTGGCTTAAATGAGGAGGAATATTTCTATCGATATTAAATATTATTGTTTGTATATCTTCATTTTTGAATTTATTCACTACCTTATCAATAACTTCACAAACTTGGTATTTATGTATTTCTTTAACCAAATTAATTAACTCAAAATGCTTCTTTTTTTTCTCAAACCCCTCCCAATGAATTTCTGATTCACCTTTTCTTACGTAAGCTTCTAACATATTATTATCTAGCAACATTTTATTTAATCTTTCCTCTTCAATTTCTCTCCCTAAGCAACAACCGCTATCATATATTGGAGCAAATAAATTTGGAGCAAATGATGATTGCTGAGATAAAATTGATTTTGGAATTTTTTTCATATTAATCTGTGCTTTAGAAATTAGCTTTAAATACCATTTAGCTACACGAAATTTTTGTTTTGTAAAAAAATTCTTAACCTCAGTTTCTAAATGTGCATCTATACCCCTTATGGTGTGGTTATAGTTAGTAATTATTCCCCAATTTTCTTGATGCCTATCAGAATTGCCAATTATACTATCAAAGATTATAACTTCTATTACCTTATTGATAAATAGTTCAAAATCAAAACTTATAAGAGATTCACTTATGAATTGAAAAGTATATAAACTCTGATGTTCCTTCAAATTTGGATTGTAATTTGAATTAAAACCCATCAAATACATTTTTCCTTCTGTTAATCTATTTTCAGAGTTTTCAATCATTGATTTCGAAAGACAACCAATTTTTTGCAATTGATTATTTTGGTTATATCCAATATTATAATCAAGCATATCGAAACCTAAATATTGACCTATTTTTGACGAAACTATTTCAGACCAAAATTCAGTCGGATAACGTATTTCATTGGTATCTTTAATTACTTTAGAACCTTTAAAAAAATATTCCTTATCAGTTTCAGGATGCACCGCAATTTGCTTGCTACGTGTACCTCCCGTATTAGTATATACGTTTATGTTCCATTTACTGATATCAGTAAATGTTGGAATGAGTTTATCCATAAAAATAATTATTAAAGTTATTTTTACTTTCCACTATTGATAACTTCTCCCAATGAAGATAACTTCCAATAGCAATCTTTTTGATTTTTAATACTTAATTTACTTTTTAAAGAAGGTTCAATTAAACCTCTATCAACAAAAACTCTTATTACATTATCAAATGAATCTTTAAAAATATTGGTGTCATTAAATGAAAATTTATCTTTTATACTAACCTTTATTTTTCTGTCGATGAGCAAATTTAAACTCTTTCCTATTTCCGTTTCAGGAAGTTCTTGCAAACATTTTAATCGAAGTATATCCCAAACTTCTTTTACACTTAAAGCAAGAGATTCGGAAGAAAAATTTTCAAAAGAAAATATGGAATAATCTTTACCAATTGGGTTATATTCTATTGTAATATTTTCAGTATTTATCCATTTGGTAATTTCAGTAATGTCTATTTCGAAATCAATTCTCTCATTTAAAGTTTCTTTAATTTTATAAGTAGTACCCCTTATCCAACCAACTCTTGGACTATCTATAATTAATCGATTTAATGAATTAACTACTACAGCTTTTAAATCATCAACATTTTTGTATGATTTTGATATTTTATCATCCTGAATTTTCCTGATAAACCTATTTAAACTTTCTCTTTTTTCTCCATGATCAACATCTTTACTTCTAAGTTCGTCAATTGAATTTACAACAAAAACATTTACAGGAATATTATTTTCTAATGCAAAATCATACTCCAACTCAATAAAACTTTTATCATCGTGTTGAATTTCTCCATACCTACCGCCAACTATCAAAATAAAATAATCACAATCTTTAATTAACTTTTTTATTCGCTCCCATTTATTATCGCTTGAAGCTTGGAAAAATTCCATAGCAACAGGGAAGAAATTGTTTTCAACTAAACTATATATTACTTTTTCTCTATGTTCTTTTAAATCTTCATAAGTTGAACTCACAAAGACCGAATATTTCTTTTCCATTTTTTTTCTTATTGTTATGAGCTAGTTATTCAATTTCTATATCAGGAATAATTATTAAACTCCAATTTTCTGGAAACTCCATTTTATTCCAATCTTCTTTAATTTGTTTTGAAGTCTTTGATACTTTTTTTGACAAACAGAAAACGGCAATACATTTTTTATTTTTATGGTTACCTGTATAACGATTTGCATCAATAATTAACTCATCCATTTTATTACCTATTTCTTTGTTTTGCCTTATAAGTTTGTATTCTAAAGCAACTCCAATCTCTCCAATAATTACGTCAGGTCTATAGTCTTTAAATGAATGTCTAAAATAACCCTCAGAATAAGGAGTTACTTCGGTATAGTATAAGTTCAATATATCGCGAATTATCGAATTGATATCTTCTTCTTTCGAAACAGTAGTTTTCGTCAATTTTAAAATTTCATTTGTACTTTTAATAATTTGAATAAACTTGTCTATTTCTTCTTTTTTAGCATTTTTATCCCAAAAGAAATGAAATGGCGCTAAGAATTTTTTCCATTCTATTAGAATGAATAAATCCTCACTTGTATCACCATATTCAAATGGAATAGTACCAATTTTTAAAGCACTTTCCTTATCAGCTATTACTGATGCAAATCTTTCTTTGAATTCAATTAGAAAAGCACTTAAATTCATTGACTCAAAATAAACACATAAAATATTATACATTCTTTGTAAATATTCATGTGTCCAATACTCATAAAAACTAAAATAGTCATCTTCATGATCAAATTCACCATTTGAATTATTGATAATTTGACTAGAATATTTGATCAGTTCATTGTAGTAATAATTAAACTCTTTTTCTAAATATTCAATTCTTGTATCTTTCATTTTATCACCCCCTTCACCAACTTATCTATCTTTTTCATTTCCTCATTCAAGTAATCCTTTATTTGCACCCTAACTTTGCCTAGTTTTATTGGGTCTAAATTATCAGGAATATTGTTTTCTTTCAACCATTGAGCAGCTTTATTGTGGCAGCTTTCTGATAATAACGCTAAATCAATATGTGCTTGGTTAGTTTTATCAAATATGGGAAATGGAACGTTTAAAATAGTTTTATGCACGTCTCTTTCGCCAAATAATCCTCTACTTTGAAAATCTTTAATTATTTCGTTGGTAATATTTGAATTTAAAATTGAAGATATATAAAATGCTTCATTTGAATTATCAGTAAAAAGAACATAAACTTTGTGATCTGCAATGAAATTTAGGCTATAATCTTCTCGATTTACCACACAACTATTCGCATTTTTTGCACTTGAAGTATAAAGTACTAAGTATTTTTTGTTTAAATCTTGCTCAGTAATGCCTCTCTGAAAATTAATTCTATCATTGGCACTCATTTTTTTAGACTTTTCAGTCTTTTGAATGTCCCAGATATTCTCAACATTCCTAAACCATAAAGCAGTTCTATTATAACCCTCTCTTAAAATATCCTCATGCGTTTGCATGGTTATTTGTTTGTTTTCTTGGTTTATTTTTATAGGCAATACTACCAATTCAGGATTATAAAGTACAAAAGGCAAAACATTTTTAGAAATAGCCGTTCTAAAAAAATACTGGCTATCTATTTGTCCGTGCATGTCTATTTCATTCCAAGGTTTTTTGGCTTGTTTCATGCTTTCGGTACTGGTTTTTACATTTATCAACCTATCGTCCCAATCTTCGGGTTCTTCTTGTGTTAACTCTACAAAATAAAAATTACGAGGCACTAAAGTAGCTCCTTGCTTAAATGAAGTTTTATAATAACTCGTCTTATTTTGGCTTCCTTTTTTTGATTGCTTAGTAACACTAAAAGCACTGCTTTTACCTAAAGTAGTATAATAAAATGTATTTTCGGTTTGGGTTAATACTCCAGCATCTTCCACTTCTTTTATGCTACAATTGTGTTTTTTTATTCGCCCCTTAAAACTTATTCCATTTATACCTTTGTGGTATTGGCTTATTGAAGTTTTTAATTTCTTTTCGGAAAATAACACGCAACTTGGCACTCTAAATAAATTAGAAACAGCATCCAAATCCCAAATTTGTTTCAATGTAAATCCTTTGGCTTTGCCATTTCGAGTATTTTCATGTTGGTCAGCACTCATAAAGCTCCTTGGTAACACAAATGCTAATTGACCATTTTCCTTTAAAAAATAATTGCTGCAATGCGCTAAAAAAATGGCTGCTATTTCCAAGTGTGGAAAATTGGCTTTGCGCTCAGGCATTACTTGGTAGCTTTCTGCAAGTGTTTTAAGTTCATCTTGGTAATCCTCTTTTTTAACGCTACTCCAAGTAAACCAAGGCGGATTACCCACTATAAAATCGAATCTTTCTTTTAAAAAATAAGGTTTGTACATATTTTGAAGTATAAACTTCCAAATACTATCTCGCCCACTTTCTTTGGTTTTTTTCAAACCTAAATATATTTTATACAAGCTATCGTTTAACACCGGAATAGGTGCATAAGGATAACTTTTCTTTAAATTATTAATAAAAGTAGTTTGGTCAACAGCCTTTTTACCCAAGGTTAATTCTGCCAAAGCATCTGCTACATTTAATGCTTCATCAAATAATTTATCATCTTCTAAAACTTGGGTATTTAGTTTGTATTTTTCTCTATCAATAGTTAAGGTAAAATCACCTCCAAACAAATTTTTTACTCCATCAGGAATCAATATGGTATTTGATAAGAATACGTTTAAACTAACGGGTTTTTTCGATTTTCGAATCAAATCTTTTCCAATAGCGACTAGCAAAGTAGTTTTGGCTATTTGAACACTTAATGGATGAATATCTATACCGTAAACATTATTTGCCAATTCATTTGCTGTTATTGTTTTATTTTCATTTTTAAGTTTATCAATTACTGTTCTCAAAAACGAACCACTTCCACAACTAGGGTCTAATGTTTTACTATCTGTTTTTATTGGCATTTCTCTTACCACCATTTCACAAAGCCAATCGGGTGTGTAGTATTCACCCAAAGCGTGACGAGTATCTATATCAATCAAGTTTTGATATACCCCTTTCAATACATCTTCGTCTACATTTTTAAAACTATAATTACTTAACTCCAGCGCTATTTGCCTAAAAGCAGATTTTAGTTCTCTAAAACTTCTTTCAGATTTTACCCAATGGAAAAAGTCATTGTCAGTTAAATTTTTTACATTTAATGTTTCAAAAATACTTCCATTAATAATTTGCTCTAGCTCTTGGTCGTCAATAAAATCATCATCAGTAAGAACAGTATAGGCAAGCATCTTAGCAAAAACACTTAAATAAGTATGAACTAAAAATATATTTTCTGGTAATTCTTCTATACCATAAGCTATAAACAAAAACTTTCGCCATTGTTCAAAGCTTACTTGCACTTCACCATATTTTTTTACATCATTAAAATGTTCTTTTAGTTGTTTAAATGAGTTGATGAATACAGCAGATTGTAAACCAAAATCTTGTTCAATATATTCTAAAGTAGCTTTTTGAGCTTCCGTTCTAAACAAATAACGGTCAATAAAATAAAAGAAATCATTGCTATTATGTTCGCTTAAAACAAAAGTTCCACCTTTTAACTCTTCCAATTTTACTTCGCGTAGCTTTATTGAGCTTATGTTTTCAAAGGTTTCAAAACTTGGTACAAATATTTTCCAAGTTATGCAATCGGTAGCAATTAAGGTTAGATTATAATCTCCTCCACTTTTATAAGTTCCAAAAAAGTATTCAGCTAATTGTTCTTTGGCATGTTCTCCAGTTTTACGTAAGTCTTTTTCAAATTCAATAATTACTTGATTGTATTTGGTATCAGCCCTTCCTGTTTTATTTTTATCACCTTTTGGAATATTAAAAATGGCTTTTTCAGAACCTAAGGTCATTCTATCAATCAGTTTTGTATAAGACTCCTCATTGGCATATATTCTATTCAATAAATCTTTAAAAGCTTCCTTTTTAGAAAGTTCATTTGAAGCAGCTTTAACCGTTTTAAAATAATTTTGAATATGGGTTTCTTTATTCATTATGCTTGTTTGTAACAATTTCAAACTTATTATTTTATTGAATAGTTTGAATTAATTTGTTAAAATTAATTATTAACAAAAAAATCCCTCTGCTTTCGCTTTGGGATTTAAAATGTAATTGTTTTGTTCCGATTAATTAGTTTTACTCTGATTTTAAAATTTTCAAAATGGTACTTTCATTTTCTAGAGTATTTATTTTTAGAAAATACATACCTTTTTTTAATTCAGAAAGTTCAATTTCATGGCTAGTTTCAGCTATGTTTTGTTTCTTTATTAAACTACCCGATATAGCGTAAATCTCTACTGTTTCTATTTGTTGGTTTCCTCCATTTACACTTACCGAATTCTTAAACGGATTGGGATAAACTTGTACATTGTACTTTTGAGAGTTAACAGATGCTATATTTGTTGTTTTTTTTCTTAATGAATTTGCAGAGTAACAGCTTTGTAAGTTTCTAATTAAATCAAAATACTGTCCATTAGAAAAAATAAATTTAGGATCGCTAACTATAGTTCCATCAAAAATTGATACACCAATTACTTTAGTTCCTATATTAAAATAATAGGTGTTGGTATTAGGATCAATTGCTGCGCCTCCGTTTACTGTATAACCTACTTTGCTTAATACATTAGTAGAGATTTGCGTTACAATTCCTGAATTAGGATTAATAGTGCCCAAAGTTTGTGTATTTGAATCCAGTATTTCATAAGTACCAAGTGAATCAGTTACAGTTCTAAAATAGTTCTTTCCAATAAGCCCATATATTTTATTATCATTACAATTGTATGTAAAGTTTCCAAACGTTGTTCCAAATGAATTGCTAATTAACACCTTGCTGTAAACCAAGCCAGTATAAATATCTAATCCAACAATATGTGTTCCATCCGAATAATAATAAACCATTTGATAAGGATCAATTGAACTGCCCAATAAAGCAAAACCAAATCCAACTGATTTTGGAGAAATTTGAGTTATAATCCCTGTATTGGTGTTAGCTTTTGCCATGTATACCTCACCTGTAATTTCACTTGTAATTGGATCAATTATATTTCTTCGAGCCAAGCCATACATGGTACTGTCCGAATTGTTAAACCTAAAATTATCAAAATAACTACTTTTTATTGGATTTGATAAAGGAACACTATTGGTAATAAGACCTGTATTAATATTAATAGTATTTATATTGTTTGCACTAATAAAAATAAACGAACTATCATAGGGGTTTAAAGCTGCACCTGTTAGGTTAATTGTTTGGTTATACGTTTTGTTACCTATATTACCAACAAGTCCTGACGAAGGATTTAAAAACCCTAATCGAATTGTAGCTGAATCAAATTGTTCAAATGTTTCATGAGTATCCAAAGGATTTCTAACAATTGAATAATGATTTTTCCTTACGATACCATACAATCCATTTTGAGAAAATACGCAAAGTTTCAATAAAATAAAGCAGAACAAAATGAAGATTTTTTTCATAAAAGCAAGTTTATAAAATAAAACCAATGCAAAACTAAAAATGTTTTGTAAAATTATTACTTAACTATTTTGCCTTTGCGCCCAACAAGCCATACTCCGGCTATGGTTAATAGCATAGCAATTACTACTTTGGCGTTAATCACTTCATTTAAAAATACCACGCCTAATATTACTGCCACAATGGTGTTGATATAAGCATAAGTTGATACCAATGCGGCCGGCAATGCTTTTATAATGTACATAAAACATCCGTAAGCCAATAAAGAACCAAATAAAATTAAATAAACCAAAGCCCAAACAGAATTTGTACTTGGGTTAAAATTGTTCCAATCGCCTGTTAATGTTGAAAAAACTAACAAAACCAAACCTCCAGGAATCATTTGCAAGCCTGCATTATACAAGGCAGGAAAAGGAGAAGTACTAGATTTGGAAAACACGGTTCCAAATGCCCAACAAATATTTG
>JAAFJM010000045.1 GCA_013298895.1 Bacteroidota bacterium | reverse complement strand
ATCTTGAACCGCTTGAATCATCTTTTAGTGGTAATGATTTCAGGGTTTTTAGCGGGAGCAATATCAATAATTTTACCAAAGAAGACCAAAATACAAAAGTAGGTGTTTATCCTAACCCCTATAGCACTAGCGCTGCTTGGGACGGAACAACCTCGAGAACCAAAAAGTTATATTTTAATAATTTACCTCAAAGCTGCGAAATTACCATTTACACCACTAGTGGTGATGTAATTGCCAATTTTAAACATGATGCAAATTCGTATAATGGTGAAGGAAACGCTTGGTTTGATAGGTTAAGTGACAGAGAAAAAACAGTAATGACGGGTGGAGAACATGCGTGGGATTTGTTAAGTGATTCGAAAAACCAAATTACACAAGGAATTTATATGTATAGCGTAAAAGATTTACAAAGTGGTATCGTACAAACAGGTAACTTTGCAGTAATAAAATAATACATCGTTCTAAAGCTACAGGATAAATTCAGTAACCAAAATTAATAAACTAAATAAACAAATAATATAATGAAAAAAACAATTCTACTAATCACAACCATATTGGGTGGATTAATTGCCAATGCGCAAAATCCGTATCCAATTATTCCTTTAGATTCGGTGCAATTCACCTCTGCATCTAAATTATTATCAAACCCCTCGGTTGACACTTGCGACTATCTCTCACCTATGAAAAACATTACCTACAGAGACACTGTAAGATTTGAAGGTTATGTATTATTTGACCCAAGAAAATACGGATTAAGTGCTTCTTCAAGAAAATCGACTTACCTTTCAATGGATACTATTGCAAAACCTTGGGGTGGGGTTGAAGTTTTATGTGAACCAGCTCTTGTAGGTGGTGGAGCTAATGGTGCTGCTAACTTAGCGGCTTTAATTAGCCAAAGCAAATTTTATGATAATATGAAACCTGGTATGAAGGTTCGTGTTACCGCTATATTAAAACCAGCTTTTTTTAGTGGATCCATTCAATACAATACACAAACTTATGTTTTAAAAGCTAATGAGGCTTGGGATAATTCAATAGAAATTTTAGATTTTGGACCTTACAAAATCAAACCAGCGCCAGTATCAATAAAAGAATTACAAATAGGTAATTCTAACTCAGGATATACCATGCAAAAAGCAACTGGTGAAAAATGGGAAGGTGTTTATGTGGAACTAAAAGATGTTACAGTTTTAACAAGAACTTTTAGCAATAATAGATGGACATGGTCGGTATCTGATGACGAAGGAAATGGATTAGAAATTAGAGATTATTCTGGTTATTATAGAAATGATAATAACTCTGTTGACACTTTACCTGTAAATAGATTTACCCCACCATCAATTGGTTCAAGAATTTCATTCATTAGAGGTGCAATTACTGAATACAATGCAGGATTTCCTGCAACAGGTAGATATGGAATTTGTCCTTTAACACCAGAAGATTTGGGTGCTGTAACTTTCTCCCCCCCTTTAGTTGCCTCAGTTGATAGAAACCCTAAAATTGCAACAAGCAGCGATTCAGTTAATATTACAGCTATAATTCAACAAATTACAACTGCAAACACTAGCAAAGTTCGACTATACTATACATCAGGTGTTAATAGTACTGTTTACGATTCTGTTTCATTAACAAAAAATGCTTTGCCATTAGATACTCTTAGCTGGTCAGGAAAAATTCCTGCCTTTGCAGATAGTACCATTGTGAAATTTAGAGTTAGACCATTTGATATTAACAATGTATCCTCTTTAAGTAGCGAATATTTTTATGTTGTAAAAAATGCTGGTGTAACTAAAATTAGCGATTTACAATATAGCGTTGTTCCAAATAATGCAACTATCTGGAACGGTGATTCTTTGTTAAATATTAATGTTCGCGGTATTGTAACAGGCAAGGGATTAGGAAATTTAATTTCTATTCAAGATGGTACAGGACCAAATTCTGCAATTTTTATTTCAAGAAATTCAGGTGCTGATAGCACTGCAAAATGGAATGTGGGTGACTCAGTTTTAATAACAAGAGCAACTGTAAAAGAAAACTTTAACGTAACTACCTTATACAATGTTTTAAGTTCAGTTGTATCAACCGGCAGAACTTTACCTCAATTTGAGTCAGGTTTATCAATTGACTCTTTTGCACTTGGTAATGTTGCGTATAGTAGAAAATGGGAAGGTGTTTTAGTTAAATTTGATAGTTTAGAAATAACAAGTGTTAACCCTGACGCCCCTAGTAACTTTTCTGAATTTTCAGTAAATAAATCTCAAAATCAATTTGGTTTGCGCGTTGATGATTTAAGTGCAAATTTCAAAAATTACAGTTCACTTTTATACAAAGGAATGAAGTTAAATTATATTCAAGGACCTATGTACTTTGCAAATGGGAACTTTAAATTAATTCCTCGCGATGCAAATGATGCAGACTTTAGTAATATTGATACCATTAAGCCAGTTATTACCTTAAATGGTGCTGCTATTATTAACATAAAAAAAGATAGTGCATACAATGAATTAGGTGCTACAGCTACTGATGATAAAGATGGAAATATCACTGCAAATATTAGAACAAGTGGAACAGTAAATAATAAGGTTGCAGGCATTTATTATGTATCTTATGCTGTTAACGATAAAGCAGGTAATAAAGATTCAATTGTAAGAACTATTAACGTTGTTGCACCTGATACAATTAAACCAACTATAACCTTGTTAGGTAATAATCCTGATACAGTAATGCAAAATAAATCATACAACGATCCAGGCGCAACAGCAACTGACAATGTTGATGGTAATATAACTAACAAAATTACTAAACTTAGTACTTTAGATACCAGTAAAATTGGTACCTATATCATTACTTATTCAGTTTCGGATTTAGCAGGTAATAAAGCTACCCAAGTTAGAACAGTAATTGTAACAAGAAATACGAGTGTTAAAAACATGAGTGCTTTGAATAATACCATTAAAGTTTACCCTTCCCCTGCATTCAATGAATTAAACATCAGCATTGAAAATATCAGTCAATTACCTGCCAATTTGGTAATTTACGATATGCTTGGTAAAGAAGTTATCAAACAAACCATTACAACTAAAAACTTTAACGAGCAGTTAAATATTAGTCAATTAAACAATGGTGTTTATTTCTTAAACTTAAGTAATAACAATATGAAGCAAACTGTTAAGTTTATTGTTTCTGGTAAATAATTAAATTTAAACTAATTTAAAAAGCCCATTTGACATTAAGTTAAATGGGCTTTTTATTATCTAAAAAAACTGCTTTTTTTTGATTTAAAATTTTTGCTAATTGCAATAAATAAAAAAGAAAAACATGAAAAAAATTCTAATTACTTTATTTAGCTTATTATCAATCGTATACAATTGCAAAGCACAACAAAATGCAGATGATATTTTAGGGGTATGGGAAACAGGAAACGGAAAAGCAAGAGTTAAAATAACGAAAGTAGGAAACTATTATTTTGGTAGAATTGTATGGTTAAAAGAACCTTTAAATACTGAAGGAAAACCAAAATTAGACGTAAATAATGAAGACCCTGCAAAACAAAGTAAACCGATTTTAGGATTACAATTGGTTGGTGGCTTCGAATACAAAAGTGCTAATTTATGGGAAGAGGGAACTATTTACGACCCTGAAAGTGGTAAAACTTACAAGTGTAAAATTAATTTAGCCGATAAAAACACCATGGAGATTAGAGGCTTTATTGGTGTAAGTATGTTTGGCAGAACTGATACTTGGAAAAGACTAGAACTGAAAAAGTAACAAACAGTTCTCAGTACATAGTTCTTAGTTGTCAGTTTATAGTTTTATAAATTTAGGCTTCGTTCAGCAGCCATAAATTCGTAATTCGTAATTTATAATTCTTAACCCGAAATTCATGCTCCAAACATTAACCATAATTATTCCTTGCTATAACGAAGAATTACTGATAGAAAAAACCTATCAAAGGGTTAATAATGTGCTTGAAAAGCTAGCGAATTATGAATCGAGTATAATTTTTATTAACGATGGTAGTAAGGATAAAACAGCTGAAAAACTAAATATTATTGCAAATCAAAATTCAAAAGTAAAGGTAATTCATTTTTCAAGGAATTTTGGTCATCAGGCGGCAGTTACTGCGGGTATAAACAATACTGAAACAGATTTAGCAATCATAATTGATGCTGATTTGCAAGATCCACCCGAATTATTTAGTGAGATGTTGGATTTGTACAATTCATCCAATTGCAACGCTATTTATTGCGTGAGAAAAACTCGTAAAGGTGAAACTCTATTTAAAAAAATTACAGCCAAATATTTTTATAAATTAATGGATAAATTAAGCGAAGTGCCTATTCCACTTGATACTGGCGACTTTAGGTTAATTGACAAAAACATCATTAATGAGTTTAAAAAATTAGGCGAAAAAAATAAATTTGTAAGGGGGTTAATCAGTTGGATTGGTTTTGTGCAAATTCCATTTTACTATGAACGAGATGAACGCCAAGAAGGTGAAACTAAATACCCGCTAAAAAAAATGATTCGTTTTGCCTTAAATGGCATTATGTATTTTTCAAAAAAACCTCTGAAATTGGCCATTCAAATTGGATTTTTCAGTACAATAATTGCTTTGGCTTTGTTAATTTATATTCTTTATGGCTATTTTTTTAGCAATAAAGCTGTGGCGGGATGGGCAAGTACGCTTACCATTGTGATATTTTTTGGAGGTATTCAATTGTTAACCATTGGCTTAGTAGCGCAGTATATTGCCAATATTTTTGATGAAGTAAAAGGCAGACCTGATTATATAATTGCGCATAAAGTAAATTTTTAAATTGTTTTAAAATGTTATTTTGCGACTGATTTAAAAACACAATTTTTCAATAACCTAATTATAAAATAATATGAGCGACCCACGTTTAAAACCAGTATTAGATAATTTAAAGCAAATGATGGATGCTGCAATTGACCATGCAACAAGCGAGTTTACAAAAATTCGTGCAGGAAAATCGCACCCAAGTATGATAGATGCCGTTAAAGTGGAATATTATGGTTCGTTAGTACCTGTTAGCCAAGTGGCCAATATTAGTACACCTGATGCCAAAACCATTACCATTCAACCTTGGGAAAAAAACATGTTCCAAGCCATTGAAAAAGGTATTATTATTTCAAACTTAGGCTTCAATCCAACAAACGATGGAACCATTATTCGCATAACTTTACCACCATTAACTGAAGAAAGAAGAAGAGAAATTGCTAAAAAGGCTAAAGGCGAATCAGAGAATGCTAAAGTAGCTGTTAGAAATATTAGAAAAGAAACTAACGAAACCATTAAAAAGTTACAAAAAGATGGTTTACCTGAAGACGAAGCTAAAACTGCTGAAGCTGGAGTTCAAAAAACAACTGATGCTTACATCAAAAAAATTGACGACCTTTTAGCTATTAAAGAAGCTGAAATTATGCACGTTTAAGAGTAGTTATTATTACTTATTTTTTATTTAGCAATGATTCATAAACACAAAGAATCATTGCTATTTTTCATTTTAGCCTATTACAATTACATACCCTGTGCAAGTAAAAAATATTAATATCAAAGCATTTCTAAAACCAATTTTAAAAATAGTAGGTGCGCTATTAGCCATTGTTATTGTGGCATTTTTTTTATTGCGCGGCTATTTCTTAAATAAAGCCATCAATAAGGTTTCAGCTAAATTTAAAACCGAATACAATGCTGATTTAAAAATTGATAATGCATCGTTTAAAGGCATCAGCGGTATTGAATTATCGAAAATAACACTGGTACCACAAAGGGGAGATACATTGATTAGCATTGATTATTTTACTGCCAGTGTTAGGTTTTGGTATTTGCTTATAGCCGATGTAAGGATACAAGATATTGGTTTAAAACAAGGTTATATTCAATTGGTAAAACAAGGCGATTATAAAAACTTTCACGATTTTTTAAGTAAAAAAGACAGCACTTTACAAGATACAACAGAGCAAATTGAAAAACCAAAAACAGATATTAACTATGCTAAAGTGGTTTATAAACTAATGTCGAGGTTATTTGCGCAAGTGCCAAGCGAAGTGTTAATTGAAAACTTTGACTTGCGCATAAAAGATGATGATAAAAATGTATCGTTTAACTTAACCAAACTTTCGCTAAATAAACAGGTTTTTGATAGTTATATTACTGTAAATAGCAATAATGCCATTCAGCAATGGCAGATAAACGGAACTGCAAATCCTAAAAAACGCCAAGCCGATTTAAACTTTACTCGTACCGATTCTGTAACAGTTCAAATTCCTTATCTCTATGAAAAAATTGGTTTAAAAACTGGCTTTAACTCTATCAGGTTTCAGCTGGATGGCTTTGATTTTGATGATGATATGTTAAATATTACAGGAGCGGCATCCATTGATAGTTTTATGCTAAACCATGTGCGCATAGCTAAAACCGATGTAATAATTAACCATGCCGATGCCAAGTATAAATTTTTATTTGGACCCAATTTTATATCGCTCGATAGTTCTACAGTTGTAACATTTAACCAAACTAAGTTTCACCCCTATTTTAGGTTAAGCGAACGTAGCGAAGAACAAAATACCGAAAAACGTGCTCCTCGTAACAAAGACAATAGTTTTTATAAGTTCTTTAATAAATACATAGTTACCATGAGCGTGCAAACCGATAAAACGCCTGCTCAAGATTTTATAAATTCATTGCCTGCCGCTTTATTTAGCCATATTCAAGGCATGGAAGCAAGCGGAAGTTTTACTTATAGATTAGACTTTAACTTGGATATTCATAAGCCCGATGAAATGGTTTTTGAAAGTAATATTGATAAAGACAACTTGCATATAACTAGATATGGTGCTGCAAATTTGGCTAAACTAAACGAAAGTTTTATGCACACGCCATACGAAAAAGGAAGAGCCATGCGCTCATTTATAGTTGGACATGAAAACCCTAATTTTGTAAGCTACGAAAACATTTCAGCATTTGTAAAAAAGGCAATTTTAACCACCGAAGATCCTTCGTTTATGTATCATAGGGGTTTTGTAAATGAAGCTTTCCGCCAATCAATTGCTAAAAATATTAGAACTGGAAAATTTGCCAGAGGAGCTAGTACCATTAGCATGCAATTGATTAAAAATGTATTTCTTACACGTGAAAAAACCATGGCTCGTAAGTTAGAAGAAATTTTATTGGTTTATATGTTAGAGAACAATTACATCGTTTCGAAAGAACGTATGTTTGAGGTGTATTTAAACCTGATAGAATGGGGACCAAACGTATATGGAATTGGTGAAGCCTCTAGATTTTATTTCCAAAAAACACCAGCCGAACTTAGCCTTAACGAAGCTTTATACTTGGCAAGCATAGTGCCTAGTCCTAAAGGATTTATGTATAAATTTGAAAAAGATGGCAGTATGCGCGCTTACATGGAACGTTCATTTAAGTTTATTACCAATAAAATGATAGCACGAAGCCTCATTTTACCTGAAGATACCATTGGCTTAACTTATAAAATTAATATTACAGGCCCAGCTAAAACGTATATCATTAAAAATGATTCTATTATTAACGATAGCATCATTATTGACGAAACAGGAATTTTAGAAATCCCTAATCAAGGAGAAGAGGAATAGTTTAATTTAATAACGCTTCGCTAGATGGATAATTATTCCAAAACCAATTACCATTTTTATCTTTAAAAATAAACTCCGCATTAGCTTTTTGAACAAATAAATTACTGTAATTATATTTTTTTCCTGATATTATTATCTTAATTAAATTTTTATCAGTTTGAGGTTTAAAAGTATAGCTAATTCTGCGGGTACAATTATAAAATTCAATGTTTTTGGTTTGATGGGCATCATAATGAAAAACCTGGTTGCCATTAGTATCAAACTCGTCTAACTTTAAATTTGGGAAACCATAAATATTATTTTTTGAACGTCCCCAAAAAGAAACAATTAAACTATCATTGGCAGGAATTTTTCCTTCAAAAACAATTTCCTCACCATTTTTATTCATCAATGCATCGTTATTGTTAAATAGTTCATTTACATCAATATTTTGATTAAAATAAAAATATGAATTGACAGAGTCTGAGCAAAAAATATTTGGTTGATTATTCGAATACCATGATTTTGATTTTACTGCATTTAGTTTTTGGATTTGTAACAATTTAATTTGTTTAACTGATAAAGAGTAAAACATCACATCCTTAATTTTATAAATAAAATCGGCTACACCAATTAAATCTTTTTCTGCTCGGGATACTTCATCTGTTTTATTCACCAATAATAAAAAAGGTTTATTATTATTTACTTCATTCAAATATAGTTTAGGCAGGAATGAGTTAGCTGTAAATTGAGCGATTGTTAAACCTATGTTTACTCCAGTTCTTGACATCATATAATTAACCATTGGTAATCCACTTTGATACGATAACTTCATTGCATTAAAAACGGACTGATTAGAACCCGAATAACCTGCTTTTTCATTGCCAATAGTAAAAAAGGGGAAGGCTATAATAGCTTGATAATTAGCAGTATTTATTTGCTTTTGTTTAATAAGTGGCTCAAAATCGTTTTCAAAATACTGGTGAGCTAGAGTGGTTTTATTTAGTTCAAAAAAAGTTTTATAAGCTATAGTTACTCCTTCAAAAAAGGTTAATGTTACAAGGGTAGGTAGTAAATATTTTTTCCAATTGCTAGCATTTTTGTTTAGTTTAAACAAATACACAAAGAAAAAAACATTAAACAAATAAAACAAAATCCAAGCAAAACGACCAGGAGAACGGAATTGTGCCAATGGAGTTAAGTATTCAACCAAAAGATCGAATGGAGGCATATAAAATGGAAATGCTGCGGCAATACAATATGCTAAAACTGCAAGAATAATATATTTATTAAACGATTCTATTTGAGTAAAATTTAACCAATTAAAATTCCATTTTTTATTTTTCTTTACTTTTCTAAAAAATGTAAACAATACAATGGCTGAAAAAATAATTGCATAAAAACCCAAATATGCATGTCCTTCAAAATCATTTTTTCCCAAAATCATAAATTCTGGAATAAATTGATAACACGGACTTTTACCACTATAAAATATACTTGCATAGGTGGCTCTATAATTGGTAAAACCATAAGGAAGTGCAACTCTATCATTTACATTATCAACCAAAAACATAAATAATTTAAAGCACACAATAGGCAATAAAGAAAGTGGCAAGTAAACTTTGGCAATGTTTAAAATTGAAGTTTTTGAATAATTACTTAATAATAGTTTAGCAACACCAGCAAAAAAGTAAAAAATTAAAGCTACTGCTAAATAATAAACATGTAAAAATGTTAAAGATAGTACCGCCAAAATTGCTAAAATTATCCAAAGCCACTTTTTTTCAACATGCTCTATTTTAAAATCAAAATACCAAAACAATGGAATAACAAAAGAATAGGCCAAAGCATAATGCCCTGCAAAACGCTCTATTTGAGGATTTAAGAACGTAAGCGATAACGCAATTAAAAAACTATACACTACTGAAACTTGATAATGCCTTAAAATTTTATAGAGCATTAAAACAGTGAGTGGCAAACCTATAATAAGTAAAGAGTTAAAAATGGCTACTGCATTATTTGTAAAATCAAAGCCCAAATTTTTGAATAGTTTTAAGGTTAATACTAATAAAGGTTGATTATCGGTAAAGGTTATTAAATCGCCATAAGGATATGCCATTCCAGAAAAATGAAACCCAAAATCATACTTTAAATAATATAAAAAAGTATAATAGTTTTTTATGCCATCATGATCAGTACTAAAAAAATATTGATTAAATTTAAAAATTCCATCTGGAATGACCCACAAGAAAAATAAGAAAAATATAATTCCTGATGATAAAAAAACTATTATTGTGTCAAAATTCCTTTTCATATTAAATGTATAAAACCTTATCTATTGTACTTCCATGTTATAATCCTGATAAAAACTGGGCAACGAATATATTAATAAGATATAATGAAATTGCACCTTTGCTAAAAAATTATACAGTTAATATAATTGTTGTTAATGATGGAAGCAGTACAAATTTGGAAGGCGATTTAATGGGTTTAACCCAACAATTACCAAATTGTAAAACAATTTCTTACGCTCAAAACAAAGGTAAAGGATATGCCATTAGACAAGGAATAGAACAAGCCAATGGAGATTATATAATTTATACCGACATTGATTTTCCTTATACCAATAAAAGTTTTTTAAATATTTTAGAAGAACTCCATAATCATGATATTACAATAGGAACACGTGGTTTAAGTTATTATAACAATATTCCTGCTCACAGGGCTTTTATATCAAAACTTTTAAAATTTTTTATAAAAACACTGCTTCGTATTCCAACTGACGATACGCAAGGCGGACTTAAAGGAATGAGAAATGAAGTAAAAACTTATTTTCTTAAAACAGAAATCAATCGCTATTTATTTGATTTAGAATTTATTTGCATAGCTGCAAAAAACAAATTGAATATTGGATTAATTCCAGTAGTTTTAAATGAAAATACAGTGGTTAGAAAAATGAATTTAAAGGTAGTTTCCAAAGAATTGGTTAACTTTTTTAAAGTTTATACCAAAATGGCTTTTAATTAAAAATGACCCCAGAGTATTATAAAGAATATTACGAACTAGAACGCAGCAATTGGTGGTTTACTGCTCGTTTAGAAATACTTAAAACCCAAATAAAAAATGCATTTAATAATAGAAACGATTTAAATATTTTAAATATTGGTGTAGCTACAGGTGCTACCTCCATTATGTTGGAGCAATTTGGCAAGGTAAAATCGATAGAGTACGATGAGGTTTGCTATAACTTTGTTAAACAAAAGTTGAACATTGATATAGAACAAGGTAGTATTTTGGATTTACAGTTTGCCAATAATAGTTTTGATTTAGTTTGTGCTTTTGATGTAGTAGAACATGTAGAAGAAGACCAATTAGCTGTAAATGAAATGGTCAGGGTTTGTAAAAATGCAGGTGTAGTATTTGTTACGGTTCCAGCTTTTATGGATTTATGGAGCAAACACGATGAAATAAATTATCATTTTAAACGATATACCAATAAAACATTATTACCTCTTTTTAATCAAGTTAAAGGCCACATTTCTTATCATTCATACTTCAATACCATTTTGTTTATGCCCATTTATGCAGTTAGATGGCTAAGTAATAAATTTCCTAATTTATTTAAACGCGATGGTAGCGGATCTGACCATAGCATGTTTGAATTAGGTTTTTTAAATAAGGTATTATATGGAATTTTTATTGCGGAAAATGCTTTACTAAAACCAAGAGTAAAACTGCCATTTGGCGTTTCGTTAATGGTAATTTTTAATAAAAAATAAACATTAAAATTTCGAAGTAAATTAATAGCTACGTTTAAACAATTCAACTTTAGCTTGATGGTTTTCAAACCTTTTTACCAAGTAAACATTTTTATTAGCTATCATACTGTCCAACTCTTTACAAGTTTCGTTTGATGTATTGATGTAATAAACATTGGAGGTATCAAACAAAACAGGGTTAATATTTTTCAAGCTTTTTTGCACAAAACCAGCATAAGGATTGGTTAAATTAGTATATGCCAAAAAAGGTGCATAAATACTTTCATTTGGTTGAGTACTCTCCATATAATTACAAAATTCAACTTGTGCCTTTAGCATTCTTGTATAATTTAGTTCTACATCTGCAAAATATGGATGTTCAATACTATTATTAATATTTACCAATCCAATAATAGCAAACACAGGAATTACAACATACTGAAAAATAGATTTGTGTACAGAAGTTATCAAAAGAGAGCAGCCAATCATTAACAATGGGAAAACCGCAAATAAATACCTAGCTGAGAAAAAGTTAATGGAGGCAAATAACATAAAACCGGTAGTAATTACTAAAAATGCCAATAACTTTATTTGATGGTTTTTAGTCAATTTATTTTTAAAAAAAACAAAACTTACAATTGATACTACTAAAGTTATTAAGTAAATCAGATTACGCCCTTGCGAAACAAAAATGATTAAAACTGAACCTTCTATTTTATCAAAAAAATCGGCCATGGTAATCCAATTGGCATGGCGAGGAAAAAACAACCAACCCAGTTTTATTTTTTGAATAATAAAAAAGCTAAAACCTATCGAAAACAAAACAACTACACCTAATGCTATTTTTACAAAAACTTTAGGCGTTATGGTTTTGTAT
>JAAFJM010000044.1 GCA_013298895.1 Bacteroidota bacterium | reverse complement strand
GTTCCAAATTTGAGATTTAGGGAATTTGAGGGGGAGTGGGAAAAAGTGAAATTGGGGGATGTTATGAATTTTAAAGTAACCAACTCTTTTTCAAGAGAAAATCTGAATTATGAAATTGGAACAGTTAAGAATATTCATTATGGCGATATTCATACTAAATTTCAAACATTATTTGATGTAACCAAAGAAAATATACCTTACATAAATGAAGAAATTTCAATAAATAGAATTTCAGAAGATTTTTATTGTAAAGAAGGAGATATAGTGTTTGCGGATGCTTCGGAAGATTTAAGTGATGTGGGAAAAAGTATTGAAATTGTAAACATAAATAACGAAAAGGTACTTTCAGGGCTACACACGCTTTTGGCAAGACCAACAGAAAATTACTTTAGAAAAGGATTTTGTGGTTATTTGTTTAAATCAAATAATGTCAGATTGCAAATACAAAAAGAAGCGCAAGGGTCAAAAGTATTGAGTATTAATGTTGGCAGAATTTCTAATATCATACTTTCCTCTCCTAAGCTAGCAGAGCAACAAAAGATAGCTTCTTTTTTAACACTTATAGAGGAACGTATTAGCACCCAAAGCAAAATAATTGAAGATTTTAAATTGCTTAAGAGTGCACTATGTAAAAAGATATTTTCAAGGCAAATAAGGTTTAAGGATGAAAAAGGAAAAGATTTTCCCGATTGGGAGGAGAAAAAATTAGGTGATGTTTTATTTGAACATTTAGATAGAAATAAAAATAACAAAACAAGTGAGGTTTTTTCAGTTGCAAAACACAAAGGTGTAATCAATCAAATTGAACATTTAGGGCGTTCTTTTTCTGCTAAAGAAATTACAAATTATAAATTAATTTACCCAAATGATATAGTCTATACTAAAAGTCCAACGTCTGAATTTCCGTTTGGTATAATTAAACAAAATATTACAGGAAGAATTGGCGTTGTTTCTCCTTTATATGGGGTATTTAAACCTCAAACACCTGCACTTGGTTTTATATTGCATAATTATTTTAATTCATGGATAAATGTTTACAATTATTTAAGCCCTTTAGTTCAAAAAGGTGCTAAAAACACCATGAATATTAACAATAGTGATTTTTTGAACGGTGCAAGAATTTACTTACCAATAAATGAAACTGAACAAACCAAAATCGCCAATTTCCTTTTAACTATTGATGAGAAAATAAATGTAAATGTTAAAATTTACGAGTCACTTCTAAATCAAAAACAATATTTTTTACAGCAAATGTTTATATAAAAAGACTTTGTAACAAATACTTTTTTTGTTTTTCATATTGTTCCAATAACTTTCTTTCTATATCAATTTTTTCATCAATTGATGAAAGAAATATAGATATAGCATTTTGTTCAGGAAGGCTCGGTATAGAGATTTCTAATTGTGCAAATTTTGAAATCCAATGTCTTTCATGACCACCAATTTCATATTTTATAATCTGCATACTTTCATAAATAAATTTTATATCGATGCCTTCTTTAGCCACAAGTATTTTCATTGCAGAAGATTTTGCTTTAAATGGAAATTTGACAAATTTTGTTGCAATTGTAAAATCATCAAAAATAATCACAGGCAAATTTTCTGTGAATATTCCATAATCTTCATTTGTGTATCCTAATATAAAAGTTTTGCCAGCAGTTAATACAGGTGTTTTGTATGAATTATGATATTCAGTACTTGATACTAAATAATTGGTTGGTTGAATATAATCTAAACAATCACCTAATTTTTTGACTTCCCAATCAGGAAAATCATCACCTTTCTCATCTTTTAAGCTGATTTGTTGTTTAAGTAATTTGTCCCGAATGCTTTGCATTGAGGTTTCTAGTTGTAGAATTATTTTGCTTTGGGTCGAAATACGCAAATCAATAATAGATAAAAAATCTGCAATCTTTTTTTGTTCAGAAAGTATTGGAAAAGATATTGGTATGTTTGATAAATCCGTTGAATTAATTGCAGGATAACTTGTTCCAGTGCATCGTTCAATTACTTTATCTACAAATTTTTGAAAGTGTAAGTATTGAAAAATAAATTGTGGATTTTGCTCTGTTCTAATTTGAGCATATCCAGTTGAAGCTACATAATCACCTTCTGCATCAAAGTATAAATTGTTTTTTTGGTAAGGCCTTACCATTTGAAATAAGACATCGTTTTTTTCTAATAGTCGTTGTGCTCTGCTTGGAGCTTCTTCTTTTGATATTCTTTCTTCTTTTAATAAAATACCCCCAACAACACTTTCCAAGTCGATATATACAAATGTGTTTGGAAGATTTGAGTTTTGAGGATTAATTTTACATACCTCTCCTAACTTCTTTATTTCCCACTCCCCCTCAAATTCCCTAAATCTCAAATTTGGAACGTTACCTACTTTTAGTTTTTTAGTCGACATCTTGAATATTTTTTTGTTTAGCCATTAACATTAAGGATTGAAAGAAATCAAATAATTAGCCTACCAATCCCAATTCTCTCAAATAAACATCTATTTGCTTATCCAAGTCTGCTCGTTTGGCTTCTAATGTTTTTATATCACTCATTACAGCCTGAATGTCTATTTCTTCCTCCTCTTCAAATGTGTCAACATAACGAGGAATATTTAAGTTATAATCATTAGCTGCAATTTGTTCTAGAGTGGCACAATGGCTAAATTTTTCTATAGTTTTTCGGCTTCGGTAAGTTTCAACTATTTTACTAATATGTTCTTCGCGTAGTATGTTTTGGGTTTTTACTTTTTCAAATTCTTGGCTTGCATCTATGAATAAAACATCATTGGGATTTTCTCGACATTTTTTAAAAACTAAAATACATGTTGGAATACTTGTACCATAAAATATATTGGCGGGTAAACCAATTACTGCATCTAAAAAGTTTTTATTTTCAATTATATACTTTCGTATGTGTAGTTCAGCACCACCGCGAAACAATACACCATGAGGTAAAACTACTGCCATAGTCCCATTATCGGCTAAGTGATGTAACATATGTTGAACAAAAGCAAAATCAGCTTTACTACTTGGTGCTAATCGTCCATATTGACTGAAGCGATCATCACTTGTAAATAATGGATTAGCACTCCATTGTGTCGAAAATGGGGGATTAGCAACTATCGCTTCAAATTGTTTATCAATATGTTGGGGGTGTTCAAGTGTATCATCTTGTTTAATATCAAATTGACGGTAATGAACACCATGTAAAATCATATTCATTCGTACAAGATTATAAGTTGTACGGTTCATTTCTTGTCCGTAAAAGTTGTTGACTTCTTCAACCTCTTTTGCTACTCGTAATAGTAGTGAACCAGAGCCGCATGTTGGATCGTAAACCGATTTTAGTTTGCTTTTTCCTGTTGTTACTATTTTTGCAAGGATTTTCGAAACTTCTTGTGGGGTATAAAATTCTCCAGCTTTTTTACCTGCACCACTAGCAAATTGACCAATTAAGTATTCGTAAGCATCTCCTAAAACGTCTAATTCTGTGTGCTCTAGTTTAAAATCAATTTTATCCAAATGGGTTAGTACTTTTGCTATAATTGCATTCCTAGCTTCTGGCGATTTTCCTAACTTTGAGCTATTTAAATCCATATCCTCAAATAAATTTTCATAATCTTCTTCGCTTTCGGTACCCATTGTACTTAATTGAATATTGACAAGGATTTTTTGTAAATCTTCTAAAATGAAATTTGTTTTGCTTTCATCAAATTTTTCAACATCATCCTCATTATTTCCCTTACCTCGTTTTGCCACTTCTGAAAACAACTCTTCTGGTCTTAAAAAATAGCCTAATTTTTCAAGAGCTTCTTCTTTAATTGCCTCAATAAATTCATCACTATTTTTTGTTTTTGAGGTAATGTCTTTAAACTTGATATTGTCTTGTTTTAAAATTAAATCAGCAAAAATGTGCATTTTCTCGCTTAAGTATTTATAAAAAATAAAACCTAAAATATAATCGCGAAATTCATCTGCATTCATTTTGCCACGCAGTGTATTAGCTATATTCCAAAGTTGTTGTTCTAATTGTTTTTTTTGTTCGTCACTCATTATTAGGTATATGATTTAAATTTCATACTAATTAAGTAGCATAAATTAGGTGCTAATGTATGGATTTAAGTTAAAATTTGAATTACAAATTAAAACTACTGAAATAAAAATAAAGTTATTTGCATTTTAATTTGTGTGTTTATTATTTCATTATTGTGAAATGTTAATTTAAAAATTTATGAGTACTCAGGAAAAAGTGAATGAAAGAATAGAAAGAGTTTTAGTTCATGGCTGGAATAGACTAGATCTTAGAAACTGTGGATTAAGTGAGATACCACAAGTAATATTTGAATCACAATGTCAACATTTAATGATAATTGACTTGAGTAACGATAATAATTGTGATCCAAAAGATAGAAATAATATTGAAGATATACCTGATGCGATAAAAAATTTAAAGAAATTAACAAGGTTAAATTTAGCTAACAATAACGTTAAGGAAATCAGAGAATCTCTGGGGCAATTAGTAAATTTGAAACTCTTAAATTTATCAAATAATAAAATTAAATATTTACCTCCTCAGGTTGCAAATTTACCAAAGTTAGAAGAGTTATATTTAGAAGGAAATCCATTCGATCTATTGCCACCAGAAATAGTTGCTAGGGGGAAGGATTCAATAAAAAATTTTATTAAGGAATTAGATGTCAAAGATTTTTTATATGAGGCAAAATTAATAATAGTAGGTGAGGGGAGAGTTGGCAAAACTTGTATTTCAAATGCATTAATTAATGATAATTATTGTCTTGAAAATGAGTCAAGTACTGAAGGGATTAATATTCAACCTTGGATTGTTAAACACGATAAGGTTAGGATGATGAATAGTCAAATTCAAAGAGATTTACAAATAAATATTTGGGATTTTGGTGGGCAGGAAATTTATCACTCAACACATCAGTTTTTTTTAACTAAAAGGGCTATATATTTAATAGTTACAGAGTCAAGAAAAGAAGATAGACATGAAGATTTCTATTATTGGTTAAATATTATAAAAATTCTTGGGGATCAAAGTCCTGTATTGATGGTATTAAATAAATGTGACCAACCCAATAAAGAAATACCATTTAAAGAGTTTCAAGAGTCCTTTTCAAATTTACAGGAATATCATAAAATTAGTTTAAAGGAAGAGTTTAGAGAAGGATTTAACACATTTAAAAATGCGTTGATAGAAAAAACTTCAAAATTACCTCATATTGGCAATGCTCTTCCAAAAGTTTGGGTGGATATTAGAATTGAGTTGGAAAAGTTAAAAACTTCAGGTTTGAATTTTATAAGTGAATCTGAATATTTAGAAATTTGTAAAAAACATTACAGAGATATAGACGGAGCCCTTTTTTTAAGTGAATATTTTCATGACTTAGGTGTTATCCTCCATTTTCAGGATGATTTGGATTTAAAAGATACAGTATTTTTAAATCATGAATGGATAACAAAAGGAGTTTATAAAATATTAGATGATAAAAAAGTAATTGAACAAAAGGGAAGATTTGGCTTAGAAGATATTAAAAGAATTTGGAAAGAAGACGATTACAGAGATAAAATGAGGCAACTTTTGAGTTTGATGAGGAACAGAAAATTTGATTTATGCTTTGAACTTGAAAACGGAGACTTTATTGTACCAAGATTATTACCAGTTGATGAATTAAGTATTGTCTGGCCTTCTGATTTAGAGACATCGAGAGTTGAAATTAGGTATAAATTTATGCCTAAAGGAATTTTATCTAGATTAATTGTAAAAATGCATAGAGATATACAAAACGATACTTATTGGAGATACGGGGTATTATTGGAATATGAAGGAACTCAAGCATTAGTAAGGGAGAGGTATTTTGAAAATAAGATAACTATAAAGTTAACAGGCAGAAATCGAAAAGAATTTCTTGCTATTATCAGGAAAAATATTCTAGAGATAAATAAAGATTTTCGAAGGTTGAAATATGAGGAAATGATTCAATGTATTTGTGAAGAGTGCAGAAACTCAGTATCTCCTTTCTTTTATTCTTTCGACTTATTAAAGCGTTATGAAATGAAAAACATAATGAATATTCGATGTGATAATAGTTTACTTGAAGTTAGTGTACCAGAAATACTTAGCAATATTATGCGTGACAGATTAACTGCTGATAAACTTATTTATTGTGAAAATAAAAATGCTGAGTTTTTGAATGCTCTTGATATTCAGAATGTTTCATTTATTCCAGAAAAAGATGCTTCTGGGGTTTATACACAAACTAAAAGTCGTCCAGAAAAGTTTGGTTTAAGGGATAGAGATTTTCTTCTTGATTCTGAAATTTTGAAATTAAAGTTAAAACACCCCAATTTTTATATTTTAGATTATTATTGCTTTGAAAACTATTTGTACCATCCATCTAATTTAAGTGAGTTAGGAATAAATAATTTAAATATTGATGAATACAAAAAAGAACTTATAGGTCAAAAGAATAAAAATAAAGATAATATAATTTCAATTTTTAAATCAGCTAGAAAAGGGTATCAAGAACTTAAAATAGATTCTGAAAAAATAGTTGATAAAATTAATGAAAACGACATAATTAAATATCTTAGTTCAGATGACATTGAGGTTTTTTTTAAAGCATTTAGCGTAAAAGATTACTTTAATAAAGACTTTATTTCAAAATTTGGAATAAGTCAAAAGGAATTAGCCTCAACCACTTGGTTTAAGGATAAAATTATTAAAATAATTGACCCATCTAAAAATAACTAATTATTTACCTCAGTGGCTGTTTATATTCTAAACTTATATATAACAGAAACTGATACGTACTTAAAAAGTTTACAGATTATTTGACTAATTATGCAAGAGGTATCCAGTTGATTTTTATTCATAATACTAGTTTACAATGATATTTTTTACTTTTAAAGTATTATCAAAGCAAGCAACAAAATGAGGTATTAAAGAGATTATTTAGCTAATCTTATTTGGTTACTTTAGTTTAAATTTAGTAGCTAATTACCAAAATTTAAGGTAATGATGCTGATTTATAACTTTTCTTTCGTAAAAACACAACCATATGTAAGGTGCGCAACTAGATGCGCAAGTCAGTATAATTTTATTGAATAGTTAGTCACTAAGTATTGTAGCTGGTTAATACAGAAATGGTGTTTTATAGGTGGTTACTTAGTAATTTAATCTAATTAAATGTGGTTAAAAATTAATGGTTAAATGCTTATATTTAAGTTGATGATGTAATTATTTCGCAAAACGTAACCATGCGCAAGGTGCGCAACTTTGTGCGCAAATAGTATTATTTTCTTTGACTCGAACTAAAAAAAGTTTACATATTATTTAATTAATACTGCAATAAGTTTACAGTGATATTATTTTTATTTTAAATCAGTAAAATCATCTAAAAAAAATTCTTTTATACTTTCGTAACTTAAAGCATCAAAATTTAATTTAGAATAATTGGTAACTGGTTTTCCAAACTCTTCAATCATTTTTTGTTTAATTTCTTCATATGGCACATTTTCCCAAGCCATACATTCTAAATAGGTGGCTAGTTTGTCACATCCGTTATCGGCTAAGTATATCACTTCTGTTCCACCCATAATTTTAACAATATTGAATAAATCTTTTCTGAATGTTTCAATCCAATCATAAGAATATATTTTGTATAAAAGACTATATCTATAGATAGTGCTAATTATACCAATATTTCCATACAAATCAGGCCAATAATTAAATGGTCCTTCAAAATAAATATTGTAAGGCATTTCCTCTTCATCTAAAATTTGATAATACCAATCGCCTGTTTCCTTTATAATTTCATTTCTCTCATTTCTGTATGAGGATGTTTCTAAATTCAGATTTTTCAAATCCTCCAAAATTCTATCCCAATCTTTTTTAGTTTCGTTACCAGTTAGTTTAGAGTTGGTAATTAAATATAAGCTTGTTCCCATTATTGAATATTGTAAAGTGTCAATTAATTTTTTTCTCAATATTAGCTCAAATTGTGTGTAAATTAATAATTCATAATTGAACTTTGACTTGTTCTAAAATAGCTTTACGTTAAAAATGTAATAGTGTTCTTTTAATTGTGCAATATGAATAGACTTTAACTAATAAATATTTGACGGTTCAATTTCACATGCATAACTATGCGCAAAGTGAGCAACTTTGTGCTCAAACAGTATAATTTATTGAATATTTAGTTACTATTTAATGCAGCTAAATATTACAGCTAATTAATACTGAAATTGTGTTTAATAGATAGTTTTTTGCTAATTCTTACTGGTTACAGGTGGTTAAGGGCTAATGGTTATATGCATACATTTAAGGGAATAGAGCTATTATTGCGCATAAATGTAACCATGCGCAAGGTGCGCAACTTTATGCGCAAACAGTGGAAATTTATTGAATATTTAGTTACTATTTAATGCAGCTAAATATTACTGCTAATTAATATAGTAATAATGTTTTTAAAGGTGATTACTCATTAATTACTAACTGGTTAGAAGTGGTTAGAATTTGGTGGTTACGTGCTAATTTTTAATTAAATGACTCCAATTCTTAACTTTTATTGCGCAAAACTTAACCATGCGCAAAGTGCGCAACTTTGTGCGCAAACAGTACTATTTTGTTGAATATTTAGTTACTAAATATTGTAGTTAAATATTCAATAAATAGTAACTAAATATTATTTAAAAAGCATCTAAATATTGCCTTGTACTGATATAGATTTACTCCAAAAGTGTAAACTTTGGACAAAATATTACTGTAAACTAGTTTTAGCAATAAATTAACTGTAAACCTATTGTAGGACAAGTATTAGAGATATTGTCCATAAAATAGAAAAGCGATGTAAGGTAAAACTATACATCGCTTAGCGTGGGGGTATTCCGTAGATGACCGCTACAAAAGTAAATAAATAATAATTATTACAAGTATGAGCACAAATGCACTTAGTTATTTAATTAACCTTAACAATTGAAACTTTGGACGAGGAATAATTCGCAACAATGTCCAAGGTGCGCAACTATATGCGCAAACAGTATTATTTTATTGAATATTTAGTTACTTTAAAAGCAGCTAAATATTCAATAAGTAGTAACTAAATATTGCCTTGTCCTAAAATAGGATTACACAAAAAGGTGTAAAACAAGGACAGAACATTCATGTAAACTAGTTTTAGGAATAATATTCAGCTGTAAACCTATTGTAGTTTTAATTAAACAATATGTAAACTTTTTTTAGTTTGAGTCATAATATTTGCGCATCAGTTACGCACTGCGCAAAATAGTGCGCAAAATGCGCAACTATATGCGCAAGGAGTATAATATTATTGAATACTTAGATACTAAGTATATTAACTAAATATTGTAACCAATTAATACAGAAATGGTATTTTATTGATGGTATCCAGCAATTACTAACTGGTTACAAGTGGTTAAGATTTAGTGGTTACGTGCTAAGATTTAATTAAATGAAGCCAATTCGTAAATTTTATTGCGCAAAACTTAACCATGCGCAAGGTGCGCAACTATATGCGCAAACAGTATCAAATATTCCTTGTACTAAAATAGGTTTACACAAAAAATTGTATCACATGGATAAAAATACAATGTAAACTAGTTTTAGGAATAAGAATAAACTTTAAACCTATTGCAGTATTAATTGCCTTGCATGTAAACTTTTTTCAGGAATAATTAATAAGGGATATTTAGCTATCAATGATTTAGGTAATTAATAAATTAATTGTTTTCAAAAGAGCAGTTTATTAATTTTTATAGATGAAGGTGAATAGCTATGAATTGGAAAGGATTAAGTAGATGCACTCAGCATATTCAAGCTAAAAATAAAATTGTCGTAAGAAAAATCCACTTATTTATTTGTATTGTATTGATTTATAGTGACTAATCAGCATTTTTAGTCACGACAAATTACGACATGTGGTTTTTAATATACTTATTTTCAGGTATTTATATTTTTAAAAGCAGGACAAAATTTGTCTTTTGTTTACGACATTTAATGTCCTACTTTTTGATTTTATTGGTATTAATAATCAGACAGTTATAATAAGTTTGTCTGAATTTGTCAGAAGAAATTAAAAGGTTAAATTGTTGTATTATAATGTTTTGCATAACTATTGGTGGGTGGATAATTAGTACAAGACATTAGTTAATATTAGCACCAAAAATTTTAGGATATTTAATCATCCATTTCTTTAAATCCCTTTCCATTTGCTTGGATAAAGCGGGGTCGGATTTAGGCTTCTGATTTGCGTAAACAATTTTTGCCATTTTTAAATTAGATAAATTGCCTTGCTTGAACAATTTTGCGGCAAGAATTACCTCCTGTGGAGCAACGTTGGAACTCTTGACTTTTTCATAAGCTAAAATTGCTTCTTTATTGTAGTATTCTCCAAGCTCAATGGCTCTTTTCATTACATTCAAGCCTGTGTATTCCTTGTCATTAAAATAAGGATTAAGCTTTTCATTAACAATTTGAGCGTCTAAGCATTTATCAGAAACGGCTAAAATGCCACAAAACCTTAATACATATTCCTTTATTTTACCTAAAATACTTGAAGCAGTATCTTTTTCATCAATATCCTCCATTATATTAATAGTATCAATCTTTGAATTTACCCAGTTTTCATAAAGTTCCGATGCCTCTTTACTTATAATAACCATTTTAGGAATAAGGTCATGCTTATCAACTTTAAGATTATGATAAATCGTTTTGATACTTTCATTATGATACCAATCTGTTTTATAAGGCATTTTAAATGTGGGGTTGGGTTTTGCAATTAAATCTTCATGATGAGTTGCAAATAACAACCTAAAAATAAAACCACTAGTGTCCCTGTTATTATCGAAAAACTTTGGTAATACTTTATGTTGTGTTCCACCAATAATATTTACAAATGGTCTTCTATTAACAGATTTTACTTTTCCAGCTCTAATAGAGGTGTAAGGTGTACAACCCCAAGTGCTTAAATAAAATTGTTCATCAGTACCTTCTTTTTTACTTAGTTGATTTAATCCATTAATCCACTCTAAAAGTTCATCAGCGTGTTTTACTATACCCTTAGGATTATCAGGTAGTATACTTTTGGTTAAAGTTGGTATATGCACATCACGAATAACTAATGTATCTAATTTTACATCCTTTAATTGGCCTTCATTTAAGCCACTACATTTTTTATCCCATTCAATGTCAAAAGCATCTTGTATATCAAATATTGGCTCGTAAATTTTCTTAATTGCTAAACTTTTACCACAACTTGATATTCCAACTAAACCAGCCCAAACGACCAAGAAAAGACAATCAATTCCATTCGTACTTACTACATAACTAGTTCCAATAGCTGTGCTGTAAGCAGAGAGTAGGGTAGTGCCAATAAAACTTGGTGGAATATCATAACCATCTTTACTACAAAGGAAATTAATGTAACTTTTTATATTTGGATGAAAAACATGCAGAGGAAAGGGATTTTCGATACGATTTCTTCTAATAATTTCTGATTGTATATCCGAATTAGAGTATGTACTTAAGCCATTCTTTGACTTAATAAAATTTTCAA
Organism: Bacteroidota bacterium; assembly: GCA_013298895.1. Lineage (GTDB taxonomy): Bacteria > Bacteroidota > Bacteroidia > UKL13-3 > UKL13-3 > JAAFJM01. Next base: position 964 of record JAAFJM010000044.1, on the reverse strand, counting down.
AATTTAAATTTTTCATATGCTAAAACGGGGCTTCAGTAGAAGTTAAATTGTTAGAACTTTCAGGCCAATGCTCAATTTTATTTGAATCTGATGTAAAATTCTTAAGAATTTGATTGGTAGAATCAGATGCTTTTAAAGTATAATCTTTGCGAATATCAAAACATCGTAATTCGAGTTCATGGGCTATCTTTAGAATAGGCTGAAAAAGTTCGCTTTGATTAGGATATTTTAAATTTAAGAAAATAACTGCATTGTCCAAAATTTCCAATGGGTCGCAATCAGAAGGTAGTAAACTATTTCTTAAATAGTTTAAATCTACTAAAAGCTCAAAAGGCAAAGAATTGTTTTGCAGTAACAGATGCATTTGTTCCAGTAATTGATTTTGAATACTAAGTTGCGCTAATAGCAATGCAGAATACTCTAAATTTGATGTGTTTGAATTAAATTTAGTTAAATCAATCAAATATTTACTAATTATGGTATACTTATCCTTTTCAGAATCCTTAGTAGCTTTAATTCCAATAAGCATTTGTTTGCTTACACTAATTAGATCAATAGGTTTACTATTTTCATGTAAATACTGAAGAGCATCAAAAACAACCATGTTCTTGTTTCGAAAATCTGTTCTGAGTAAAAACTTTTGAATTTTACTAAAGTTGTTTTGTTCCTGAATACAGGCGCCAAGGACAACACACTCAATATTATGTTTTAATGAGTGAATTTGAAGATTATGAATTTCTTTCATTAAACTCTGCCTCCTTCAGAAACTAGTTTTTGCAGTTCATCAACTGAATAAAACACTTTAGAACCTACTTTAGTAAACTTTAACTGACCAGATCTTCTCATTAGCCAGAACCAAGTTCCTTTTTTACCAACCAAATTCATGGCCTCTTTTTCGGTAATGTGATTCAGTGATTCTGAACCGATACCTTTTTTTGATTGTGATAATGCAAGAATTTCACTT
>JAAFJM010000043.1 GCA_013298895.1 Bacteroidota bacterium | reverse complement strand
TCAATGTTTGTAATTTACTAATCACTTCGCGTGCTATTCCTTCGTTAAGCAAGGCTTCGTCCATTTCAATATCTAAGGCTACAGTAATCTTACCTTCATTAGCTACCTTATATCCTGTAATTTCCTTTGACAAAATTTCCACATCTGTTAGTAAAATTTCGAATGTTTCACCTTCAATTTCAAGGTTTAACGCTCCATTTTGCTCCAATTCTTGAATTTTATTTTGGTCAAAAGCGGTTATAGCAGCAGCTACATCTTTCATTTTGGCACCAACTTTTTTACCTAAAGTTTTAAAATTAGGTTTGATTGACTTATCTATTGCATCAATATATTCTAACTCCTTAACGTTTACTTCGGCCAAAATCAAGTCTTTAACATGCGTAATTTCGTCTTTTATCCTTTGGTCAACAACAGGAATTAAAATACGTTGCAATGGCTGACGAACTTTAATATTTTCTTTTTTCCTGATTGATAATACTAACGATGAAATGCGCTGCGCATAATCCATTTGCTCTTCAAGTGTTAAATCAATTAATTGGCTATCAGTTACTTTTAAATCAGTTAAATGAACTGATTGCAAGCTGTTTTTACCTGACTCAATTAAACTTTCATTTAAGTTTCGGTACAACCAATCGGCAAAAAATGGCGCTACACTGCTCATTAACTGACTAACAGTTTCTAAACACTCGTATAAAGTTTCGTAAGCTGCTTTTTTCTCATCGTTCATTTCGCCTTTCCAAAAACGTCTGCGACTTAAGCGTACATACCAATTAGAAAGATGATCCCCTACAAACTCTTCAATAGCTCTAGCTGCAGGAGTTGGATCGTAATCATCCATTTTCTCGCTCACTAATTTTATTAAGCTATTTAGTTTGCTAATAATCCAACGATCAAGTTCAGTGCGTTCTTTTACAGCAACTATATTGCCGCTATCGTACACAAAACCATCAATATTGGCATAAATTGCAAAAAACGAATAGGTATTGTATAAAGTTCCAAAAAACTTTCGTTGACTTTCGCCTATTCCTTCTAAATCAAATTTTAAGTTATCCCAAGGGTCGTTATTACTAATCATGTACCAACGTGTAGCATCCGCACCATATTTAGCAATGGTGGTAAATGGATCAACTACATTGCCCAAACGTTTGCTCATTTTTTGGCCATTTTTATCTAAAACTAAACCATTTGCAATTACATTTTTAAAGGCAATTCCAGGGTTTCCAGTTTTTTGATTAAATGCTTTTATTTCGTCTGAACAATCGTCAAGTAAAACTGCTAAAGCATGCAAAGTAAAGAACCAACCACGCGTTTGATCAACACCTTCTGCAATATAATCTGCTGGGTAAGCTGATTCAAATTGGGCTTTGGCTTCATCGGTTGAATCTTTACCCATAAAATTCCATTGGGCATAAGGCATGGCACCGCTATCAAACCAAACGTCAATTAAATCCGCTTCACGTTTCATTGGTTTTCCTGAATCAGAAACCAAAACTATTTCATCTACAAATGGCTTATGTAAGTCTATCTCTAAATTCGAATCTCGAATTTCGAATTTTGAATTTTGGTTAAACCCTGCTTTTACCGCTTTTTCAAATTCAGCAGTTAATTCAGCTTTTGAACCAATGCATTTTTCTTCTAATCCATCTTCGGTTCTCCAAATTGGTAGCGGAGTTCCCCAGTAACGCGAACGAGATAAATTCCAATCAACCAAGTTTTCTAACCAATTTCCAAATCTTCCAGTTCCAGTACTTGCTGGTTTCCAGTTTATTTTAGCATTGTTTTCAACCAATTTATCTTTAACAGCCGTGGTTTTAATAAACCAACTTTCTAATGGATAATATAAAATGGGTTTATCAGTTCTCCAACAATGAGGATAAGTATGGTCGTATTTTTCTTTTTTAAATAACTTATTTTCGTTTTGAAGTTTTAAGGTTATACGCTCATCTACACTTAAATAGTTAAGCTTGCTGGTATCTTTTATAAAACCTTGTAATTTGTCTTTTTGCAAAGCTAAAGCAGCTTCTTTTTCAGTTTCAGTTAAATAAGCTTCTTTAACATACTCTTCACCATAAAGGAATAAATCATCCTTAACCTCAGCTAAAAACTTACCACGTTTGTCAACTAAAGTTAATGAACCAATACCATTTTGTTGCGCTACCCTGAAATCGTCTGCCCCAAAACTTGGCGCAATATGTACAATACCAGTTCCATCTTCAGTGGTAACAAAATCGCCAGTAATTACTTCAAAGCTTTTTCCATTTTCCACTTTAATGCCTTCAAAAGGTAATAATTGCTCGTATTTAGTACCAGCTAAATCTTTGCCTTTATATTCAGCTAAAATTTGGTAAGGAACCAATTTATCGCCTGCTTTGTATTCTTCAAATTTTAAATTGGCTTGTTCTGGTTTAAAGTATTTTCCAACTAAGTTATTAGCTAAAATTACATTTACCTCTTCATGGCTAAATTGGCTAATGGTTTTTACCAAAACATAATCAATTTTGGAGCCTACGGCCAATGCTGTGTTCGATGGCAATGTCCATGGAGTTGTAGTCCAAGCAAGGAAATAGCTTCTGCTGCGTTCAGTTTCTGACAAATTAGTCAAAAAATCGGTATCAAGTATCTTAAACATGGCCACAGCAGTCATGTCTTTTACATCTTTATAAGTTCCCGGTTGGTTTAATTCGTGCGAACTTAAACCAGTTCCAGCTGCCGGAGAATATGGCTGAATAGTATAACCTTTATACAAATAACCTTTATTGTGCAACTGTTTTAAACACCACCAAAGACTTTCGATATAACTATTTTCATAAGTAATGTAAGGGTCGTTCAAATCTACCCAATAACCTATGCGTGTGGTAAGTTCATTCCACACATCGGTGTATTTCATAACATCCTTGCGGCATGCTTCATTATAATCTTCTATAGAAATGGTTTTGCCAATATCTTCTTTGGTAATTCCCATGGCCTTTTCCACTTGTAATTCTACAGGCAAACCATGCGTATCCCAACCAGCTTTACGCTTTACTTGAAAACCCTTTAAAGTATTGTATCTGCAAAAAATATCTTTGATTGCCCTACTCATAACATGATGAATACCAGGCATTCCATTTGCACTTGGTGGCCCTTCGTAAAACACAAATGGTTTTGCACTTTTACGATTTGCTACACTTTTTTCAAATATTTTTTCATCGGCCCAAAACTTTAATATTTCTTGCTCAAAAGCAGGAAAATCGAGTTTTTTATATTCTTTGTATTTGGTCATTTTGTTTTAAAAAATTGTATAAAAACCCAAGGCGGATTTTTAAAAGTGGCGCGAAAATAACGTTTGATAAACCAAATATCAAGTATGCTTGAAAATTAGCATAATAAGTGCAGAAAATGTGTGTAGCTTACCCTCTTTATCAAAACACTTATGCAACAAAAAAGCCACTACAACTGAGTTGTAATGGCTTATAAAATATTAAATAGTTTATTTTAAAAAGTTAAACTAAAACCTAAAGTTGGCAAGAAAGGTAATTGATTGATTCTTTTGTAATTAAGCACATCAAAATAAAATATATTTTCGCGGTTATAAACGTTTGTGGCAGCAGCAGTTATATTTAAAACTGAAGTTTTGCTAATGTTAAATTTACGCGAAAGTGAAACATCTAAACGATGAAAATATGGTAAACGACCTGTATTGATTTGATCATAGTACACTCCTAAATTTCCATTTTGCACTATTGGATTTGTGCTAATACCACCAGCAAAATTAAGTTTTTCATATAATCCTTGGGTTTGTGTAAACGGAAAACCTGAACCAAAATTCCAACGTAAGTTAGCTGTCCAAGCAGTTGGATTCTTTTTATTACCCCAACTTTGATTTACAACTACATTAAAATTATGTCGTCTGTCAAAATGTGGCACATATTCACCAACCACTCCATCGTTACGAGTTACGTAGGTTAATGAATATACTGCCCAAATATTTAATTTTCTGGTTTCGTATTTAATGGTAGCATCTGCACCATAACTTAATCCTTGTTCAGCTATATAATCCAACCTTTGTAATTCAGGTCTATTGGCATTTGTAAGGTTGTTTTCAAAAATTTTATACCTATTAATGCTAATTATTTGATTAAAGTTTTTGTAAAAGGCCTCACTATTTAAATTTAGTTTATGTTTTGGTGTATTTATAATATCAAGTTCAAACCCAAATGCGGTATGCCATGCTTTTTGCAAACGGCTGGTATTATTTGCTAATGAACCATTTCTCGAAATACCATCTGGATTAGATAAAAAACCATAAAACAAATTTACCACATCTTGATCGCTTACAGCACTAATTAAATTTTGAGAGTACAATCCAGCAGCACCTTTAAACCTCAAACTCGAATTGGCATTGTATTTAACTCCAATTCTTGGCTCAAAGCTGCTTTCAGACAGCGATGCATAATATACCATTCTGATTCCGGGTTCAATTACCAAACGACTTCCAATTACCTTTTTATACTTTACATATCCAGAGGCTTCGGTGTTACTGTTTTCTTGGTCAATATTACGTCCTGTTGAATTTAAATATTTATATATTGTATTGAATCCAACTACTTCAAATCCATATTTTAAGTCGTCTTTACCAAAAAAATTAGTGAAGCTAAATAAAGTATTGAAACTGTTAATTCCACTAGAACGCGGTCTGCCATTAGACTCGGTTAAGTTTATTAAGTAATTAGAATAACCTCCAGCAATATTTATTATAGTACTACTTCCATCAGGAATGATTAATAAATTTCCCCCTAAACCAACATTGTTCCAATTATATTTTAACTTGTTAAATTCTGAGTTATCATCAAACCTAAAACCAAAAAAGCTAGCTTTACTTCCATTTGCACCAGTAAAAGAGTATTTTCCAAATAAATCGTTAAATGAGTATGGTAAACCATTTTCAGGATCAGCATTTTTATATAAAATTGGTGCAGTTTTGTCTAAATAAGAAGTTTTGTATGAAATAATATAAGATGAAGATCCACCACCTTCAGTATATTTTGTTAGAGGGGCTTCAATATGAAATTTGGCAGTAATAGGATTGATACTAATTTTACCCGACAAATCTTTTTTATTTCCATCTCTTGTACTTACATCAATTACACCTGAAATTCTGCCTCCATGCTGAACATTGTATCCTCCTGCACTTACATCAGCAGTTTTTATTAAATCAGCATCAAAAATACTAAACAAACCAATAGAGTGAAAAGGGTTATAAATAATCATCCCGTCAAGCATTACTTTATTCATTACTGGAGAACCTCCGCGAATATAAAGCTGTCCACCTTGGTCACCACTAAAGTTAACTCCAGGTAGTACTTGTAAATATTGCACCAAATCAGGTTCACCACCAAAAGTAGGAAGGCGAGATAATTCTTTTTGTGTAATTACATTGGTGGAAATATTGACGTTTTCTCTGGCTTTTTCTTTTTCACCACTAATTGTAACCTCATTTAGTTGATTTTTCTTTTTAGTTACATTAAAGTTTAACTGAATGGGTTCTTCATCGTTTACATCTATGGTTTGATTTTGGATTTCATAACCTATAAAAGCAAAACGAACATTGTATTTAGCAAAAGGAATTTTGGTTACTATATAAATTCCATTGATATCAGTTTGCACAATAATTGGTTTCTTTACACTAACTTCATTGTTTGTAGTAATTTCTGTTAGTTTAATATTACACGAAATGATAGGTTCACCATTATCTTTATCAACCACCAAACCTTTAATTCTACCTTGCTGCGCAATCAATTGCATGCTAAAAATTACCGTTATAAAACTTAAAATATATTGTTTTTTCATTTTTTAAAAAGTGTGGCGAATATAAAACTATAAGCCATTGCAAAAAGTCATTTATTTATAATATTAATAATGTTGTTAAATTCGTAAAAAAAATCACAAATGAAAATTACCAAAAATATAGTCATATTTTTTGCCTTAATGGTTGTATTCACTTCGTGTGGCGATAGTTGGAAAAACTATATTAGCACTGAGGTTGATGTTGAAATGGGTAAATCAGCTCAAAACCAATATGATGCCATTTATGCAGACCAAATTTTAGATGAAAAAGAAAATAAAGAATTATACAAAAGCATCAATTTAATTCTAGAGCGAATTTTAAAATCAGGTAAGGTTGTCCATGCTGATGACTTTAAATGGGAATTGAAAATAATAAACGACACAGTTTTAAATGCATTTTGTTTACCTGGTGGTAAAATTTATGTATACACTGGTTTAATAAATTACCTAGATAATGAAGCACAGTTAGCAGGTGTTTTAGGTCATGAAATTGCTCATGCAGACAAGCGACATTCTATTGATAATATGGCTAAGCAACTTGGATTATCAACACTAGTAAGTTTGGTTTTTGGAGATGGAAGTGGTTTAGTTAATATTGCCCAAAACTTGATTGGTTTAAAATTTAATAGGGATAACGAGGCGCAGGCAGATGAATTTTCAATTAACTACTTGTACAATACAGTTTATGACGCTAGTGAAGCAAATGGTTTTTTTGAAAAGTTACAAAAAGACAATCACACTGAAGATGAGTTAGATTTTTTGAGTACACATCCTGCTCCAGAAAACAGAAAGCAAAATATGCTAAATCATTGGCGTGAACTTGGTGGTAAAAAAGGAAATAAGTTCAAAGAGAATTATTTAGAAATAAAAAAGTTGTTACCAAAAGTAAGTTCTGAAAAATGGTAAAAGTTACACTATTACAATTAGGTAAGACACACTTTAGTTTTGTAAATGAGGGTTTTGTCGAGTTTTCAAAAAGGTTAAAACATTATTGTAAATTTGAAAATAAAATTTTTGAATTACCTACCAAACTTAAAAGCAAAGACATTATTCAAACAAAAAAGGCAGAGGCAGAAATAATTTTAAAACAATTAAAATCAACAGACTTTGTAATTTTACTAGATGAAAATGGTAAAACTTATAATTCAATTCAACTTGCTAACTACATTGAAAGTTTAAGTATTCAGCAAAGTAGTTTAGTATTTATAATTGGCGGTGCTTTTGGTTTTGATGAAACTATATATAATAGAGCTAATGCAAAGTTGTCATTATCTGCATTTACTTTTTCTCACCAACTTATTAGATTAATTTTTATTGAGCAATTATACAGGTGCTTTACCATTATAAAAGGCGAGCCTTATCATCATCAATAGTAATTTTAGGAAATTTTTAAGCTTACAACCTTAAATTTTTATTGCAATTATAAAATACATAACTAAATTTGATTTTAAATTAATAAATCAAATTATATGAAAAAGATTTTAATATTAGCTGCATTTTCAGCAATTACTTTCGCTAGTAAAGCGCAAAATCTAAGTCCCAAATCGGAAGTTTTAGTAGCAACTCCAGCTACAGCAGTAGTTTCAGGAAATCCAGAAGAAGACAAACCTGCTAATGCAGAAACTAAAAAAGAAAAGAAAGCTTGCTGCTCAAGTAAAAAATCGGCTGCTAAAAGTTGCGAGAAAAATGAAGAGAAAAAAGCTTGTTGTAAAGACAAGAAAAATGAAAAGAGTTGTGATAAAGACAAAAAAGATTCTAAAGAAAAAGTAGAAGAAACAAAGTAGTTTAAACCATAAAAAGTCTATTTCGAACATTCTAAATAGGCTTTTTTATTTTAAAAATCTATCGCTCCATTGCGGTTTTAAAATCCAACAAGTGCTGGTTTTTCCAAATATTTTGTATCTATATTTTGCAACTAAACCGTATAGGTAATTATTTATAAAAAAAGGCAATATCTTGAAAATTATTAATAACTTATAAGGGAATTTAAGCTTATTCACGATTTGAAATACGGCCTCCGCCTTTATATAAAAAGAATTGTTTTCAAATAAAACTACTGTTTCTATTTTGGGTAATACAAAATAATTTAGTCTAAAAAACTCCTTTGCGTAAACTGACTGCAAACTACAAAATTTATACGTTGCAACTGATTCATTTTTCAAAATAAATTGAACAAAGCCATTGCATAAATTACATTCTCCATCAAAAAAAATTATTGACTGCAACTCACTCATTAAATTAGACTTTACTAATCAAATCTTTATTGAACTTTATAGGAGAGAACATATAAAGCATTAGTACACGTGCATACCTATATGTAAAAGGGATTGATAAAAACATAGATAAAAATATGGGTATTATATACCCCCAAAAACCAGCATTATGCCCACTTAAAATATAAACTAAAGCCCCTACAACTAGCATCATTCCTGTGGTAATTGCGTAACTAACGTACATTGCTCCCCAAAAAAATCCTGGCTCAACTTCAAAAGTTAAATTACAAATAGGGCATGAATCATACATTTGTGTAAAACCATTTAATTTAAATGCACTTGTTATATACATTTTACCACTTTGACATTGAGGACATTTAGCTTTTAATATTGATAATCCTTTATTGGGCTCGTATTTGTTACACATAATTTATTTAAAATTTGTTACTTTTTTTTTGATTCTAACATTTCTTATATACAAAAATAAAAAAACCATGGCTAAAATATAGGGAAATACAAACAAATAAATAATACCATTATTCAAGGTGTTGCCAACATTTGTATCACCATCTGCTCTTGCTGAAACAAGTGATTGTTTACACATTGGACATTGCGCTTCAACCGTAAAAGGAATTGAAATAAAAAAGTGAAATATAAATAAAAATGAAATTATTGCTTTATTTTTCATAGTTCAAATTTACATTTTTATTACGTAGATACTTTACCTTATTCAATGATTTTTATCGCTGATTGAATCTGTTTAAGAATTGGTTAAATTTTAAAAACATCTAATTAAAAAATCCACCTTAAATTAACATCATTTTTTTAGCACAATTATTGAATATATTGCTTGCATGTTTAAAAGCACCCTTTTTATATTCGTTTTATTAATGAATTTATCGGTTTTAGCACAGGATAAACCATTTACTTCCACCCAAAACAAAAAAGCTGATAAAATATTTAATCAAGCACTACAAAACTTTACTCTTCAAAATTATGGTGAAGCCATTTCGTTATGTAAAAAAGCACTGGAAATTGATGTCAATTACATTGATGCACATATGCTATTAGCCGATTTATATGAAAAAAACGAACAAGAAGAAAAGGCGCAGGAGCTATATAATAAACTCGTAACTATAAACCCTAATTTTCCTTTAAGTTATTTGGGAATGGCAAGTTATATGTATGCAAATGGGAAATACGATAGTGCTCAAATAAATATTAAAAAATTCATACAATTCCCTGATTGGTTTGCTCGCAAGCCAGTTGGATTAAAGTTAGAAAAAAATATAGATTTTGCAGCAAATGCAATAAAAAATCCAGTTCCATACAATCCTATCAGTTTAGGTTCAAATGTAAATTCAATTTATGATGACTATTTTCCAGTTCTAACAGCCGATGGGCAAACACTTTTATTTACAAGAAATATTGGAGATAGAAGAACTGGTAATGAAGATTTTTATATAAGTAAAAAAGACGGTAAAGGTTACTCAAAGGCTAAATCTATTGGCACTCCCATTAATAGCGACAAAAACGAAGGCACTGCTTCCATTAGTGCTGATGGTCAATATATATTTTATACCTATTGTGGTGAAGTGGAGAATAGCTGTGATATATTATTAAGTGTGCTTGATGGAGATCAATGGAGCGAACCCAAAAATTTAGGCTCGCCTGTTAATACGCGCAGATGGGAAACTCAGCCAAGTGTTTCATTTAACGGTAAGAGCGTTTATTTTGCCAGTGATAGGCCGGGTGGATTTGGTGGCAGCGACATTTGGATGACAAGTTACAATAATGGTCGTTGGGCCCCACCTGTAAACTTAGGTCCAGAAATTAATACCGAAGGCGAAGAACAATATCCATTTATAGCCTTAGACGATAAAACTTTGTTTTTTGTAAGTAGCGGACACCCTGGAATGGGCGGCTTGGATATTTTCAGTAGTAAAAGAACGGCTAATGGTCGTTGGCAAACACCGGTTAATATTGGCTATCCAATTAATACCAATGAAGATGAACAAAGTTTTTGCATTACAAGCGATGGTATCAATGCATTTATTTCATCAACTAAAAAAGGTGGATTTGGAGGATTAGATATTTACCAATTTGAATTATACAAACAAGCGCGCCCTGATCAAACTGGTTATGTGAAAGGAGTTGTTTATGATGCTTTAAGTAAAAAGAAATTAGCTGCTAAATTGGAGTTAATAGATTTGGCAACAAAAAAAACAGTTATTGAATCTCGCTCCAATAAAACCACTGGAGATTTTTTATTAAGCTTGCAAGGCAATAAAAACTATGCTTTAAATGTTAGTTTGGCTGGTTATATGTTTTATTCCGAAAACTTTAGTTTAAAAGAACAGAATAATACCAATCCATTATTTTTAGATGTGCCATTGATACCAATTTCGGCAGGAGCCAAGGTGGTATTAAAAAATATATTTTTTGAAACAGGAAAATTTGATTTGAAACCTGAATCAGTTACTGAATTGGATAAACTAGTTCAATTTTTACAAGTAAATCCAAAATTAAAAATTGAGATTGGTGGACACACCGATAATCAGGGTAAAAAACAAGATAACCTTATCCTTTCAAATAACCGTGCAAAAGCTGTTTACGATTATTTAATTGCCAATAAAATAGAAATGACACGATTATCGTTTAAAGGATATGCCGATAATCAGCCGCTTGTAGATAACAGTGCGGAAGCAAATAGAAGTAAAAACAGAAGAACAGAATTTAAAATTATTCAATAAAAACCACCATATGTTTACCAGTAAAACAACAGTAAGAGTGCGCTATGCCGAAACCGATAAAATGGGTGTAGTTTACCATGGAAATTACGCTCAATACCTGGAAATAGGGCGCACTGACGCTTTGCGACAAATTGGATTGTCGTATAAAAGTTTTGAAGATAGCGGTATCATGATGCCTGTTTTAAGTTTAAATTGTAAGTATTTAAAATCGGCATATTACGATGATGAATTAACTATCATAACTACAATTAAAGAAATGCCTAAGGTTAGAATTCATTTTCATTATGAAATTTTTAACCCACAAAATGAATTGATTACCAAAGCTGAGGTGGAGTTGGTAAACATTGATATGAAAACAAATAGGTTGACACAATCACCTGTTGTATTAATTGAAGCATTAGCCCCGTATTTTAAAAGTTAACTTTTTCATAATTTTTTATGTGTAATTGTTCATGTAAGATAATTGTGTAATATTTGATTTAATAAAAATAAATAGTCATGCCTAAATTTAAACTTTTGTCCATTAAACTTTCAATAGGCCTATTGGTATTTTTGAGCTTAAGTAGTTCTAAATGCGAACAGCCTATTGTATATACCAAATATGATCCTGTTTTTATGAAAAGGGTTGATTTAGAAAACTCCATATCAATAGGCTCTCCACGACCATTAGGAACTCCTGCTAAAATTTACACCAAAGATAAGTTCTTATTTATAAGTGAGGCAGGTGTGGGTGTTCATGTTATTGATAACCAAAACCCTTATGCACCAAATAATATTGGTTTTATTAAAATATTAGGCTGTTTTGATATGGCAATTAAAGGAAATTTTTTATATGCCGACAACGCAACAGATTTGGTAACTATTGATTTAAGCAACCCAAATAAAATTAACGTTACCGAGCGACTTGTAGATGTTTTTCCTGAACCTGTTCCGCCAGATAATTTGTTAGTAAAGCCTGAACATTTAAAACAAAACAGGCCTGCAGATTTAGTTTTAGTAAAATGGAATAAAACCAATTAGTTATGAAAAAGCACATCGTTTTTATAAGCATATCATTTTTTATATTGAGTTCTTGTAGTAAAAGTGGAGACACAACAGCCTCGTTAGGAAGTAATGGAATTGGTTTGGCGGGTTCTACTGCTCGTTTTGCTATTGTTGGCAATTATCTTTATACTGTCGATCATCAAAATTTAAACGTTTTTGATATAAAAAATGTGAATAAGCCAAGTAAAATTAGCTCAACTAAAATTGGGTTCGATATAGAAACCATATTCCCTCGCGATGAAAAAACAATTTTTGTTGGCTCTCAAAATGGAATGCATATTTATGATATTACAAATCCTTTATTAATATCACAAACTGCATTAATAACTCATTTCAGGGCATGCGACCCGGTGGTAGCTAATAAAAACTATGCATTTGTTACACTTAATAGCGAAGGGAGTTTTTCAACAAGAAACTGCTGGGGAAGTATTAATCAATTAATAACCTATGATATTTCAAATTTATCTAACCCAATTACTATGGCGGTTTATAACCTAAACAAACCAAAAGGATTAGGATTATTAGGCAATAATCTTTTTGTTTGCGATAATTTATTAAGATGGTATGACGCCACCAACCCGGGTAATTTAGTAAGTAAAAAAAACTACAATATCACAGCTCATGATATAATCCCCCTCGACTCTTCATTGATTCTGGTTGGTAATGATGGAATTACCCAACTTGGTATTGTTGGCGATAGTATTTGGCATATGAGTAAAATTCAAACTAACGCTCAATAATTACGATGAAAAAATATTTAGCAATAGTATCATTTCTTATTATCAATTCGGTTTGTGCTCAAAACAGCTTAGATTCTTCAAAACTGTCAATTAATATTCAGCCACTATATTTAGCAATTAATGGCTTAAAAGTTGATTTTGAATATTCGTTAAATTCAAAAATGCACATCTTTGCTGGAGGACAATATTATACAGGATTAGTAAATCAAGGTGGCGGTAAATCAAAAGAAAATAGCATAGGTAGCACTGCAGACCAAGGCAAACGAAGCAATGACGAAATAAATGGAAAGGGATTTAACGTGGGTACTAAGTATTATTTTAAAACTCAAACAGACAATAATTTATTTATAGGCGGAGAATTACAATACAATAAATTTGATTTTGTACTCAATGATTATGGTTATTTTCCATTCATTGATGATGGAATAACTTTTTACGAATATAGAATGGGTAAGTTTGATGCAAATTGTGTTCAAACTACCGGTAGCCTTTATCTAGGCCAAACCTTTACAAAAGGTAAATTTGTCTTTAATGGTTGGATTGGCAGCAGTTATACCAAAGCTGTAGCAAGCAATAATTTAAACAATCTAAGGAATTATAATAAGCTATTTTGGGATTATTCTTTAAATGGATTTTCACCGCTTTTAGGATTTAAGTTAGGCTATTTTATTTTATAAAATGTTAAAATTTTATTTATTCATATTGCTAAAAATGGTGGCGTTAACAGCAGCACTTGGGCAAAAAGGTTTTATAATTGAGTATTATAATGGAACAGAATTTAATACTAAAGTAACTACAAAATATAGTCCTGATGTTAATTTTTATTGGGACTTTAATAGTGAAATAGAAAACTTAAATAGTGAATATTTTTCAATTAAATGTTTCGGAAAAATTGTAGCCCCAGAAACGGGTAAATACAAGATTGGCTTTATTGTAGATGATGGAGTTAGGTTATGGATAAATGATAAAAAAATAATAGATGCATGGAATTTAAATAATAAGGTTTTTTATACTACTAATTATTATTTTGAAAAAGATAAAATTTATGATATTAGAATTGATTATTTCAATGGAATGCGCGAAGGTAAATTGGAATTTAAATGGAAAAAACCAAGTTCTAATTCAATAGAAATTATTAAAAATGATAATCTACTAGATATTACTGCTAATAAAAGAGAAATTAAACCAATAAAGTTAGATTCTATAGTTCCAATAAAAAACATTACAGTTATTACCAAGCAAACCAAACCTATATTAAATAAACCTATTTCCGATACAATAGCTAAATACATACCGAAGAATATTTTATTTAAACAAAGTACAAGTGAAATGATTGGTAAATCGGAAGAAGAATTGGCTTTGTTAGCAAGTTTTTTAAAAAGATTTCCGTTACTAAATGTAAGTATTGAAGGACATACTGACACTAATGGCGATGCTCGATTAAACCAAAAACTTTCAGAAGACAGAGCCTTAGCAGTATTGTTACAACTTTGTAAATTAGGAATAGATAAGAACAGACTAACAGCAAAAGGATTTGGTGGAACAAAACCAATCAATGATGCAAATTCACAAAATAGACGAGTTGAATTTATAATTAATTAAGGTAGAACCTCTACCCTATTTACCGTTTCATTTTTAAAACAACCTATTGGCTTTATAAATGATGATAAGCTATTTGCTTTAAATAGTTCTTCTAACTCGTTAACTGAAGCTGGGTGAATACTTATTAATAAACCTCCACTGGTTTGAGGGTCGTTTAAAATTTGAAAGGCTTTCATATCGTTTAATCCAAATACTTTTTTCTCATAAGCATTCCAATTTCTATAAGTATTATCAGGGATTATATTTTTTTGTAAATACGAATCTATAAACTCAAAATAAGGAACATTTTTCCAATTTATTTCTGCTGTTAAATTAGCTCCTTCTGACATTTCAATTAAATGTCCCAATAAGCCAAAACCCGTAACATCAGTGAGTGCAGATACGCCATTTAGTTTTGCTAAATCATAACCAATGCTGTTTAAAGTACACATACTTTCAATGCAAATTTCGGCATGTTCTTCTGCTTCAATCAAACCGCGTTTAATAGCAGTTCCAATTATTCCCGTTCC
>JAAFJM010000042.1 GCA_013298895.1 Bacteroidota bacterium | reverse complement strand
AGAAATCCTATTCCACTATAAACTTTCTTGAAGTGCTTGTTTCTAAGTTATCAATATTGATGAAATAAGTTCCTTTTGTAAGTTGTTCAATATTTATGGTTTGTAATGTTTTGTTTAGAGCCACTTTTTGTATTTCTTTTCCATTCATATCGTAAATAATGGCAGTGGTATTTAATAATTTTTCTTTTATTTCAATATTGATTTGGTGTTTGGTAGGGTTGGGGTAAAGAATAAAACCTGTTTCTTTTTTTGCAGCATTTTTTAAACCAACTTTATAATCATAAACGCCAATAGCATACATACCTTTTTCAATTTTATTAACAGTAAATCTGCCCGTTTTATCGGTTTTGCTGCCACCAGTTAATTGCGTATAATTGGGATGTATAACCCAACTATTGGTACCAGGCGCTTTGTATAAAAGTACTAAACTATCTTCATTGGTAAATGGTAAAGTATAATCTAAGTAACCGGCATTTGGATTGGTAGGAGTGGTTCCATCGTAACTTAAGTAAATTTGACCCTTTAATTTATTTGCATCAAAATAACCATCCAAATTCCAATAGCGATAATTATGTATTCTTATTCCTTTTGGTGCTACTTCGTATTGCGAAGCACCTACCCAATATTGCTCTGCTAAAATAGTTGCTGAATCACTATTTTGTTGCACATTAAGGTTCAATAACGCGTTGGCAAATACTTTTAGTCCTGTTCCTTTAATGGTTTCTAGATTATAAGTTCTTGCTAGTGGCAGTTCATTGTTTTCATTCACCAATAAAAATTCAGGAAAAAAATCATAAGGCACTCTAATCATCAATTGTTTTTCGTAAGTATTGATTGAATCGTTATAAATAAAAGTTTCTCCTTTATTGTTAAACAAAGTAATTTTATACGGAATATGGCTATAAGTAATATTATTACCTCGACTGTGTTGTCTTAAAGTAACTTCTACAAAATTAGCTGCATTGCCTACGAAAACGCGGTATTGACTAGCTACAATGGCAGCACTACCAGCAGTAAACACCCATTCGTTAAAGAATGAAGATAAGTTATTATTGGTAAACTTTTGAAATTCGTTTCTAAGTTGAATTGAATTACTTGATTGAAACTTATATTTGGTTAAGTAGCTATTGCAAGCTTGGTAAAAAGCTGAATCGCCCATGTAATAACGCAATGCAGCCACTGTTAATGCCCCTTTTTTATATACATGGTCGCCATAAGTTGATTTATGAGGTATTTGATTTAATACTAAAAATCCTCCATCTCTAATATGTGCCGAACGCATTACGTAGAGTAGCTTTTCGTTCATATCGGCATAATAAATTTGTTTGTTATACATTAATTCTAAAAATAACGCTTCGCAAAAACTAGCCCAACCTTCGTTAAGCCACATTTCACTGGCATTTTCGCAAGTTACCATATCGCCCCACCACATGTGGCTCAATTCGTGAGCCATTAAAGTTTCGTAATTTAAAGTGCCATCTACTCCAAATAATGGATAGGTAATACAAGTAGCATGTTCCATGGCACCTCCATCAAAAGGAACCATAACATAACCAGCTCTATCAAAAGGATAAGGAGCAAATTTTTCTTCAAAAAATTGTAACGCTTTATTTAAATTAGCCATGCTTGCCTTTACCTTAACTGTATCTTTAGCTTGGGCAGCAAGTATTACCTCAAAGTTTTTGTTTTTGCCTTGGTAAGTATATTTTACAGGTGTGTATGTGCTAACTGCCACACATGCCAAATAAGTTGGAATAGGCTGATTTAACTGCCAATGCCAAGTTAAAGAATTATTACTATTGATAGTAGTTGGCTGAGGCATTCCATTGCAAACCGCCATGTAGTTACTATCGGTAGTAATATGGAAATCGTAAGTGCTTCTATCGGTAAAATTATCTACACATGGGAACCAAGCCCTGCCATAATTATGCGGATTTACAGTAAACCCAACACCCATATTAAAGGCGTAATTACCTGTAAAATAAAATCCGCCCCAACTAGCATCTTTGGTTGGCATACCTTTATAAAATATATTGAGTTTAACTATATCATTTTTATTGGCAGGTGTGCCTAGGTTTACAAAAACTTGTGAATCGTTTTGCGTAAAATTTGTTTTATTGTTGTTGATTAAAATGGAATCGACTTTTAGTATGGCTAAATCAAACCAAGCTGTACTTAAATTATTTTGTAATGCTTGAATGGTAATTTCCGCATTGCCTCCAATGGTTTTTAAGCTTAAGTTTTGAATATTTAAATTTATGGAATAGTTCAATACATCAAACTGAGTATTTCTGTTATCTTGTCCAAAAGCAGTTTGAAACAAAAATAACAAACTGAATAGCGTAGCTAAACTTAATTTTTTCATGTTCAATAATACAAAATACAATTTTTAATAATGTAATTTTTTTAAAGTGAAGTAGAAGATGATTGAAATTTGAGTGCTATCTATGGTTGTTGTCCTCTGAGCAATTTAAAAACTGTTTCTTGCTTTTTTTGGAAACGAGGTAAAATCAAAAGGAATAAATTATTTTACATTGAAATTTTTTATCTTCATACTTTTTGATTTGCCCAAAAAGTATCCAAAAACGCTAGATAATAAAAAGCGATCCACCCTCATCCCGAAAGCTTTCAGGATGATTAACCACGAATGTGTCTGCGGAGCACTGAACCGCTACTTTTGCCAAACCCGTGTTAGCGGTTCTTTTATTTGTCAACTTGTAATTTGTTTCAACCATTCTGCAATCACTTTTGGTTTTATGTCGTCTGCTTTTTTTATTTTTATATGTTTCAAAGTATTTCCATCTCCTTCTAATAAGTTGTCAGTGTCTTTGATTTTGTCTATGTTATAAAAGCCGAGTGTTATATGCTTTTTCGCAAATCTCAAATATGCAAAATCTTTACCATTATTAAATACTGGCATATTCCACTTTATTTCTTCGGAAACATTGTCAACTGTGTCGTGAATGAGTTTTCGTAATTCATTAAGAACAGCAATTTGTTCTACAGTTGCATTGTTAAAGTAATCCGAAACTTTCTTGTTAATGTTCATAGGATTAATTTATGATTTCAAGTTCTTGTCCTTTTTGCGGCTGACCATCAAGAATAGGCATTGCTGTCATAATTAGTTCACGTACACCTTCAACTTTTAGTGAGTTGTCGTGGTCTTCATTGCTATCCCAGATTTCTGTTATATAAACAGAATTGGCATCTGTTTCATCAAGTGCGACAGCATACAATTGACAACCTTTTGCAGTAGCCATAAGTTTTGAAGCTTTGATTAAGATTTCAGCAAGTGCTTGTCTTTGGCCATCTTTTGCTGTCAATTTGCCTTGTAATAAATATTTGTTCATAACTATTATTTTATTGTTTAACTGTGTCTTTTTAGCTGCCGCATAACGTTTTGCACATTTGCAATGGGCGTGCGTTTCAGCACAAAAGTTGGTTCGGAGAACGAATGTTTGTGCCACCACAAAACTGTAATACGAAGCACTAAACCGCCAATTTCTTGTAGCTACAGTTAGTGGTAGGTTTTCTTTCTGTCAACAGTGATATTTTTTGCTTGTAAACAAACTTAACTGTTAAAATATATAGTCCACTTCTTTTATTTAAAATAGTTTTCAAATTTAGTCTTATATTTTTTGCTTTCTCTTAAATAGAAAAATATTGTCGCTGAATAAATGACAGGCAATATAATAAGTCCACCGTTGTTCATGTTGTTTAGTATTGACAATAAAATAAGAATTGTCAAAAAAAGAATAAAGGATATCACCAAAAAATGAAGTCGCATTTTGACCACAATAAGACTTGAATTATCGCCAATTATTTCACCTTTCAACACTGGAACAAATGAATTTCGTCCTTCAACTACTGGCATAATGTCAAATTTAGTTTCTGTAACAGTCCCGAAGAATGGTTTGCCTTTAAAGTCAAAATTGAAAGAAATTATTGGTTGCTTGTCTGTGCAAACAAATTCTTTTAGTTTGTCGATATTCTCAGACCGTTTTTTGTCTGTCTCAATTTGAAATTTATTAAAATACACTTCAATCATTTTTTGTAAATGGTTAATTATTATGTCTTTTGTTGTTACGGTCCAAACTTACCGCTAACGTTTGGCAGATTTGCGATGGGCGGGGTTTATAGCACAAAGGTTGATGCGGAGAGCTGAACTTTCTGCTACCTCAAAACTTTCATAGGAGCACGAAACCCCGCCTATTGCAAATGTGCTGTTAGCTGTTGCTTTTTTACTTTCAATCATTTTTTTTTACCAAAATTGCCACCATGCTTTTTTGCTTTCAATTGTCTTTATACTTTTTATCTTCTCATAAAGTTTGTCAAACTGTTCAGCAAGTTTTATGTATTCGTCAGCCCAACCATTTGATAAAGATATTTCTTGATAAGTTGAAGTTGGTGCAAATTCCATATTTAGTTTGTCCAAAGTTTCAAAGTCGCAAAATTTAATTTTTTCAATGTCAGCATTTAAGTCAACCAAGAATTCTTTTCCGTTGTCATAACCAGCCCAAACAGTATCTGTTTCATCTGTTGTCCAACTTTTAATAGTTTCTAAAATATGTTTTACTTTTTGGAAGTCGTTATAAAATGAAATTTTGTCTACAAACAATTTATAAGTTTCAACATCTGATTTTTCATATAACTCTGTCAAAGTACTTTTCGTGTAGTCAAATGAAGTTAGTCTTTTAGAAATTAGTTCTATGTCTTGAAGTTTGTTTGATATTAATGTCCAGGTATTATCTAAGTTGTTTCCATAAACAGTTTTTTCATTTGGTCTGTTATTTCTATAAATTCCATCAATGTCTTCACCATACGAATCGTAAATTTTCAGTTTTTTTCAGTTTATTTGGTCTGTCATAAAGTTGCAGTAAACGGTTTTGGGTATGATTAGTGCGGTTTTCGTAGTTACGAACTTTCATCTAAGAATAAAGGCATTGATACGAAACATGTTCCCAAACTATAGGCCAGCATTGCTTTTGCTTGCTGTTACTAGATGCTCCTCTGTTTTTCTGTATATTGAAAACATTTATCTACTAATCATAAATTTCTTTCGAATACATATACCATTTTCTATAAAAAGAATAAAATAAATGCCACCTTGCAGGTCTCTTATATCCAACTGATCATTTGAAGAGACTTTATTATATGAAATTACTTTTTCACCTAACGAATTGTAAACATAAACATCAACTTCTGAATTTATGCCTTTTATAGCAATGAAATTATTAGCAGGTGATGGATGTATAGTTAAATTATCTATGACAGGAATATTTGGAACAGAAGTATATTCGGTATAACCTGCCGACATACATTTACCTTTATTCTCATCATCCCATGCAAATGTTCCTAATCCAAGAGTACCCTTTCCCCAATTGAATATTTGAATCCAACCACAAAACTGAATTCCTTTCTTGACCAAAATAATACCAATATATTTTGTGCCTTGATCCATATAATCTTTAATAACAAGTCTTTCACCAGAATTAGTTATATTAATCCATTTACCAACCGTTTGCATATTAGCTCCGTGAGGAAATGGAGTTGGATTTTGTTCTTGATCGGAGATAATATTTACTAAAGTAAAATTTGAGGAATCTCTATACGCTGGCTCAATATAATGAGGACCACCGGATTTCCCACTTAATTTTGCATCCCAAAGACCATCTTGGTCTATATCAACATTAACCTGAGTGGTTTGAGAAATATAAGTTTGGTTAATAACAAACTTGATTTTAGAAAATGTTTCTAATGATAAGAATATAAAAATGATGCAGGCGAGGGATTTCTTTATTTCCATATGTTAAAAATTTAATTCTGTTCAAAAATAACATTATTAACTTTAAGCAATGCGTATGATTTGAAATTTATAATATTTTTTTCAAGATTTGATGTTGGGAATAGAGGTTCGATAGCGTTTTCGCTAACGTTTTCGGGCTTGGCGAAGGTGGCGATTTTCACCACAAATGTTGATGCGGAGAACCAAACTTTGATTAACCACAAATGTATCTGCGGAGCACTGAACCGCCACTTTTGCCAAACCCGTGTTAGTGGCCTCCCTTCTAATTTTGCTCTTCACGTTCAATTGTTCCGTCTTTGTTGTAATACGTCCATATACTGTCTTTCAGCCAAATGTCGTTTTCAGGAAATGGGCTTTCATCAGTCACGCTGTCCTGACTGATGTAATATTCAATATTCTTTGTCTGACCACTGCTGTATTGGTATTTAACTTGTCTGTGCCGATGTCCATTACTATTAAATTCATAGGTCGATGCTGGACTTTGTGAGGAGGGTAATATTGACCAAATGAAAAAGAAAGCTAGCATTGGTCCAGGTGTCGAAAGTGCGAAAGTAATTTTGTCTACGGTCGTTGTGATTTTAATTTTTGTCAACCAGAATAAGAGTCCGAGTATTAGTCCGCCAACCAACCAAAATGCAGGAAATAGAAATACATATCCTAAAGAAGCACTTTCATCACGTTTAATGTCCACAACAAAATAAATTGTAATTGCAGTGTATATAATTGCGAAAAATATTAATGTCTTATTAGGTCTTGTCATGTTGTTTTGGTCGTTGTCTTAGGGTTGCCACTAACGGCTTGCAGCTACCCGAAGGGCGGGACTTTTACCACAAAACTTGATTTGAAAAACTAATGTTTGATTAACCACAAAACTGTCAAGCGGAGACGAAACCCCGCCTATTGCCAATGTGCTGTTATAAGGCGTTTTTCTTTCGTTCGTCATAGTGTCGTCAATGTGTTAAATACACCGTCAATCACTTTTGCCATGCGTTTAATGTCAAGAGTTTCCATTGTGTCGGTTGGTTCATGATAATTATTGTTTCTAAAAAAAGATGTATCTGTAATCATTAAAGCACTAAAACCAAATTTCCAATAATTCAAATGGTCGGAAAAGTCAATACCTGGCAAAACTGGTGGAGCCGTATACTTTTTTGTTCTGATGGCTTTTGTTGCTTTATACTTTCGACAAAATTTTCTTGTGAATTGTCCAGCATTAAACTTTTTTACAAGGGTTATATAGTTTCCTTTATTGCCATAGAAAAGCGAAAGTAGGCCAATAGGATATGATTGTGATTTTTTCTCGTCTTTAAAGAAGCCAATCATTTCAAGTGAAATCATTCCATAAACTTCTGTCTTGTTGTCAACAAGAGATTTTGCATGAATGTAACTTCCCATATATTCAGTCCTAAAATATGGAGGTTCTTCCAAAGAGTAAGCAACAAGGTCAATGCGTTGATTTAATTTTTGTCCTTTTAACAGTCGAGAAAGTTCAAGTAGTCCAACAACACCGCTTGCATTGTCGTCAGCTCCTTCTTGATTGTCGCAAACGTCATAATGTGCTCCAACAATAATTCTCTTTTTATTTTCTGTCCCAAATGAACAGATTACATTTTTATAAACTTGTCCATTTACTGAATATTCTTGTATGAAAATGCTGTCTGAATATTGACTAAAAACAGATTTAATATATTCCGCTGTCTTGTTAAGTTGGTCAATGTTTTTGTATGTCCTGAATTCTCCTGTTTTTGTTATAGAAGTCAAATGTGATTTAATTATTGTCGTGTCCGCAATGGTCGTTGCGAAACAATAACTTGTCATAAGTATAAATGTAAAAGTCTCTATTAATTTAAGTTGTTTCATTGTCTGTTTTTTGTCGTCCTAAAATGCCCTATAACGTTTTGGCGCTTGGCGAAGAAGCGCATTTCGAAGCACTAAACTTTCAGCAAAGCACAAAAGTTGATACGAAGCACAAAGCTTCATGTAACCACTGAACCGCCAATTTCTTGTAGGTGCTGTTATAGGCAGTTTATTTTCTCATTATGTTTAAAAGTTCGTTAGTCCAAATAACTCTTATGTCCTTTGAATTTGAAATGTCCATTCCGAAACGCCAACAATTATTATTGGTCTTAAACAATAGCAATGTCAATGGACCATCGTCAATCCAAAATTGATTCTTTTCTTCAATTTCTCCAGTTTTCAGATATATTTTGCTTTCATAAAACTCAATTAACTTTTGCTTTAAAACCTTGTCAAGTTTTATTGATGATTTAGTTTTGCCTTTCTTTCGTTGAATCTTCTTAAAATAGATTTGTCCATTTACTTTCCAACAAAGTAGTCCAAAGGTGTTGTAGCAACCATTTATGGTACCACAGTGTCGGATAGCTAAAATAGTGTCAGCTTTAATTGATGCGTATTCGTCTTGGAAAAGTTTATCAAATTCTCCATTATAAACAGTTATACTGTCGCATTGAAGAGTTGATTGTCCAAACGAATTATTTGTCAAACAACAAAGTAGTCCAAGTAATATGGTTAGTTTAACTGTCATTTTAAATTGCCTATAACGGTTTGGGGCTTGGCGAAGAAGGGGAATTAAAAGCACAAATGCTCAATAAACCACAAATGTTCATAGAAGTACAAATGCTCAATTTAGCACTTCTGCCCCTTTTTCTCCAAACCCTTGTTGTGCGTTCGTTTTATTTTAATTAAAAGATGTTCGAAATTCCAATGGTGTTTGTTTTGTCTTGGACTTAAAAAGCTTGTTGAATGATTGTGAATGTTCAAAACCCAATTCATAGGCAATTTCACTAACTGATAAATTTGTGGTTGATAGTTTCACTTTCGCCTTTTCAATCAATTTGTTGTGTATGAGTTGTTGTGTGGTTTGTCCTGTCAAACTTTTTAGCATAGCGCTTAAATAATCTGCTGTAAGATTTAGATTTTGTGAAATATACTGAACGGTCGGCAAGCCTATATTTAATATTGTTTCGCTATTAAAATAATCTTCTAAAAGAGTTTCTAATCTATCTAATATATGATGATTTGAAATTTTACGAGTCAAAAATTGTCGTTGATAATAACGTTCGGCATAGTTAAGCAATAATTCTAACTGACTTATTATTATATGTTGGCTGAATTGGTCAAGGTTACCTTGATATTCGCCTTTTATGTTTTGAAGTATGTCGTAAATAGTATTTTCTTCTTTTTCAGATAAAAAAAGTGCTTCGCTAACCGAATAATTTAGGAATGTATATTTTTTGATATTTGCTGCTAGAGGAGAACCAAATAGAAAATCAGGATGGATGGCTAAAATCCACCCTGATGGATTACTCTTCATATCATCTTCTATAATTTTAACTGAAATGACTTGTTCTGGAGAAAAGAAAGTCATTAATCCTTCATCAAAATCGTATGATTCTTGTCCATAACGATATTTGCCAACAACATTTCGTTTGATAGAAATAGTATAAAATTCTTGCACCCATTTCAATTCATTGTTTACCGGTGTTGGTTTTATTTGGCTGTAATCAATCAAACTAATCAACGGATGATTAGGTGGAGCTATGTTGTTGAACCTATGAAGTTCGCTAATACTTTTTAATCTTACGGGAATTGTCATTTTTATATTGCACAAATTATTAACTTGATATTTTTATTAACCTTTTAGAAAGGAAAGTTTACCCCTGTTGTTTCTTTTGCCCAATCCCAAAGTTTAGCGTTCAATGTATCGTCTAATGCTACTGGAGATATTTTTGCCAATCCAGGCTTACCTCTTTGTTCATCGTGACCATCTGGACCCCAATACTGCCCACCTTTTGCCTCTTCGCTTAAACAAGCAGTTATTGTAGGTTGAGCTCCATCTTTTGCAGTCATTAATGTTAATGATGCCAACATATCTCTGTCCATATATTTTTGTAAATCTGTTTCGCTGTAGCCTGGATGTGACGCTAACGATATCAATTGCTTGCCATTTTTTCTCAACCTTTTTTCAAATTCTAACGCAAAAATCAAATCGGCTAATTTACTTTGACCATACTCTCTCCAAGTATTGTATTCTTTTTCTAAATGGAAATTATCAAAGTCAATTATTGCACCTCTGTGAGCATTACTGCTAAGTGTTACTACTCTTGAACCTTTTGTTGCCTCTAACAAATTATACAAGTGTCCTGTCAAAGCAAAATGTCCTACAAAATTTACGCCCCACTGAATCTCAAAACCATCTTCTGTTTTAGATTGTGGTGGAATCATAATTCCTGCATTATTTATCAATAAATCGAGACTTGAGTTTGCTTGTATTACTTGGTCGGCAAAAGCTTTTACAGATTGCAGACTTGCTAAATCCAAATGTCCATAAACCAATTCACCTTTACCACCGTCAGCCTTCATTTTTTTGATGGCGTCAAGTGCTTTCTCTTCATTACGACAAGCAACATATACTTTTGCTCCTTTCTTGTACAAGTCCAAAGCAGTTTCATATCCTATGCCTGTGTTTGAACCTGTTACGATTGCTGTTTTTCCTTTTAAATTCATCATTATTTTATTTTAATGTTATTTAATGATGCAAAGATGGTGGCTTTTCTAATGTTGAATGTATCCAAATCCATGTATGTTGTAGCTAAAAAATTCTTTGTCGAAAGGTAGGCTCTCTGCAAAATGACGCACAACGGTTTGGGGCTTGGCGAAGAAGGGGAATTAAAAGTACAAATGTTCAGTTTAGTACAAATGTACAATAGAATTCCAAATGTTGAGGTTAGCACTTCTGCCCCTTTTTCGCCAAACCCATGTTATGTGCCGTTTTTATAGTAGTTTCTCACAATAAAACTTTTCTCTTTTTAATAGTTCACTAACAAAATTACTGATATTTTCATCACTCACAACTCTTAGAATATTATCGCAATCTTCAAAATCAAGGTTCCATGATGATATATATTCTTCTTTATCTAAAAGCATCGCAACTTTTTTAAATTGCTTTTTAGTAACTGATGTTTTAAAAACATAAACCTCCATTAATCTAATTTTTATTTATTGAACCTTTCTTTAAAATATTCCCTAAAAACTCCCCATTTAATCTTTATAAAAGTTTTTACTTTTATCCAATATTCTTTACCTAAAAGTGCAATTGCTATTAAAAAAAAGATTTCACCCAATACGATAAGGAGTGGTAAATAAATTGCCAATTGCCTATCTGTAAGATTTAAAAAGCCTATCATTGGCGTTATAATCCAAATTAAGCAGGCAAGACCTAATATGATAAAACCAATAGTTTTTTTATTGAATCCCATTTTTACTTTAAAATTATTGTATTCTAACCCAATTTTCATTAAAGTTTAGAAAGCCCCATTTTACTTTAAGCAAAAGTTTTTTACTATCGTCTGATATTATTAAAAGCGAGTTATACTCCTTATTGTTTTCAGGATTAATCATAATGCCTTTAAATTCTTTACCGCTGGCGTGTGTAATGTCTTTGCCTAATATTTTGCCATTGTCTTTTTTTTCTTTTTCAATTTTAGAACTAATCTGTTTCATAACAATGGTTTTTCCAGATGGAATAAACTCAACAACAGCGTAGTCTTTCGTAAGCCATTTGCCTAGTAATAATTTATCATTTACTGATTGTGCTGATACATTTGCCATTGCTATTAAAAGCAAAAAAAGTAGATAAAATTTATTCCTGTTCATTAGAAATTTGTTTTAAAGTTAAGTTGTGAAATAATGCCGTTAAATTGTTTGCTACTTAATTCTGTTTTAAATGGTATGCTTACGTATTGAATTTCCGCAGATAAGATTACGAGTTTACTAAGTTTGTATTCAAGCCCAATACCTGCATTAAATAATGGAAAAAAGTTAAGCTGTTTTGAAATATTAGAATCTGTATTTGCGCTGTTGTATTGTATTTTTGGAATAAACATTGCAGCCGAACTTGCGCCTACAAGAGCATAAGTATTAAATTTATTTTTCTGAAAAAAAACATATCCAGCATCAAGTCCTAAAGTTAAAGTTTCTAATCGGTCTTCAATTTTAATGTTGAGTCCGTTTACTGCAAAATTATCTTTGTAACTAAGACTAAATTGACTAAACGTGATTCTTGAAAAATACTTTGTTTTATAATTTGCTTGTAATTGAAACGAAAATAAAAGACCTGTTGAAGCTAATTTTGCGTTATTAATTAATGGATTGTAAGCCCCAATTCCACTATTGAAAGTGTAATTAAATTTTTTAATATCGGTTTGTGCCAATAGTTTATTTACTGAAAAATATAGTAGTACGATTATGGTATGTTTAACAAAAATATTTTTTCTCATACTCAAAATAATATTTTAACATCGTTTGTTTTTGCCCAAGATTGACAGCACAAAATTTTATTATTGGCTTTGTCTGCTTCATTCAAAGCAAAATCTCTTGCCATAATTACTTCTCCCGAAACTAAAGTTGCTTTGCAAGTACCACACGTTCCTGATTTACAAGCATAAGGCGGCTCAATTTTATGTTGGAGCATAGCCTCTAATAAATTGTAGCTTTGTACAGCCAATTCACTTTCCTTTCCGCTTAACGTTACCGTTAGTTTTGCATTTTTATTACTATCATTTAAAGTTGAACTACCCGCAAAATGTTCAACGTTTACATCGTTTTTATCTGTACCTAACTCATTTAAAATTTTTTGGCAAACATCCATCATTCCTTTTGGTCCACAAATGTAATGAGCTGCATTTTTTGTATAAATACTATTCATAAACTTGTCGTTTATAAATCCAGTTGTATGCGCTATTGGGTCAACGTTTTTGCACAATATTTTTTCAAAAAAACTATTTTCTTTGGGGTTTGATAATACATGATACACCTTGAAATTTTTTTCATATTGTTTTTCTAAATCTCTGATCTCATTATTAAAAATGATAGATTGCGAATCTTTATTGGCATAAATCAAATTAATAGTTGCGTTACTACTATTATGTAAAAGATGTTTTGCAATACTAAGCATTGGTGTAATGCCGCTGCCTCCAGCCCACAAAAATACCGATTGCCCTTTTTTAATTTGTTCATCATTAAAAAAAGTACCGAAAGGCAATGACACATCTACTTTTAGTCCTTTAAAAAAAGCATCATTTATATAATTAGAAATAATACCAAGATGTTGTCTTTTTATGCAAATGGACAATTTATTTTCATAAGGTGCGCTACAAATCGAATAGGTTCTACGGTATTTATTTCTTTCTAAAAAAAAGTCTAACGACACGTGTTGTCCAGCTTCAAAACGATAATCCGCTTGTAATGATTCAGGAATTTCAAACGAAACTTCAACAGCATCTTTTGTTTGCAATGTAACCTGCGATATTCTTAACGTATTAAATTTCATGATTAAGTATTTATTTTAATTTTATTCTTGCCTTAATTTCTTTAAACCTTTCTTCATAATCAGAAAATTCTGTTTTGCATATTTTGTCCCAAAAAGTAAAATGTGTACCATAATTTCCATCAAAATATTGATGATGCATATTGTGGTGTGTACTGGTTGTTTTCCAGCTTAACATCCACGAGGGATAAAATTCGTAACCCAAGTGAGCCACCATATTTGAAATGCCACCATACAGTAGAAATAGTGTAAAAAGTGGGCCGAATGTAGGAATAAAAAATGTGGGTAAAAGTCCGCCAATGGTTAGCAAAAACATCTCAATAAAATTGAATGCGTTTTGTGTGAATGGTGTGGTATCTATGCTTACGTGGTGCGAAGAGTGAACGTATTTGTATATAGATTTGTGATGTAAGCATCTGTGTACCCAATAAAACCAGGCATCCTCTACCAACAAACAAGCAATTAATGATAGCGGTAAATAATAAAGAGGATAGTCATTAATATTTTCATAAAGTTTACCATAACCACTCTGAGCTAATTTTACCAAAATCATAGTTTGGAGTGAGTATGAAATTGAAGCAAATACGCCCTCTATTACATCATGTACAATGTGTGCATTGGTATATTTATTAATTTGCTGTACTTTGTATTTAAAAAAATATTTTTTGCCTAACACCCAAAATAAAAAAAATGATGGAATTATAAATGGTAAAACGTATAAATATGCAAAGCTCGAATCTGTTGCTAGCTGAAAGAAAAAGACATGACTTTCTGTAAAAAACAAGTGAGTGGTTTTTAAAATATCAGAGAAGCCAACACCACTAACATATCCAAACACAAAAAAGGAAAGTAACAAAGCGTAAATTGCTTGTGAAAAATAGCTTTTGAACGTATTTTTTAGGAATTGAAGTATCATATTTTTTACTTTTTTATTATATCAAAATTGATGATACAAAATTGCAGGTAAAAAAAGTATTGATACTTGACCTATGTCAATTAATTAAAAAAACAAAATTGAATTTTAAATTATTTATTTGGAAGCCCTAATTCTACTGATAGTTTCGGGTGAAACCCCTAAATAAGAAGCAATGTAGTTTAAAGGAATGTTTTGAATGATGTGTGGTGTTTTATTAAGTAGCAGTTGATATTTCTGTTTCGCATCTAAGGTGTGAAAATGAAATAGCCTTTCATCCAACCAAATTACATACTGCTGCATAAATAGCAATTCTAATTCAATAAGTTCGGGATGCGTTTTTTGTAGTTTTAATACATCGTCATAATCCGTAACCATAACAACTGTTTTTTCTAATACTTGTAAATATTCATTCGATGGTTCTTGAGAAATATAACTTTTAAACGATAATGCTATATCATCTTTAAAGTAAAACTCAGTTGTAATTTCTTTCCCTTCGTTTAAATAAAATTTTCTAATTATACCACTTTCCAACACAAAAGATTTCTTACATATTGTGCCTTCTTTTAATAAGAAATCGCCTTTTTCATAAACCATTTGTTTTGGCAAAGCCATTATATCTTGCTGCGTATCAGTATTAAGTTGGCTTATAAAGTGGTCTAATTTATTTGTGTATTTGTTCATTATGTGAGTTTATACTTTGAATTACAATTTTTTTTCTGTTAGGTTATTGAATTCTCACGTTACATTCTAAAATGGCACATAACGTTTT
>JAAFJM010000041.1 GCA_013298895.1 Bacteroidota bacterium | reverse complement strand
AATCAACATAACTTTTACCTCTTTCGTAACTATTAGTTGCATTGCCTTCTGTTAAATGGCTGTACAAAATCTTTTCAGTTAATGTTAAAGGTTTGTTTACCACCTTACGGGCAGCTGCAATACGTTCGTCCATTTTGGCGTACACAGCTTTAATCATTTCAATATCAAATGCCATAGTATTTAGTTTATTATATTATTAAAATTCAGTGCTTAAATGCTCAAGCGGGCGCAATTTACATTTATATAAATTTTTGCAAAAGCAAATAGCCATAAAAAATTTATGATAACGCTTAGTAATTTGATATAGATGATATTATTTAAAACTATAAACCAATCCAAGCGAAAATGATGCTCTGCTAACAGCAATAGCTTGATTACCTTTTAAGCTATAATTACTTACATTGCCATTTTCAGTTAAAGTTACATTGTTAATACTACCTCCAATTAAGCCTAAATTAGCTGCAAACGATAGTTGATTACTTAATTTGTAATTATACTGAAACTGTGCCGATTGAGAAAAACCATTTCCAGTGAAATTTCCTGTATAGTTACCAATTGTTAATTTTTCATTGTAAATAACCCAATTTAACCCGAGCTGAATAGCACAACTGTGTAATTTTCTGTTTTTACCAAGCTTTATAAGCAAATTAGGCCCAATTGTGGTAAAATACAAGTTAGTATTTAATTCACCTACATAAATAGTTCCATTACTGGCTGTTAAGGTGGAGTTAGTTGCAGTTCCTCCGGTTAACAATTGATTTAACTGAATTCCCATAAGAAGGTTTTTGCGCTTATTGATTGACCTTTGAAATTCTATACCAATTCCATATAAAAAACGTTGTTGGTCGTAATAATTTTTAGGGAGTTTCACAATATTACTACTGTTACGCGGATTGCCAGGTTTTAAACCCAATATGGCATTGAAAGAAATACTGTATTTTTTATTTTCGAAAGTATTTTTAATTATGGCTGAATTATTAGGTTTAATACTTTGAAGGCTAGCTAATTTACTGTTATCATTTTTATCATTCTTGTTACATTTAACCACTTTTTTTACCAGTGAATAGGCAATGCTTTGCTTGGTTTTATTCAATAATTCATAATGAATATACCAATCTGTTTTGTCCTTTAAAATATGTCCAACTATTACCTCATTTTGTTTTGTATAAATGGTATCAACGCATTGCTCAAATTCTTTATTTTCTTTACTGAAGAAAGCCTTCTTAATACCTATAATGTTAGAATAGTCAATACTTAATAGTTCAATATTATTGGTGTTTTTATTAAAAAAGGCAATTTCGATATTCTTATGAATAATTTCGTTTAGAACTTTACAGTTTAAGCTATCATTGGTTTTTAGTATAACCAAATCTTGTGCTAACCCATTATTAATAGTTAAAGCAGCAACAATTATAAAACACCATAATTTATAAAAGATTGGTTTATGCATTCTACAAACATATAAAAAACGATGGAGTTAAATAAAAATAAAAAACTGCTAGTCAATAAAATGCCCTCAAAAAGTGTTTAACTATTGAGGGCATTTCATAAAAACATTAAAGTATTTTGTCTAATTAATAATAAATAGGAGTAAGTTTACTATTTACTATTTTAGCTTCAATTTGTTCTACATCTTGTTTAACCAATGGTTTCGAGATAAAATCAGTAATCAGGGTGCAATTTTTAGCTTTTACAATATTTCCTTTATCAAAAGTATTTGAAAGCATAAAAATGTTGATATCGTGTTTTATTTTGGATTTTATTTGTTTGAAATCTTCAATAAACTGCCAACCATTACCGTTGGGCATGTCTAAATCCAACAAAATTAAATCTGGGAAATTGCTATTTTTTTCAATACAATATTTTAAGTAATCAATGGCTTGATTACCACTATTAGCCGACTCGAAATTTTTGCAATTAATTGTTCTTTCTAATGTTGTTTTAGTAAGATAAATAGATAAGTTATCGTCATCAATAATTAGAGTATTTTTAATCATAGCTTTAAAATTGTTTTTAATAGTATTCAAAAATATATTTTAAAGCATAGGTTGTTACATTTCATTTGTATAGTTAGTACCAAGTGTTGTTAATATGTCTAAAAGAATTTACAATAATTAGGAATAACCAACATCTACAATAGTTTACCTACTCAAAAATTAGTTGAAAACAATTGTTACATAAGCCATAAAACTACCTTATTTTTGCATTATACTTTTAAAAATATTTAGAATAAAATGGCTGAACAAGTAACATACAATGACGACAGTATTAAATCGCTGGATTGGAGAGATCATATACGTTTGCGTCCGGGAATGTATATTGGTAAATTAGGCGATGGAAGTTCGTTAGATGATGGTATTTATGTTTTAATTAAAGAGGTGATTGACAACTCAATAGATGAGTTTGTAATGGGCAATGGCCGCCATATTGATGTAAAAATTGAAGATAATAAAGTTACCGTTCGCGATTTTGGGCGTGGAATTCCACTAGGAAAAGTAAACGATTGTGTTAGCAAAATAAATACAGGTGGAAAATACGATTCTAACGCTTTTAAAAAATCGGTAGGTTTAAATGGTGTGGGAACCAAGGCTGTTAATGCTTTAAGTTCGTATTTTAAAGTACAAGCTTACCGCGATGGAAAAACCAAATGTTCGGAATTTGAAAAAGGTCAGCTAATACACGACCATAAAATTACCGATACCATGGAGCCGGATGGTACGCTTATTCAGTTTATAGCTGATAATACTATTTTTAAAAACTACAGATACATTACTGAATTTATAGTTAACCAAATTTGGAATTATACTTACTTAAACGCAGGTTTAACCATTAATTTTAATGGCGATAAGTATGTTTCGAAAAATGGTTTGATGGATTTATTGAAACGCAAAACCAGCGAAGAGGAATTACGTTACCCAATTATTCATTTAAAAAGCGATGACATAGAAATAGCTTTTAGCCACGAAAATCAGTATGGCGAAGAGTATTACTCGTTTGTTAATGGGCAACATACCACCATGGGTGGAACGCATTTAAATTATTTTAAAGAGGCTTACGCCAAAACTTTAAGAGAGTTTTATGGTAAAGAATTTGATTTGGCCGATATGCGCCAAAGTATAGTTGCTGCGGTAAGTGTGCGTATTCAAGAGCCCGTTTTCGAAAGTCAAACTAAAACCAAATTGGGTAGTACTGCCATTTACCCTGATGGACCAAGTTTAAAGCAATTTATAGTTGATTATGTAAAAAAAGAACTTGATAACTATTTACATAAAAACAAAGAAACTGCCGAAGCTTTAAATAAACGTATTTTACAAAGTGAACGCGAGCGAAAAGAAATAGCTGGAGTACGTAAAATAGCTAACGAACGCGCTAAAAAAGCCAATTTACATAATAAAAAATTACGCGATTGCCGCATACACTATAACGATAACAATACCGATAAAAAGTATAATACCACCCTTTTTATTACCGAGGGAGATAGTGCAAGTGGAAGTATTACCAAAAGCCGTAATGTAGAGTTACAAGCTGTATTTAGTTTACGTGGAAAGCCTTTAAACTGCTATGGTTTAACCAAAAAAGTGGTTTATGAAAACGAGGAATTTAATTTACTGCAACATGCTTTGAATATTGAAGAAGGCATTGACGATTTGCGTTATAATCAAATAGTAATTGCTACCGATGCCGATGTGGATGGTATGCATATTCGTTTGTTAATCATGACTTTTTTCTTACAGTTTTTTCCTGATTTGGTGAAAAATGGGCATTTATACATTTTAGAAACACCTTTATTTAGGGTTAGAAATAAACAAAAAACCATTTATTGCTATAGCGAAACAGAAAAACAAAATGCCATTGGTGAACTAAAAGGCAAACCCGAAATTACCCGATTTAAAGGATTGGGAGAAATTAGTCCTGAAGAATTTGGATTATTTATTGGTGCCGACATGCGCTTAAAACCTGTGTTATTAAACCAAGATATAACTATTCAAAAATTATTAGAATATTATATGGGTAAAAATACCATGGATAGAC
The DNA here is from genome assembly GCA_013298895.1 of Bacteroidota bacterium. Lineage (GTDB taxonomy): Bacteria > Bacteroidota > Bacteroidia > UKL13-3 > UKL13-3 > JAAFJM01. The sequence continues at coordinate 11,416 of JAAFJM010000041.1, read as the reverse complement.
AAGCTTTTATTATCAATAACTTGCGCATAGAAAAAGACATCATTGTGCCGCAACTTGATGAAGAACTTGGCGAATTGGTTTAGATGATTTTTCGAAATTTAAGCTAAACTAATTGATGATAACAGATTCGTCTTTGAATAAAAGTAGATGAAACTGTTTAAAAATTTATTATGGTAAACAATACTTTTATCAAAACAATACTAGCCAATAAGCTTAAAACACCAATTGTGGCATTTTTTGCAAATGATATTATTTTTTGATAATTAGGTTTCAAAATATTTAATTTTATTGGTTGATTGGCTTCAACGGATTGTTTGGTTAAATACATGTTTATTAGACTTTTTATTGATGCGTTTTAAAGCAAATGGTTTAAATAACGTGCAATAAAAACTTTACTTATTTTTATAAAATTACCATAACAATAAGAATTTGTTAAGCATCAAATCATTGTTTTAAAATAATATAAGCATTATCCTCAATTTTAATAAAATAAACACCTTTGGATAAATAGGTAAGGTCTTGATTTTCTAAGTCTTTACCTTCATAAATTATTTGTCCAAAACCATTAAACAAAGTGATTTCTGTATTTGTTTTAATTTTTAAAATATTAATTTTATTGGTAAACGGATTTGGATAAATTTGAATAGATTTATTATCAAAATTTTGGTTGTAAACAGATGTGTTGTTTTCCATTTTACTGCTTACACAAATTACATAATTACTATTGGTTTTTAAGTCGTAAGTAGTAATCCCAAATTGAGTATCCCAATACCAAGCTTTGGTGGTTTGGTTAGGCAATGAAGTAGACGACCAAAACTTTTTAGTACCAGAAATGGAAAAGAAGTTTGTATTAACAGATGGGTTAATAAAACCTACTTCACTGATTGATTGTATCTCTTTTATATTTGGTAATCGCCAATTGGAATTATTGCCAAGTTGAAGTCCTTCGGCATAAACCAAAGCATCTTCCCAAGTTAATGGATTGGTATTAGGCATTTTTTGCCAAACTAAATTAGTTATATTATCGGTTATGGTACCATTGCCATTATCGGTAAAATGATTTTGAATTACAGTTGGTTCAACTAAATCTCTAACTGCTCTTACATGAAATTTTTTGGTTCCACCTGCGCTAATGGTTTCTGTTTTAGGATGATTGCCTATACCGCCACCTGCATTGGTACACCAAATTTTATTGGCATCATTGTTTTGTTTTTCGCTTGTCCACCAATACTCGGCAGCAGTTTTGGTAAAAAAATTAATATCAACCGCGGGGTTGTTGTTTTGATGATTTAAAATGCTAAATGATTCCTTAGCAGTTGGTAATCGCCAATTGGTAAAACCACCAAGTGTTAAGGTATCACAATAAATGGCAGCATTTTCTATGGTCATTTCACCACCATCTGTTTGTTGCCACATCAAACCAGTTATGGTATCTGTTACCATACCATTTCCATTATTTATATAAAATGGTGTATTGATGTTGTAGTCATTATCCTCGCCAAAGGTATTGGTATAACTGTTTTTTTGCCCAGTATCGGGTAAACGTAACATGGTTTTGTTAACAGTTTGTGCTGTAACATTAAGTATAAAAAAGCTAGTTATGATGGCTGTAAAAATCTTCATGTTTTGGCTTAATCAATTACAAACTTTTGGGTTACTTCAGTTTGATTGGTTTTTATCTTTATAAAATAAATGCCAGCTTCAAAACCCTTTATATCAATTATGTTTTCAAATTGCGAAGCACTATAAACTTGTTTGCCACTTAGGTTAAAAATACCAATATTGGTTATTTGCTTTGAGTCAATATCAGTTAAGCCAATGTGTAAATTTTCATTAGCAGGATTAGGGTAAACAACTATTTTATTGGATAAATTAAGTTGTTTAATACCAACTGTATTGGGCACTGTGCAGATAGTTCCTTTGTAGGTGTTGGTGGTTTTTACTCCTGAAGCATAAAAGTTAAAAGTATAATTTCCAGCTTGTGTCCAACTGTATTCTACCGAATCAGTTTTGCCATTTAATGTATAAGTTAAAGTATAACCATTATTCGTTGTATTGGCTTTACATCCTGTAATCACTGCTCCTTTTAAAGGTGTTCCTGCTGGTCTAATTGGTTTGGCTGAGGCTTGTGGTATTATTTGTAAAGTAGTGTCTTCCGTTACTTGTCCTACCATATTTCCAATCATGTAAGGCGCGGTTGCTGTTCCATGGTAATGGTAAAGTCCGTTTGTTCCTTCGTGTCCATGATTGGCATCTAAAGTTTTCATGGCTGAACCATCGGGTTCTAACGAACCATAAACGGCATATCCATCTAGTGCAAATGCAATAGGTAAAATATCGCTTGTTTTGATATCTAAAAATAAAGGCGCAGTATGGTAATGGTAATCATCGGCTCTACCACAATGTCCTCCAAATTCATCTAATTGTCCATCTAAAAAAGCATCAACTCCTGTGTTGGTATAAGGATTAAATATAGCAATTCCATTGGCTGCTACTGCAATGGCTCCACGTAAAAAATGCTGCTGATTTACCGGCACTGGCGTGCTTGCTTTAACAGGATTGAGCGGAATGCTCCAAGCATTAGTTCCTATATAACATTGTGGAATAGGAAATTGTTGTTGCCAACTTGTTATGCCTTTCATCATTTCATGTTCAGGAATACCAATTGATTCCACATAAAAATAATTGGCATCCCAACGCGTATTTACATTTGGTCTAAATGGATCGAATGCCGATTTTAGGTAAGTAATATCGGTAGATTTTTTCAATGTTTTACTGGTAAAACTATAAGACATGACCAATCCACCCACTAAAACTGTTGGCATTACATAAAGCCATTTCTTTCTTTCAGCATTAAAAAATTGCCATGCAACAAAAATTAATAGGGCAACCATTAAATATAGTTTTATGGTAAATTGATTGTTGATTGAATTACCAATAACAGGTTTTGCTTTAGCATGCAAAGCATTTATATTTGCTTGTCTTTTTTGAACAAATTGTTGGTCATTTAAAGACAAATCATTAAAAGAAAAAGATTTGATATTTCCATCATTATTTTCAATAAAAACAGTATTGTTTTTAAACAAATAAAATGTTCCATTAATGGTTTGATGAGTGCTTTCAATATTCCATTTTCTTGGAAAAGCCATTTGTTGGTGTGCATCGTGAGCCCAAGTAATTTGGGTTATTATGCAAATCAATAATACCATAAAAATCTTTTTCATATTGTTATTTAATTAGCGGTTTATCATTATTTTATTACTGCTTTTTAAGCCATTTTCTCCAATTAATTCAGTGTAGTATGTTCCATTGGGTAAAAGCATATTGTTATAATCTTTTCCATCCCAAATAATTTGAAACGAACCTTTTAAAACGGCATGGTTATTAATTAAAGTTTTTACCAACTGACCTTGGTTATTGTAAATGGCTAAATTTACTTTTTGTGTATTAGGTAAAGTAAATTCAATTCTTACTTCATTATTAAATGGATTAGGATAAATGAGTTCATCCACATAATTGCTGTTCCATAAAACTGGCGAACTTGTACTTAACGAATCGTAGCAATTAATAGCACCAATATAGTAAGTGGCTGAAATGTCTTTGTTCTTGCGTGTTCCTGTTTCGTTTTTAGGTAGGTAAGCTCTTATGTAATCTATTTTTGCTCTATTGCCATCCACAGTAACTTTTATATGACCTGAACCGGGTAAAATAATTCCTTCTTTGTATCCATAACTTTTGGCTTGGCCTGTTGAGGTAAAATTAGGATGACTTGGTTGAGGCACTTCTTGATAAAACAAGCAGTTTTTTTCCTGTTTACCAAAAAAGTGATCGTGCCCATGAAAGAAAATATTTACCCTATTTTCGGTTAATAAATCTTTGATGGGTTTGTACCAACCAACTCTGTTATTTTCAAAACCTCTTGTTCCATCTAAGTTATTTCCTCCCCATTCATATAAATTGGCAAACTCCACGCCACCACGCCCGTCTGGGTCGCCACCAATTAGTTGATGTGCAAATACAAACTTAAACTTGGAGTTGTTGTTTTCTAAGGTACTTTTTAGCCAATCATATTGCACCTTGCCTAAGGTCCATCTCCAACCATTTAAGGAATCAGGCTTTGGACTGGTGTACCAATATGGATCTAAAACAATGAATAAAGCATCGCCCCAAGTCCAAGCATAATAATTTTCTCGCTGACCTACAAAAGGATGGTTGATGGTATCGCCTGTATAAAATGAATTAGGAGCGGGGTTGATGAAATATTTTTTTCTATCTAATGTTCCCCAAACTGGTAAGCAATTGGCTGTTTTGTTATTTAACCAACCTGCTTCGCCTTCATGGTTGCCAAGGGCAATGTATAAAGGAACTAAGTGGGCAATTTTTTCGTAGTAAGTTCTTAATAAATTACAGCGATACGTTATTGTATCTCTGGGTATTACTTTGCTTGCATTTGCTAATTTATCCGACATCAAGAAATCGCCTAAATCAATCATAAAATCTGGCTTATCATCCAATTGGTTTTTTAAACATAAGTTGTACAATGCAGTATCCGTTTGTTCATCTAAATGAGGGTCGGCTTGCACAGTAAAAGAAAAGCTGTTATTCTTACTTCTTTGGGTTTGAAAAGTAAATTCAGGTCGGTAAATGATGTTGGAACTACCAGGATTTCTATAACAAATTCTATAATAATACTTGGTGTTTACTTGCAAATTGGTCAACACAATTTCGGAAGGATCGTTTGCTGCAAAAGTTTGCCAATTGCTTTGCTTATCAAAGGTATTGCTGCTAAGGCTGTATTGCGCACTTACTTCTACCAAAGAATCAAAAAATAATTGTATGGTAATTTCTTTATCGGTTGGTCGGCCTAATAATTCAGCATGAACCAAGTTTTGCGATTGACTGCTTAAACCAATGCTAACAAATAAAAGTAGGTATAAAATGTATTTCATGGCTTAATGATTTACAATTATTTTTTTGTTAAACTCTATAGAAGCTGATTTTACCAAAACCATATACATACCATTTGGCAAGTTGCTTATATCAACGGTTTTGTTGGTAGTTTGCAATATTTGTTGCCCAATTAAATTATAGATGCTTATTTCATATGCTTCACTTAAATTATTTGAAAGTAAATACAATTCATTGTTGGCAGGATTAGGAAATAGTTTTACAATAGGCTTTTCAATGTCTTCGTCAATGCTAGTATTATCGATTTTATTACCAATGGTATAAGTAAAACCAATCTCTCCATTTTTATGAATACCCAATGTATCGGCAGGTAAATAAGCCTTTACATAATCAACTTTTATGTTTTCGGGCGATACAGTTACACGAACATGTCCTGTTCCATCAACCGTATCTGATACATAAGAATCTGCATTGGCCAACATGCCAATTTCATAAGTAGAATCTGCTGCCATTGGAACTGCTTGATAGGTTACGCTATCTAATGTTTCGTGTGCAAACACATGGTCGTGACCTTGAAAAAATATGTTTACTTTATTATCAATAAATAAGTTGTGAATTGGTTTTGCCCATCCCGGACGATTGTTTGCAAATGTGTTTGGTCCATTTAATTTATTGCGGCCTCCCCATTCGTATAATTGGGCATTGGTAATACCTCCTCGGCCTTGCCCACGAACATGGTGTGCAAACACAAATTTGTATTTGGCTGTACTGGTTTCTAAGGTAGTTTTTAACCAATTGTATTGGGGTAAACCAAGGCTCCAATTCCAACCTTGTGGTTTATCGGAAGTATCGCATTGGTCTCTGTACACATCTAACACCACAAAAAGCGCATCGCCCCAAGTCCAAGCATAATAGTTTTCGGGGTTACCTATTCCATATTGTTCAACATCGGTATTGCCACTGTAAAATGAATTTGGAAAAGGATTTGGATAATAATATTTACGCCACTGTGTTGCCCAAACTGTAAGGTTATTAGGTGGGGTTTTGGTTAAATAAAAATCGTTTTCACCTTCATGATTTCCCAAGCAAACATAAAAAGGAACTGAATGGCAAATGCTGCCTAAAAAAGGTCTGTAATCAGCATGGAGTGCATCTAATTCCGGAGAAGTAATGGTATAAGGATTGTGGTCATCGCCAAAAATATCTCCAAGCGAAAGCATGAAATCGGGTTTGTCCTTAGCTTGGTTATTTAAAGTTACTTGGTACATGTTGCGAACACCTTTTTTATCGTATAAATGTTCATCGGCTTCTATGGTAAAAGTAAAGGTACTGCCTTTAGCGCGTTGGGTATAAAATGAATATTCAGTACTATTAATAAAAGTACTTGCCGATGTGGCTTTGTATTTTACCCTATAAAAATACTGCGTATTGGCTGTTAGGTTTGTTAAATCAATTTCATCGGGCTTATTAGCAGTAGCGGTATAGTTGGCCGAAGTTTGGGTATAAACTCCTTTTTGAGTTCCATATTCAAAAAAGTAATCAGTATTTTGGTTAAACATAATACTAGCCGTAACAGTCTTATCAGTTGGTCTGCCCAAAATAATATTGAATGTTTGGGCATGTAACCAAGTAATGTTGGTTAAACATAAAACAAGCAAGCCTAATTTAATTGAGGCTGGTGAATAAGTAAATTTTTTTAAACGCATTTTAGATAGAATATAAGTTTGCTAGATTCATAGAAAATAAAAAGGTTTAAAGCTAATAGGTTAAAAGGTGGTTAAACTTTTACCGAACCTAAATTATAAATTTTTATACTTAAATAACTACCTCAAAAATGAGCAAATGGAACCTTAAACATGTTATAGTTTTAGTGTTAAATGTTGTAATTTTTAGATTAGTTGTATTCGTTATTAAAGAATTAACGGAATATTGATTTTAAAGAAATAGCTCAAATTATTCCTATAATTTTCCTTTATTTGAAATAAGAAAGAGTGGAATGCAGCAACAAATATGTGCAAATTACTTTACTACTGCACTTTATCATTTTCAACTGACTGGTTAGCCCTCATTACCGGAACATAAAACATAATATTTATGCCAACCAAAATAAATAAAACACCATAAAGTCTGAGTGTAAAATCGGGATAATTCATGGCTACCACCGTTCCAATACCAATTACCAATCCTAGTAGTGCGCGAATAGCTATAATTTTAATGACTACCTTTTGTGCTAGGTTGAAAAGCCAATTGCAAAAAATGATTTCTGAAAAAGCATAAAAAATAAATAGAAAGGCTGTAAACTCCATTAATTGTTCTGACGAATTACAAAACAATAAGAGAATAATTCCATATACCAACAAAGCCAAAGCATGCATTTGGTGGTAAACAAATTGAACTTGGTGTCTTTGCCTTGCAAATGCCGCAGCAAAGGCCAAAATAGCACCGGCTGTTAAACTGATGCCTAATGTTAATTTGATGTTTTAAAACGAGCTGTTTTCTGAAAACAATAGAAAAGCACCCACAAGAATGATGATTAAACCATATAGGTATATTGGAAGATGTTTTTTCATGTTTGCTCTAGGTATTACGAACTAAGTTTCATAACCATGTAAAACTAGGAATATATATTTCCAAGAACTTACACACTTAACAGTAATAGTTGCATAATTCATACTTAACAGGCTGTATGTTTAGTGAAGTTTCCAATATAAATAAGTATCGCCCCTATGGGGCTTTAGTTTGGTGGTGCGTTTGTTCATTACCATACTATCGCTCCTATGGAGCTTTTAGTGCAATCATGTTAATCATACCAATTGATTGGAGCCTGAGGAAGCCTGCATATGTTTCACTATTTTTAGTAAATTATATTGGAATGATTTTCTACAGTGTGATTATAATTTATTGGTAAATTTTTTATTGATTAATGAAAAAAATTTAAGCAGTATGTTCTTGTTTATCGGCTTCCATACACCAAAGTAATTCTTTAATAAAAATGGCAGCTAGTTTGTCTGAATTTAACTTATCCATTGGTATTCCATTTTCGTCATAAGCTTTATCTACCGTTGGTACAGAAAACATAGCAGGAATAGTCCAAGCCATCATTTTCCACAGAGTAAACTGAAGCGATACCAAAGCTTGATTACCACCAAACGGTCCTCCTGAAACCGTGGCTATGGCAATGGGTTTGTGTTTCCATTCTTCATAGAGTAGGTCAATTGCATTTTTTAAACTTGCGGGAAATCCACCATCGTATTCTGGAGTAACTATGATAATTCCATCCGATGATTTAATCTTTTCCGCAAATTCAAGCACATTTTCAGCAGGATTAACCAAAGTTTTTAAAGTGCCTTCAAAAATGGGAAAGTTGTATGCTTTCAAATCAATAATTTCGGTTGTTGCCAGTTTGTTTTCAGTAAGGTAATTTTTAAAATAAAGCGAAACGTTATGGCTTTTTCGCCCTTCTCTAACGCTAGAGGAAATGATGGAAATATGTCTCATGATGGTTATTTTTTTTGAAATGTTAAATGGTGGTGGCATCAATAACATAGCGATAATGGGCTTCTTTGTTTACCACTTTTTCCCATGCTTCATTTATTTCTTCGGCTTTAATAATTTGTATTTGCGGATAGATTTTATTTGCTGCACAATAATTCATTACCTCTTGTGTTTCAGCTATGCCACCAATCAATGAACCATTGAAATTTACTCGGTTAAAAACCATATTGGTATTGTTTATCATTAACTCACCGTTGATTGGTAGCCCAACTTGGGTAAAATAACCATGCGGTTTTACACAAGAAATATAGTTTGACATTTCATAAGCATAAGGAACAGTGGAGATCATGAAATCCATTTTTCCAAACCACGGTTTTAAATCTTCACTTGAATTCACCACAATAACTTCTTTGGCACCAAAACCTTTGATATCTTTCACTTTTGATGGCGAAGTAGTAAAAGCATAAACTTCCGCACCTTTTGAAACAGCTAGTTTAATGGCCATGTGTCCTAAACCTCCAATGCCAACCACACCCATTTTATCGCCTTTTTTGAGTTTTACTTTCATCATGGGCGAATAGGTGGTAATGCCTGCGCAAAGCAACGAAGCTGCATATTGTAGCTCTATATTGTTTGGAATTTTTACAGCAAAATGTTCTGTTACCACCATGTTGGTGGCGTATCCGCCTTGTGTTATTCCTGTTGGAGATGATTTTTCGGGTGCCCCATAAGTGCCAACCATGCCAGTGGTTTCGCAATGTTGTTCTTCACCATTTTTACAAGTATCGCATTGCATACAACTGTTTACCATACAACCCACGCCTGCTTGGTCTCCAATTTTAAATTGGGTTACATTTTTACCAACTGCAGATACAATTCCTGCAATTTCGTGTCCGGGTACTTGTGGATATTGTTGCTTTCCCCAATGTCCTTTAATGGTATGAATATCGGAGTGACAAATTCCACTGAACTTGATGTCAATTAAAATGTCGTCATCGCCAATTGGTCTGCGTTCAAAATTCCAAGAAACTAATTTTCCCTTTTCGTCTTTTCCGGCATAGCCTTTTGAATTTATATTCTTGTTCATATTGTTTGATTGATTTGTTTGTGAAAAAAGTGGTAATGTGTTTGCAAGCAAAACACCCGTAGCAACCATGGATGACTGCTGAATAAATTTTCGCCTTGTTTGATTACCTATATTTTGCTTGTTCATCTATTTTGTATGGTAAGTTTGGTTTCAGGTTGATGAAATCCATCTTTGTTAAACCCTAATTAGTTGCTGATAGAATTATGGCTCATCATTATTTTTCAAGAAAAATTTTATCTATTTCCTTCGAAAGTTTTACATCTTTTTCTGTAATGCTATCTTTAGCTTCATGAGTAAATAGTTTTATATCTACCTTGTTATACACATTGCTCCAATTAGGATGATGACCCATTTTTTCGGCTGCAAAAGCAACCTTGGTCATAAACGCAAACGCTGCTACAAAATCCTTAAATTCAAAGCTGCGTTGCAGTTGATTGTTTTCTTCTTTCCACATCATGTTATTTGTTATTTTTTAATTTCACTGGCTTCACTCAAAGCAATGGCAATGGCTTGTTTTGGGTTGGTTACTATCTTATCTGATTTTCCAATATGTAGTTCACCTTCTTTAAACTCATGCATTACCTTTGCTATCTTTTTTTGAGTAGCACTTGTTTTTTTCTTTTTCATTTTATTGGTAAAGCATAGGTATATAAGTAAATTTATCCCTATGCTTTTATAATAATTTTTATTATTCAGCTGCTAAATCTCTCAAGGTTTTCACCTTATTGTGGTCTGCAACTAGTAAAGTATGTTGCGCTTTAATCATGGTTAATTGATCTGTATTTAAATATTCTAATTCATTTCTCAATACTTCTTCATAAGTTTCTTTTGCTGCGTCTTCACCATATTCGCATGAGTTCAGAATGGCTTTACGGTCATTGCCTGTAAGTGCTGCTTTTACATCCATCCATACTCTAAAGAATTTACCAGTAGTTTTTGTTCCCTCTGTGGCAGTTCCACCTAATTTAGTCATTTCTGCCGAAAGCTCTTTATTGCAGTAAATACTTGTTTGTTTTAGTTCGTTAAAAAAGGCCTTTAAATCTTGTTCTTTCGTTTCATTGGCTGCTGTTTCGTAACCTTCAATTCTATCGTTGTTAATAGTAATAAGTGTGTTTAACACATCAATTGTTTCTTCGTTATCCATATTGTTTTATATAATTTTTGAATGAAATTTATTTGTGAATTTGTATTTTACTAAACAGTTATTGCACCTTCTTTACCGGTTATTAAATTGGCTCCTGTAACAACAGATGCCGCCATTTTTAATAGGTTAATCATTCTGTTTCCGTCAGTATCCCAATAATAAGCTGAGGTTGGTTTTACTTTAATGATAGAAATATTTGGATCTTCTTTACCTTCTTTAAACCAAATTTTGGCTTCAGGAGTCCAAAGTTCTTCAATGGTAGTTTTGTCTAAAATAATTGTTGCTTCTCCATTTACTACCAAATAACTGTTTTTGCCCGGATGAGAAAAAAAGAGTTGCACTTCTTTATCCGCTGCAATGGCTTTGTTTTTATCACTTAACTTTTCGCTAAAAAACCAAATATTACCTTGGTCACAAACTTTTATGGCATTCATAGGTCTGCACGTGGCTCCATCATCTGTTTTTAAGTCGGTACAGAAAAGGCAAACCATTATTTCATTTACCAAACTTTTCAATTTGTCAATGGCTTCTTTGTTATTCAAATTTTCAATATTATTCATGTTGCTTTTTATTTAATGATGATTACATTTTTTCGCATTGTTTTTCACATACCATTGCTTGGTCAAGATGTGCTCTTAAAACTGGAAGAGTGGCGGTTGCCCATGCTTTGATATCAGGGTCGGTGCAATCGGTTGAAGCTTTTTCAAAAAGTTCAATGGCTTTTTCATGACCTTTCACCATCATGCTACTGTATTCTTTTCCAAAATCGTTTCCTGATTTTT
>JAAFJM010000040.1 GCA_013298895.1 Bacteroidota bacterium | reverse complement strand
GGATTGGCATAAGCCATCATAGCTTGTATTTTTTCAATATAAGTTTGCTTACGTTCTGCTAAATATTTTTTGTTTAAAGTTAAGTATTTTATGTCTTGCCTTTCGGTTATAAAAGTAAGTTGCGATACTTCTTTGGTTTTGATATAATCTAAAATTTCTAATTGATGTAATCTTTCTAAATACTTATAAATACTGGCCACAGGCAGCTTTACCCTATTGGCAATTTCGTGTTCATTTATTCTTATATAATTATCAAATAAACCTCCATAACTACGCAATAATAATTTGGTAAAAGCATCAAAAGTGGCATTCTCTACCTGAAACTTATACAAAGCTTCATGGCTACAAATTATTTTAATTTTTGATGGTTCGTAAAATGCTTCTGATAATAAAATTAAGTTGGTTTGTTCTAATATTTTTAAACAACTATACGTTTTAAATGCTTCAAAATTATAGCGTTTTACAAACGATATAATATCAAAATCAAAACTACGATCAGGCTTTGCATTTACTGGCACTTGCAGGTAATCGCAAATGGCTTGATAAGTTAAACTTATCTCATTTACATCAGGATAATTTACACCAATTTTTTTTTTAGCGTTTATATCATCGCTTGTATCGTGTAACAAAACACAAAATGCTGGTCGCTCGTCTCTCCCTGCCCTGCCTGCTTCTTGGTAATAAGCCTCCAAACAATCAGGCATTTCAAAATGAACTACCAACCTACAATCTGGCTTATCTATTCCCATACCAAAAGCATTAGTACAGGCCATAATTCGTGTACGGTTATTAATCCACAAGTTTTGTTTATAGCTGCGCATTTCGCCACTTAAACCAGCATGGTAAAAATCGGCAACAATGCCATTTTGATTTAAAAATTTAGCAATGTCTTCCGATTGTTTTCTGTTTCTAACATATACCAATCCGCTTCCGTGGCTATTTTTTATAATGGCTAATAACTTTTCAGCTTTATTTTCGGTTTGCCTTACTATGTATTGCAAATTTTTCCGTTCAAAACTTTTGGCAAAAACTGCTGGAGTTTTTAAAGCCAATTGAGTTTGAATATCTTCAATAACTTGTTTAGTAGCTGTAGCTGTAAGCGCAATGATATTGACGTTTGGTAAATGCTGGCGCAATTCAGCTATTTGTCGGTATTCAGGTCTAAAATCGTGTCCCCACTGACTGATACAATGTGCCTCATCAATGGCAATTAAATTAATAGGTAAATAAGGTAATTTTTCAATGAATAAACTGGTATTTAAACGCTCGGGCGAAACGTATAAAAACTTCAAATCTTCGTCAACACAGGCGTTGTTAAGTATTAAATTTATTTCTCTGTAATTTAAACCGCTATATATGGCTTTGGCTTTGATGTTTCGTTTTTCCAAGTTTTCAACTTGGTCTTTCATTAAAGCTATTAAAGGCGAAATTACCAAACATAAACCTGGCTTAACCATGGCCGGAACTTGAAAACACAATGATTTACCACCACCCGTTGGCAAAAGTGCAAGCGTATCTTTTCCATCTAAAACCGATTGAATGATATCGGCTTGCAATGGTCTAAATTGATTATAGCCCCAATAATTTTTAAGTATTTGCTGAGGTGTAACTTGGCTTTGCTCCATTTTACAATAACAAAAATTAAAGAATTAAACCATCTTTCATGGTTAATTTTCTATCGCAACGATTGGCTAACTCTTCGTTATGCGTAACAATAACTATGGTTTGATTGAATTTATCTCTTAAATCAAAAAACAAATCGTGGAGCGATTGGGCACTTGCCGAATCTAAATTTCCACTTGGTTCATCGGCCAATAAAACCGCTGGATTATTAATAATGGCTCGCGCCACAGCCACACGTTGTTGCTCGCCTCCACTTAACTCGCTTGGTTTATGAGTCGTTCTGTCTTTTATTCCTAAATAGTCAAATAATTCCAAAGCACGTTGTTTGGCTTGAGTTTCGTTGGTTTTAGCTATCCAAGCTGGAATCATTACATTTTCAAAAGCGGTAAACTCAGGCAGCAACTGATGAAACTGAAAAATAAAACCAATGTTTTTGTTTCTAAAATCGGATAACTTACTATCATTCAAACTATTCACCAATTGCTCATTTAATAGCAAAGTTCCTGTATCGGCTTTATCTAAAGTACCTAAAATTTGTAATAAAGTAGTTTTACCAGCTCCACTTGCGCCTACTATGGCCACAATTTCGCCTTTGCCAATGTTTAAGTTGATTCCTTTTAACACCTGCAATTGGTTATAACTCTTACAAATATTTTCTGCTTTTATCATGTGAGGCAAATTTATATTAAATTTTGGATTTTGAATGTTGAATTTTGGATGGAATGGGACAATTACGTAGAGACGTTGCATTGCAACGTCTTTTACATAAAGAGGTAACATGTTAGGTCTCTAATTTTTCCCGCGCGGCTATATTGATATGATTAGCGAAGCGTTATTGGGATTTGTTATGAAATATCGTGTCAGATAGTTACGAACAGCAACGCAATTGCTTAGCGAAAAAACTATAAATTGTTTGAAATTTTTACAATTTTACATTAACTAAATTCAATGTATCATTACTTGTTGGAATAACAATTTGTAGCAATCCTTCTTTTAGTGTAAATAAATATCCTAGTGTAGTAGTAGAATTTTCAGGATTAATTTTTTTAACATTATTATAGTAGTTTCCTTCTATTAACAAAGAATCAGAAGATGGTTGTTTTAAATAACCCGCATTTAATGATCTACTCTTGTTCTTGTAACTTATAATCATTGTTCTACTACCTGGTTTTAAAAAAGTATTTTGTATCGTAATTTTATCACTATTTTTAGTACAAATAAAAACTATGTACCTTCGTTGAAGATTATATGTTTGGGGGCAATATTCTTGGCTTGTATATTTACCCCAATCATATACATAACCTTGTCCAACAAATAAATTGGTATCTAGAGTAGTTTTATTAATAAAGGTTAGCTCAGAAAAGTCATTATAGGGTACCACTTTTAACTCTTCTATTGGCTGGTATTCATCACTACTTTGATGACCACAATCACTATCTTTTTTGCAAGAATTATTCAATAGCAAGCTAATAATAAATATGAGTTTTAATTTCATTATACTTGCTGATTTTAAAATTTCCATTCAATTTGTTTTAAATAAATTACTCAAACTTAAAGTGTTTTATTGGTAAAATAAAATTTTTGCCATTATAGGATCAAAACAAAACACCCACCAACTTATCAACCCATACTCAAAAAACAAAAAAATAGTTTTTCTTTGTACGTTCAAATCATGAGTAAAGATAAAGCTTACAAGCGCATTAATATTGTAAATAAAAAGGCAAGTTTTGAGTTTCAATTATTAACCAAATACACTGCTGGAATGGTATTGGGCGGTACTGAAGTAAAATCTATCAAAGCCGGAAATGCCTCTATTACCGAAGCTTTTTGTTATTTTAGAGATAACGAGCTTTATGTTAGGAATATGAATATTGGTACTTTTAAACAAGGAACCATTTATAACCATGACCCACTTGCGGTACGTAAACTTCTTTTGAAAAAGGTAGAACTAAAAAAGCTGCAAAAACGTGGCGAAGAAAAAGGTTTTTCTATTGTACCGCTTAAATTATTTGAAGCCGAAAATGGTTTTATAAAAATAGAAATTGCGCTTGCACAAGGTAAAAAAGCCTTCGATAAACGCGAAACCATTAAAGAAAGAGACATTGAACGAAATTTGAGACGAAAGGATGAGTAATTTTGAATGTTGAATGTTGAATTATAAATACTAGTAAAAGAGTCAATTGCGGTTGCTGAGCGAAGCCGAAGCATTGCCAACGGAAAAAATAAGCAAATATAAATTTACAAAAAGCAAGCCACCATTAGCCAGAAGCTAGAATCAATAGCCGTTCGGCTTTAGCCAACGGAAAAAAAAACAAAAAAATGAATATAGATTTAACAAATAAAAATGCATTGGTTTGCGGTAGTACCAAAGGTATTGGTTATGCCATTGCTATGCAATTAGCAAAATGTGGAGCAAACGTTACTTTAATGGCCCGAAACGGTAATTTATTACAAAGTATAGTACGCGATTTAGATACCAGTTTAGGACAAAAACATGATTTTTTAGTTGCCGATTTTAGTCAACCAAAACAAGTAAAAGAAGTCATAGAAGTACAAGCACAAAAACACCATATTTACCATATTTTGGTGAATAATAGCGGTGGCCCTGCGGCTGGTTTAGCCATTGATGCCAAAGAAGAAGATTTTTTAAATGCATTCAATGCACATGTTTTAAGCAGCCATCATTTGGTGCAAAGCGTTTTCCCAGGCATGAAACAAGCAGGCTACGGTCGCATTATCAATATTATTTCTACCAGCGTAAAAATTCCTTTAAAAGGTTTAGGAGTTAGCAATACCATTCGTGGTGCAATGGCTAATTACAGCAAAACATTGGCTAATGAATTAGCTCCTTTTAAAATTACAGTAAACAATATTTTACCTGGTGCTACAGCTACAGATAGGTTGAAACAAATTATAGACAACAAAGCTCAAAAACAACAACACAGTACTGACGAAGTGAGTCAAGAAATGTTAAGCGAAATTCCTATGGGTCGTTTTGGTGAACCAAACGAAATAGCTTATGCAGCTACCTTTTTAGCTTCGGAATATGCATCGTACATTACAGGAATTAATGTTCCGGTAGATGGAGGCAGAACTGGAAATCTGTAGTTGATGGTTGATAGACCATGGACAATGGTTTTGGTTTGTTCAATAGAATTTAAAACTATTGTCTATCGTCTATAAACCATGGTCTATTAACTACTTCTCATCTCTACCAATCATTCTGTTTTCGTTTAACAAGCGTTGCTCCTCGGCTATTATTTGTTGCATTTCTTCATCGGAAGGTTTGGTTTGTTTTTTATCTTTTACCAAATCGTTTAAGTTAGGTTGTCCAGCATCAACCCAAGCTGTGAACCACATATTTGCTACAGTTAATATACTTGCTTTTAACCTGCGTTCTACTTGCCCAGCAAGCATTTGGTGGTAAGCAGCAGCATACTCTTTACTATATACTTTTACTTGTGTTTGACCTTTGTATTCAATGCGGTATTTTTTACTTTCATCAAACGAAGCATTTAATTTTCTTTCAAAACCCAAAACGGTATCAAGGCCTGCAAAACTGCCTTCGCTAGCTTCCCAAGCTATTTCTAATGGATTGTTTAAATAATAACATTTGCCTACAAATAAATCGTAATCGGTACTAAATAATTCTGGTAATCTACTTTCCCAAAAACCATGAATACCATGCTGATTGGTAAATTGCCCGTTATAATTTTCGGACGCATGCAATGGCACATGTGCATCGGCCACATAATGTCCTAATTCGGCCGAAATACGAAGAATTTTATCTAAATCTTTTTCTTTAAAAGCATAAGTTAATCGCTGCATCATAACATGAATATGCCAAGGAACAATGCCATAAGCCAATAAAGTATCTTTGGTCAGTTTAGCTACTGCATCGTTCCATTTTCTAGGAACTGTATCAATGGGTAAAAACTTTTCGTAATGGTCTAAATCAATATAATGACGGCAAGCTTCAGCAGTATCGCTATACCTGCGTTTATCGGGGTTTACCGAATTTTCTGTTAAGTAATCAATATTGGCTTTATAAAAAGCAAACATTTCTGGTGGCAAACTAAATACAGCCAATCTATTCACCATTTTATGACCATAAAAACCCCAAGCAAAAATGAAATTGCTAAGCAATAAAAACGGAATTAATAGTTTTAGTTTTTTCATACTGCAAGGTTAAAGAAAAATTGTTAGATGGTTAGGTTGCTGAATTGTTAAATTGTTGGATGGTTGGATAGTTTATTGATTTATTGTTGGTTTGTTTAATAGCTAAATGATTTTTAGAAAAGTTTATACCTTACTTGTTTTTTCCTTCATCAAATTACCAAATTTATTTTAGCTAAAAAAAATTAGTAAAACTATAGCAGTTTTAGAGGCATTTTACCTTACATTTGCCATCCGTAAATACACTTTTTTGTTTACGGAAAACTTCTTAACTGGTTTTTAGTAAATACTTTAGCTGTATTTTTTCTCAACAAAACCATGCAAACCAAATATATTTTCGTTACAGGCGGAGTTACCTCATCGTTAGGTAAAGGCATTATTGCTGCTTCATTAGCCAAATTATTACAAGCGCGCGGATATTCCGTTACCATTCAAAAATTGGATCCATACATTAACGTAGATCCAGGAACTTTAAATCCTTACGAACATGGCGAATGTTACGTAACCGAAGATGGTGCAGAAACCGATTTAGATTTGGGCCATTACGAACGTTTTTTAAATGTACCCACATCGCAAGCTAATAATGTAACTACAGGTAGAATTTACCAACACGTTATCAATCAAGAACGTCAAGGTGCATTTTTAGGAAAAACAGTGCAAGTTATTCCCCATATAACCGATGAAATTAAGCGTAGAATTAAGCTTTTGGGCGAAACTGGTGAGTACGAAATTGTAATTACCGAAATTGGTGGAACCGTTGGCGATATTGAATCATTGCCTTATATTGAGGCAGTTCGTCAGTTGCGTTGGGAATTAAAGCAAGAAGATTGTTTGATTATTCATTTAACTTTATTGCCTTATTTAGCATCTACGAAAGAATTAAAAACCAAGCCAACTCAGCATTCGGTTAAACTTTTGTTAGAAAGTGGTTTACAAGCTGATATTTTGGTTTGTAGAACCGAACATTCAATCAGTAAAGAGCAAAAACGCAAATTGGCATTATTCTGTAATGTGGCTCCTGATGCCGTTATTGAAGCATTAGATGTTCCAACTATATACGATGTTCCTTTGATGATGTTAAAGGAAAAGTTGGATAAAATAACTTTAAATCGTTTAAAACTTTCAACCAAAACTGAACCAGATTTAGATAGTTGGAAGCAATTTTTAACCCGACATAAAAATCCTAAAAACGAATTGCAAATTGGTTTGATTGGAAAATATGTTGAATTACCTGATGCCTACAAATCTATTATTGAAGCATTTATTCACGCAGGTGCTGCCAATGAATGTCGAGTTAGGGTTAACTATATTCACAGTGAACTCATTTCTGACGAAAATGTAGCTCAAAAATTAGGAGAACTAGATGGTATTTTAGTAGCTCCAGGCTTTGGCGATAGAGGAATTGAAGGAAAAATTACCGCAATCAAATATGCTCGAGAAAACAATGTTCCTTTCTTTGGAATTTGTTTAGGAATGCAAATGGCAGTTATTGAGTTTGCTAGAAATGTAATTGGTTGGAAAAATGCGCATAGTGCAGAAATGAATGCCGAAACTTCACACCCTGTTATTGATATGATGGCTGATCAAAAGAATATTACAGCCAAAGGTGGAACCATGCGATTAGGCTCGTATGTATGCGAGGTGAGTAAAGATAGTAAGGCTTATAAAGCTTACGAAAAAACTAAAATTACTGAGCGTCATCGTCATCGTTATGAATTTAACAATAAGTATCAAAAAGATTTTGAAAAGCATGGTTTGAGTATCACGGGAGTTAACCCTGAAACCAAATTGGCCGAAATAGTTGAAATTAAAACACACCCATATTTTGTGGCGGTTCAGTTTCACCCAGAATATAAAAGTACAGTATTAAATCCACATCCATTATTCGTACGTTTTATAAAAGCTGCTTTGGCTAAAAGTTTAGGTAAATAAATTATAAATACTTATAAAAGCAGAAAGCTCACAAAACTTAAATAGTAGTTTTGTGAGCTTTTTTGTTAAACGGAAACATTCTAGCAAATAAAAACTTTACTTTTGCCTCACTTTTTTTGAAATTTATTATTAAATATTGCTCTTTGGTATTGGTGGCTATTTTTATAGCTACGCTAATTCCTTTCCATGCTTTTCATAAGCATTTGGAAGAGGAGCATTTTGTGGGAATAAATAATGGTTCAGAAAATCATCAGCATCATTGTAAGTTAGATGAAAACTACTGTCAAGACTTATTAATTAAGCATTGCGAGCACAAACAACATGTGGCTGAAAGTGCAGAAAAATGCTTTGTAAGTCAATATCATTTTATCAAAAATATTACTTTATCAAGTAGCTGTTTTTACTATATTGAAGTATTTAAAACACATTATTTTGAACAAAAAATCACCAATGTTCAAAATCAAATTACCATACTTTTAAATAATAAAGGCCCGCCTGCAAGTCTTTTTATTTAATGAACTATTTAGTAATCTATGGTTCAAGTATTTGGATGCTAATGGCATCTCATCTTTAGTATTTTTTACTTTTTTTATTTTGATAAATTTAAAAGCATTTGTTGCCTTATGCTTGTTTACGCTTGTTTTTGCAAGTAAAAGTATTGCGCAGCAACATAATAATTATAATATTAGTGGGTTTATTATGGATAGTGTTACCAAAAAACCTTTGGTTAATGCTAAGGTTGTTTTATTGCCTTTAAAAAACATAGTTTATACTAATGATAGTGGTTTTTTTCAGTTTAATAATTTAGCTAAAACAAACTATAAAATGGAGGTAAGCTATTTGGGTTATCACCCCATTGTGTTAAGCTTGGTTTTACCTTTAAAAACCAGTTTGAGAATTGACTTAGCATCGGAAGAACATCATTTGCATGATGTGATAATTAATACTGACAAGAATAATAAACTGAGCGACTATAACCTACAAAATCATGTAACAATTGATAGTAAAAAACTGGATATTTTACGTGGACAAACCTTGGGCGATATGCTTAAAAATACTGCTGGTGTAACTTTATTAAATAGCGGACCAAGTATTTCAAAGCCCGTTATTAGAGGTTTGCACAGCAATAGAATTGTTACTTTAAATAATGGCGTGAAGCAAGAAGGGCAAAATTGGGGAGCAGATCATGGACCAGAAATAGATCCATTTGCCATTAATAAATTAGAAGTTATTAAAGGTGCAAGTGGCTTGCAATATGGGCCAGAGGCAATTGGTGGCGTTATTAAAGTATCGGCTAAAGATTTTAAAACTCAAAATGGAATTGCAGGCGTATACAGTTTAAATGGTTTTAGCAATAATTGGCAATTAGCTAATAGTTTGTTTTTAGAAGGCAATCATTTAAAAAAACAAAACTTAAGTTGGCGTTTACAAACTAGTTATAGAAAAGCAGGCGATTCACAAACGCCTGAATACGTGTTAAGCAATACAGCATTTACAGAGTCTGATTTAAATGCGGCTGTGCAATACCAACTAAAGCAAAATACATTTGAATACATGGCAAGTTATTTTCAATCGAGCTTGGGAATTTTACGTTCGGCACATGTGCATAACAGAACCGATTTAGAAAATACCATTGCTAGAGGGAAACCAAGTGTAATTAATGATTTTACTTACGAAATTGGTCGCCCAAGGCAAGATATAACGCATTTTATTCAAGCTTTTAAATGGATTTATTCATTTAAAAATGCCAATAAATTAAGTGTAGATTTTAGCCAACAAATTAATAACCGACAAGAGTTTGATGTGCTGAGTTTTTTGAATGCTAATAGTAATTTAAAAGATCAACCAACTTACAATTTAACTTTAACCACCAATCAGTTCAACTTAAAACTGGAGCATAAAAAAGTATTTGGTTTTAAAGGGTTAGTGGGTTTTAGTTACGCCAATCAAGGAAATTATGCCACAGGAAAACAATTTTTTATTCCTAATTTCATAAGCAATAACTATGGTTTTTATGTAATTGAAAAATGGAATAAAAAACATTGGCAAGCTGAAGCTGGTTTACGTTATGATTTGATGGATTTAACCCGTTATATCAATCAAAATAACCAAGTTTTGAGTAATGTTTTAAACTTTAATAATACAGCAGGTACAGTTGGTGTAAGCTATTTATTTAATACCAAATGGAAGTTAACAGCCAACTTAAGTTCTGCCTGGCGCCCACCAAGTATAAATGAGTTATATGCTAACGGATTGCATGCTGCTGTAGCTACTTTTGAGCAAGGAAACGCTAACTTAAAACCAGAACAAAGTTATAATGCTGAAGTAACTTTAAAATATGTTGGAGCTAAATTTGATTTTGACTTTACAGCTTATAATAACTTAATAAATAACTTCATTTATAGGCTGCCAAGCAATACTTTTAATACCAGCTTTAGAGGTGTTTTTCCTGTATTTAATTATGTGCAAACCAATGCGCTTTTGCAAGGTTTTGAAACCAATTTAAGTTATAAAATACGCACCAATTTAAGTATAAATGCTGCTTATACCTTTTTATATGCAAATGATATAAGTAAAAATTTGCCTTTAATTTTTATGCCAGCTAATAGGATTAATAGTGGAATTGAATGGCAATTAACCAAACTAAAAAAAGTAAAAAATACTTTTGTGCAAATCAATTATCAATATGTATTTAAGCAAAATAGAGTACCCGAAGGTATTGATTTTACAGCTCCTCCAGCTTCATACCAACTTTTTGATTTGGTGTTTGGTGCAAGTCAATTTACCAAAACTAAAATGAACTGGAGCGTTGGAGTTCAAAATATATTCAATACCAGTTATCGAGATTATTTGAGTAGATACAGGTATTATGCTTTAGATACAGGAAGAAATATTTTTATAAAACTCAATATTCCTTTTTAGGACTTCTGGCCACTGGCAGCTAGCTTCTAGCTTCTAGCAAAAAAACACAATATAACTCCCGATTTATCGGGACAACAATCTAACAATAAAAAAAATGAAATCATTAAAAACAATTACCAGTGCAATAGTATTTTTATTTATGCTATTAGCTTTTACGAGCTGCGATAAACATGACCACGATCATAGCCACGCTCAGCCATCAGTAAACTTTCTTTCACCAAGTCAAGGCGCAAAGTTAAACGAAACAGATACCCTTTGGATTCGAATAAATATGTCTGCTGAGGATCATTTACATGATTACGTGATAGAAGTTAATAAAGTTGCAGATGGAATGTCTGTTTATAAATACAACGGACATTCACATAAAAATAACTTAAATACTAATTTATATTTTTTTCCGAATGTATCGACAGACACGGAAATGAAACTATCTGTTAAAACCTTTGATCACGATGGGAATACATTTGAAAAAAGTATAACATTTACGGTTTTAAATACAAAGTCAGATACACTGCCAATCATAAACATTATTTCTCCTTCCTTAAGCACTGCAACTAATGGGCAAACCATAAATATTAAAGGAAATATTCAACATAATAAAAACTTAAAGTCTGCTCGTATTTGGCTTATAAAAGGAAATGATATTGTGTTGGATTACGTTAAGGATAATTTGGATGTAAATTCATTTGATTTTGATACTAGCCATGAAATTAATACCACCACACATACTGATTATTTGCTTAATATAAGTACAACAGATGTTTTAAATTTAAATGCCATAAAATCATTCAGTTTTCATGTTCACCCATAATTTATAATAGTAATAACAATAAATAATATATCAAATGAAAAATAAAATAATCATAGCAAGCATGGTTTTAGCAGCCATTTCATCCTGTAAAAAAGATGACCCTAAGAATCCAGTAAAAACCAATTCGCAAGAGGTTTTAACCACCGTGTTATTAACAGGATATAACATAGATGATTCTCTAAATGCAAAATATCAATTCAGTTATAAATGGGAAGATTTGGATGGTGATGGAGGGAATTCACCAATCATTGATACCATCGCATTAGATTCTGGAATTAGGTATAATTGTAAAGTTTTAATTTTAGATAAAACCAAAAGTCCAATTGATACAGTTTCAGTTGAAATAGAAAACGAAAAAAATGCCCACCAGTTTTTTTACACGCCAAGTTCCAATTTGGTAGGGAAATTTAGCACCGAAATTTTAGATTTTGATGATAATAACCCGAAACTTCCTGTTGGTCTTGAGTTTAACATTCTAACCAAAAGTAATCAAACATATAATTTGCCTTTAATTGGTTCTTTAAACATTGTGTTAAGTCATTATGATGGAGTACAAAAAACCACCTCTAAATCTGATGAAAGCGATATTGATATCAATTTCCCAGTTCGATTAAAGTAATACTAAAAAAGCCGCTAATCAATTAAGTTTAGCGGCTTTTTTTATAAGAAATGGTTTAATTAAAATCTACCAATTTTAAATACTTTTCCATTTACAGTGCAAGTAGCTTCATTATCACATTCACCATTTCCAAAGTCTATAGTGCGAGTTTTTTTGCCTTCCGGAGTAAGTTCTATAGTACCTTTAGTAATTCTGCGTAAATTACAGCTTAAATCAACTAATAAAGGCGATGTAATATTACAAGTGTAATTTACACCTTTACGATTTACCCCTGAGGTAGTTCCAGTAATTTCGTATTTATCATCGGTCCAATCTTTAGGAGTGCTTTCGCCTGCTATCCATGTTCTATTTCTGGTTGAGTTCCACGAAATGGTTTGTCCACTTTCTAAAATAATAGAAGCATTTACAGTAATTGTCCAATTTAAAAATCCTGCTGCATTTCTACCATTATTGGTAATGGTTTTGGTGCTCGAATTACTAATTTGTTTGCCATTTTGAACAAAATTATCAAAAGTTACATTGATTATCGTTCCTTCTTGGCGGTATTTTCCAGTATAGGTAACAATTATTTTACCACTGCGGGTTTTTAAATCGTTGCAAATAGTTCCAGTTCCGTAGTCAATTGTCATTTTTTTAGGAGTTGAAAGTGAGTCGATTGTAATAGCAGGACCCATTTTTCCAAGTGAGCTGTTGGTAGCAGCTTCATCCACTTGTTTAAATACTTGATCAAAACTTGATTCTGAATTACTCTGATCTACAGTACTTTCAGTATCAAAATCGGTTTCATTGCTTTTTTTGCAAGAAGTGAAAATTAATGCCGAAGTTCCAATAGCCATAGCGGCTAATAATAATTTACGTTTCATGATTTTTTATTTTTTATAATTAATTTTGAAGGTCTGATAGCAATTTTTCAATATGGTTTAAAATAAAAATAATATTTTTTTATATAAAAATTTTGTGGTTGCTTAAGTGCGAATAAAATTTATTTTCGCATAAAATTTAAAAACAAATAATAATATGTATTGGACACTAGAACTTGCTTCCTATTTAGACGATGCACCATGGCCTGCAACCAAAGATGAATTAATTGATTATGGTATTAGAAGTGGCGCACCATTGGAGGTTATAGAAAACCTACAAGAAATAGAAGATGATGGGGAACCATTTGAAGGTATTGAAGAAATTTGGCCTGATTACCCTACCAATGATGACTATTTTTACAACGAAGATGAGTTGTAACATAAAAAAAAGGAACTTTTAAAATTTTAAAAGTTCCTTTTTTTTATTCTAATTATCTAATCCAATTTGCATTGTTTCATCACTATTCTTCAAATAGCTCGACTGGTATTGGGTAACTGAATCTTGCTTATGATTATCTAAATTTAATGAATATTTTAAAGCACTTCCTTGTCCAATAACCTTTACTAAATTCAATTCCAATAAATGTGTAAAATCACGTTGGATAGTTTTACGGTTACATTCAAATTCGCTTACCAATTCTTTTGTACTCACAAAACCTCTATGTTGTATAATAAACATGATCAATTTTTGACGTTTATTTAAAATTGAATCATCTATTTCTTTCAATTTATAACCACGTTCAAAAACAAAGTTCATGATGTTTTTTTGACGAGGCTTTAATTTATCGTAATCAACTTGTTTACGAAAATAAGATTGAAGCAATTGATACATGCGGGTTAATTGATTTGCATGTAATCTTAAACCAAAAGTTATTTGTTCATTTAAATGTTGCTCTTGGCCTAGTTCATTCTCGTTTTTATTCTCTAAAAAATAGGTCAAGTATTCGTTTTTCTTGGTGTATAACTCGTGTTCAATACTTAAAAGACCATTTAAATCCATATTATGTTTACGTAACCAAAAATTTTGCAATAATGATGCAAATTTATTTTTTGATTCGGAGAACATTGGCAATGACAATATTTTAAAATGTAACATCCAACTTTGAATAATTGGATGAAATTCGGTATCAACATTTAAAAATTCGAATAAGTTATCCAACTCTAATTCCGTTTCAGGATGCAATCTTTCAGGTTGCTTAAATATTTTATTATTAAACAAATTGGATTCTGCATTCTGATTGTATAGTTCAGTTAATAAAATATTTTCTAACTGATAAACCATTGATAAAGATAACGGCTCATTAACACTATTGAATAAATATTGCTCAGCTTTGTGGTATTGAAAAACAGCTCTTTCAGCAGCACCTGTTGGACGAATATTTTTATTAATGATGTATTTAACCGTTTTTACCTCTAACAAATTGTGATCAATTGCATTGGCATAATAATTACGTAAAATAGCACTGTTTAACTGCTCAGCTTCAACAATAGTTTCTGGCAAATCAATAAAGCTGAATATTTTTTTCAACTCTTCATATTGATGCTGATATTGTACAAATGCTTCATCAATATTTATGGCAGGTTCGTATTTATTAATAAGTATCATTACAACGAATATAAGATGCAGAATTGCTCTTAAAAACGAACCACATTCGCCTAAAAGTGGATAAGCTAGGTTTAAAACAAAAAAATATTAATAAACCTCTTAAAACCTTTACTAGCAAAGCAACTAGGTATTTTTTTCAAATTAGACACACTGTTTTTTAGCTGTTAATAATTGAAAATAAATGCGACAATAAACACGTAATAAAAATACGTTTTAACGCTATTTGATATATTGCAAACTCACTATATTGCCAAAAGTAATTAATAATAAAAATGAACAATAACATAGAAAAAATATTTAGCGAAATAGGTGGTATATTTTTAACAGATGCAGATAAAATTAGCGAAAAACTAAAGGGTATAAAAGCGTTTATTTTTGATTGGGATGGCGTGTTTAACAATGCAGTTAAAAACGAAAACAAAAGTTCAAATTTTAATGAGGCCGATAGTATGGGAATAAATATGTTAAGATTTAATTATTTCTTACATAATAATACCATGCCTAATTGTGCCATTATTTCGGGCGAAAAAAATGAAATGGCTTTTTACTTTTGTACACGTGAACATTTTAGTGCATCATATTATAAAGTAGCCGATAAAATTATTGCTTTAGAGCATTTTTGTAAGCAAAATAATATTGAAAAAAATGAAGTTTGCTATATGTTTGATGATGTGTTAGATTTAAGTATAGCAAAGGTTTGCGGCTTACGAATGATGGTAAATCGCAATGCAAATCCTCTTTTTAAAAACTATGTAATTCAAAATAATTTGGCCGATTATATTACTGCACACGAAAGCGGAAATTTTGCGGTTCGTGAGGTTTGTGAATTATTAATTGGTTTAACCGAAACATATAATGAGGTTATGGAACACAGAACAGCATTTAGCCCTATTTACAGAGATTATTTTACCCAACGCCAAGCCACAGGTACAACATTTTTTACAGTTGAAAATAACGAAGTAGTTAATGGTTGATAGACCATAGTTAGTTGTCAGTTGATGGATGATAGAACATAGTTTGTTGATAGTTGATAGTTGATGGTTGATAGACACTACTATTATCTATCGTCCATGGTCTATTAACAATGGTCCAGAAGCTATGGTCTATAGTCTAATCCCCAACTCAGCTGCAATGGTTTTCATGTAAGCAAATGCTTCTGTGTAATCGTTTTTTATTTTACCATCTAAAATGGCTTCCCTTATTTGATTTTTTATTAAACCCACTTCTTTACACGGCTGTAAATTAAATGTTTCCATTATCATTTCGCCAGTAATGGGAGGTTGCCAATTGCGCAATTCATCACGTTCTTCAACCTCTTTTACCAATTGT
The DNA here is from genome assembly GCA_013298895.1 of Bacteroidota bacterium. Lineage (GTDB taxonomy): Bacteria > Bacteroidota > Bacteroidia > UKL13-3 > UKL13-3 > JAAFJM01. The sequence continues at coordinate 3,808 of JAAFJM010000040.1, read as the reverse complement.
TGCACCTTGTTTAAATTACTTTTATACAAAGCAATTTTTTCAGCAAAACGCGTGGTCATATCTGCCCTACAAAGGGTAAATAAATCTTCTAAATCATCACCTGCATCTACGATTAACCTACGAATTGCTGAATCTGTTACCCCATCTTCTGCCAATGCTTTTGGCCTATGGTGCAAAGCAACTAGCTTTTGCACATAGCGCATTTTTTCGTTTTGTGGCAGTTTTAAATTGTTAAAAATACTAGGAACCATGCGGCTTCCTTTGTCCTCATGTCCATGAAATTTCCAACCACCTTCGGCTTCAATAAAACGTTTGGTGGCAGGTTTGCCAATATCGTGCAATAAGGCTGCCCAACGTAACCAAAGGTTATTGGTTTCTTCACAAATATTATCTACTACATGAATGGTATGGTAAAAATTATCTTTATGGGCTTTGCCATTTTTAACTTCTACACCATGCATGTTTTGAAGTTCTTTAAAAACAAGTTTTAACAAACCACTTTCAAACAATAATTTTAGTCCAACTGATGGTTTTGGTGATAACAGAATTTTGTTCAATTCCTCGCTGATACGTTCGTATGAAATAATTTTGATACGTTCTGCATTGCGCTGAATAGCTTCAAAAGTTTCAGGTAAAATAGTAAAACCTAATTGAGAAGCAAAACGAATAGCACGCAACATACGCAAAGGATCATCGCTAAAGGTAATATCGGGAGCAAGTGGCGTTTTAATGAGTTGATTGTTTATATCATCTAATCCACCAAATGGATCTACAAATTGACCGAAAGTATTTTTATTAATACTTATGGCTAAAGCGTTTATAGTAAAGTCACGCCTATTTTGGTCGTCTGCTAAAGTTCCAGGACTTACGGTTGGTTTGCGACTATCGGTTCGGTAACTTTCTTTGCGGGAACCCACAAACTCTACTTCCCAATCTGCTGTTTTAACCATGGCTGTACCAAAGTTTTTAAAAACTGCAAAATCACTTTGTTTATGCAAATTAGCAAATGCTTTGGCCAAAGGCAATGCATCGCCAACTACTACTACATCAATATCTTTTGAGTTACGATTGAGCACTAAATCGCGCACATAGCCGCCAATAACATAAGCTTCTAAGCCAAGTTTATCGGCACACTGTTGTAACTCCGTAAATATGGGTAATTGTAGGGTTGGATTCATTTGCAAAACGCCTGCAAATTATTAAATTTTAAAGGATTTTTATTTAAAATTTTAAATCTACTTCACTATTACAACTCCAATCGCTTAATAATATTACCCCAATTATAAGTTTGGTAAAACTGGTTGGGAACATTGTTTAAAAGCGCATCACACGTTTTGATTATGGCTTGAGTAAATATATTCACATCATTATCAGGAACTATAATTAACTTATTGCCACAAACATTTTTCTCAATTCCAATGGCACCACTTTCGGTTGAAACCAAATTGGCATTTCTAGCCAAAGCATCAATGGCTTTGGTTTTAACACCACCACCAGTTACAACTGGATTCAAAACCACTTTAGCTGCATCAATGTATTCATTCAAATTCTCCACAAAACCCGCATAAATTATACTCGGATTGGCTTTAATTTTTTGCTCAATGGTTAATGGTAAATTTTTACCACAAACCACTATTTTATAATGAAATTGCGGATGCTTTTGCAAAGCAGGTTGCAATTTTTCTAATAAGTATAAAACAGCATCATTATTAGGTTTATAACCCATTGTGCCATAAAACAACAATATATTTTCATCTGGTTTGATGAGATGGCGTTGTTTTACATTGTCAACTGCATTTGCTTCTTTTAAAGGAATTTGCGCTAAATCAATGCCATAAGGAATTACTTGTGTTTTATTAACAGCTAATTGAAAAACCTCCACCGCCTTTTGCCTGTCTTCTTCTGTTAAAAAAAACACTTTATCTGCTGTGTTGTAAGTCCATTTTTCGTAGTAAAATAATAGTTTCCACCAAGTTTTACCAATGCTTTTAAACCTTAAATGTTCAATATTATGAGCCCTGATGTATATTTTTTTATGGGTGAATATTTTCAATAACCAAAGTAACCAACCATACCATGTTTGCTCAAAAAAAAGTAAATCGATGCGTTTTTCTTTGATTAACTTTTTAATGGTAAAAAAAACAAAAATATTGATATACCTACTTGGCTTAAAGGGCATTTTAGCCAATAGTTCAAAATTGGGTTGAGTAAATTTCTGGCTATAAGGCTCCACTGTAAAAACCGAAACTTCGTTGGTTTTAGCCAACTCATTGTGCAGCCCAAAAGTGCAAATTTCTCCACCTGTGGTAGCGGGTAAAAAAGGATAAGATACAATGGCAAGCACATTCATAGTGGCCAAAAATACTTTATTTTAAATATTTATAGTAGCTTTTAATTCAACTAAAGGAAAACTATTATTGCAAACTTTTTATTTTAAGCATTTTACCAAACATGACCATCAAAGTTAAAGACCTACAATTTGAGCCATTTATAAGCCACCACAGTATTGAAGCCCGCGTTATTGAGTTGGCAAACAGATTAACTGTTGATTTTCATGGCAAAAATCCGTTGTTTTTATCGGTATTGAATGGTTCGTTTATGTTTACTTCCGATTTAATGAAAGCGTTTCTGTCGCCTTGCGAAATTTCGTTTATAAAATTAGCAAGTTACCAAGGCACAGAAAGTACAGGCCAAGTTCAAACCCTTATTGGGCTAAACAATAGCATTGAAAATCGCGATGTAATTATTATTGAAGACATAGTAGATACAGGCAATACCGTAAAAAAAATATTAGAATTGGTAAAAGACCATAAACCTGCAAGTATCCAAATATTAACGTTGCTTTTTAAACCCGAAGCTTTTAAAGAGGATTTTGAAATTGATTATGTTGGCTTTGAAATTGAAAATAAATTTGTGGTTGGTTATGGCCTAGATTACGATGGTTACGGCCGAAACTTGGATCAGATTTATGTTGTTGTTTAGATTGCTTAACTGTTTAATTGTTGAACTGTTTAATTGTTGGATTGTTGACCTGTTTTCCTAATTAACTCATAAACCTATAAACCAATCAACTCGTAAACACTCAACCCGTCAACCTATCAACTTATCAACCAATCAACTCATCAACCTATAAACTCGCAAACCCATCAACTAATTAACTTTCAAAATCATGGGGCTTTTGCTTACCTTTGGCGCTTTATAAATTTGGTTGGCTGTAGGGTCAGCTAATCTTCAACAAACAAAAATTACATGAATCAAAAATTACACCGCCCTTTAGTTAATGAAGTGGTTACTAACTTAAATGTTATATTCAATCAAAAAAAATATGCCGATAAAGTAATAGAGCAAAGTTTACGCAAAAACCATACGTGGGGCGCGCGCGACAGGGCTTTTATTGCCGAAAACACTTACGATATTGTGCGTTGGATACGTTTGTACCAATTTTGTTTAACTGGCCATGAAGACATGCGCCCTTTGAAACAACATCAAATGTTTGCTATTTTAGCCATTCATTTTATGATTAAAGGAGTTGATTTACCAGCTTGGCCTGAGTTTGATGGCATTAATTACCACATTGTAATGCAGCGCAGACAACAAGCGCTTGATATTCCTAAAATTAATCAATCGGTACCTGATTGGTTAGACAATATGGGTACGGCCGAATTAGGCGAAAACTGGCAAACAGAAATGACTGCTTTAAACCAAAAAGCACCTTTTGTAATTAGGATAAACACTTTAAAATCCACCAAAAGAGAATTGGTTAAAAACCTAACCGATTTAAAAGTAGAAACAGAAGAAATAGCAGGAT